>NZ_JAWQFN010000015.1:0-47611 GCF_033436765.1 Defluviimonas sp. D31
CCCCACCTCGGATCCGCAACACGCGAAACCCGAGAAGGCATGGGATTCCGAGTCCTCCAGAACCTCACCGAATACTTCGAAGGAAAAACACCCCAGGACAAGGTTGCCTAAGGCGGCCTTTCGGGGCGTCAGAGGCGCTTGCGGGCGCGGAGCGCGGCCTGGATCGTGCCGTCGTCGAGATAGTCGAGCTCGCCGCCGATCGGCACGCCCTGGGCGAGCGAGGTGACGGCGACGCCGGTGCCGTCGAGCGCCTCGGCGATGTAATGCGCGGTGGTCTGGCCGTCGACGGTGGCGTTGAGCGCGAGGATCACCTCGTGGATTCCCTCGTCCCGGATGCGGGCGAGGAGCTTCGGGATCCGCAGTTCCTCCGGCCCGACCGCGTCGAGCGCCGAGAGCGTGCCGCCAAGCACATGATAGCGGCCCTTGAAGGCCTGGCCGCGCTCCATCGCCCAGAGGTCGGCGACATCCTCGACGACGCAGATCTCGCCCGTGGCGCGGCGGTCGTCGCGGCAGATGTCGCAGATGTCCGCGGTGCCGATATTGCCGCAATGGGCGCATTCGCGCGCCGAGGCCGCGACCTCGGCCATCGCCTTGGCGAGCGGCGCCATCACCGCGCCGCGCTTCTTGATCAGGTGCAAGACCGCGCGCCGCGCCGAGCGGGGCCCGAGGCCCGGCAGGCGGGCCATCAGCTCGATCAGCGCCTCGATGTCGCGGGTGGCTTCCGACAAGGTCGCCTCAGAACGGCAGCTTCGTGTCGGCCGGCAGGCCCAATTCCTGCATCATCTTCTGCTGCTCGGTCCGGGTGCGTTCCTGCGCGCGCTTCTGCGCGTCCTTGATCGCGGCGAGGATCAGGTCCTCGACCACTTCCTTTTCCGAGGGCTGGAAGATCGAGGGATCGATGTCGAGCGACTTCAGCTCGCCCTTGGCCGAGCAGGTCGCCTTGACGAGCCCCGCGCCGCTTTCGCCGGTGACGGTGATGCGGTCCATCTCCTCGGTCAGCGCGGCCATCTTGGCCTGCATCTCCTGCGCGGCCTTCATCATCTTGGCCATGTCGCCGAGCCCGCCCAAACCTTTCAGCATGTCTTTCTCCTTAGCCTTCCTCGAACGGATCCCATTCGTCCTCGACCTCGGGCAGGGCCTCCGCCTGCACCTCGGCCTGGACCTCGTCGGGGGTCCTGATAGCGGTGATATGGGCCTTCGGGAAGGCCGCGAACACCGCCTGCACCAGCGGATTCTCGCGCGCCTTCTCCTTGGCGGCGGTTTCCTTCGCGTCGCGGGTCTCGGCGATGGTCGGCGCGCCGCCCTCCGACACGACGGAGACGCCCCAGCGCAGGCCGGTCCAGCTCTGGAGCCGGGCCGAGAGCGTCGCGGCGAGATCGCGCGGGGCCTCTTGCGTCGGCTCGAACTCGATCCGGCCGGGGGTGTAGCGGACGAGGCGGAGGTGGTTCTCGACCTCGATCAGGAGCTTCACGTCGCGGTTGGCGCGGATGAGCTCCACGACGGCGGGAAAGCTCGCGTAGCGGGCGAGCGCGACCTCGGGGTCGAGCGCGCGGGCGGTGGCGGCGCCGCCACCGGTCGGGGCCGAGGCGACGCTCGCGCGGGGCGCGGAATGGGTCGGCGCCGCGCCCGGTGCGGGGCCGCGGCCGGCGGGGGCGGAAGGGCCGGGGCCCTCGGCGAGGCGCCGCATCAGCTGCTCGGGGTCGGGCAGGTCGGCGACATGGGTCATGCGGATCACCGCCATCTCGGCGGCCATCATCGCGTTCGGGGCGGCGGCCACCTCCTCGAGCGCCTTCAGAAGCATCTGCCACATCCGCGTCAGCACCCGCATCGGCAGCGCGCCGGCCATGGCGAGCCCGCGGGAGCGTTCATCGGGCGGCACGGTCGGGTCGTCGGCGGCCTCGGGGGTGATCTTGATGACGGAGACCCAGTGGGTGATCTCGGCAAGGTCGCGCAGGACCGCCATCGGGTCGGCGCCGTCGGAATACTGCGCGCCGATCTCGTTCAGGGCCCCGGCGGCGTCGCCCTTGAGGATCAGGTCGAAGAGGTCGAGGACCCGGCCGCGGTCGGCCAGCCCGAGCATGGCGCGGACCTGGTCGGCGGTGGTCTCGCCCGCGCCGTGGCTGATCGCCTGGTCGAGAAGCGAGGTGGCGTCGCGGGCAGAGCCCTCGGCGGCGCGGGTGATCAGCGCGAGCGCGTCGTCGGTGATCTGGGCCTTCTCGGCGGTGGCGATCTTCCTCAGGAGCGCGATCATCACCTCGGGCTCGATGCGGCGGAGGTCGAAGCGCTGGCAGCGGGAGAGGACGGTGACCGGAACCTTGCGGATCTCGGTCGTGGCGAAGATGAACTTCACATGGGCGGGGGGTTCCTCCAGCGTCTTGAGGAGCGCGTTGAACGCGCTCGTCGAGAGCATGTGGACCTCGTCGATGATGTAGATCTTGTAGCGCGCGCTGGCGGCCCGGTAGTGGACGCTTTCGATGATCTCGCGGATGTCGTTCACGCCGGTGCGGGAGGCCGCGTCCATCTCCATCACGTCGACATGGCGGCCTTCCATGATCGCGACGCAGTGCTCGCACTTGCCGCAGGGATCGGTGGTGGGGCCGCCGGCGCCGTCGGGGCCGATGCAGTTCATGCCCTTGGCGATGATGCGTGCGGTGGTGGTCTTACCGGTCCCCCGAATGCCGGTCATGATGAAGGCCTGCGCGATGCGGTCGGCCGCGAAGGCGTTCTTCAGGGTGCGGACCATCGCCTCCTGCCCGACGAGGTCGGCGAAGGTCTCGGGGCGGTACTTGCGGGCGAGGACCTGATAGCGGGTCGCGGTCTCTTCGGTCATTGGGCCTCGGGCGGGATTCGGATCAGCCGATACACTAGGCAGGCGCCGCGCCGCCGTCCACCCGGAGCGAGGACGGGGCTTCGCGGCTACCCTCCCCCTCGCGGGGAGGGGATGGGGGTGGGGGGCGCCCGGCCGCGCCCGGTCCCGGCGTCAGTTCGGGCGCTTCGCCTTCTTCGCCTGCTTCACGACCTTCGAGAACGCCTTGCCGCGGCGGCGCTTCTCGGCGGCCGAGGCGGCATGGGCGGCGTCCTCGGCTCGAAGCTTCTTCCAGCGGTCGAGGCGCGCGGCGTCGACCCGGCCGGCGGCGATCGCCGCCCGCACGGCGCAGCCGGGCTCTGGCCCGTGGGTGCAATCGCGAAAGCGGCATTCGCCGGTCAGCCCGGTGATCTCCGCGAAGGCCTCGTCGATCCCCTCGGCCATGTCGGTGAGCCTCAGCTCCCGCATCCCCGGCGTGTCGATCAGCCAGCCGCCGCCCGGGATCGGATGCATCTCGCGCGCGGTGGTGGTGTGGCGGCCCTTCATGTCGTCTTCGCGCACCGCGGCGGTCTCGAGGTCGATGCCGGTGAGCGCCGAGGCGAGCGTCGACTTGCCGACCCCGGACATGCCGAGGAAGGCGACGGTCCGGCCCGGCCCGCACCAGGGCCGCAGCGCCTCGGCCGCGCCCTCGGCCTTGGCGTTCAGCAGGATCGCCGGGACGGAAGGCGCGATGGCGCGGAGCCGGTCTAGATAGGTTTCCGGATCGCCCGACTTGTCGGCCTTGGTCACGACGAGGACCGGCGGGATGCCGCCCGCATGGGCAAGCGCCAGGTAGCGTTCGAGCCGCGCCTCGTTGAACTCCTCGGTCGCAGAGGTGGTGATGAAGACCGTGTCGACATTGGCGACGATGAGCTGTTCGCGCGAAGCCTCGCCCGCCGCGCGGCGGAAGATCCGGCTGTGGCGGTCGAGGAGCCGGGCCACGCGTTCGGTCACGGGATCGGCCAGCACCCAGTCGCCGACCGCGACATCGCCGGCGGAAAGATCCGGCGGCAGCGTCAGGAGGAGCGGCCCCGCCTCGGACAGCGCGGTCAGCCGGTCGCGGTGGACGCCCGTCACGCGGGCGGGGGAAAAGGCGCCGAACTCATCGGTGTCGAGCTGGCGCTGGAAATCTGCCGACCATCCGAGATCGGCGAGCGTGTGGGAATTCAGGGTCAAGTCTCTGCCCTCGTCATAGACCGAAATCCTTGCCCGGCGGTTGACGGCGCGGGCGGGTGATGTCGGGACGGGCGGGGCGGATCAAGGTCTCAGACGGCCCCGGCCCGGAGGGAATGAAGCTCTGCCATGTCCTTCTCCTGAAGCGGGTGTCGAGGGTGAGAGGCTGGACAACGACCCAAGCGGGGCTCGTTACGGCTGCTTCCTTCCGGACCTGACCGGGTTGGCGAGGCGCTCGCCCGCGCCAACCTCTCGGGGCCCGATATAGGCGAGGGCCGGCGGATTCGCAAGGCGGCTGGATGTCGGCATCCTGTCGGTGTTGCGTCTGGCTGGACCGCGCGCCGGGCAGGGGCCGCGTTAACCCGCATCTGCGAGGCTGAGGCGAGCCGAAAGGAACCCAGATGACCGACCGTCCCGTCCCGCCGAAGCGTTTCGCCCAGACCCGCACCGCGCGGCTCGCCCGCGCCCGCCTCGCCCGCCACCTGCAGGGCCTCGGCAACGACGAGGGGCTGTGGCTCAGGGTGCAGGAGCGGGCTCCCGAGGCCTGGGCGACGGTCGAGGAGGATCTCGACTGCGAGGAGGAGAAGGTGAAGGTCACGCTGAGGCTCGACGCGAGCGTGGCCAGGCTCTTCCGGGCGATGGGCAAGGGCTACCAGGCGCGGATCAACCATGTCCTGGCCACCTATGCGCAGATGCGGATGGGCGAGATCGACCGGCAGGCGCGCGCGCTCCGGGCGGTGATGGCGGAATACGGCGTCATCCAGTCCGAGGAGGCGCGGCAACGCTACCTCGCGATGCGCGAGGATGGCGACATCTTCGACGCCGAGGCGCGGGCGGTGCTTGACGCGGCCCTCGGGGTGAAGGGGGTGTGACGGGCGGGTAGCTGATCGTGACACGCGAGACGACAGTGGGCACCTGTCAACGGTCCGATTGGCGGGACCGGGCCCTATTCAGGTGAAGCGGACGCATTGCGGCACCGACGCGCCTCATGCGCGCGCTCCATGAAGCCCCTCGCAGGAAAGTCAAAAGTGGTCATCCCAACTGACGCGGGGGATGACCACCCAAGACACGTCTTTTCGTTGGCCCGACGAGGTTACTCGATGTCGAGCCGCTTGAAGCGCGATCCCTTCCAGCTCGCGTCAGCCATCAGCCCCTGTTGGCCGAAGATGAAGGAGACGACATCGCTCTTGAGGTTCGAGGTGTCCACGTCGCCGCCAGCACCAACCGTGGCTACGGCGACCGACGCATCCACGCCCAGCTCCCATTCGCGCTGTCCGGTGGTGAACTTCGCGAGTGCCTCGTCGGTCTTCAAGGCAAGAATCATGGAGTGCGACTGGATGCCGGCAATGAAGCCGCCCTTAACCCCGAAGGTGCCATAATAGAGCTTTTCTCCCGCCGCGGTTGTCAACAGGCACTGGCCTCCCTCGGCACCGAAGCCGAACCCGGCCTTGGTGATCTTCGGACACACGAGGACGCCTTTCGCTTCGGCGAGCACCGCCTCCGCGCCCATTGTGCTGGCCGTGAACTGAGCCAGGGTTGCGGCCGCTTCCGCATCAAGCCTCGCAGCGTCCGAAGCCTTGAATTTCGCCGCGGCAGGTGTGGCGAGCGTCAGGGCGAGCGCCGCGCCCGAGACGATCATTGAAATCTGCCTTCTGGTCTTGTGCATGTCTTTCCCCCCAGGAATTGTTTCGCTAAATTGAACAAATTGGCGAATTTCGGACCAACGATGCCAATCTATCAGGAATCTCGTTCATCACAATGATCGCGTTCCGGTACACAGGGCTGAAGCTGCCGACCCCGTGACCCGGTGTGGATTTCGACGGCAGCCAATGTGATTGCCGCCAGAGGGCAGCGCCACGGGGTGCGCTTGTGGCCCCGGCCGCGTCGCAAGCCCATCGAAAACGTTTGGGCGCGATGCGGGCGCAAGCGACATCCCGCGTCCGGGCAACAATGGATCCGGTCCCGCAGCAGTTTGATACCCCCTCGGATTGGCGCATACTGGCAAACATCGCAGGCGGCGGACCCTCGACACGATCGGCTTCGGCCGTCACCTCGACACGGGAAAGGCGACCATGGAGTCGAAATTCGTCGAGATAAACGGTGTTCGCCTCAACTACGGGGAGGGCGCGGGCAACGGCCCGAGACTGGTCTTTCTGCCGGGCTTCCCAAGGTACTGGACCGAGTACCGGCCGGTGCTCGACGCGCTCGAGCCACAATACCATCTCTTTGCGCTCAGCATGCGCGGGCAGGGCCGGTCGGAGCGGTCGCCGCCCTATACGATCTCGTCCTACATCGACGATACCGCCGTCTTCCTGCGCGAGGTGGTCGGCCGCTCGGCCCTCGGTATCGGCCATTCCGCCGGCGCGTGGTTCGGTCTCGCGGCGGCGAACGACGATCCCGACCTGTTCAGCGCCTTCGTCAGCATCGACCAGCCCCTCGACCCGGCGGATCATGTCATCGCCCACGGCGCGGACACGTCGTCGGTGCGGCGCATGCTGGATGCGATGCGTGCGGCTTCCGGCGTCGAAGACCTGCGGCTCCGGCTGGCGGCTCTCCCGGCCGCCGGCGGTGGCACCTGGGCGGATGAGATGAGCGTGCGGGAACTGGGCGATCGCGCCGCGCATCTTGCGGGGATAGACCCCGAGACCTTCGCGCCCTGGGCGGAGGGAATAGAGGAATGGCTCTTGGTGCCGGAGCTGCAACGCTGGCCGGGGCGGTATCGTGGCCCCTTGCTGTTTCTCGATGGCGATCCGGTGGCGGGGTCCATGCTGACCGAACAGGCGGTGCGCTACAATCGCGCGCGCTATCCCTGGGCCGAGAGGGTCGAGTTGACGGGCCATGACCACATCATGGGGCTTCGTGACGCCCCCGGCCCTGCGGTCGCGGAGATCCGGCGGTTTCTCGACCGTATCGCGTGATTTCCCTGCCGCCCGCGTGCCGAGGTCCGGGGGGGTCCGGATCTTGGATGGCGAGCACGACGCTGCGCTTGGGCTTGGTGGCGCGGCTGTCGTGCTCGCTCGAGCAGCGAACTTCGGTTAGACTCCTGCCGCCTGCCTGGTGCAACTGGGAAGGAGGACCAGATGCCGACCAATCCATCCGATTTCGTGGGCGACATCCCGGATCACTACGACAACGGCCTCGGCCCGGTCATCTTCGAGGATTTCGCCGATCTCCTTGCCGACAGATGCTGCGAGGAGCCAGTCGCGAAGGCCGTCGAGCTGGCCGCCGGAACCGGCATCCTGAGCCGGAGACTGCGGGACAGGTTGCCGGGCGGAACGCCGTTGCTGGTCACGGATCTGAACGCCCCGATGCTGGAAGTCGCGCGAAGCAAGTTCTCCGATGCGGAAAACGTGGAGTTCGCGGTCGCGAACGCGATGGACCTGCCCTTCGAGGACGAGACGTACGACCTCATCGTCTGCCAGTTCGGCGTGATGTTCTTTCCCGACAAGCCGGCGTCCTTCCGAGAGGCGGCGCGCGTCCTGAAGCCCGGGGGGCGCTACGTCTTCAACGTCTGGAGCGCGATGTCAGAAAATCCGTTCTCGCAGGTGGCCTACGACGTGGGCCTGCGGTTCTTTCCGGACAATCCGCCCGGCTTTTACAGGGTGCCGTTCCATTACGGTGATCCAGGTGCGGTCCGGTCCGACCTCGCCGCCGGCGGGTGGCGCGACGTAGAGCACGAAACGATCCGGCTGGACACGCGCGTCGCGAACCCCGAGGCCTTCGCGGCCGGTCTCGTCTTCGGCAATCCGCTGATCGACGAGATCCGGGATCGCGGCGGCGTGAACCCGGAGGAGATCGCGGCGGACCTGCTGTCGGCGCTCGGTGATGCGTTCGGCGCGAACGGATTTGCCATGCCGCTGTCGGCGACGACATTCGTTTGCCGCTTGCATTGAGCGCGGCGACGGAGGGCGTGACCAGTCCGCTCTCAGCTCGAAGCCGTCATCCGGCGCCGCGCGTCGCCGCGTGTCAGTCGAAGACGACGCGGATCGGCGTCGCGCCCAGGATCTCGCCCAGCCGGGTCTGGGGCACGCCTCCGTATCGCGGGTTGTTGTTCAGGCCCTGGCCGATCAGCTGAACCACCTCCGGCGAGCCGGCGTATTTGGAATGGCTGCCTGATGCGGAATCTTCGATCGCCGAGAGGTCGATGGCCGTCACGCCCAGTTGTGACAGCGCATCGGCATCGGCGGCGCCGACACGCGGAACGCCGCCGGCCAGCCGGCGGGAGGCCCGCAGGGCCACGTCGTCCTTCGAAAGCAGGACGAAGAAGTTCCCCGGATCGGTGCCGAGTTGCCGCATCTGCGTCTGGAAGAGATCGAGGTCGATGTCTGGAGACGCAAGGATAATGTATTGAACACGGGCGCCGCGGTTGAACCGGCCTTGCTGGGCCCGGTCCACGATCGCCTCCATGGTCAGGAAAGTGCCCATGGAATGCGCGAAGATGTCGAAGCCCTCGGCTTTCGTTTTTACAAGAATATCAGCCGCTTCGATAAGCTTGGGGCGCGCCACGAGGGCGCTGTTCAGGTCGTACACATAGCGCGTCGCCTTGCCGGCCGAGGCCCAGGTGAAGAGAACGGGCACGCCCGTGAACCCGGTGTCCTCGACGAACTGGCCGACCCGCAGCAGGGCATCGCTTGCGGTGTTGTTGAAGCCATGAATGAAGAGGAGGAGGTCCCGCTCGCCGGGTGGACGCTTGCGCAGTTCCGCATCGATGGCGGCCACGAAGGCCTTGTCGCTGGCGTAGATCGACGGCTCCACGATCGCGAATTCCTTGCGCGGATCGGGCGGGAGTTTCTTCGGGCGTTCCAGATCGCCGGTGATGTGGTTCGGGGGAATCGACACCTCGACCGAGGCGAGGCCCAGTTCCGGGGCGCGCTGGCCAGAGTAGAGGGCGCCGACGACTTCGGAGGCCTCGCGCGTCGTGGCGATGAAGATCTTGTGCCGGTTGGCGTCGGCCACGGAGGCGACCGGGACCTCGGGATTGTCGATGCCGATGAGTTCGGGCGGCTTCGAGCAGGATGCGAGCCACAGCGCCGCGCAGGCGATCCCGAGGCGGCCCAGGGACATCGCGGATCGTCCGGACAGGCGGCGCCCCGGTGTCGGAGATTTTTGCTCGGCCATTACCCTCTCCCAGTCGCAACATGGTTCCGGCCCGGAGGTCGCGGGCCGCCGGGTCGCCCGGCAAGGTCGGCACCAGGTGACCGGGGACCGCAACGGGTGCGGGCCGGATATTCGCGGCGATGCTGGCATCCTTGGTCCGGCGGTGCAACGCCCAACTTGATCGCGGCTCCGTGACGTGCCATCGGATCTGCATGACAAGGTTCAACATTTCGGAACTGGCGGCGGGCGGCGGGCGGCTCGCGCTCTGCCCGATGCCGGGGCGGGGCGGGGATTACGCGGGCGATCTCGCGGCGGTCCTCGGCTGGGGGCCTTCGCTCGTCCTGACGATGGCGACGGGACCGGAACTGGCCGCGATGGGCGCGCTCGGGCTTTCGGGCGATCTCGCCGCGCGGGGGATCGGCTGGCACCACCTGCCGGTCGCGGATTTCGGCGCGGACAGCTTGGCGCTGCGCGAGGGCTGGGGCGCGGCGTCGCGAGCAGCGCGGGCGGAGCTTGCGGCGGGGCGGGGGGTGCTGGCGCATTGCATGGGCGGCTGCGGCCGCTCGGGCATGGCGGTGATGCGGCTCATGGTCGAGGCGGGCGAGGCGCCGGAAGCGGCGCTGGCGCGGCTTCGCGCGGTCCGGCCCTGCGCGGTCGAGACCGAGGCGCAGCGGCTCTGGGCGGCGCGGTAGCGGCGCGGCAAGGACGGGCCGCGCGGCAAACCGGGGCGGTCCATGCTATACTGTATGCCCAATCAGAAGAGCCGACGCGCGGGTTACGCCGCCGCAGGCGTCTTGCGCGTCCGAAAGGGGGATTGAAATGAGACATCACCTGACCCGCGCGCTGCTCATTGCCGCCTCGGTGGCCATGTTCACCCTCGGACCCGGCCGGCCCGCAAATGCCGAGACCTTCGTCGGCTCCAACAACGATGCCCGCGTCGTTCTTGCGCTGCAGGCCAACGAGGCGGCGGTGCAGGCGATGCTGCCCGAGGGCTGGCAGCTCATGCCGTTTCCGGGCGGGGCGCTCGAGGGCGCAAACACGCTTCTGGTCTTCGTCGACCGCTATCTTGCCCGCGATGCCGAGGGCAATCCCGCCGATCCGGCGAGCTATCGCGGGGTCGCGCTCGCGAGTCTCGCGAAAGCGGAGGGATCGGACGAGGTGCGGACCTATGTGACGCGGATCTATGTCACGGCCGCGGGCTATGATCCTTACGGCAACGGCGAGGCGGCGGAGATCCGGCGGTCGGCGACGCTTGAAAGCGCGGGCACCGCGGCGCCGAAATGGGCCGAGGAATGGACGCTTGCGCCCGAGAGCGGCGGCGAGCTGACTTTCACGCTGCGCTACCAGTCCGGCACGCCGTCCTGGTCGGCGAGCGAGGCCTTGCCCTATTCCAACACCAATCCCGACTTCCACCGCATCTACCGCTTCGACCAACTCGTCGATCTCGCCATGAGCGAGCCCTTGGGCAAGGCTCTCGACGGGGACATGTCGCTCGGGTCGAGCGTGGAGGGGCTGGCCGGGCTCTTCGACGGCAGCGAGAAGGTCGTCGCGGCGATGGTGATCCCGATGTATGTCCGCGAGGTCTTCCTGCCCTGACGGGCCGGGGTGCCGGCTCAGCTTCCGAGCGGGTCCTCGCGGCACCAGATCCGGGTGAAGGCGCCGGTGCAGCTGGCCGTGTGGTTCAGCCCCTTGACGTGGAAGCGGGTGTAGAGCGCGCGGTCCTCGATGGTGACGTCGAGGCTCTGGCGCAGGAGGTTGAAGCAGTCCGAGGGCCGCAGCTTGCAGCCGACGAGCGCGATGGTCGCGACCGGGTCGCCCTCGCTGCCGATATCGGTCGTGGCGATGCGGTGTTCGATCCCGGCGCGCAGATGGGCGTCGAACGCCTCCGAACCGGGCCGGGTGAGCCAGGCCGCGCCGGCGGCGATGCCGGCCAGAGCGGGAAGCCAAAGGATCAAGCGCAAGACGGGCCCTCCTGATTGTCCGCCGCTTATGCCCGGCCGGGCGGTCTTCGTCGAGGCCCGGCCATCAGAGCGCGATGCGGAACCGTGCGAAGCCGTCCGGCCCGTCGCCGGCCGGTTCGATCGACACCGCCTTGACGTCGCCGAGATGGTCGGCGGCCCTCGGGCCGGTGTCGAACACGACGCTCGTCCCCGGCAGGGCCTTGAATTTCCAGTTGGAATCGGCGGTCGGGTTGATCGTGCCCTGTTCGACGATATAGCGCACGATGATGTCGCGGTTGGTGTCGGGCCCCTCGAAGATGATGGTGTCGCCCTTGGCGCCGGGGAACTCGCCGCCGCCGGAGGCGCGGTAGTTGTTCGTCGCGATCACGAACTCGGCCGCGGGGGCGACGGGCTGGCCCTCGTGCATCAGGTTGACGATGCGGTTCGCTCCGGGGTTCAGGTCCTCGCCCTTGGGGCCGTATTTCGAGGGCTGCGAGAGGTCGATCTCGTAGGTCACGCCGTCGATGACGTCGAAGTTGTAGGAGGGGAAGTCGGGGTTGATGAGCGGCTGGTCGGCCGCGCCCGGCCTGACCTGGTTGAAGATGCCGGCGGAGCGTTCGAGCCAGTCCTTCAGCTCGGTCCCCGTCACCTTCACGGCGCGGATCGTGTTCGGGTAGAGGTAGAGGTCGGCGACGTTCTTGATCGCGACATCGCCCGGCGGCACGTCGGTGTAGTAATCCGGCCCGCCGCGGCCCCCGGCCTTGAAGGGCGCGGCCGCCGAGAGGATGGGCAGGGCCTCGTGGTCGGTGCCCTTCATCATCTCGGCGATGTACCATTTCTGGGCGATCGAGACGATCTGGACCGAGGGATCGTCGGCGACGAGCGCGAAGTAGCTGTGCAGGGGCGCCGAGGTCTTGCCCACCGCGCGGCGGATGTAGTCCAGCGTTTCGTCGTGTTCCTTCCGGACCGCGTCGAGCACCTTCGGCACGCTCTCGACGAGGGGCGTCACCGAGCGGTCCTCGTTCCGTTGCGAGATCGGCCGGGCCTCGGTCGCGAAGCTGATCACCCGCCATGCGGTGCCGTCGCGTTCGAGCAGCAGGTCGATGAGCCCCATGTGAGAGCCCCAGAAGCCGGCCATCACCGCGGGCTTGCCGGAGATCGTGCCGGTCGCGGTATCGACCTCGGCATGGCCGTCGAAGGTCGGCGAGGGAAAGACGAGGTGGCTGTGGCCGGTCATCACGGCGTCGATCCCCTGGACGCGGGCCAGGGGCACCGAGGCGTTCTCCATCCCCTCGGTATGCTCGGCACCCGCGATGCCGGAATGGGAGAGCGCCACGATGATGTCGCAGCCCTCGTCGCGCATCTGCGGCACCCAGGCCCGCGCCGTCTCGACGATGTCGCGGGCCTGCGCCTTGCCTTCGAGGTGGCGGCGGTCCCAGGTCATGATCTGCGGCGGCACGAAGCCGATCAGGCCGACCCGGATCGGATGGGTCTGGCCGGCGCCGTCGGTCACCGCGCGGTCGAGGATGACATAGGGTTTCAGAAGCGTCTCGTCCTCGCGCGGGGAGGCGCCGAGCCGCGTCGCCACATTGGCCGACACGATCGGAAAATTGGCGCCGGCGACCGATTTCATGAGGAAGTCGAGCCCGTAGTTGAACTCGTGGTTGCCCAAGGTCGAGGCGTCGAAGCCGAGCGTGTTCATCGCGGCGATGATCGGGTGGAGGTCGCCCTCCTTCATGCCGCGCTCATAGGCGATGTAGTCGCCCATCGGGTTGCCCTGCAGGAAGTCGCCGTTGTCGACGAGCATCGCGTTGGTGGCCTCGGCGCGGATCGCCTCGATGATCGCGGCGGTGCGGGCGAGGCCCACGGTGTCGACCGGCTTGTCGGAATAGTAGTCGTAGGGGAAGACGTGGACGTGGACGTCGGTGGTCTCCATGATCCTCAGATGCGCCTGTCCGGCGGCGGCGAAAGCGGAATAGGGATGCAGTGCGATCAAGGAGGCTCCGGCGGCGGTTCCGGCGAGAAAATCCCTCCGGGTCAGTGGGTTGAGCGGTTCACTTGTCATGGTCGCCTCCCTGCGCGGATGATCAAGGTCGCAGGGTATCATGACATGGCGCCGACACTAATCGCTGGCGTAAACGGTTTCCAGATCATTTGCGCGTAATTCATCATCGTGAATATCGTAAGGGTTGAGTTTGCCGGGGGCGTCAGATGGCGGGTTTGCAACCGGTGATGTGCCGTGCCAAATCTGGGCGGCGACGGTGCGGAGCGGGCGATGCGGCTGGCGGAGACGGTGACATTCGGAGGCGCGGGGCTCGACCGGGCGGCCGGGTTGCGCGGCGATCCGGAGGCGGTCGCGGCGCTCCTCTGCGCAGGGGAGACGCGAATCCTGCCGGTCTGGCGCGGCAAGCCGCTGTTCGCGGGCGCCGCCGCGGGCTGGCTGACGCCCGGCCATGCGGTGCTCGCCGAGGCCACGGAGGCGCCGGTGCTGCTCGGCCTCGCGGGTGGTGCGGCGCGGTTCGCGGTCGATGTCTCGGGCTGGGAGCCCCCTGTGGGCGAGGCGCCGGCGGAGGGGGTCTTCTTCGACCCGACCGAGCAGCGCCATCCGGACCTGCCGGGCGATCACCGCTTCGCGGAGCTGCGCGGGCTCATGGCGGCGCTCACGGCCGGGGACGCGGAACTTGTGGCAACCGCGAAGGCGCTTCTCGGCTGGCACCGGAGTCATCGGTACTGCTCTGCCTGCGGCCGCCCGAGCGCGGTGATCGAGGCGGGCTGGCAGCGCCGCTGCCCGGACTGCGGCACGCGGCATTTCCCGCGCACCGATCCGGTGGTGATCATGCTCGTCACGCGCGGCGAGCGGACACTGCTCGGCCGCTCGCCGGGCTGGCCGGAGGGCATGTTTTCCTGCCTTGCGGGCTTCATGGAGCCGGGCGAGACGATCGAGGCCGCGGTGCGCCGCGAGGTCGCCGAGGAGACCGGGGTGCGGATCGGGCGGGTAAGCTATCTCGCGAGCCAGCCCTGGCCTTATCCCTCGTCGCTGATGATCGGCTGCCTCGCCGA
This sequence comes from Defluviimonas sp. D31, assembly GCF_033436765.1. Taxonomy (NCBI): domain Bacteria; kingdom Pseudomonadati; phylum Pseudomonadota; class Alphaproteobacteria; order Rhodobacterales; family Paracoccaceae; genus Albidovulum; species Defluviimonas sp. D31. The sequence continues at coordinate 14,116 of NZ_JAWQFN010000015.1, forward strand.
GGCCGAGAGCGAGGCGATCATGCTCGACCCGGTCGAACTGGAGGCGGCGGTCTGGCTGAGCCGCGAGGAGGCGGCGCGGGTGCTGGCCGGGGACCATCCGACGATCCGCCGGCCACGGCGGGGCGCGATCGCGGGGTTCCTGCTGACCCATTGGGTTGCGGACCGGCTGGATTGACGCCATTACACGGAACATGCGGCAAAGGGAGATGAGCGCGTGAAGTTTTCCACGGTGCAGGATATTGCGGCCCCGGCCGAACTGGTGTTCGACGCGGTGTCGGACTTCGCCTCGTTCGAGCGCGCCGCGCTCCGGCGCGGGGCGGAGGTGTCGCGGGTCGACCGGCCCGAGGAAGGGATCCTCGGCACCACATGGAGCCTGCGGTTCCCGCTGCGGGGCCGGATGCGCCGCCTGGTCTGCGACGTGCAGCGATTCGAGCCGCCGAACGCGATGCTGGTCGGCGCCGAGAGCGGCGGCTTCGAGATGACGCTCACCGTCGGCCTGGTGGCGCTTGCGCGGTCACGGACCCGGCTTGGTCTGGATCTCGACATCCGGCCGCGCTCGCTGTCCGCGCGGCTGGTGCTGCAGACGCTGAAGCTGAAACGCGCCGGCTACATGCGAGAGTTCGAAGGCCGGGTGAAACGCTATGCCGAGGAACTGGAGCAGCGCCACGCCCCGGTCGCGTGAACCGGGCGGCTCAGGGACGCGACGGGTCGGCCGGGTAGACGCCGAGGAGAGACATCGACGAGGTGAAATAGTCGAGCTCCTCGAGCGCGAGCCGGACGTGGGTGTCGTCCGGGTGGCCCTCGATATCGGCGTAGAACTGGGTCGCGGAGAACGAGCCGTCGATCATGTAGCTTTCGAGCTTGGTCATGTTGACGCCGTTCGTGGCGAAGCCGCCCATCGCCTTGTAGAGCGCGGCCGGGATGTTGCGAACGCGGAACACGAAGGTCGTCATCATCTTGCCGTCGCCGCGCCGGTTGAGGTTCGGCTCGCGCGCCATGACGAGGAAGCGGGTGGTGTTGTGCGCCCGGTCCTCGATGTGGCGGGCGAGAAGCTCGAGCCCGTAGATCTCGCCGGCGAGCTCGGAGGCCAGCGCGGCGAGCTTCGGGTCGCCAAGCTCGGCGACGTGGCGCGCCGATCCGGCGGTGTCGGCGCCGGTGACCGGCTTCAGCCCGTGCCTGGCAAGAAAGCTGCGGCACTGGCCGAGTAGCACGGTATGGCTCATCGTACCCTCGATCTGCTCGATCCGGGTGCCGGGAACCACGAGCAGGTTGATGTGGACGCGCACGAAGGTCTCGGCGACGATGTGGAGGCCGGATTCGGGCAGCAGGTGGTGGATGTCGGCCACGCGCCCGTAGGTCGAGTTCTCCACCGGCAGCATCGCGAGGTCGGCGCGGCCGCTGCGCACCGTCTCGATCGTGTCCTCGAAGGTGGCGCAGGGCAGCGCCTCCAGGTCCGGATAGGCCTGGTGGCAGGCCTGATGCGAATAGGCTCCGGGCTCTCCCTGGAAGGCGATCCGACCGGTCATAAGGGTGGCTCCTTGGCGACAGCCCGGCTCCGGGCGCTTCGCGGCGCTAACTATACCTTGAAACCGGGCAGGGGAAGCGGGTAGATACGCCGCGACAGAATGCCAGGGTAGAGGCGCGACATGTTCGACACGATGACTGTAACGAAGGCCGGCGGCGCGCTGTGCGGGGCTTTCCTGATCTTCCTTCTGGGCAAGTGGGCGGCCGAGTCGCTCTACCATACCGGCCCCGTCGCCCATGGCGAGGAGATCGCGCAGGCCTACACGATCGATACCGGCGCCGAGGCGGGCGGCGGGGAAGCCGCGGCCGAGGAAGGCCCGGACTTCGCGACGCTCCTGGCTTCGGCCGACGCCGCGGCTGGCGAGAAGGTCTTCGGCAAGTGCAAGGCCTGCCACAAGCTCGACGGCTCGAACGGCACCGGCCCGCATCTCGACGGCGTCGTGAACCGCGCGGTCGGTTCGGTCGCGGGCTTCGGCTATTCGGACGCGATGGCCGGTCATGGCGGCAACTGGGATCCCGAGACGCTCTCGGCCTTCCTCGAGAATCCGAAGGGCAATGTCGCCGGCACCAAGATGTCCTTCGCCGGTCTCAAGAAGCCCGAGGACCGCGCCAACCTGATCGCCTATCTGCAGTCGCTCGGCGGCTGATCCGGCGCGCGCCGCGGCAGGACTCCGGGCCGCCCCGAGGGGCGGCCCTTCTCATGTCCGGGGGCACTATCACAAATTCGCAACTTGATGCCCGGCCCCGCCGCGTTCTAGCTTCGACGGGACGTGAAGCAGGGGCGCCGCGCGGGCGGTGCGACGGAGGACCGCATGAAGATGGACGACAGGGGCCGGGGCGCGGCAGGAGCCGGGACCGGAACCGGACTTCGGCGGATGCTGGGCGTTCTGGCGCTGGCGGCGGGCATGGGCGGCGGCGCCGCCCTGGCCGAGGAGGTGATCACCGCGCACGGCATCTCGGCCTTCGGCGACCTGAAATATCCGGCCGATTTCGCCCATCTCGGTTACGTCAACCCGGACGCGCCGAAGGGCGGCGAGATTTCCGAGTGGACCTCGGGCGGGTTCGATTCGATGAACCCATACACGATCAAGGGCCGTGCCGCGGCGCTGGCGACGATCATGCTCGAAGGGTTGATGGAGGGCACCGCCGACGAGGTCGACGCTGCCTATTGCCTGCTTTGCGAGACGATCGAATATCCCGCCGACCGCGCCTGGGTCATCTTCACCCTTCGCCCCGAGGCGACGTTCTCCGACGGCAGCCCGGTCACCGCGGCGGATGTTCTGTTCTCCTACGAGACCTTCCGCGACAAGGGTCTGTCGAGTTTCCGGGCCGTGCTTGCCCAGCAGGTCGAGATCGCCGAGGTGCTGGACGAGCGGCGCATCAAGTTCACCTTCAAGCCCGATTTTCCCAAGCGTGACCTGATCCAGTCGGTCGGCGGCCTGCCGGTCTTCTCCCGGGCCGATTTCGAGGCCAAGGGACGCGATCTCGAATCCACCTCGCTCGAGCCGTTCCTCGGCTCAGGGCCATATCTCTACGACAGCATGGATGTCGGCACCCGCATCACCTACCGGCGCAACCCCGACTACTGGGGCAAGGACCTGCCGCTCAATCGCGGCAGGCACAATTTCGACCGAATCCGCGTCGAGTATTTTGGCGATTACGACGCCGCCTTCGAGGGCTTCAAGGGCGGCGCCTACACGTTCCGCAACGAGGCCTCCTCGCTGATCTGGGCGACGCGCTACGACTTCCCGGCGATCAAGAACGGCTGGGTGAGGAAGGACGAGCTGGCCGATGGCAACGTCGCCTCGGGCCAGGCCTTCATCATCAACCTGCGGCGCGAGAAGTTCCAGGACCCGCGGGTGCGCGAGGCGATCGGGCTCATGTTCAACTTCGAATGGTCGAACGCCTCGCTCTTCTACGGGCTCTATGCGCGGGTCAACTCAATCTGGGAAAACAGCGATCTCGCGGCGACCGGCCAGCCCTCGCCGGAAGAGCTCGTGCTCCTCGAGCCCCTGAAGGATCTCCTGCCGCCGGGCGTGCTGGAGGAGGAACCGGTCATGGCGGCGGTCTCGGGCGAGCGCCAGCTCGACCGCAAGAACCTGCGCCGCGCCTCGGCGCTTCTCGACGAGGCCGGCTGGACGGTCGGCGACGACGGGATGCGCCGCAACGACAGAGGCGAGGTGCTGAAGGTCGAGTTCCTGAACGACAGCCAGACCTTCGACCGGGTCATCAACCCCTATGTCGAGAACCTGCGCGCGCTCGGCGTGGACGCGAGCATGAGCCGGGTCGACGACGCGCAGATGACCAACCGCACGCGCGGCCACGATTTCGACATCGTCACCGGCCATGTCGGCCAGGACCTGACGCCGGGGTCGGGCCTGCAGCAGTATTTCGGCTCGAACTCCATCGACGACGCCTTCAACCTGATGGGGCTGCAAAGCCAGGCGGTCGACCAGCTCATCCCCTTCGTCGAGGGCGCGCAGACGCGCGAGGAACTGACGGCGGCGGCCCGCGCGCTCGACCGGGTGCTGCGCGCCTACCGGTTCTGGGTTCCGCAATGGTACAAGGACAAGCACACGATCGCCTATTATGACATGTACGAGCACCCCGAGACGCTGCCGCCCTATGCGCTGGGCGAGCTGGATTTCTGGTGGTACAACGAAGACAAGGCCGCAAAGCTGAAAGCGGCCGGCGCGCTGAACTGACGCGGCCCAAGGGAAAGAGCAGACCGGCCGATGGGCGCCTATATCCTGCGAAGACTGCTGTTGATGATTCCGACCCTGTTCGGGATCATGCTGATCAACTTCACGCTGACGCAGTTCGTGCCCGGCGGCCCGGTCGAACAGATCATCGCCCGGCTCGAGGGCGAGGGCGATGTGTTCCGCAACATCGCCGGCGGCGGCGACACCGGCCAGCAGGAGCAGATCGGCGGCGACGAACGCTATCTCGGCGCGCGCGGCCTGCCGCCCGAGTTCATCAAGGAACTGGAGCAGCAGTTCGGGCTCGACCGGCCGGCGCATGAGCGCTTCTTCAAGATGATCGGCGACTATCTCGTCTTCGACTTCGGCGAGAGCTATTTCCGCAAGATTTCCGTGGTCGACCTGGTGATCGAGAAGATGCCGGTCTCGATCACGCTCGGGCTCTGGTCGACGCTCTTGGCCTACCTGATCTCGATTCCGCTCGGTATCCGCAAGGCGGTCAGGGACGGGTCGAAGTTCGACACCTGGACGTCGGGCACCATCATCGTCGCCTACGCGATTCCGGGCTTCCTTTTCGCGGTGCTTCTCATCGTGCTGTTCGCGGGCGGGAGCTACTGGCGGATCTTCCCGCTGCGCGGCCTCACCTCGGACAACTGGGAAGACCTGAGCCTGATCGGCAAGATCGCCGACTATTTCTGGCACATCACCCTGCCGGTCGTGGCCTCCACCATATCGAGCTTCGCGACGCTGACGCTCCTGACCAAGAACTCCTTCCTCGACGAGATCAACAAGCAATATGTCCTGACCGCCAAGGCCAAGGGCCTGAGCGAGGGGCGTGTGCTTTACGGCCATGTCTTCCGCAACGCGATGCTGATCGTGATCGCGGGCTTTCCCGGCCTCTTCATCGCGGTCCTCTTCGGCGGCGGGCTCCTGATCGAGACGATCTTCTCGCTCGACGGGCTCGGGCGGCTTGGCTACGAGGCGGCGGTGGCGCGCGATTATCCGGTGGTCTTCGGCACGCTCTATGTCTTCGGTCTCCTCGGCCTCCTGATCGGGCTCCTGTCGGACCTCACCTATGTCCTCGTCGATCCCCGGATCGACTTCGAGAAGCGGGCCGGCTGATGCGGCTGTCCCCCCTCAACCAGCGCCGCTGGCGCAACTTCAAGGCCAACCGCCGGGCGTTCTGGTCGCTGTGGATCTTCCTCGTCCTCTTCGTGCTCTCGCTCGTGGCCGAGGTCATCGCCAATGACAAGCCGATCCTCGTGAGCTATCGTGGCCAGCTTCACTTCCCGATCTACAAGTTCTACCCCGAGACCGCCTTCGGCGGCGATTTCCGCACCGAGGCGGTCTACCGCGAGCCTGAGGTCCAGTGCCTGATCAAGACCGGCGGGCGCGAGGAGTGTTTCGACGACCCCGAGGGCGTAATCGAAGACGCCGCCGACGGAGACCTGGCGGGCGAGGCGATCGAGACGGGCTGGATCCTCTGGCCGCCGATCCCCTTCAGCTACAACACGATCAACAACGTCGGCACCGCGCCCTCGGCGCCCGATGCCGACCACTGGCTTGGCACCGACGACACCTCGCGCGACGTGCTGGCGCGGATCATCTACGGCTTCCGGCTCTCGATCCTCTTCACGCTGATCGTGACGACGATCTCCAGCCTCATCGGCATCGCCGCGGGCGCGGTGCAAGGCTATTTCGGCGGCTGGGTCGACCTCACCTTCCAGCGGCTCCTGGAGATCTGGGGATCGACGCCCGGCCTTTACGTCATCATCATCCTCTTCGCGATCCTCGGGCGCAGCTTCGGGCTGCTGGTCTTCGTGACGATCCTCTTCGGCTGGCCCGCGCTCGTCGGCGTGGTCAGGGCCGAGTTCCTGCGGGCGCGGAACTTCGAATATGTCCGCGCCGCCCGCGCGCTCGGCGTCGCGGATAGGGTGATCATGTTCCGCCACATCCTGCCGAACGCGATGGTGGCGACGCTGACGCTCCTGCCGTTCATCGTCACCGGCGCGATCGGCGGGCTCGCGGCACTCGACTACCTCGGCTACGGCCTGCCGTCGTCGCTGCCCTCGCTCGGGGAACTGGCGCTACAGGGCAAGTCGAACCTGCAGGCGCCGTGGCTCGGCTTCTCGGCCTTCTTCACCTTCGCCATCATGCTCTCGCTTCTGGTCTTCATCTTCGAAGGCGTGCGCGATGCCTTCGATCCCCGGAAGACCTTCAAATGACGACGGTGCTCGACTTCCGCGACCTGACGGTCGATTTCCGCCAGGACGGGCGGATCATCCACGCGGTGAAGGGCGTGAGCTTTTCGGTCGCCAAGGGCGAGACCGTCGCGCTGGTCGGCGAAAGCGGCTCGGGCAAGTCGGTGACCGCGCTGGCCTCCGTTGCGCTTCTCGGCGGCAATGCCGAGGTCGCGGGCTCGGTCACCTATCTCGGCCGCGAGATGATCGGCGCGTCGGAGGACGTGCTGCGCGATGTGCGCGGCAACGACATCAGCTTCATCTTCCAGGAGCCGATGACCTCGCTCAACCCCTTGCACACGATCGAGCGGCAGCTTGGCGAAAGCATCGCGCTGCACCAGGGGCTGACCGGGGCGGCGGCGCGGGCGCGGGTGGTGGAGCTTCTCGACGAGGTCGGCATCCGCGATGCGGCAAGCCGGCTGCAGGATTACCCGCACCAGCTCTCGGGCGGCCAGCGCCAGCGGGTGATGATCGCGATGGCGCTTGCCAACGGGCCGGAACTCTTGATCGCCGACGAGCCGACGACCGCGTTGGACGTGACGATCCAGGCGCAGATCCTCGACCTCCTGGCGGAGCTGAAGGAGCGCGTGGGGCTGTCGCTTCTCTTCATCAGCCACGATCTCGGCATCGTGCGGCGCATCGCCGACCGGGTCTGCGTGATGCAGGGCGGCGAGATCGTCGAGCAGGGGCCGGTGGCGGAGATCTTCGCCAATCCGCAGCATCCCTACACGAAGAAGCTTCTGGCGGCCGAGCCCAAGGGCCGGCCCGACCCGGTTCCCGAGGGCGCCGAGGAGATCGTGCGGACCGAGGATCTCAGGGTCTGGTTCCCGATCAAGCGCGGGCTCATGCGGCGCACCGTCGGCCATGTGAAGGCGGTCAATGCCGCGACGATCTCGGTCCGCGCGGGCGAGACGCTCGGCATCGTCGGCGAGAGCGGGTCTGGCAAGACCACGCTCGCCTTGGGAATCATGCGGCTGATCGAGAGCGAAGGACCGATCGTCTATCTCGGCAAGGACATTTCGACCTGGCGGCCGCGCGAGCTCAGGAAGCTCCGCCGCGACATGCAGATCGTGTTCCAGGACCCCTATGGCAGCCTGTCGCCGCGGATGACCTGCGAGCAGATCATCGCCGAGGGGCTGACGGTGCACGGCGTCGAAAAGGGCCGCAACCGGCGCGAGATGGTGGCGGAGATCATGGAAGAGGTCGGGCTCGACCCGGCGATGATGGAACGCTATCCGCACGAGTTTTCCGGCGGCCAGCGGCAGCGGATCGCGATCGCCCGGGCGATGATCCTGCGGCCGAAGGTGGTGGTGCTGGACGAGCCGACCTCGGCGCTCGACATGACGGTGCAGGTGCAGATCGTGGAGCTTCTGCGCGACCTCCAGCGCCGCTACGGGCTCGCCTATCTCTTCATCAGCCACGATCTGCGCGTGGTCAGGGCGCTGGCGCACAAGGTGATCGTGATGAAGGCGGGCGATGTCGTCGAGTCGGGGGCGGGCGAGGCGGTCTTCGAGGCGCCGAAGACGGAGTACACCCGCGAGCTGATGGCGGCGGCGTTCGGCCATGCCCTTGCCAGCGCCAGCGCATGAAGATCCTCTTCGTCCACCAGAACTTTCCCGGCCAGTTCCTGCATCTCGCCCCCGCACTCGCGGCGCGCGGGCACGAAGTGTTGGCGCTGACGGCGGAGGGAAACCAGCGCCCGTCGCCGGTGCCGACCGTCCGTTACCGGACCCCGCCCGAGGTCGCGCTGCAGGGACTAGCGCGGAGCTATGCCGAGGCGGCCGAGCGCGGCGCGACGGTCGCGCGGGCCTGCGCCCAGTTGTCGGAGACGCGCGGATTCGTGCCCGACGTGGTCTTCGGCCACGGCGGCTGGGGCGAGACGATGTATCTTCGCGAGGTTTGGCCGGAGGCTCGGCACCTGACCTATGCCGAGTTCTACTATCACAGCCGTGGCCTCGACACCGATTTCGACCCGGAGTTCCGGCGCACCGGCCTCGGACCTCGGCTCGGCACCGCCAGCCGCAGGGCGCATCTGCTGATGGCGCTAGAAGATGCCGACGCGGCGCTCGCGCCGACCGCCTGGCAGGCCTCGACGCTGCCGGACCATGTCCGGGCGAAGACCACGGTGATCCATGACGGGATCGACACCGAAAGGGTGCGGCCCGATCCCTCGGCACGGCTCGAGCTGCCGGGCGGGAAGGTGCTCAAGCCGGGCGACGAGGTCGTGAGCTTCGTCAGCCGCAATCTCGAACCCTACCGCGGCATCCATGTCTTCCTGCGCGCGCTGCCGGCGGTGCTGGAGGCGCGACCCGAGGCGGAGGTGGTGATCGTCGGCGGCGAGGGCCAGAGCTACGGCCCCGCACCGAGACCGGGACAGAGCTGGAAGCGCCGCTTCCTCGACGAGCTCGGGCCCTCTATCGACCTCGCGCGGGTCCATTTCCTCGGCCAGGTGCCCTACCGGCAGTTTCTCGCGCTGATGCAGGTGACGCGGGTCCATGCCTATCTGAGCTATCCCTTCGTGCTGTCATGGTCGATGCTCGAGGCGATGAGCGCCGGGGCGCTGGTCGTGGGCTCGCGTACGCCACCGGTCGAGGAGGTGATCCGCGACGGCGGGAACGGGCGGCTCGTGGAGTTCTTCGACGTTGCGGGCTGGTCGCGGGCGCTGATCGCCGCACTCGCCGATCCGGCGCGGGATGCCGATCTGAGAGCGGCGGCGCGGCGGACGGTCGTCGAGGGATACGACCTGAAGTCGGTCTGCCTGCCGCGGCTGATCGCCTTCGTCGAGGGCCGGGCGCAGGGCTGACGGGGCGCGATTTTTCGGCGAAAAATCTGGGTTTCGGCGGTGCGGCGGCGCGTGGCTCAAACCGCCGGGCTGTGGCCGGCCTTCGAGAGGTCGTAGGCGTCGAAACAGCGCGCGATCATCCGGGTAAGCGGCCGCCCCTTCTCGGGGATCGCGAGGCCCGCGGCGTCGACCGTGACCATGCCGCCGAACTCGCGCGCGGCGAGCGCGTACATCTCCTGCAGCTCGGCGTCGCTGACGGCGAAGCTAGCCCTCATCTCGGCGCTGTCGATGCGGAAGTCGCACATCAGCGCCTCGATCATCCGCGCCCGGAGCTTGTCCTGGCCGGCGAAGGCATGGCCTTTCGCGGTCGAGAACCGGCCCTCGCGGATCGCCTTGGTATGGGCCGAGGTGGAGGGCGCGTTCTGGGCGTAGCCTTGCGGGAAGCGCGAGATCGACGAGGCGCCGAGCCCGATCAGCGCCGGTGCGAGGTCGTCGGTATAGCCCTGGAAGTTGCGCCGGAGCCGCCCCTCGCGCGCGGCGATGGCGAGCCCGTCGGTTGGCAGCGCGAAATGGTCGATCCCGATCTCGTCATAGCCGTCGGCGACGAAGAGGTCGCGCGCGGTCTCGAACAGGCGCAGCCGCTCCTCGGGGCGGGGCAGGCTGTCGGAGGGGATCATCACCTGCCGCCGCGCCATCCAGGGAACATGGGCATAACCGTAGAGCGCCACCCGGTCGGGGCCGAGCGACAAGAGCTTTTGCACCGAATCGGAGATGCGCGCGCGGGTCTGGTTCGGCAGGCCGAAGAGGATGTCGGCGTTGAGCGAGCGGATGCCGCGGGCGCGGAGCTTGTCGGCCGCGAGCTTCGTGACCTCGAAGCTCTGGTCGCGGCCGATCGCTTTCTGGATGTCGGGGTCGAAGTCCTGGACCCCGATCGAGGCGCGGTTCATCCCCGCCTCGGCCAGCGCGTCGAGCCTTGCGTCGTCGATCTCGTTCGGGTCGATCTCGACCGAAAACTCGGCGCCATAGCCCATCGGCACCACGTCGAACACCGTCCGGGCGAGGTCGCGCATCAGGTCGGGCGCGAGCAGCGTCGGCGTGCCGCCGCCCCAGTGCAGCCGCGAGAGCGTGACGCCGGCGGGCAGCTCTGCCTGCAGGAGCCGCAGCTCGGCCTTCAGCACCTCGACATAGGCCCGTACCGGCTCGTCCGAGGCCGTTCCTTGCGTGCGGCAGGCGCAGAACCAGCAAAGGCGTCGGCAGAACGGCACATGCAAGTAGAGCGAAATCCGCGACCCTTCGGGGATCGCATTGATCCAGTTCCGAAAATCTTCGGGACCGGTGGAGGAATTGAAGTGCGGAGCGGTCGGATAGCTCGTATAACGCGGTACGCGCGCGTCAAAAAGCCCGAGCCGCGTGAGTTGCGATTCAGCTGTCATGAGCCTAGCGTTAGTGGCCGCCACAAAACCGGACCTTGACCCAGATCAAAGAATGCAGATGTCCCTTCACGAAGCCCCTCTCTCTGCGCCGAAATGCGGCGACTGCCCCATTCGCCACCGGGCGGTCTGCGCGCGCTGCGAGTCGGACGAACTCGCGTCGCTGGACGCGATCAAGTTCTACCGCAGCTTCGAGGCGGGCCAGACGCTGATCTGGTCGGGCGACCGGATGGATTTCGTGGCCTCGGTGGTCACCGGCGTGGCGACGCTGACCCAGGTGCTGGAGGACGGCCGCACCCAGGCGGTGGGGCTCCTCTTCCCGTCTGATTTCGTCGGCCGGCCGGGACGCGACACCGCGCCCTACAACGTGATCGCCACCACCGACCTCCTGATGTGCTGCTTTCGCAAGAAGCCGTTCGAGGAGCTGATGGGCCGCACCCCTCATATCGGCCAGCGGCTTCTGGAAATGACGCTGGACGAGCTCGATGCGGCGCGGGAATGGATGCTGATCCTCGGCCGCAAGACCGCGCGCGAGAAGATCGCGAGCCTTCTGGCGATCGTCGGGCGGCGCGAGGCCTCGCTGCACCTGCGCGCGCCGCGCGGCCGGATCGTCTTCGACCTGCCGCTGACGCGCGAGGCGATGGCCGATTACCTCGGCCTGACGCTGGAGACGGTGAGCCGGCAGATCTCGGCGCTGAAACGCGACGGGATCATCGAGTTGTCGGGCAAGCGCCACGTCACGATTCCGAATTTCGACCGTTTGATGGAGGAGGCCGGGGACGATTCCGATGGCGGACTCGTCGTCTGAGCGAAGCGTCGAGATCTTGGGAGATCTCGCAAAATTGTCTCCATCCGCCGCGCGGACAAAGCCGGTGTTCAGACACGTCCGGGAAGACCAGCCCGAGAGTATCGAGAAGGCGGGGTCACGACACTAGCCCGAGCTGACGCGCAATCGTTGCCGCGTCGTAGTAGTCTCGACCTTCGACCACCTTTCCATCCTTGACCCGCATCACGCTGCAGTAGCGCGTCTCTTGCCGCCGACCACTCGGCGCAAACGTCCCGAGCGATGATTCAAGCGGTCCGGTATGGGTTCCGCGATTGACGAACTCGACCACTGCCCGATCTCCGTCGACGACCACGTTTGTGACTTTCACCTCTCCATCGGGAAACGCTCGCCGCCAGCGCTCGTAGTCCATTCGATATCCCTCGGGCCCGATCTGGCTCTCGCCTCGGGCAACGTCCTCGAACTGGCAGTCCTCCGCAATTACCGCAACGCCGCGTTCGGGATCGCGCATGTCCCACGATTCGTGGAATTGCCGAACGACCTTTTCGGTAGGATGCATGTCGATCACCTTCCTGCGAGTGTGCATGAAGAGAGTAGCGGTCTGCGTTGATCAATCCAACGGAAAGTCCCCATTGGGCTCAAACCGAACCGACACCGGATCCGGGCATCGCCAAATCCTTTGCCGGACGTCATGGCCTCTGCTACCGTCGCGGCAGCTGAAGTCGGCAGGCAGTCAGCCTAATCGGTGTGTGCCGTAACTATCTCTGTCCCAAGGAGGTACTTATGGAGCACAGAACAACCCGCCGTGCGGCCCGTCGCGAGCGGCCGGTGCGGCAGACCAGCGCGGCGAACGCGTTCCGGTTTGACGAGACGGGCGCGGCGCGGGTGCGGTTCGGCTTTCTCGATGGCGGCGATCTCGACATCCTCAAGGCGCGGGTGGTGGAGCTGCTCTCCGACTACGGCGTCGTCGTCCTGCATCCCGAGGCGCGGGCGCGGCTGATCAAAGCCGGGGCGCGCGAGGGGACGGGGGCCGACCGGCTGCGGCTGCCACGGGAACTCATCGCCGAGGCGCTTGCCGCCACGCCGAAGGCGGCGCGGCTCGCTGGCAAGAAGCGCGGCCTCGATCTGGTGCTGCCGCGGCCGGACGGCGGCTTCGTGATGCGCACCGGGACCGGCGCGCATGGCTATGTCGATCCACGCGACACCAAGTATCGCAACATGGACCTCTCCGCGGTGAGCGAGATCGCGGCGGTGGCCAACACGCTGGACGAGGTCGGCTTCATCGCCCATCCCTTCGTCCACGGCGTGCCGGAGAAGACCGCCGACATCCACAGCTACGGGCGGCTCATCGCGCGCACCGACAAGCATGTCTGGATGCAGCCCTACCAGTGGGAGAACGTCGACTACCTGATGAAGATCGCCGCGATCGCGGCGGGGGGCGAGGCGGAGCTGCGCGCCAACCCGATCACCAGCGTCATCACCTGCTCGTTCACGCCCTTGGAATTCAAGTACATGGACACCCATGTGATCATCCAGGCGGGCAAGTACGGGGTGCCGCTCCATGCCTGTTCGCTGCCCTCCTCGGGCGGCACGGCGCCCCTGTCGACCGCGTCGATGGCGGTGATGGCGGCGGCCGAGATCGTCGGCATGACGGTGATGGCCCATGTACTGGCACCGGGCACGCCGGTGATCGCGACGCCGCTGATGTTCACGCTCGACATGCGCACCGGATCGGCGCTGCAATCCTGCGTCGAGTCCCTGCAGGCCGCCAACATGTCGATCCAGCTGATGAAGCAGGGGTTCGGCATGATGGCGCATACCTACGGGTCCGGCTCGGACACGCCCGACGTCGATCACCAGTCGATGGCCGAACGCGCGCTGGTCACCGAGACGGTGGCGCTGGCGGGCGCGGACATCCTCGGCGGGGTCGGGCAGCTTGAATGCGCCACCGTGTTCAGCCCGGTCCAGGCGGTGCTCGACAACGAGGTCGGGGCGATGATGCGGCGCTTCCTGCGCAAGCCCTCGCTCGACGCGGAAAGTCTGAACTGGGAGGAGATGATGCGGATCCGCCAGGGCGGCCATTTCCTCGACAGCGCGCATACGATCGAGACCTGCCGCGACCAGCTCCAGCCCGAGGTGTTCCTGCGCCAGGGGCGGGACGATTACGAGAAGTCGGGCCGCCGCACCGCCTTCGACGCGGCGCGCGAGGCGGCGCTGGCGGCGATCGCGGCGGCGCCGGAGAAGGGCGTGCTGTCTGAAGACCAGCGCAAGGAGATCGCAGCCCTCGCCGCCCATGCCGACGAGCATATCGTCGCGGCCTATGCAGGGGCGGTCGAGGTGATCTGAGCCGGTGAGCCCGGCGAAAGGAGAGCGGTATGAAGCTGCTGGCGGTCAGCGTCGGGCAACCGCGCCCGGCGCTCTATAACGGCAAGGAGGTCGAAACCGGGATCTGGAAGGCGCCGGTCGCGGGACCGGTGAGGGTGTGGCGGCTGAATGTCGACGGTGACCGGCAGGCGGACCTGACGGTGCATGGCGGCGTCCACAAGGCGGTCTATGCCTTTCCGGTGGAGCATTACGGCTTCTACCAGGAACGCTTCGGGCCCGGTCCGTTCGGCTTCGGCCATTTCGGCGAGAACCTGACCACCCGCGGGCTGAGCGAGGACGAGGTGCGGATCGGCGACCGATACCGGATCGGCGGCGCGCTCCTCGAGGTCTCGCAGCCGCGCTCGCCCTGCTTCAAGTTCGGCCTGCGCATGGGATCGCGGGAGGCGATCAAGATCTGCGTCGCGAGCGGGCGCACCGGCTTCTACCTCCGCGTGGTGGAGGAGGGCGAGGTTGCGGCCGGCCACCGTATCGCCGCCGAGCACTGGGACGAGGCGGCCCCGACCGTCGCCGAGGTGCACAGGCTCTATTTCCTAGACCGGAACAACCTCGCGGGGCTGCGCCGGGCGGCGGGTTGCGCGGCGCTCGCCCCCGCCTTCCGCGACGAGTTCATTGCCCGTCTCGCCGCGCTCGGCTGACCCCGCGCGGGGTCAGTGCGCCATCAGCACCGGCACCTCGGCATGTTCGAGCATGTTGCGCGTGGTGCCGCCGAGGATAGCCTCGCGGAAGCGCGAATGGCCATAGGCGCCCATCACCACCATGTCGGCGTTGATGTCGCGCACATGGCGGGCCAGCACCTCGGAGGTCTTGGGCAGGGTCTTGGCCAGCACCGAGACCTCGGCATGGATACCGTGGCGCGACAGAAGCTGCGAGAGCATGCCGCCGGGATCGGAGCGCTCGGGACCGTGGCTTGGCGGGTCGATGATGGTGATGTCGACCGCCGTCGCGGCCTTGAGGAGCGGAAGGGCGGCGCGCATCGCCGTCAGCGCCTCGTCGCTCTGGTTCCAGGCGAGCGCGATCCGGGTGCCGAAATCGACGTTCGACATGCCCTCGGGCAGGACGAGAACCGGCGCCTTGCCCTCGAAGAGCGCGGCTTCAAGGATCGCCTCGGCGGCGTGGTTGCCCGCGGGCCCGTAGGGCTTTTGCAGGACGACCAGATCGGAGAAGCGGGCAAGCAGCGCGACCGGACCGCCGAGCGCGCCGATTTGTGCAACGGCGGTGTCGACGCCCCAGCGGATGTCCTCGGCGTCGAGCCGGTCGCGGATCTCCTTTTCGGCGCGGGCGACCTCTTCCCTGGCCTCGTTGTAGGCCTCCTGGGTGAGGATCGCGGTGGCGCCGGCGTAGTAGTATCCGGTCTGGGTCTGGTCGACGCCGATGCAGAGCACATCGAGATGGGCGTCCTCGCGCCGGGCGAGCGCCACGGCCGCATCGACCTGAGATGTCGCGCTTTTCGCGTCAGTGATGATCGTGAGTATCGACTTGTAGGCCATGCTGCTCCTCCTGCCAGCGCCAGGGCTGCGTCAGTCGAAATCTTGTCGCCTAGGTCAATGTCGCGCTTTGACAAGGATCAAGCGCGCCGCAGTGGCGAATTGACCCAGATCAAAGCGGCGCTTACACCCGAAGGGCCACAACCCGGCCGTCAGAAAAGGTCCGCGGCACCGCCGAATCGGACAACAAGACATTGCGAGGGAACGCAGAGATGCTTGATTATATCAAACTGGGCGTGCTTGGCGCGATAGCGGTACTTGCCGCGATTGCGGCCAACTACGCGCACGACCTGGCTTACATGGTGAACGCGCTGACGGTGATGCTCGCCGCCGCGATAACCTTCATTTGGGTGCTCCGCCGCATCGACGAGCCCCGGCCCGCGCCGGTCAACGAGTACAGCGACGGCGTCATCCGCGCCGGCGTGATCGCGACCTCGTTCTGGGGCGTCGTGGGATTCCTGGTCGGTGTGACGATCGCGTTCCAGCTTGCCTATCCGGCACTCAATTTCTCTGACCTGACGCATGGTTACCTGAATTTCGGCAAGCTTCGGCCGCTGCACACATCGGCGGTGATCTTCGCCTTCGGGGGCAACGCGCTGATCATGTCGTCGTTCTACATCGTCCAGCGCACCTCGGCCGCCCGCCTCTGGGGCGGCAACCTCGCCTGGTTCGTGTTCTGGGGCTACCAGCTCTTCATCGTGCTGGCCGCGACCGGCTATATCCTCGGCGCCACCCAGTCGAAGGAATATGCCGAGCCGGAATGGTACGTCGACATCTGGCTGACGGTGGTCTGGGTCGCCTTCCTCGCGGTCTTCCTCGGCACCCTGATCAAGCGCAAGGAACCCCACATCTACGTGGCGAACTGGTTCCTTCTGTCGTTCATCGTCACCGTGGCGATGCTGCATCTCGTCAACAACATGTCGATTCCGGTCTCGCTCTTCGGTTCGAAATCGGTGCAGGTCTTCTCTGGCGTGCAGGACGCGATGACCCAGTGGTGGTACGGCCACAACGCGGTGGGCTTCTTCCTGACCGCGGGCTTCCTCGGCATGATGTATTACTTCGTGCCCAAGCAGGTCGAGCGCCCGGTCTATTCCTACAAGCTCTCGATCATCCACTTCTGGGCGCTGATCTTCCTCTACATCTGGGCCGGTCCGCACCACCTGCACTACACCGCGCTGCCGGACTGGGCCTCGACGCTCGGCATGGTGTTCTCGATCATCCTGTGGATGCCCTCCTGGGGCGGCATGATCAACGGCCTGATGACGCTCTCGGGCGCCTGGGACAAGCTCCGGACCGACCCGATCATCCGCATGATGGTCGTCTCGATCGGCTTCTACGGCATGTCGACCTTCGAGGGTCCGATGATGTCGATCAAGGCGGTGAACTCGCTGTCGCACTACACCGACTGGACCATCGGCCACGTCCATTCCGGCGCACTTGGCTGGAACGGCATGATCACCTTCGGCGCGCTCTACTTCCTGACGCCGCGGCTGTGGAACCGCGAGCGGCTCTACTCGCTCACGCTGGTTTCCTGGCACTTCTGGCTCGCCACGATCGGCATCGTGCTCTACGCCGCCTCGATGTGGGTGACCGGCATCATGGAAGGCCTGATGTGGCGTGAAGTCGACGCGCAGGGCTTCCTCGTGAACGCCTTCGCCGACACTGTCGCCGCCAAGTACCCGATGTATGTGGTGCGCGGCCTTGGCGGGGTTCTCTACCTCGCGGGTGCGATCATCATGGTCTACAACCTCTGGGCCACCGTCGCGAAGCAGCCGGCCATCGCCGGCGCCCGCGCCGCGGTCCCGGCCGAATAAGGGAGGCCGGAACCATGGCCATTCTGGAAAAGCACAAGGTACTGGAAAAGAACGCGACGCTGCTGCTCGTGGGCTCGTTCCTGGTCGTCACCATCGGCGGCATCGTCGAGATCGCACCGCTCTTCTACCTCGAGAACACGATCGAGGAAGTGGAAGGGGTGCGGCCCTACACGCCGCTGGAGCTGACCGGGCGCGACATCTACATCCGCGAGGGCTGCTATGTCTGCCACAGCCAGATGATCCGGCCGATGCGCGACGAGGTGGAGCGTTACGGGCACTACAGCCTCGCGGCGGAATCGATGTACGACCATCCGTTCCAGTGGGGATCGAAGCGCACCGGGCCGGACCTGGCACGGGTCGGCGGTCGCTACTCGAACGAGTGGCATGTCGACCACCTGACCGACCCGCAGTCGGTGGTGCCGGAATCGGTGATGCCGAAATACGGCTTCCTGTCGAACCGGCTGATCGAGCCCAAGCACATCGAGGACCGGCTGAAGACCGACGCGCTGGTCGGCGTGCCCTACACATCGGAGATGATCGAGCTCGCAAAGGCGGACTTCGCCGCGCAGGCCGATCCGGATGCCGATACCGAGGGGCTCGTGGAGCGCTATCCGGGTGCCACTGTGTCGAACTTCGACGGCCAGAGTGGCATCTCCGAGATGGACGCGCTCGTCGCCTATCTGCAGGTGCTGGGGACGATGGTCGACTTCTCGACCTTCCAGCCCGACCCGAACCGCTGAGGAGGAGGCCATGGACAGCTATTCGCTACTGAGGCACTTCGCCGACAGCTGGGCGCTCATCGCGCTCGTCGCGGTGTTCCTCGGCGTCGTGGTCTGGGCCTTCCGGCCTGGATCGCGCCGCCTGCACCGCGACATCGCCAACATCCCGTTCCGGCATGAAGACAGACCCGCGGCCGGCGACGACGCCGCGCAGGAGGCCTCGAAATGAGCAGAAAACCGATCAAGCAAAAGGGCGATCCCGAAACCACCGGCCATGAATGGGACGGCATTCAGGAGTGGGACAACCCGATGCCGCGCTGGTGGCTGTGGACCTTCTACGCCACGATCATCTGGGGCATCGGTTATGTCATCGCCTACCCGGCCTGGCCGCTCGTCACGCAGGCGACACAGGGGATTCTGGGCTACGACAATCGCTCCGCCGTCGCCGCCGAGATCGAGCGCTACGAGGCGGCAAACGCGCCGGTCGAGGCGAAGCTCGTCGCGGCCGACCTGAACGCGATCGCCAGCGATCCCGAGCTCACGAACTATACGATGAACGCCGGCGGCGCGATCTTCCGCACCTGGTGCGCGCAGTGCCACGGCTCGGGCGCGGCGGGGGCGGTGGGCTACCCGAACCTTCTCGACAACGACTGGCTCTGGGGTGGCACGATCGAGGACATCCACACCACGATCAGCCACGGCATCCGCAACACCGAAGACCCCGATGCCCGCTATTCGGAGATGCCGCGCTTCGGCACCGATGAATTGCTGGAGCCCGAGCAGATCGACCAGGTCGTGAACCACGTCCTGAAGATCTCTGGCCAGGAGGCCGATGAGGGCCTCGCTGCCGAGGGTGCGACGGTCTATGCCGACAACTGCGCGGGCTGCCATGCCGAGGACGGCACCGGCGACCGGGCGCAGGGCGCGCCGAACCTCACCGACGCGATCTGGCTTTACGGAGGCGATCACGCGGCACTAACGGAGTCGGTCAGCAACGCCCGCTTCGGGGTGATGCCGGGCTGGACCGGCCGCCTGAGCGAAGCCGAGATCCGCGCCGTGTCCGCCTGGGTCCACAGCCGCGGCGGCGGCGAATAGGTCGCGAGCGGCGAAAAGCAAGGGAATGGGGGCCGCGGCCCCCATTTCGTTTCGCACCGCCGCGCGCCTCGGCGCCGGCGTTTACGGACGCGCCGGACCTGCGCTAAGGTCGGCGCACGACACCGCCGGCCATCGCCGCACCCTTCTCGCCGGCGGCCCGGTCGGGATTCTTTTCGACTGTCAGACATCGCGCCGCGGGTTTCATGTGCGCCAAGGGAGGTATGAGGATGATCGAGAAACTTCTGGNACCCTTCTCGCCGGCGGCCCGGTCGGGATTCTTTTCGACTGTCAGACATCGCGCCGCGGGTTTCATGTGCGCCAAGGGAGGTATGAGGATGATCGAGAAACTTCTGGTAGCCGTCGACGGCTCCGGCCATTCGCTGAAGGCGGTGGAATATGCCGCCACGATCGCGGCGGCTTGCAAGGCGAAGCTATTGATCCTGACGGTGCTGAAGCCGCGCCAAGTGCCCAAGGTTTCCGACGCCCTGCGCAAATACGCCGAGCTCGAGCATATCGAGGGGACCGACTACGAGGCGATGAAGCTGCTGTCGAGCGACCTTCTCGCGCATGCTGAGGGCGTCGCGCGCGAGAAGGGCGCGACCGATGTCGAAAAGCTGGTCGAGAGTGGACCGGTCGCCCGCACAGTCGTCGACATCGCCAGACGGAAGAAGGTCGACATCATCGTCCTCGGATCGCGCGGGCTCGGCAATATCGAGGCGACGCTGCGCGGCGGTGTGTCGCACCGGGTCGAGCTTCTGTCGAAATGCCCGGTTCTCACGGTCAAATGACGCAGGCCGGGGCGGAGCGGTCCGGCCATCGCTCCGCTCTTGATTTATGTCAATGTGGCGGGCCGGGAATCGCTGCAGATTGGCTGCGAACTGGGAGATAACCCCCAGTCCAAGCACCGGCGCCCCGTCCTGTTCGCGCGTTTCCTGGGGGCTCCGGTGCTTGACTTTTTCCGGCCTAGCCCATCGCTTCCGCCTTCGCGCCCCGTTCGCGGGCGCGTTTCGCATCGGCCCGCACCACCCAGTTCGCGAGCCCGGCACCGGCGATGCAGTAGACAGCGCCGAAAGCCAGCACCAGTTCGCCCGGAATCGGCCCGATATCGGCGCGGTTGACGAAGCCGGCGAAGCTCTGCACCGGCACCGGGTGGATCACCAGCTTGCCGACATAGGCCAGCGACTGGATCGCGAGGATCCAAAGGTAGTTGCGCCGCACCCGCCGGGCCAAGGCGGTCATGAAGCCGATGTGATAGGCCGGGTGGAGGTAGTCGTTGGCCAGCACGCTGTGCCAGTTATGCTCGGTGTGCAGGTCGCCGTCCTCGGTCAGCATCGGCGCGTAGAAATGTTTTTCGAGCCAGCGGGCGCGGGCGCGCCAGACGTTGAAATAGCGGTAACGCCGCGCCTCGAGCACGAGGAAGAGCAGGATCAGGACGCCGACGATCAGAAGCGGGATCGGCGAGGCGCCGGGCGAGGAGAAGGAGATGGACAGCGCCACCCCGAGCGTCACCACCGCCCAGTTCGTCGTGGTGTCGAGCCGGGTGCGCCAGATCGTCGAGCGGTAGACCTCGGCGCGGTAAAGATGGGCGATCGCGCCGATCTCGGCGGCCGTGAATTCCGACGTCTCCGCCGCCTTGCGCTTTTCCGCCATTCGCTCCCCCGGATCCCGCCCCTGCAGGATTGAACCCGATCCCGCTGCGATCTCCAAGCCCGGCGGCACCGATTCGTGCTACGTTGCCCCGGCGCATTCGCCGCATCGCAGCGGGAGCCTTTGACCTATATCAAGGCTGCGGCTCCGCTTCACTGCTTATGAGGGCCGCGCGAACAGACAAATCCGGGAATCCGAATATGAGTTCCAGCGATACCCCTCCCGCGCTTTATGCCGCGCACGAGCCGGTTTTTCCGAGGCGCGTCAGCGGGCGGTTCCGCAACCTGAAATGGGTGATCATGGCGATCACCCTCGGGATCTACTACATCACGCCGCTGCTGCGCTGGGACCGGGGGCCGAACCTGCCCGACCAGGCGGTGCTCGTCGATCTCGCGAACCGCCGCTTCTTCTTCTTCATGATCGAGATCTGGCCGGACGAATTCTATTTCGTCGCAGGGCTCCTGATCATGGCGGGGCTCGGGCTCTTTCTCTTCACCTCGGCGCTCGGCCGGGTCTGGTGCGGCTATGCCTGCCCGCAGACGGTCTGGACCGACCTCTACATCCTCGTCGAACGCTGGGTCGAGGGCGACCGCAACGCCCGCGTGCGGCTCTGGAACGCGAAGTGGGATCTGCGCAAGCTGCGGCTCAGGATGACCAAGTGGGTGCTGTGGCTCCTGATCGGGCTCGCGACCGGCGGGGCCTGGGTGTTCTACTTCACCGACGCGCCGACGCTCGCCCGCGATCTCGTGGCGGGGCAGGCGCATCCCATCGCCTATACGACGATGGCCGTCCTGACCCTCACCACCTTCTTCTTCGGCGGCTTCGCGCGCGAGCAGATCTGCATCTATGCCTGCCCCTGGCCGCGGATCCAGTCGGCGATGATCGACGAGGACACGCTGCTCGTCGCCTATCGCGAGTGGCGCGGCGAGCCGCGCGGCAAGCTCAAGAAGGGCGAGGAGGATCCCGAGCAGGGCGATTGCATCGACTGCATGGCCTGCGTCAATGTCTGCCCGGTGGGGATCGACATCCGCAACGGCCAGCAGCTCGAATGCATCACATGCGCGCTCTGCATCGACGCCTGCGACGAGGTGATGGACCGGATCGGCAAACCGCGCGGGCTGATCGGCTACATGGCGCTCAAGGACGAGACGGCGGAGCGGGCGGGCGGCCATCCGAAGAATGTCTGGAAGCACATCTTCCGGCCGCGCACGATCCTTTACACCACGCTCTGGTCGGCGATCGGCATCGCGATGGTAGTCGCCCTGTTCATCCGCTCGCCGATCGACGTCAACGTCACGCCGGAGCGCAACCCGCTCTTCGTCACCATGTCCGACGGCGCGATCCGCAACAGCTATGAGCTTCGCCTGCGCAACAAGCATGGCGAGGACCGGCCGTTTCGGATATCCATCTCTGCGGATGCACGCTTCCGGCTGGCGCTGGAAGGCGGCGAAAGCCTGGAGGTTATGGTGCCCGCGGATTCGACCCTGACCCAGCGGCTCTATATCACCGCCCCGGCGGGAACCTCTGGGGCGAAGGCGGAGCGGACCGACATCCGGCTCTGGATCGCCGATGGCAAGAGCACCGACCGGGTCGATGTCGACACCGTGTTCAACGGGAAGGGCGAGTGAGATGAAGCGCGAACTGACCGGCCGCAAGGTGTTCCTGATCACCGCCGCCGCCTTTGGCGTGATCATCGCCGTGAACGTGGTGATGGCGGTGCAGGCGGTGCGCACCTTCCCCGGGCTGGAGGTCAAGAACTCCTATGTCGCCTCCCAGACCTTCGACGCGGAGCGCAAGGCGCAGGAGGCGCTGGGCTGGACGCTGACCGAAAGCTACGGGGCGGGCGAGCTCAGGCTCGCCTTCCGCGACGCGGACGGTCTGCCGGTGCGGGTCGAGGGGCTTTCGGCCACCGTCGGGCGCACGACCGAATCCGCGAACGACATCACGCCCGAGTTCCGCTGGGTGAACGGCGACTATGTCGCCGAGGCCGATCTCGCCCCCGGCAAGTGGATGATCCTTCTTGAGGCTTTCGCCAGGGACGGCACCCGCTTCCACCAGCGCATCGACCTCTTCGTGAGGGGCTGATGAGCACGCTCGCGCCCTCCGCCTCGGCCTGTCCGGCCTGTGTCGCGGCGCCCGCCGCCGAACGGATCGCCGAGGCGCGGGCGGCGAAGGACGCGGGCCTCGTGCTCTCCTTGCCGACGGCGCATTGCGCGGTCTGCATCTCGGACGTGGAGCGGACCCTGTCGGCGCTGCCGGGGGTGCGGTCGGCGCGGGTGAACCTGACCTTGAAGCGGGTCTCGGTCGCCGCCGCGCCCGAGGTCACGGCCGAGGACCTGATCGGCGCGCTGAAGGGGATCGGCTATCCCGCGCACGAACTCGATCCCGGCCTCCTGTCGGTGACCGAGACCGACAAGGCGGGGCGCGACCTCCTGATGCGGCTCGGAGTCGCGGGCTTCGCGATGATGAACATCATGCTCCTGTCGGTCGCCATCTGGTCGGGCGCCGAGGCGGCGACGCGCGATCTCTTTCACTGGATCTCGGCCGCGATCGCGCTGCCGACGCTTGCGTTCTCCGGCCAGCCCTTCTTCGCCTCGGCCTGGGCGTCGCTCAAGGCGCGCCGTCTCGGGATGGATGTGCCGATTTCGCTGGCGCTGATCCTCGCCTCGTCGATCTCGCTCTACGAGACCTTCGCGGGCGGTCATCACGCCTATTTCGACGCCGCCGTCTCGCTCTGCTTCTTCCTCCTTGCGGGGCGCTATCTCGACTACCGCAGCCGCGCCGCGGCGCGGTCGGCGGCCGAGGAGCTGACCGCGCTCGAAGTGCCGCGCGCGACGCGGCTGACCGATGGCGCCGAGACCGTGGTGCCGATCGCCGAGCTCGCGGTCGGCGATCTGGTGCGGGTGCGCCCCGGCGGGCGGATGCCGGTGGACGGGGTCGTCGTCGCGGGCACATCGGAGATCGACCGCTCGCTCCTGACCGGCGAGACGCTGCCGGTCTGGGCGGGCGAGGGGAGCGCGGTCAGCGCCGGCGAAGTGAACCTCACCGGGCCCCTGACCTTGCGCGTCACCGCGGCGGGGCGCGACACCTCGCTTCACCGCATGGCCGATCTGGTCGCGGTCGCCGAAAGTGCCAAGACCCGCTACACCTCGCTCGCCGACCGCATGGCGCGGGCCTATTCGCCGGTCGTGCACCTGATGGCGCTCGCCTCCTTCTCGACGTGGTTCTACCTGACCGGCGACCTCCGGCTCGCGGTCAACGTCGCGGCGGCGGTGCTGATCATCACCTGTCCCTGCGCGCTGGCGCTCGCGGTGCCGGCGGTGGTGACCTCGGCCTCGGGCAAGCTCTTCCGCAAGGGCTTCCTGATCAAGGACGGCACCGCGCTCGAACGGCTGGCCGAGGTCGATACGGTGGTGTTCGACAAGACCGGGACGCTGACCATGGGCGCGCCGGAGCCGGTCGACCTGGCCGCCCATTCCCGCGCCGATCTGGAGATTGCCGCGGCACTCGCAGGCGCCTCGGCGCACCCCCTGTCGCGGGCCCTCAGCGCGGCGCTGGCGGAGGCTGAGATCGTTCCGGCCAAGGTTGCGGACATCCGTGAAGTGCCGGGCTACGGCGTCGAGGGGCGGCAAGGCGGCCGCACGGTGCGGCTTGGCCGCGCCGAATGGGTGGGGTCCGCGCCCGCCGACGGGACCGCGACCTACCTTGCGGCCGGCGAGGGCCCGGCCCGTGCCTTTGGCTTCACCGACCGTCCGCGCCCTGGTGCGGGCGAAGCAGTGGCGGCGCTGACGGCGGCGGGCAAGCGGGTGATCCTCCTGTCGGGCGACACCGAGGCTCCGGTCGCCCGTCTCGCGGCCGATCTCGGCATCGCGGACTGGCAGGCTGGCCAGCGCCCCGAGGACAAGGCTGCGCGCATCGCGGCGCTGACCGGGGAGGGGGCACGCGTCGTGATGGTGGGCGACGGGCTCAACGACACTGCCGCGCTCGCCTCGGCCCATGTCTCGATCTCGCCCGCCTCGGCGCTGGACGCCGCGCGGGTGGCCTCGGACATCGTGCTCCTGGGGCAGGACCTCGCGCCGCTGGCCGACGCGATCCGCATCGCCACGCAGGCGCGGATCCGCATCAAGCAGAACTTCGCGCTGTCGCTCGCCTACAACCTCGTGGCGGTGCCGGTGGCGCTCGTCGGCCTCGCCACGCCCTTGATCGCGGCCCTGGCCATGTCCACATCCTCGGTCACGGTGTCGCTGAACGCGCTCCGCCTGAAGTAAGGCCCCTTCGATGGAAATGCTGGCAATCCTGATCCCGGTCTCGCTCCTCCTCGGAGGGATCGGGCTCGTCGCGTTCGTATGGGCGCTGAAGCACCGGCAATACGAGGATCCCGAGGGCGACAGTCAGCGCATCCTCAAGACGGACTGGGACGACCGGCCGAAGCCCTGATCAGGGCCCGACCACCGTGCAGTCGGTCTGCCGCGCCTGAAGGCGGCGGCAGGCGAGCTGGGCCATCTCCTCGGTCATGCCGACGAAGTTCGCGTCGAAGCCGCCATTGCGCGACACGACCTTGCGGAGCGCGTCGTCGAGCGTCGTCATCTCCACCAGCGCGGTCTGCAGGAGCTGGCGCTCGGCATTGTAGCGCGAGGAGTAGTGGCCGACGTTGATCGACCATTGCCGCCCGCCCGAGGTCGAGACGCGGGTGACGACCTCGAGGTCCTCGGCGCTTTCCTCCGGCTGGGTGACGGCGGCAAGGACGATCTGCTCGGGCGCCTCGGGGGCTGTAGCAGCCGGGGCGGGGGCGGCCACGATCACGGTCTCGGCAGGCTCGGGCGCCGGTTCCGCGGCCGGTGCGGCTTCGGCCAGATCGACGGCTTCGGTGGGTTCGACCGCTTCCGGCTCGACCGGCGTGGCGGCCTCCGCAACCAGTTCGGCCGGGCGCGGCGCGGGCGTGGTTTCGGGCAATGTCATAGAAGCTGCGACAACGCTCTCGGTCTCCTTTGCGGAGACCTCGGGCGCCGGCGCGGCGGCGGCGAGCACGGTCTCGGGCTGCGGTGCGGTTTCCTGGACGAAGGTCGGCCCCGCCGGGGCGGTCGCGGGTTCGGCGGCTTCGGCGGGCGCGGCTTCGGTTTCGGCTGCGGCAATGACCGTCGCGGCGGGGGCCTCGGGCGCGGGTTCGCCCTGGGCCTCGGCGAGGACCGCGTTGATCGTGTCCTGCATCGCCACGAGGAGTTCGTCGGCCGGTGCCGAGTCGCCGGGCACCGGCCTTGGCAGCGGGCGCGGGCTTTGCGCGACCGCCACGTTCAGGCGCAGGGTCTTGCCTGCGGGCAGCGTGCGGCTGCCGGAAATCGCCTCGGCGACGACGCGAGTGACGTCGTCGGCCGGCACGTCGGCGCCGGCGCCACCGCCGGCGACATAGACCGGGCGCGCGGGCTTTTGCACCGCGACCCGGTTCGGTGCCTTGCCGAAGCCGAGATCCATCAGCTCGGCAACGCGGGCATTGCGCGAAGCGGTCGACTTGCCGCCGAAGACGGTGGTGATAATGCGCTTGTCGCCGCGCTGGGCCGAGGCGGTGAGGTTGAAGCCGGCCGCCGACGTGTAGCCGGTCTTGATCCCGTCCGCGCCCTTGTAGGCGGCGAGAAAGCGGCGGTTGGTATGGGCGACCTGGGCGACGCCGGCGTCGGCGGTCGTGCGCGAGAAGATGTTGTAATACTGCGGGAAGTCGTAGAATAGATGGCGCCCGAGAGTGGTCATGTCTCGCGCGGTCGAGAGATGACCCTTCGCGGTCAGCCCGTTGGCGTTGACGAAGGTGGTGCGGCTCATGCCCATCGACTTGGCGGTGCGGTTCATCCGCTTGGCGAAGGCGGGCTCGGACCCCTCGATGGCTTCGCCGATCGCGGTCGCGGCGTCATTGGCCGACTTGATCGCCGCGGCACGGATCAGGTAGCGCAGCGCGATGGTCTGGCCCGCGCGCAGGCCGAGCCGCGAGGGCGGCTGCGAGGCGGCGTGCTTGGAAATCTTGACCTTGCTGTCGAGCGAGATCTCGCCGCGCTCGATCGCCTCGAAGGCGACGTAGAGCGTCATCATCTTGGTCAGCGAGGCCGGATGCAGACGCGTGTCGGCATTGTCCTCGTGCAGCACCTGTCCGGTGCGGGCGTCGATGACGAAATCCGCGTAGGGAGCTGCCTGTGCCAAAATCGGCACCATGATGACCGCGAGCGCGGCCGCGACGAAAATGCGGGTTCGATGGAACCACTGCCCCGGACAAGTCAACACCTGTCTCACCTTTATCCTGCCTCGTGCCCCGGTCATTTCCGCCAGAGCTTCATTTATACACGTTGACGATAACATAGCCGCGAGCAGCCGGAAACACCTGATATCCCAAGCCTTGACGATATTCGGTCCGCGTTGCGGTCCCGCGCCGGAGGATCGCAGATATCGCGGAACCGGCCACGGCCCCCACCAGATCAGCGGCCTTCGGCGTCCTTGATCCCTTCCACCAGGCGGGTGAGTTCGCCAAGATCGGGCAGCGTGCGGAACCGCGCATGGCCTTCCGGCGGCGCCTCGTGCTCGAGCGCCCAGGTCAGTTCATGCGGCACATGCACGCCCCAGCCGCCGATCCGGATCATCGGCAGGACGTCTGACTTCAGCGAATTGCCGACCATCATCGCGGCCTCGGCCACGAGCCCGTGACGGGCAAAGATGTCCGCATAGACGGGCGCGGTCTTGTCCGAGACGATCTCCACCCCGTCGAAGAGGTCGCCGAGCCCGGACTGGGCGAGCTTGCGCTCCTGGTCGAGCAGGTCGCCCTTGGTGATCAGGAGGATCCGGTGCGCGGCCGCGAGTTCCTCGACCGCGGCGCGGGCATGGGGCAGGAGCTCGATCGGATGAGCGAGCATCTCCTGACCGGCGGCGATGATCTCGCGGATGACGCGCGCGGGCACCCGGTCCTCCGTCACCTCGATCGCGGTCTCGATCATCGACAGCGTGAAGCCCTTGATGCCGAAGCCGTAGCGGCCGAGGTTGCGGCGCTCGGCCGCGAGCAGGCGCTCGTCGAGATGGTCGCGCTCCGCGTAATCGGCCAGCAGCCCCGCGACATGGTCCTGGGTCATGCGGAAGAACCGCTCGTTGTGCCAGAGCGTGTCGTCGGCGTCGAAAGCGATCGTGGTCAGGTCCGGCACTGCTGTCTCCCGCTTCATGCTTGCCCGGTTTCGGGGTTGCGGATCCTTCGCCGCACATGGTGGCCTTTTCTGGCGCGCCTGAGGCTTTATAATAAGATGCGGAACCGACCGCATCCGAATCCCGGTCGCGGCCCATCAGGAGTGTGGCATTGCCCCTGCGCCCCATCATCATGTCGGACCGCAAGAGCGGCGACGACCACGAGACGTCGGTCGCCACCAAGACGCGGCCGAAGACGCAGCGGCCGCCGCTCTACAAGGTGCTTTTGCTCAACGACGACTACACGCCGATGGAGTTTGTCGTCCATGTGCTGGAACGCTATTTCGGCATGAGCCACAGCCAGGCCTTCGAGATCATGCTGACGGTGCACAAGAAGGGGCTCGCGGTGGTCGGGGTCTTCTCCTTCGAGGTGGCGGAGACCAAGGTCGCCCAGGTGATGGATTTCTCGCGCCGCCACCAGCATCCGCTGCAATGCACGATGGAAAAGGAATAGGGCGCGGCCCGCTCCA
The DNA here is from genome assembly GCF_033436765.1 of Defluviimonas sp. D31. Classification (NCBI taxonomy): domain Bacteria; kingdom Pseudomonadati; phylum Pseudomonadota; class Alphaproteobacteria; order Rhodobacterales; family Paracoccaceae; genus Albidovulum; species Defluviimonas sp. D31. The sequence continues at coordinate 42,395 of NZ_JAWQFN010000015.1, forward strand.
TGACGCATCCCCGGCTTTCCCTCGCGCTTGACGGCGCCGACGCGCTGCCGCTCTCCGGGCAGATCCTCGCTTTGGGGCCGGTCGCGGCGGCGGGCGACCTGCCGCTGCCGAAGGAGCGCACAACCGTCGTGCAGGGCTTCCGCCCCGACCACGACGCTTTCGCCGCGCGCGGCTACCGGACCGTGCCCGCGGTTGCCGAGGCGGGTTCGGGCTTTGCCGCCGCAATCGTCTTTCTGCCGCGGTCGCGGGGGGCGGCCCATGCGCTTGTCGTCGAGGCGGCGGCGCGGGTCGTGCCGGGCGGGCCGGTCTGGGTCGACGGCGCGAAGACCGACGGTATCGACTCGATCCTGAAGGAGGTTCGCGCCCGCGTCGCGGTCTCGGCCCCGTTCGCCAAGGCGCATGGCAAGATCTTCCGCTTCGACGCGCCGGGACCGGAGGCCTTCGCCGGCTGGGCGGCGGCGGATATCCATCCCGCGCCCGGCTTCGTGACCCGGCCCGGCGTGTTCTCGGCCGACAAGGTCGACCGCGGTTCGGCGCTTCTGGCCGAGGCCCTGCCGCAGGGCCTGAAGGGCCGCGTCGCCGATCTCGGGGCCGGCTGGGGCTGGCTCGCGGCGCAGATCCTCACGCGGCCGGGGGTAAGCGAACTGCATCTCGTCGAGGCCGACCATGCCGCGCTTGCCTGTGCCGAGGTCAATATCGACGATCCGCGCGCGCGATTCCACTGGGCCGACGCGACCCGCTTCCGCCCGCCCGCGAAGCTCGACGCGGTGGTGATGAACCCGCCCTTCCATGCCGGGCGCGCCGCCGAACCGGCGCTCGGCCAGGGCTTCATCGAGGCGGCGGCGGCGATGCTCGCGCCGTCCGGCACGCTCTACATGGTCGCCAACCGGCACCTGCCCTACGAGGCGGTGCTGGCCCGCCACTTCCGCGAACTGGCCGAGATCGGCGGCGACACCGGCTTCAAGCTTATCCGCGCCGCGCGGCCGGGCGAGCCCGCTCGCCCGCGGCGCTGACTTCCGCTAGCCTGCCCGAACAGAATCAACCCCGGAACCCCCATGACCCTGTCCATCGCCGGCAAAACCGCCATCGTCACCGGAGCCGCGAGAGGCATCGGCCTCGCCATCGGCCGCCACTTCGTTGATCGCGGTGCCAAGGTCATGTTCGCCGACAACGACGAGGCCAAGCTTGCCGAGGAGATCGGCACCGAGGCCGCCGCCGAGGGTGCGGTGCGCTGTTTCGGCGGCGATCTCAGCCAGAAGCTGACGGTCGCCAACCTCCTGTCGGCCACGGTCGACGCGTTCGAACGGATCGACATCGTGGTGAACGCGAGCCGCGGCATCATCCCCTCGGACCCGCTCAACCCGGACGATCCGAGCATCGAGGCGATGCTGAAGCAGAACCTTATGACCTCGCTCCGGCTGAGCCAGATGGCGGCGAAGCGGATGATCGCCCAGGCCAAGAAGGACGAGCAGACCGAGGGGCCGGTCGGCTCGATCATCAACATCTCGACGCTCGCGGCCTGCCGCGCCCAGCCCGAGCTTCTCGCCTATTCGATCGCGGGCGCGGCACTCGACCAGGCCACGCGCTCGCTCGCCGTGGCGCTCGCGCCCGAGCGGATCCGGGTGAACGGGGTCGCACTTGCCAGCGTGATGACGGCGAGCCTGCAGGCGAGCCTGAAGGAAAACCCCGACTGGCGCAGCCTGATCACCAGGGGCACGCCGATGGGACGGATCGCGCCGCCGACCGAGCTGGCCGAGGTGGTGCAGTTCCTCGCCTCGGACGGGGCGGGCTTCGTCACCGGGCAGATCCTGACCGTGGACGGCGGCCGCAGCCTGATCGACGCGGTTCCGGCGCCTGCCTACTAAGCCCCGCCGTAGCGCGCCTTGCACTCGGCGATCTGGTCAAGCGCCCGCGGCACCAGCGCCTCGCGCCGGGCCTTCAACGCGGCGAGCTTGCGGTCCTCGGCAGCGGGGTCGAGCGCGACCGGTGTCTCGATCGTCATCGTCTCGGTGGTGAGGCAGGTCGGCGCCTCGTGGCCGGTGCCGCGCGGATAGCCGGGGCAGCGGTAATGCTCGAGATAGGGAAGCTCCTGCCGCGCGGTCCCGTAGCCGCGGGCGCGGCCCGCCTCGGTCTCGGCGATCAGGCGGTCGAGCGTGCGGATGTCCTCGGTCACGGCGCGCAGGCATTGGTCGCGACCCGCGCCGCACCCGGCGAGCGTGGCCGCGGCCGCGGCGGCGAGGACGGCGCGGGGCAGGCGGCCCGCCACGATGCGGCGGTTCATTCGGGATGCTCGACCTTGCAGGCTTCGATCGCGGGTGCGGCCCGGGCCGCAAGCTCCGCGCGCCGGGTCTTGAGCCCGTCGAGCTTGCGCGCCTCGGCCGCGGGGTCGATGGCCACCGGCTCCTTCACGGTGTGGAACACCGGCTCGAAGCACATTCGGCGGTAGGGATGCGGGCCGTAGCCCGGGATGAAGTCGTCGCAGCGCGTCCAGACGTGGCGCACGACCTCGCGCGTCTCGTAGCCATAGCCGCGCGCGAGGGTCGCCTCGGTCTCGGCGATCAGACGGTCGAGGGTGCGCATCTCGCGCGTGGCGCTCTGGATGCAGCGTTCCTGCGGCGAGCCGCAGGCGGCGAGGAGGAGGGCGAGGCAGAGGAGGGGGCGGGCGCGCATGGTCGGGGCTTTCAGTTGGCTGGGCAGGTGGCGGCCTTGGCCTCGATCTGCGCGGCGAGCGCGCCACGGCGGGCCTCTAGGGCGGAGAGTTTGCGTTCCTCGGACGCGCGGTCGATCGGGACCGGCCGGGTTCTCGGTCCGGGCGCGGTGCAGAAGCTCATCCCGACATTCGAACCGGCGCCGCCAAGGCAGAAGTTGACGCTGGCGCCGCCCGTCGAGGCCACGTCGCGGTAGCCGCGCTGCAAGCCGCCCCGCGTCTCGGCGATGAGTCCGTCGATGGTGGCAAGCTCGCGCCGTTCGGCGGCGGTGCAGCGCGGGCCGGAATCGGCGCAGGATGCCGCCGCAAGGATCAACGCGAAGGCGAAAGAGGGGCGGGCGGATACGGCCATCGGGCGACTCCGGGACTGCATGCCCGGCCAGCATAGCGGCTTTGCCGCCGGGGGCAATTTCGGGCGACGCGGGGCGCGCGCTTTTGTCGGACTGGCGGGGCGGGACCGGACCTGCTAGGCCGGGGGCGGCTTGGAGGAAACGGCATGACCAGCGATTTCGACACGAGAAAGGCCGAGGCCGCGGCCTGGTTCCGCTCCTTGCGCGACGAGATCGTCGCGGCCTTCGAAGCGCTCGAGGATGCCGGGCCGGGTGAAGCGCCCGCGGGCCGGTTCGAGGTCAGCGAGACCCGCCGTGCGGGTGCGGCCGGAGAGGATGCCGGCGGCGGACTGATGAGCGTGATGCGCGGCGGGCGGGTCTTCGAGAAGGTCGGCGTCAACGTCTCGACGGTGCACGGGCAGCTTGGGGCCAAGGCGCAAGCCGCGATGGCGGCGCGCGGCGTGCCCGGCATGGCGGAGGATCCGCGCTTCTGGGCCTCGGGCATCAGCCTCGTCGCGCATATGCGGAACCCGCATGTGCCGGCGGTGCACATGAACACGCGGATGTTCTGGACCCCGCACGCCTGGTGGTTCGGCGGCGGCGCCGACCTCAACCCCTGCATCGAATATGCCGAGGACACGGCGCATTTCCACGCGGCCCTGAAGGCCGCCTGTGACGCCCATGACCCGGGCTATTACACCCGGTTCAAGGAATGGGCGGACGAGTATTTCTTCGTCCCCCACCGCCTCCGCGCCCGCGGCGTCGGCGGCATCTTCTTCGACGATCTCAACACCGGCGACTGGGACGCCGACTTCGACTTCACCAAGGCTGTCGGCCAGGCTTTCCTGCCCGCCTTCGTGCCGCTCGTCGAGCGCCGCCGCGCGACGGCGTGGGGCGAGGCCGAGCGCGACATTCAGCTTGTCCATCGCGGGCTCTATGCCGAGTACAACCTCGTCTACGACCGCGGCACCAAGTTCGGGCTCGAGACCGGGCACGACGCCAACGCGGTGCTGATGAGCCTGCCGCCCCTGGCGAAATGGGTCTGACGGGCGAGCGGCGATGATCGACGGCCTCGCCCCCGGCTCCTTCGCGGCCTTCCTCGTGACCTCGGCGGTGATCGAACTCACGCCGGGGCCGAACATGGCCTGGCTCGCGATCGTCGCGGCCGGCGAGGGGCGGCGGCCGGGCTATGCCGCGGTTGCCGGGGTGGCGCTCGGGCTCGGGATTGTCGGCATAGCTGCGGCGCTGGGGCTTGCGACGATGGTCGCGGCCTCGCCGCTGGCCTATCAGGCCTTGCGCTGGGGCGGGGTGCTCTATCTTCTCTGGCTCGCCTGGGATGGCTGGCGCGATGCCGGCGACGGGATCGCGCATCTGCCGGACCGCGCGCCGCTCGGCCGTTATTTCCGCCGCGGGCTGATCACCAACCTGCTCAATCCCAAGGCGGCGGTGTTCTACATTGCGGTTCTGCCGGGCTTCGCCGATCCCGCGGGCGTGGTGCTGGTCGAGACGCTCACCCTGTCGATGGCCTATGTCGCGGTCGCGACCGCGATCCATGCCGCGATCGTCACCGCGGCCGGCCTTGCGCGGCGGGTGCTCGACGATCCCGCGCGCAGCCGCATGGTGCGCCGCGCGCTGTCGCTGGCGCTGGCCGGGATCGCGCTCTGGTTCGCCTGGTCGAGCGCGGTTCCGGCGACCTGACGTCGGGCCGCATTGTCGTGCCCGCGCTCTGCCGCTATGAGGTGGCCCGAGGACTGGACGGAGAAACGCGATGAAACCGGCGGACTGCGCGACCATGGCCGATGTGCGGGCCGAGATCGACCGGATCGACGGCGCGCTCGTGGCGCTCCTGACTGAACGCGCAGGCTATATCGACCGCGCCTCGGAGCTGAAGCCCGCGCTCGGCCTGCCGGCGCGGATCGACGACCGGGTCGAGGACGTGGTGGCGAAGGTCAAGGCGCGGGCGATGGCCGAAGGGCTCGACCCGGTGCTGGTCGAGGCGCTCTGGCGCCGCCTCATCGACTGGTCGATCGCGCGCGAGGAAGCGGTGATCGGCCGCGGCTGAGGCTCTCTTGCCTCAGCGGGCTTCCGCGTGTCCGAACTGGTGGTCGTAGAGGGTTCGGAAGAGGCCGTTTTTCTGGAGCAGGCTCTCCGGGGCGCCCTCCTCGTCGACCTGGCCGTCCT
>NZ_JAWQFN010000016.1:0-43583 GCF_033436765.1 Defluviimonas sp. D31
GTATCCGTAACGTCCGTATTGGCGCGCCAGTTCGATCATGTCGGCCACCAGAAGCTCCTCATCGGCACGACCCCTCGGTCGATGTCGCTGAGTGGATCGATGCTGGCAAAGGGCCTGACAAGTCCGACGCTCCGATACTGCCAGCCGCGTGCGGACATGATCGATGCAGGCGCGACGACGCGAAGGGCTCAGAAGTTTCCCCGGGCGGCCTCGGTGAGGATTAGTTTGTCCAAGGTCAAGTCCGAGACGGCCTTCCTCAGCCGCTCCCTCGCCATTGGGCTCGAACCAATGGCGCCGCAATGGCTCGTTCTCCTTCTGCAGCCGCTTCAGCTCCCTCAGCTGGTCGGTTCCCATCCCGCCATACTGCTTGCCCCAGCGGTAGTAGGTCTGCTCGGTTACCCGCACTTCGCGGATCGCATCCACGCGCGCCATTCCCTGACCCACAATGTCCACATTCTCGAGATGAACGGCGACAGCTTCAGGCTGCGCCAGAGCCGCAAGGCCCAAACCTGATCTCACAACGATCGATGCTGCCCGGACTGGCCTTCGGCCAGTGCGCCTTGCCGCGCGTCAGCTTTGTGGGGAGCACACGCGTCAAGACGCGCGATAGTCCCAACCGTTGGGGACTATTCCGCCGCTACGCCGACCAACTTTGCGCCGGGATTGACACAGCAAGCATCCTCCGAAAAGCAAACGGATGCCAAGGGTCCGCACGATATCCGGAGCAATCACCAAGCATCCATAGCGCCGTAGAAGGAAGATTGACAGTTAGGATATGTCAGCTTCCGTGTCGCTCGACATACCGGTGCCTGCGTTGAATCAACCGCCGGAGCAGTTGCACATCCCCCAACCTCAGTGCGGGATCGCACCCATTCGAAATCAGGCGCAGGAACTCGATCCAGGCCCGCTCGTTCTCGGTGAGGTCATGCATGCCTTCGGTTGCACCGCCGAAACCCAGCCTGCCATGCTCGCTCATTTCCCGAAGATCCCCCGGATTGCGGACCGCCCACGTGATGTCAGGGTCGGGTCAGCGTGCCCCGAGGCATCGCGGATCTCTTCGATCCACGCCACCTCTTTGTTGGTGACAACGACGCCGAAGATCTGCTCGATCGCGCGCGCGGTGGTGTCACCGCCGAGCTGATTGATTGCCAGGTTGAAGAGCAACCGGGGATCGCACACCAAAGCGGCTGCCAGGCTCGGCACCCGGTCGAGCGGCAGCCTCGTCGCACCGCTCTTGAGCATTGCGATCATGTTGGGATTGATGAAGCCGGCCTGCTCGGCGATCTCGGCCTGGGTCTTTCGGGGCCGGAGTTGAAGCACGCGCTTCTCAAGGTATTTTGCCAGCCGGGAGTGTTCGTAGGGTCTTCTTGCCATTCGCGTCGCCTTTCTCATCGCTCGCAGATCGTGTTGCTTGCTTCAGCTATAGCGACGGGCTGTCGGGGACATTGAGGGAGCTAACGCGCGTGCGACGCGATCTCTGAGGCGATCGGCAGTCAGCGCTGGTTCTCTGCAGGATCCTGAGCGATCAAACGCGCAAGTGCGGAGTTCTGGCGGCTGGTTGCTGCGATCAACGTTTCCAGAGACATCGATTCCTGTTTCACAAATTCGATGAACATCTGGTTAAGATTGTTGAAGACGACTTGTCCCATTGTCTGAGGGTCGAAGTCCAAACACGCGTAGCCACGCCTCTGAAGCTCGCTTAAGAGATCGGAGACCTGCAGAACGAGCAATCCGTCGAGTTCAGTATAGCGGGAGGAGAAAGGTGTTTCTGGCGCGCCAATTGATAGAGCCATCGCGGTGCGCCACATCTCCTTCGACAGGTAATGCAGCGAGTGCCCGAAGTAGATGTTAATAAGGCTGTCTAGCGCCAGCGCCACCTCTACTGGCGGATCGGCAACAACCGACTTGCCCGCCAGTATCACCTCCTCGACTTCCATCGACACGATGGCCAATAGAAGATCCCCCTTGGTCCAGAAGTAGTTGTAGCAGGTGCCGACAGACACATCCGCCAGTTGAGCGATGTCCTCGATTCGAACCGCATCGTAGCCCTTGTCGCGAAACAGCCGGGACGCCGCAGCCAGTATGCGCTGAGTGCGGTCAGCTTTCTGTCTTTCCCTCAAGCCTGTCACGAACAGCTCTCGTCGCTCCGGAATTTTGACATTGACTTTAAAATTGAATGGATTCAATTTTTTTTCTCGGCGGCGCCGCAAGAAGCGCCGAAAATTCCCGACATGGAGATGGACATGGCCAAGAAAACCACCTTTCCCGTCGCCGCAGTCTCACTTCTTGCGGTTACGAACCCTGCTCTGCCGCAAGAGTTGAACGCTCTTGTATGGTGCGACCACACCGATCCTGCGCTGATTGAGCCGTTTGAACAGCAACACGGCATCAAGGTGAATCTCAAGGAATACGAAGGCACGGCCGCGGGGCTTACCATTCTCGACCAGTCCCAACCGGGCGATTGGGACGTTCTTGTTATTGACGGCGTCGACGTGCACCGCGCCGTCGAGGGTGGCTATCTCGCGGAGCTGCCCGCCGGTGAGATGCCGACGGCGGATTATTTCCCCGAAGTCGTGATGGAAGACAACAACTCCGTCGACGGTAAGGTCTATGCGGTCACCGAGAAGTTCGGTTACAACACTATCTCTTATGACAAGTCCAAGGTTGATCCGGCCGACATGGATGACATGGCGGCGCTGACCTCAGGCAAGTATGACGGCCGCATTGCGATTTATGACTACTACCTGCCTGTCATCGGCCTTGTTGCGCTGCAACAGGGGATCAAGACCGCCGATATAACATCGGAGAACCTGCCGACCCTTAAGGAGCCGCTCTTTGGGCTGCGTAAGGCCTCGAGACAGGTATCGGATGTCGTATCTGCACAGACCGCGTTGGCAACCGGCGAGGTCGACATCGTTGTCGGCGGCGGCGAATGGCTGACAGCAGTCCTGGCGGCCGACAATGCCAACCTCGACTGGACAATCCCGAAGCAGGGTGGCCTCAGATGGGCGCAGTCGATCGGCGTGGTAGAAGGAAGCACGCAGCCCGACCTCGCGTTGGAGTTCGTAAAATATATCGTATCGCCTGAGGGTCAGGCGCGGCTCGCGACCTCTTCCTGCTACTGGGGGATGCCGGCCAACGCCAAGGCGGGCGACAGCCTTTCCGCAGAGCAGAAGGCAGTTCTGCGCTGGGACCAGCAGGCGGACTATCTTTCCCGCGCCCAGCTTTATCCCATCCCGGACGCGGAGCTTGATACGGCAATGCAGGATCTCTGGACCGAAATGCTGAACCAGTGACGCCGTGACCCTCGCGTCGGAAGAACGCCGACTTGGCTGGTGCCTTTTGGCCCCAGCCCTTCTCTGGACCGTTGCCTTCTTCGTCCTGCCTTTCCTGGCGATGCTACTGCTTTCGTTCGGCCATATGGAAAATCGCACTGTCGTGCAGGGCTTCGACCCCGGCAACTACATCAGAATCTTCACGGAGTGGACGATGCTTAAGGCGTTGCTGAACAGCCTTGAGATCACCGTCGTGGTAACGATCATCTCGGTCGTGTTGGCCTGGCCTTTGGCCGCGATCATCGCTTTCCGCGTGCCGTCGCGCTGGCAACGCCTCGCGCTTCTCCTGGCGGTGCTGCCATTCTGGACGTCATACGTCGTGCGGTCCTACTCTTGGCTTTTGGTCCTGGGCCAAAACGGAGTGGTTAACAATGCGCTTCTCGGGCTCGGCCTTATCGGAGAGCCACTCTCCATCGCCTCGACACGGGCTGCGACCGTGATCGGCTTCGTCCATTTCTTCGTGATGCTCCTGACGCTGACGATCTATGCAAACCTTATCCAGCTCTCACCCAACTACACGAGGGCAGCGGCCGACCTCGGTGCGAGCAGATGGCAGACCTTTCGCCATGTCATCCTGCCCCTGACACTTCCCGGCATTGCCACCGGGGCGTTTCTAACCTTCGTGCTTTGCATCGGCGACTACATCACTCCACAGATCCTTGGCGGCAATACCGAACTCACACTCCCGCAACTGATCATGCTCCAGTTGGGGCGGAGCGGGAATTTTCCTTTGGCCTCCGCGCTGTCGGTGGTGCTGATGGCAGTGGTGACAATCGCCTACGCCTTCTCGAGCCGCTGGCTCCGGCTAGACAGGGTTTGACTGCATGCGGGTCTTGTCTTGGATATATCTGTCGGCCGCCTACATCTTCGTCTTCCTGCCCGTCGTTGTTCTGGTGGTGTTCTCGTTCCAGGACGGACGGCTGCCAGTGCCGCCGTTCCACGGCATCACGCTTGATTGGTATGTGAAGGTTCTGGGTAGCCGGGATTTGATGGACGCGCTTCTGAATTCACTCATCGTCGCGGTCATCTCATCCACCGTCGCACTTGTCCTCGGTTTTCTTGCTGCGCATGCGCTGGCACGAGTGCGCCTTCCGGGCTCGGCGCTCATGCGCGGCCTTCTGATCGCGCCCATGACGGTCAGCTACCTGATCATCGCGCTGGGGCTACTGAACGTTTTCAATCAGGCTGGCATCCGGGTGTCTCTCTGGACCGCGGGAGTGGGCCATGTCGTGATCAACTTGCCGCTCTGCTTCGCCATCACCTATGCGGCGATGGGCGACCATCAGAAGAACGCCGAACGTGCCGCGCGCGACCTAGGTGCTCCGGAATGGAAGGTGCTGCTCCTAATCTCCGCGCCGATGCTATCGGCACCGCTCGCGGCGGCTTTCTTCCTGTCTGTCACCTTCAGCTGGGACGAATTTATCATCGCGTTTCTGCTTACGCGATTTGACGTTACCCTTCCCGTGGAAATCTGGTCGATGCTGAGATCCGGTCTTTCGCCCGCTACCAACGCGGTCGGCTCAATCGTGTTCCTCGTATCCATCGCGATGGTGGTGGTATTAGAGACATTTGTGTTCCGGAGGACGAAATGACTGCCGAGGTGGCGATCCGCGAGGTAACGCAACGCTATGGCCAGACGCTCGCGCTGAACCGGGTGAGTCTCGATATCGCGGCGGGTGAATTTGTCGTTCTGCTTGGACCCTCGGGCTGTGGGAAAACCACGCTTCTTAATATCATCGGTGGCTTCGCCGAGCCAACTTCGGGTCAGGTGTTGATCGGCGGGCGCGACATGGCCGGGATTGGATCGAAAGACCGCCCGACGACGACCGTGTTTCAGGACTACGCACTCTTTCCACACATGACGCTTCGCGACAATGTGGCTTTCGGCTTGCGAATGCGTGGCCAGGCCCGGACTGCTCGGTCGGAAAAGGCCGAAGAGATGCTTGCGCTCGTGGGGCTCGCCGGGCGCGGCGGCCATCGTCCGCACGAACTTTCCGGCGGACAGCGCCAGCGCGTCGCGCTTGCGCGGGCACTGGCAGTCGAGCCTGACGTGCTTCTCCTCGACGAACCACTCGGCGCGCTGGATCTCAAGCTGCGCCGTTCGATGCAGGACGAGCTGAAGGACATCCAGCGCCGGGTGGGAACGACATTTGTCCACGTTACCCACGATCAGGAAGAAGCGATGGCGATCGCCGACCGGATTGTCGTGATGAATGGCGGACGGATCGAGGACGAGGGTTCGCCCCGCGACATCTACCTCAAACCGAAGACACTGTTTTCCGCGTCGTTCATGGGCGAGGTGAACCGGATCAGGGTCGCCGACGGCAGGGCCGCCTTCGGCCCGGTGTCGGTCGGTGACGGCACTCTGTGCCTCAGACCCGAGGCGATCAGCGAAGCGGGCAAGCTCAGGATTGGTCCCTGTCGGATCGAGGATGCTGCCTTCTTCGGCAGCCACGTGCGAGCGCATGTTATCCCCATCGCCGCGCCGGACATGCGGCTTGTCGTGAACCTGCCTCAGGCCGCCGCCCCCGCCTTAGGCGCCGTGCTCGATCTTGGAGCCGAAGCCTATGTCCTTTTGAAGGAGTGAGAATGGACCGCGCAAAGCCCGACGACTGGTGGCGCATCCGTAACGTTGGAGACGGCGTAACCTGGATCGACGAACCCCATATCCGGGAGTTCTACCGCTGCAACCTGTGGCACGTCCGAGGGCGCGACGGCGACATGCTGGTGGACAGCGGAATGGGGGTGGTTTCCCTGCGCGAGCGCGTGGCCTTGGTCACCGAGCGCCCGGTTCAGGCTGTGGCAAGTCACACTCACTTCGACCACATCGGCTGCCATCACGAATTCGACTGCCGCCTGTGCCACGCGGCCGAGGCCGATATCCTTGCCGATCCGAACCGGGCGACGACACTCGCCGACCCCTACGTGACGGACGAGATCTTCACCCGTTTGCCGCCAGAGCCCTACACGTCGGCCAGCTACAGCGTTACCTCCGCCCCAGCGACACGGCTTCTGGCTGATGGCGACATCGTCGATCTGGGCGACCGGCATTTCGAGGTGATTCATACACCGGGTCATTCCCCAGGTGGCATCGCGCTATGGGAGGCGAAGACGGGCATCCTGTTCTCCGGCGACATCGTCTATGACGGCGATTTGATCGAGGATACCTATCATGCCAACGCCTCGGATTATTACCGCAGCATGGTCCGGCTCTACGACATGCCCGTGCGCATCGTTCACGGCGGGCATTTCCCCAGCTACGGACGGCAACGCCATCGCGCGATCATCGGCGAATGGCTCAGGAAAAAGGAAACCACATGACGCGGTTCAACCAGCCCCTCGGCGGCAACGAGATGCCCCGCTTCGGCGGCCCTGCGACAATGATGCGCCTGCCGGCAGCAGGCACGGCCGAGGGGTTGGATGTGGCCTTCGTCGGTGTCCCGATGGACCATGGCACGTCCAACCGGTCAGGCACGCGGCTCGGGCCGCGGCAGATTCGTGACGAAAGCCGGATGCTGCGCCCCTACAACATGGCGACCGGCGCGGCCCCGTTCGATCACCTGCAAGTGGCCGATCTGGGAGACGTGCCGATCAACACCTTTGACCTGAAGAAGACGGTGGACATCATCACGAGCTTCTACCGCGAGGTTCTATCGCATGGCACGATCCCGCTGACGCTTGGCGGGGACCACACGCTGACCTGGCCGATCCTCCGGGCCGTGAAGGAACGTCACGGCCCCGTGGCGCTTATCCACATCGACGCCCATGCCGACATCAACGAGGCGATGTTCGGCGAAACCGTCGCCCATGGCTGCCCGTTCCGGCGCGCGTGGGAGGACGGCTGCCTGATCAACGACAAGGTATTCCAGATCGGCCTGCGCGGCACCGGCTACGCGCCGGAGGATTTCGACTGGGCTCGGGACCAAGGTTGGACCGTGGTTCAGGCAGAGGAGTGCTGGGGCAAGTCGCTTGCGGGACTGATGCAGATCGTGCGCGACCGGATAGGCGGAGCAAAGGTCTATGTCAGCTACGACATCGATAGCCTCGACCCCGCATTCGCGCCCGGAACCGGGACAGTGGAGCCGGGTGGCCTATCGACCTGGCAGGCCCTAGAAATCATCCGCGGATGCGTCGGGTTGAACATAGTTGGCGGCGATGTCGTGGAGATCTCGCCGCCATATGATCCCAGTGGCAATACCGCTCTCATCGGCGCCAACTTGCTCTATGAAATGCTATGTGTTCTGCCACGCGTTCCCATAAGCCCAGCCCGGTTATCGGGACTCGCTTTCTGACTCCTGTAACGATCACTGCAATGGCCGAGTGCAGACACCTAAGGCCACCCGACACAGCCGCTTTGCACCCTTGACCAGTGGCACCTTCCCGGCCGCTGTTCGCGATACGGAAGCCGACAAGGCACCACCGAGAATTCTGGGAATGCAGTGCCGACAAAATCAACAAAAGTCATCGTCGGGCACATCCAGCAATTCCAGTTCCTGGCGCGCAGAACGGAGCTGTCGGCGCAAAGAGTTCTTGTTCCAAGGAAGACCACGACCGGACTGCATTCCATTTGCATTCAGAGCGGCTGCAATCTCGGCAATGGTCTTATCCCGTAGTTCGGCATGCCGAAGAAGATAATCCCGGATATCGAGAACCGTCATATGCGACACTGTTGCCCGTGATTTCGCAGAAGCCCGGTTGGCCTTCGAAACCGTGGTCACATTTCCGAGGGCGGTTCCCTGAGCCCTCTTCTTGTTGAGCGACTTCTTCCCGCACGACGACGCACCGCGCAGGTGCAGGCCACCGCCCTCCTCGTTCAGGATTTCCAACAGCGGCCCGACAAAGGCGCGAGACACTGATACGATCATTAGTGGGTTGCCGACGCATAGCGAAGCCACACTGTCGCGCCATTGTTCGACGCTCCCGGCAGCCATAGAGAGTTCAAGGGCCCCATCCGAGCCATTTCCGATAAAGTGGAATGCGCCTGTTCCGAGGACGCTCCCATCGGCGCGCACGAAGGCTGCACATGAACCATCAGCCCATCCGAGCTTATCGGTCGAGGTCAGTATCTTGATCGGCTGCCACTCTTGGATCAGACGCGTAAGCGCTTCTCGGGATTTAGGGCTGCTGTGCGTCTGCAATCCACGACTGACGAGATCAGCGCGAACGGCACCCGGTTTGGCCACGAGATCTTTGTCGAACAGCGAGATGCGCTGCACCCGGCCATCGGGATCCTCGATCTCGGCGATGCGTCCCTAGCCCTTACCCGAGCAATCCCGAAATCGAGCGACCACGGCGAGCGGCGAGCACAACCAACAAGGCTCGGCTTCTTCATCGGCACTGGCTTCATAGATTCCACCCGACAGGCCCAAGAAGCCTAACGGAAGGCCTTCCGGAACCTGGCGATCGACAACACTTAACACTTCGGCCTTGACGGCCGTTACAGAGTTATCTTGCATCATTGCTTTCTCTTGAAGGGCTAGCTTAGAACGACGTCGCGAAGCAGCACTGAAGGCTGCGTTCATGTTCTTCGATATCGGCCAAGCGCCAGCGCGTGGTGCCCGGCCCAACCTTGATGGCCTTTGGGAAGTCGCCGTTGCGCTTCCAGCGCCAGATCGTGTCAGTTGAAACGCCGAAGCGGTTCGCAACCTGATCGACAGTCAGAAAGAGCGGTATCGTTTGGAGAATCTGCTCCATTAGGGCTCCTATCAGCGAAGACGGAAAAGCCCGGGTGTTTCCCGGGCCGTACCTCCAATATAGCAAAAGTCAACAGGGGTTTCCTGAGGATTCTAGAGGATTATTTTTACCTATTTCTTTCAATAGCTTACGTTGAGCGCGCTTGAAGCATATCGGCTTACCTCTGTCACCGCGCTACTTCACCGTCGCGAGACGTGTTTAGTGGTGACGAATACGCGGCCGGATCACTAGCGAGAATGCAAATGTAGCCCATGTGTAGCCCCACAACCCCGAGACCTGGGCACGCCGTAGATAAGGCGAAAATTTTCTTAGTATTCAGAGGGATTTAAGTGGTGCCCAGAGCCGGAATCGAACCAGCGACACGCGGATTTTCAATCCGCTGCTCTACCAACTGAGCTATCTGGGCACCGGGGGCGTTACCGCCCGGCCCGGCGTTCTTAGGCGAGTGCCGCGTGGCTGTCCAGAGGGATTCACCTAAAAATGTGACCGTCGGCAAGGCATGTGTCCGGCGCCTTTCGACTCTCCCCCAGCGACGGAGCAAGCGGCGACTGCAAGTCAATGCGGTCGCCGTTCCGGCAGTTCTTCGTCGCCCGGAACATCGTCATCTTCGGAGGGAATCGCATAGGCCCCCGTCAGCCACCGGCCGAGATCGACGTCGGCGCAGCGCTTTGAGCAGAACGGCCGGTACTTCGGGTCCGTCTCCTTGCCGCAGATCGGGCAGCTCATTCCGAGCCTTCCCCGAGAAGCGCCGCCAGGGGGCGCCGATCTCGCTTGCGCTGGATTTCGAAATTTCCGAGCGGCGTCCAGCCCGCGAGGCTCGTCTCGGCCGCTTCGCCCTTGAAGGCCGCGCGCAGCTGCTGGTCGAGCGTGGCGCGGTCGCGCTTGGGCATCGGCGCGAAATCAACCGTGACCTGGCCGCCAAGCCCGCGCAGCCGCAACTGCCGCGGCAGCTCGCGGGCGGCGGCGATATTGGCCTTGAGGCCGGCCGCGGGCGAGGTGTCGGCGCCGGTGTTCACGTCGACCGCGATCAGCGCCCGGGTCGGCTCGATCGCCATGTGCGCGCTGCCCGACAGGGCCACGACGGGCGTCAGAAGCGCGTCGATCATCTCCTCGACCCCGTGGCGCGCGAAGGCGTCCGCACCCTCGGCGATCTCGTCCGGCGCCGGGTCGGACCAGTCGCGCCAGGCCTCCTCATGCGGGCCCGGCGCATCGACCAGAAGCTCCGGCGCGCCGTTCACGTCGGCCAGTACGGCTTCGGCCAGTTCCCGCATTGCGGCGATATCGGCGGCTATTTCCTCTGTCTCCGTCCCCTCGGCGGCCGAACGCAGGATCAGGCCCGATGCCGATCCGGCCATCGCCTCGGCCGCGATCGCCTCGAGCCGCGCGCGTTCCTCGGTGTCGCGGATCCGCCTCGAGACGTTGAGGCCGGGCGCGGCGGGCGTGACGATAGCGAGCCGGCTCTTGAACAGAAGCCGTGTCGACACCGGCAGGGCCTTGCCCGGCTCGGCATGGCCCGCGACCTGGACGAGGATCTGCTGCCCGGAGGACAGGCCCCCGGTCTCGCGCAGAAAGCCTCGGGTGCCCGGCAGGCGCACGAAGACCCCGCCCTGCCCCTTCATCTGCCGGTCCACGGTGCCGCGCAGGATCGCGCCGGGCGCAAAATCCGCCTCGTCGGCGGCCTCGACGAGCAGGTCCTCGAGCCGCCCGTCGACGACCAGCGCCGCGGCCTCGCGGCCACGATATGCTCCGAGAACGACGACCCGGCCCTTCATGCGTCTACTCCGTGTATGTCGATCCCGGCGGCTTCCAGGAGATGCGCGGTCTCGGCGACCGGCAGTCCGACCACCCCGGTAAACGAGCCCTGAAGCCAGGGAATGAAAGCGCCGAACCGGCCCTGTATGCCATAGGCGCCGGCCTTGCCCTGCCATTCGCCGGAGGCGAGGTAGGCGTTGATCTCCATGTCCGACAGCGGCTTGACCTTCACGACGGTCTCCACCGCACGCTCCCAGAGCCGGTCGCCGCGGCGCACCGCGACGGCGCTGATAACCCGGTGGCGCCGGCCGGAGAGCTTCAGCAGGAACTCCGCCGCCTCGCCCGCGCTCTGGGGCTTGCCGAGGATGCGGCGGCCGAGGGCTACCGTGGTGTCGGCGCAGAGCACGACCTCGTCGGCGCCGAGGGGAAGCGCCTCGGCCTTCTCCCGCGCCATCCTGGCGCAATAGGGACGCGGCAATTCGCCGTTCAAGGGGGTTTCGTCGATGTCGGGCGCGCGGATCTCGTCGGGCTCGAGGCCGAGTTGCGCCAGAAGATCCTTCCGGCGCGGGCTGGCCGAGCCGAGGATGAGGCGCGGGCGCACCTTACTTGAAGCGGTAATTGATCCGCCCCTTGCTCAGGTCGTATGGCGTCATCGTCACCTGAACCTTGTCGCCGGCGAGAACGCGGATGCGATTCTTGCGCATCTTGCCTGCCATCGTCGCGATGATCTCATGGCCGTTTTCCAGCTCGACCCTGAACGTCGCGTTCGGCAGGAGTTCCTTCACGACGCCCGGGAATTCGAGACCTTCTTCCTTGGCCATGGTCACTCCATAGTTGTTCCACCCGGGTCCGCGCCGGGCGCGCACTAATTGCGCCCGATGGCGCGCGATTTCAAGCGCAATCTCAGGTTTCGGCCCGGACTGCAACCTTGTGTAGCTGGGAAAGCTGCTCGGGCCAGTGGCTGAGGTTCAGAACGCCGCCATCGGCGCGGACCGCCGCGATGGCCTCGCGCGAGACCTCGGCATAGGTCCAGCCCGGCTGGCCGAGCGTGCCTTCGGCGAGGATGCCGGTTGCGGGAAAGCCGTGATCGGGCGGGCCGTAGATCGAGGCGGCGCCGGTGTTTTCCTCCATCCCGTAGCACCAATGCGCGAGACCGACGATCGGCGCATGCACCGCGACGAGCTGGTTTTCGAGCGCGCGGGCCATGGCGCCGACCCGGACACGGGTAAAGCCCGCGAGCGTTTCCGTCGCGGAGGGCACGAGCAGGATCTCGACACCCGCCTCGGCAAGCGCCCGGCCCAGTAGCGGGAATTCGCTGTCGTAGCAGATGAGGATGCCGATGCGGCCGAGCGGGGTGTCGAAGACCTGCAGGCCGTCACCCGGCACGACATGCCAGCCGTCGCGTTCCCAGCGGGTCATCATCGCCTTGTCCTGATGACCGAGAAGGCCATTCGGACCGAAGAAGCTGGCGCGGTTGACCGGGCGCCCGCCCGCATGGGCAAGGCCGAAGGCCGGGCCGGAAGCCGCGAGGATGTGGACGCGATGCGCGACGGCAAGGCGGGCATGGAGCGCCTCGGCCGCCGGCCGGTGCCGGTCGGCCTCGATCAGCGCGCCGGCGATATCGCCCGCGACCGCCTGTCCGCCGAGCGAGGCAAGCTCCATCGCCGCGTATTCGGGGAAGACCAGAAGCTCCGCCCCCTGCCCCGCCGCTTCGGCGACCCAGGCGGTGACCTTTGCCTCGTAGGCTGACCAATCGTCGAACCAGTCGAGCGGATAGGCGGCGGCGGCGACTTTCATCGGTGTTCTCCAGTCGGTCTCAGAGCTTGCGGATCCAGAATTGCATGGGCTTGGCAGTCTCTTCCGCCTCGCCGATGTCCTTCCAGGAATACTCGGTCACCGCCCCTTCGAGCGGCGCGTAGCCGCGCTTGCGCCAGAAGGCGTCGAGCGGCCGGTAGCTCGCCGGATGGAGCGGGTGATCCTCAGGCCGCACGACCCGGCAGAAGGCCGAGTGGCTGCGGCCGAGCTTGCGGGCATGCGCCTCGCGCGCATCGAAGAACGCGTGGCCGAGCCCGCGGCCGCGATAGTCCGGCAGAAGCACAGATTCGGCGCAGTAGAAGATGTCGCTCAGCGGAATCCCGGTCCCGGCGAAGGCCGCGCCGAACTCGTCGCCATGCTCCTCCATCGGCGTGCCGGTGGAGGCGCCGACCAGCCGGCTGCCGTCGAAGGCGCCGACGAGGATCGCGTTCGGGCTGTGGCGATACGTCTTGAGATACCGCTTCTCGTAGCCGATGTCGCCGTCATAGAGATACGGCCAGTCGCGGAAGACCGCGATACGGAGCTTCGCCACGTCGTCGAGCGCCGCCTCGAGCGCGTCGTCCTCGAGGACAAGAACCTCAATCGTCATGCGGAGACCTGCCGGATCCAGTCCTGGAGGTTGTAATAAGTCGTGACGCGGGTGATCTTGCCGTCCTTGAGCGAAAAGAACCCGCCCGCCGGCAGGACGTATTTCTGGCCGCGCGCCTCGGGAAGGCCGGGATCGGTCTTGAGATAGGTGCCGTTCACCACGAATTCCGCAGCGCCGCGCGTTCCGACCTCGTTCGAGAAGACGACCATGTCGGTCAGCTCTTCCTTGTAGGTCTCGCTCATGTGGCGGCAGAAGTCGGCGAAGGCGTCCTTGCCGAGCCGGGTCGCGCCCTCGTTCACATTATGGGCGAAATCGTCATGGAGCGTGTTGAGCATGGCGTCGGTGTCGCCCCGGTTGAAGGCGGCGTAATAGGCTTCGATCGTGGCGCGGGTCATGTCTCACTCCGTTGGCTGCGGCGCGCACCATAGGGCGAGGGAGCGGGACTTCCCATCCCCGTTGCGTCAGTTTCGGGCCGCTTTGCGGCTATTGCGGTTCCGTCGGCGGGCCGAAGCGGCGGATCATCTGGGCCTTGATCTGGTCGCGCGCCTGCCGGTAGGAGGCGAGCTTGGCCTCGCGTGTCTCGCCGATTCCGGTTGCGTCCATCACCGGCCAGTATTCAACCTCGAGATGGAAGAAACGGGTGAATTCAAGCGCCTGGCGTTGACTCGCCGGCGAGAGCGCCACGACGAGGTCGAAGCCCGACAGGTCGTCGCCCCATTGCTGCATCTCATCGAAGCTGCGCGACCGGTGGCGCGACAGTTCCACGCCGATCTCCTGGCAGACCGCGACCGCGAAACCGTCGATCTCGAGATCGTTGTGGACCCCGGCCGACTGCACATAGCAGGCATGGCCGTAGAACTTCTTCATCATCCCTTCCGCCATGGGCGAACGGACGGCATTGTGATCGCAGCAGAAGAGCACCGAGTGCGGCAGCGTACGATCCAAGCTCACCCTCCGAAATGCAGCACGCAGATGAGGGTGAAGAGCCGCCGCGCCGTGTCGATATCAAGCTCCGCCTTTCCCTCAAGCCGTTCCTGCAACACCCGCGCGCCCTCGTTGTGGATGCCGCGCCGGGCCATGTCGATCGCCTCGATCTGGCTCGGCGGCAGACGCTTCACCGCCTCGAAATAGCTCTCGCAGATCTGGAAATAGTCCTTCACCACCTGCCGGAACGGCCCGAGCGACAGATGGAACTCCGCCACCTTGCCGCCGCCCTCGGCCTCGACGTCGAAGACCAGCCGCTTCTCGCGGATCGCGAGGGCAAGCCGGAACGGCCCCTCGGGCGACACGCCGTCCTTCGCCGGCAGGGCGAAGGAATTGTCCTCCAGGAGGTCGAAGATCGCGACCTTGCGTTCCTGTTCGACCTCCGGTGTCGGCGCCGCCAGCCCGCGGTCGTCGATCTCGATATGGCAGATGCGGCTCATTGCGCCTCCCTCCGGTTCAGCCGGTCGAGCCGGGCCCGCACCGAAAGCCCGTGTGCCTCGAGGCTTTCCGAAATTGCCAGACGCTCGGCGGCGGGGCCGATCGCGGCGAGCGCCTCGGGCGTCATCCGGGCAAGGGTCGTGCGCTTGAGGAAATCCATCACCGATAGCCCGCTCGAAAACCTCGCCGACCGTGCTGTCGGCAGCACATGGTTCGGCCCGCCGACGTAATCACCGATCGCCTCCGGCGTCCAGCGTCCGAGGAAGATCGCCCCGGCATGGGTGATCCGCTCCGCGAGCCCGTCCGGGTCGGCCACGCACAGCTCCAGATGCTCGGGCGCCACCCGGTTCGACAGCGCCGCCGCCTCGTGAAGATCGCGAGTCACGATCACCGCGCCGTAGTCGCGCCAGCTCGCCCCGGCGATCGCCCGCCGCTCCAGCGTCTCAAGCCGCTTCTCGACCGCCGCCGCCACCGCCCGGCCGAACCCGGCGTCGTCGGTCACGAGGATCGACTGCGCGCTCTCGTCATGCTCGGCCTGACTGAGAAGATCGAGCGCGATCCAGTCGGGATCGTTGTCCTTGTCGGCGATCACGAGGATCTCCGAGGGCCCCGCGATCATGTCGATGCCGACCCGCCCGAAGACCCGCCGCTTGGCGGCCGCGACATAGGCGTTGCCCGGCCCGGTGATCTTGTCCACCGGCCGGATCGTCGCCGTGCCGTAGGCAAGCGCGGCAATCGCCTGCGCACCGCCGATCCGGTAGACGGTATCGACGCCCGCGAGCCGCGCGGCCAGAAGCACCAGCGGGTTGACCGCACCGCCCGGCGTCGGACAGGCGATCACCAGCCTCTCCACCCCCGCGACCTTGGCGGGGATCGCGTTCATCAGGACCGAGGACGGGTAGGAGGCGAGCCCCCCCGGCACATAGAGCCCCGCCGCCGAGACCGGCGACCAGCGCCAGCCAAGCTCGGCCCCCGCCGCATCGGTCCAGCGCGCATCCTCGGGCATCTGGCGTTCGTGATAGGCCCGAACCCGCTCCGCCGCGAGTTCGAGCGCCGCGCGGTCCTCGGCGGACACCTTGGCGCATTCCGCGGCGATCTCGTCCTGCGAGAAGGCCAGCGTCTCCGGGCTGAGGTCGAGCCGGTCGAACTTCGAGGTTAGCCCGATCACCGCCGCGTCGCCGCGCGTCCGCACGTCGTCGATGATCGCCGCGACCGCCGCGTCGACATCCGGCGCATCCTCGCGCTTGGCCAACAGGAGCGTGGCGAATGCGGTTTCGAAATCCGGCTCGGCGGTGGTCAGAAAGACTGGCATGGCGGCACTCCTCGATACCGCCCCCAATACAGTCGCCGGGCTTGCGCCTCAAGCATCCGAACGCATGCCATCCCCCGGTCGTGCGCGGTGGGACACAGCCCGTCTCAGAGCGCGGCGCGGGCCGCGAGCGCCGTCATCGCCTGATGCAGCTCATGCACCGCGCTCGCCGCCATCGAGCGGAAGACCATGATCTCGAAGCTCTGCGCGCCGCTCCGGTGAAGGATCATCGCCATGTGTCCAAGCCCGGAACGCGCCGCGTGCCCGACCGGGAACGCCGCCGCCCCGAGGTCGAGCGGCACCAGCCGCGTCAGCACCGCCGCCGCCCCCTCGCCCTCGAGCCGCATCCGCGCCCAGGCGTCGCTCTGGTCAGTGAGCGCGGCGATGCCGGCAAGCCCCTCGGGCTCGGCGCCGATCAGGAAGGCCTGGTCGCGCCCGGTCCATAGGCAGAGCCGCCCCTCGCCCGCGACGGCCTTGCCGGGTCCGGGCCAGCCGAGGCCAAGCGCCTTCAGCGCCTTGCCAACGGCGACCTCCTTGCCGGCGAAGGGCGCGACGGAGGTGATCCGTTCCTGCGCAAGTTCGCTCAGCGTAACGCCGCCCTCCGAAACCGGCAGCAGGCCGTCGCAGGGGAATATCTCGATCAGGCTAGGCACGGGCACGGCCTCCTTCCGGGTCGAAGAAGATGGGGTTCATGACTTCGCAGACGACATCTGTCCCGCGCAGTTGGTCCACCAGCCGGACCCGCTGCCCATGCCGGGCGCGGCCGTCCTTCAGGAAGGCGAGTGCGAGATGGGTCTTCATCGTCGGCGAATAGCAGACCGAGGTGACATAGCCCCGGTCATTGGCCGAGATCGGCTCCGCGCCGTCGTCGAAGAGATGCGCCCCGGCGCCGATCTGGCGTGACATCGGGATCGGTCTCAGACCGACGAGCTGCTCGCGCTCCGGCCCGACCAACCCCACGCGCTCGCTCGCCGCCTTGCCGATGCAGTCCTTCCTGGCCGAGACCATGCCCTGAAGGCCGATATCGAAGGCCGTGGTGCGGCCGTGGATCTCGGCATGGGTGATGAAGCCCTTCTCGATCCTTAGCACGTTCAGGGCCTCCATCCCGTAGGCGCCGCCGCCAAGGTTCTCGGCCCGCGCAACGAGGTCACGGTAAAGCGCTCCGCCGTAGCGCGCCGGCACCGCAATCTCGTAGCCGAGTTCGCCCGAGAACGAGATCCGGAAGAGCCGCGCCTCGATCCCCATGATCCGCACCGTTCCACAGGAGAGGAACGGGAACGCCTCGCCGTCGATCGGGCTTTCGAGGACCGAGTTGAGAAGTTCGCGCGCGAGCGGTCCGGCGACGGCGAACTGCGCCCAGGCCTCGGTGACCGAGATCATGCGCAGGTCCCAGCCCGGACAATGCGCCTGGTGGACGAATTCCAGATGCTTCATCACGAGCCCCGCCGCCGCGGTCGTCGTCGTCATCAGGTAATGGTTCTCGCCCCAGCAGGCCGTCGTGCCGTCGTCGAGCACCATCCCGTCCTCGCGCAGCATCAGCCCGTAGCGCACCCGGCCCGGTTTCAGGGTCGAGAAGGTGTTGGTGTAGACGAAGTCGAGGAACCGGGCCGCATCCGGCCCCTGGATGTCGATCTTGCCGAGCGTCGAGACATCGCAGACCCCGACCCGGTCGCGCACCATCAGCACCTCGCGGTCGCACGACTCGCGCCAGGTCGGCTCACCGGGCCGCGGGAAATACGACGGCCGGTACCAGAGCCCGGCCTCGATCATCGGCGCACCGCGTTCGATCGCCGCCTTGTGCGAGGTGGTGAAGCGTTGCGGCGCGAAGCCCTTGCCCTGCCCGCCCGCGCCCATCGCGGCGATCGAGACCGGCACATAGGGCGGCCGGAACGTCGTGGTTCCGGTCTCGGGGATGCCCCGGCCGGTCGCGTCCGCAAGCACCGCCAGCGCCGCGACATTGGAGTTCTTGCCCTGATCGGGCGCCATTCCTTGCGTCGTGTAGCGTTTCATGTGCTCGACCGAGGCGAAGTTCTCCTGCGCCGCGAGCCGCACATCCTTGGTCGTGACATCGTTGGCGAAGTCGAGCCAGGCCCGGTGCTTGCCGCCCGGCACCTCCCAATAGGCGCGGATCCGCACCGCGCCGTCCTCGGCCTCGGGCAGGTCGGCCGGCGCCGCGCCGCATCCCAGCGCCTCGAGCGCCTCGGCCGCCGCCGCCGCGCCCTCCACGAGACAGGCCCGCGTCGAGAACGTGCCGTTCGCCGCCCCCGCCGCCGTCAGGCCCGGGATCATCCCCGGCTTCGGCACGAAGGCCGCGATGTCCTCGCGCCAGGCCGGGCGGCCGTTCATGTGGCAGGTCAGATGCAGCGCCGGGTTCCAGCCGCCAGAGACCGCGAGGCAGTCAGTGACGATGCGCGAGACCTTGCCATCGCGGTCGGCCACCACGACCTCGCGCAACGACATGCGGCCTCCAGTGTCGATCACCCGCACGCCGGTACGGACCGGCAGGTCGTCCGCCGCCGGCGCCTCGTCGCGCGAATCGATCACCGCGGCGACATGCAGCCCCGCCGCGATCAGGTCACGCGCGGTGCGGTAGGCGTCATCGTTGTTGGCGAGGATCGTGACGTTCTGCCCCGCCGCCACGCCCCATCGGTTGAGATAGCTGCGCACCGCGCCCGCTGTGATCACCCCCGGACGGTCGTTGTTGGAAAACGCGATCTGACGTTCATGTGCGCCCGTGGCGAGCACCGCGCGCTTCGCGACGATGCGCCAGAAACACTCGCGCGGCAGCGCCGCCGGGGGCTTGGCGAGGTGCAGGCCCACCCGCTCCAGCGCGCCGTAGGTGCCGTGGTCATAGGCGCCGATGACGCTCGTGCGGGTCATCAGCCGCACGTTCGGCATCGCCGCCAGCTCGGCCACCGTCGCGGCCGCCCAGTCCGCACCGGACTGCCCGTCGACCTCGTGCGTCTCGGCCAGAAGCCGCCCGCCCATCCGGCTGTCTTCCTCGGCGAGGATGACCTCGGCGCCGCCCCGCGCCGCCTCCCGCGCCGCCATCAGCCCGGCGGGGCCGGAGCCGATCACGAGAAGGTCGCAGAAGGCATGGGCCTTCTCGTAATGCTCGTCGTTCGACTGGCGCGACAGCGCGCCGAGCCCGGCCGCGCGGCGGATCGCCGGCTCATAGACCGATTCCCAGAACTTCCGCGGCCACATGAAGGTCTTGTAGTAGAACCCGGCGCTCAGGTAGTTCGAGAAGAGGTCGTTGACCTCCATCACGTCGAAGCCGAGCGAGGGCCAGCAGTTCTGGCCGCGCGCCTCGAGCCCGGCATGGATCTCCTGCAGGGTGGCGCGCACGTTCGGCACCTGGCCTGCGCCGCGCCCGACGGTGACGAGCGCGTTCGGCTCCTCCGAGCCCGCGGTCATCACCCCGCGCGGGCGGTGGTACTTGAACGACCGGCCGAAAACCCGGACGCCCGAGGCCAGAAGCGCCGAGGCCAGCGTGTCGCCCTGAAAGCCGGTGTAGTCCTTGCCGTCGAAGCGGAAGCCGACCGGAGCCGACCTGTCGACGAGGCCCTTGCCCTCGATCCTCATGCCTTCTTCCCCCTGCCCTTCGCGGCCGCCTTCTTGCCCTCTCGCCCGGCAACCAGCCGGGTCGCGAGGATCTCGTGGGTCACGGTGTTGCGCGTGACCTCGATCCAGGCCGTGCAGCCCATCTCGTGATACCAGAGGTCGCGCGTCTCCCCGGCCGGATTGTCGCGCAGATGCAGGTAGTCGTCCCAGGCTTCCGGGGCGGCGTCCGCGGCCGGACGGTCGGCATAGACGGCATCGCCGTAGTAGTAGAACTCGCGCCGATCGCGCTCTCCGCATAGGGGGCAGGTTATGCGCATGATTGATCTCCACTGTCGATGGCGACGACGTCCGGCGCGCCCCACCCTCTCCCTCCCCACGAGGGGGAGGGAAGCACTCTCGTGCCGACGGTTCCGCTTGCTGCTCCCTCCCCCTCGTGGGGAGGGATGGCGTGGGGGGATCTCTCGCTCGGCATCATCGTCCCCTCAATGCAGGTTGTGCTGGCTGCCGGTGCCTTCCTCGTCGAGGAGGCGGCCGGTCGCGAAACGGTCGAGCCGGTAGCGGCGGGCGACCTCGTGGCTTTCCCCGGTGGCCATCAAATGCGCCATGCACCATCCGCTTGCCGGCACCGCCTTGAAGCCGCCGTAGTTCCAGCCGCAGTCGATGTAGAGCCCGCCGACATCGGTCTTGTCGATGATCGGCGAGCCGTCCGGGGTCATGTCCATGATCCCGCCCCACGACCGCAGCACCTTCGCCTTGCCGATCATCGGCATCAGCGTCATGCCGGCCTCCATCACGTGCTCGACCATCGGCAGGTTGCCGCGCGCGGCATAGGAGGCGTAGAAATCGAGGTCGCCGCCGAAGACGAGCCCGCCCTTGTCGGACTGGCTGATATAGAAATGCCCCATCCCGAACGAGACGACATGGTCGATCACCGGCTTTAGCCCCTCGGTGACGAAGGCCTGCAGGATGTGGCTCTCGATCGGCAGCCGCATCCCCGCCATCGCCGCGACCTGGCCCGAGCGGCCGGCGACGATGATGCCGACCTTCTTCGCCTTGATCGCCCCCCGCGTGGTCTGGACCCCGGTGACGCGCCCGTCCTTGATGTCGATGCCGGTGACCTCGCAGTTCTGGATCAGGTCCACCCCGCGCTGGTCCGCCCCCCGCGCATAGCCCCAGGCCACCGCGTCATGCCGCGCGGTGCCGCCGCGGCGATGCAGAAGCCCGCCATAGATCGGGAACCGGGTCTGCTCGAAGTCGAGATAGGGCAGATGCCTCCGCACCCCCTCGCGGTCGAGAAGCTCGGCATCGTCGCCCTGGTTGATCATCGCATTGCCGCGCCGCGCGAAGGCGTCGCGCTGGCCGTCGGAGTGGAAGAGGTTGATGAGCCCCCTTTGCGAATGCATGACGTTGTAGTTGAGCTCGGCCTCAAGCCCCTCCCAGAGCTTCAGCGAGTGCGAGTAGAACTCCTGGTTTCCGGGCAGGAAGTAGTTCGCGCGCACGATCGTGGTGTTGCGGCCTACGTTGCCGCCGCCGAGATAGCCCTTCTCCAGCACCGCGATATTGGTCAGCCCGTGGTTCTTGGCGAGATAGTAGGCGGTCGAGAGCCCGTGCCCGCCGCCGCCGATGATGATCGTGTCGTATTCGCGCTTCGGTTCGGGGTCACGCCAGGCCGGTTTCCAGCCCTTGTTGCCGAACAGCCCCTCGGTGAAGACCCTGAGCCCGGAATAGCGCATGACATCCCTCCCTGTCCGGTTCCACTGAACCGGCATGCGGCGGAGAATTCAATGCCTTCGGAGGATTTCCGCGCCGTTTCACGACAAGGTCATGTCGCAACTCCACCTTCGGTGGAAAAACATTCCGGCCGGCACCTTGCGGTACCGGCCAGCAAGTCGTTGAGAGCGGCAGTCGCCTAGATCGCACCCAGTCAGTAGACGAGCCGGAAATAGCGGGCCGCGTAGCTGTTCGCCATGCCCTGGCCGTCGCAGAACCCGAACCTGCCGTTCGACGTCACATCGGCCTTCCCGCCCGCGACGATCGACACGCCTTCGAACCCGTCCGCCTTGGCGGTCAACGACACGTCGCCCGCTGCGAGGATCTGGCTGCCGAAGATGCTGGCTTTTGCCGCAAACTCGACCCCGCCCTTGGTCACGATCTGTACGTCGCCGCCCGACACGCAATGGTCGTTCTTGCCGATGTCGATGTCCGAGGAGGCATAGATCGACTTCGCGTCGGTATTGGTGGTGATGATCACCGCGTCCTGCAAGACCGCGCCGGAGGCTAATTGAAGCCGGCAATCGGTGATGATCACCATCTTCACGAGGTTGAAACCCAATCCGATTTGTTTGTGCGTGTTGTCGTTCTTGCAGTCCATGTAATGGATGCGCCCGGTCTTGAACTTGGTCGGGTCGAGCGCGGTCGGACCGTTGGCCTTGATCGTGATCTGGGTAGGACTCGTGATGTAGCTCCGGTAGTATTCGGTTTGCGGAGTCCGGGACGTCATGATCCCGACCACCGGATCGTTCGGCGCGTTCACGCTCTTGATGATCGTGTCGATGCGGTTGAGGATCCGGATCTGGTAGGAGCTGTCGCGCAAAGCCTCCTTCAGACCCACATTCGAGTCGAATCCCGAACTCGGCAGTTCGAGTCTGCGCTTGTCCGGCATCGAGACGATGACACCCGGATCGTAGATGTTGTTGGAACTGACCTTCACATAGTCCTGCGAATGCAGGCAGATCCCGTTGGTGAACCAGCCGTTCGACTGCATCTCCAACCGCAGCCGCGAGATGATCCCCTCATCTTCGCAGTCCGACATGTAGGTCTCGAACACCGAGGTGGAGACGACGTCCCATGCGTTGATACCCACCAGGCCGAGCATATAGGTTGCGACACCGTTGCCGCCCGACTTGAGGCGCCGCGTGGTGACCGCGACCGCGCGATCAGATCCGGCATCCGGGATGAACTTTGTGCCGTCCCAACTGCCGAAGACGATATCCTCGGGCGTGAGGACGGTACCGTACTTGCCGGGCGGCAGCGTGGCGGCGGCGATCTGGATCGCCTTCGCCTTTGCGGTATCCGCGGTGTTAAGCTCGCGCGTGTATAGCGCGGCGTGGGCCGCAGCGTCCGCGGCGACCTGAAGTTCGGTCTTGGCGGCCACGCCACTGGCGTAGTCCACCGCCAGCCCGCCGACGACGAGCGTTGCGAGGAACATGTACAGGCTGAGGGCGGTGATTCCACCCTCTTCAGAGGAAGTGAAGCGGGAGATATCGAACCGGCGACGGATCATGACTCAGATCTCCTTTAGATGCTCGGCGGTTACGTTCATCCATCCACTCTGGAAGACGCTGGCGACGCCGAAGAGGTCGAGATCCGCCATCGGAACGCTGACCGTGGTCGTGATCAGGCCGGCGACATCGGTGGTCAACACCCTGGCGTTCGGGGTGAATTTCGCGGTTTCCGCAAGCACGAAGTTCTGTGTTGCAGTCACGTCCTTCAGCCTGCCGATCGACATGTTTCGATTGGCGGCCTGAACGATCGCCAAGAGCTTCGACTGGCCGTGAAAGACCATCGAGACATCGGCGAGCAAACCGAACAGGATGAAGAAAAACGGAAGCCAGATCACGGCTTCGACCGTTGCGGCCCCATCATCGCGCTTGGCGAAGCGGGCCGCGAACGCGGACAACTTGGCGTGGCAGCTCATAATAACCGCTCTCAATTCGTCGCCCGATTCCTTCAGGCAACCCCTTCCCCCGCGTTATCTATTTGCTTATGAAAATGGCATTTGTGTGACCAAGCAGGATTCCGCCCAATGGGCGAAGGACGAATCCCGGCACGGGCGAGTTGCGGCAGGGGCCGCCCGATCGCAAGCACTCGCGCGGCGGCCCGCCCCGCCGCCGCTACACCCAGTCCCAGGGCCGGGTGAATTCGCCGAGCTTCTGGCGCAATGCCTCGGCATCGACCTCTCCGGTCTTTTCAAGCCGTGCCACGAGGCCGCGCTTCTTGTCCTCGACGACCTCCTTCACGCGCACCGCGAACCCCGCCTCGGCCAGCGCCGCGTCATAGACCCGCCCGATCGCGCGCTTCCTGAGATCGGGCTTGAAGATCTTGCCCACCGCGGTCTTTGGCAGCTCCGCCATGATCTCGATATGCTTCGGAACCGCCGCGCGCTCGCGGATGCGCGCGCGCGCGTGCTCCAGAAGCTCCTCCGTCGTGACCGTGGCACCCGAGACCAGTTCGACATAGGCGCAGGGCAACTCGCCCGCGAAGGCGTCGGGCTGGCCTATGGCGCCGGCAAAGGCGACCGCCGGATGGCCCATCAGCGCCTCCTCGATCTCGGCGGGGTCGATGTTGTGGCCGCCGCGGATGATCAGATCCTTCGCGCGCCCGGTGATCCAGAGGTAGCCGTCCGCGTCGATCCGGCCGAGGTCGCCGGTCCTGAGATAACGCCCCTCGGCAAAAAGCGCGCGGTTCTTGTCGACCTCGGTATAGGTCGAGCCCTCGAAAACGCCGGGATTGGTGATGCAGATCTCGCCGACCTCGTCGGTGCCGCATTCCCTGATGACGCCGCCCTCGGCGTCCGTGTGCAGGATCCGCACATGGGTGTAGGGCAAGGGCAGTCCGACGGACCCCACCTTCTTGGCGCCGTCGACGGGGTTGCAGGAGACCAGACAGGTCGCCTCGGTCAGGCCGTAGCCTTCCGCGATCTGCACGCCGGTCGCCTTCTCGAACCGGTTGAACAACTCCAGCGGCAGGGGCGCCGAGCCCGAGAGCGCGATCTTCAGGGACGAGACATCCGCGTTCACGGGCCGCTGCATCAGCGCGGAGATGGCGGTCGGGACGGAGATCAGGAACGTGACCTGCCAGCGCTCGATGAGCTTCCAGAAGTTGTCGAAGACGCCATCGCCGCGATAGCCGGCGGGCGTCGGCAGCACCATATGGGCGCCCGCCGCGATCACCGACATGAAGACCGGATAGGCCGCGAAGACATGAAAGAGCGGCAAGGGACAGATCAGCACGTCGGACTCATCGAAAAGCAGCGTGCCGCCAAGCCAGCCGTTGTAGATCATGCCGGAATAGCGGTGCTGCGCGACCTTGGGCATGCCGGTCGTGCCACCGGTATGGAAATAGGCCGCGACGCGGTCGGCCGTCGCATCCTCGAAGGTCAGCCGGTCGGCGGGCATCTTCGCGCATTCGGCGTTGAAGTCCTTGACGGTGGCCTTGTGCTCCACCGGATTCTTCGGCCGGACGAGGGGCACGATCCAGGACTTCGGCGGCGTGAGGTAGCGGTTGAGATCTACCTCGAGCACGGTCTGGACACCGGGCGCGAGCTTCAGCGCGGCGGCGGCCTTCTGCGGCACGTCGGTCTTGGGGAAGGCCTTAAGCGTCACCAGCACCCTGGCCTTGGTCTCGCGCAGGATCGCGGCGATCTGCTCGGGTTCCAGCAGCGGGTTGATCGGATTGACGATGCCTGCGACCGCACCGCCAAGAAGCGTCGCCCCGGTCTCCAGGCAGTTCGGCAGGAGATAGGCGACGACATCCTTCTCCCCCACACCGAGGCTGCGAAAGAGGT
This sequence comes from Defluviimonas sp. D31, assembly GCF_033436765.1. Lineage (NCBI taxonomy): Bacteria > Pseudomonadati > Pseudomonadota > Alphaproteobacteria > Rhodobacterales > Paracoccaceae > Albidovulum > Defluviimonas sp. D31. Next base: position 25,047 of record NZ_JAWQFN010000016.1, read on the forward strand.
TCGCGGCCTGGGTGACGCGGCCGTGGAGCGTGGCCCAGCTCCAGGTCTCGGCCTTCGATTGCGGTTCGGAAAAGATCTGGAAGCTGATCGCCTTGCGCGTGCCATGGGCGTCGCGGGTTCCCGTCAGGAACTGGTAGAGCGTGACCGGAAGGTCGCGCTTCTCATACGGCATTTCCCGTTCGACCGCATCGCGGTCGGCGACGCCCGAAAACTTGCCCATCTGATTTCTCCCCTATCGCCCGCTTGGCGGGTCCGTCTTTGATCCGAAGATGCGGGCAAAGTGCGCGTGGGGCAAGAGCGGTGGGCAGATTGCGACGCTGCGTAAGACCGCCCGGCCCGGGCCGGGCGGTCAAGCGCGCTCAGCCCTTCGGGATGCGCAGAACCTGGCCGGGATAGATCTTGTCGGGATCGGTCAGCATCGGCTTGTTGGCCTCGAAGATCTCCATGTAGCGGTTGGCGTTGCCGAGCGTCTTCTTGGCGATGGCCGACAGCGTGTCGCCCTTCGCCACCGTATGGAAGACCGGCTCTTCGCCCGGTACATCGTCCTCGACCTCGGCCACGCCTTCGACATTGCCGACCGCCAGGATCACCTTCTCCTTCATCTCCTGGCTGACGGCGTTGCCCTTGACCTTTACCTTGTCGCCCTCGACGGTAATGTCGAGACCGCTGGCATCAAGCCCGAGATCGCGGACTTCCTTCTTGAGCGCCTCGTCGGCGGGCGCCTCCTTGGCCTCTGCGGACATGCCGAACAGGCTCTTGCCTGCATCCTTGACGAAACTCCAGACCCCCATAATCACCTCCTGAACCGGATTGCTGTAAAAAAGCCGCATGGCGCGGCCCTCTTACTATTCGGGTCGGCCCCGGCCATGACAACCGTCCAGTGGGTTGACGTCGCGGCGGTGCCGCTACTCCGCCGCCATCCCTTCAGTGAACTGCAGCCGCGCGAGGCGCGCGTAAAGCCCGCCCTCGGCAACGAGCCGGTCATGGGTGCCGGTCGCGACGATCCGGCCATGGTCGAAGACCACGATCCGGTCGGCCTTCTTCACGGTCGCTAGCCGGTGCGCGACGATGATCGTCGTGCGGTCCCTCGACACGACCTCGACCGCCTTCTGCACCGCGCGCTCGCTTTCCGCGTCAAGCGCCGAGGTCGCTTCGTCGAGGAGCAGCACCGCCGCGTCGCGCAGGATCGCGCGGGCGATGGCGATGCGCTGCTTCTGCCCGCCCGAGAGCATCACGCCGCGCTCGCCGAGCCAGGTGCCGTAGCCGTCGGGAAGTGCGGCGATGAAGTCATGCGCGGCGGCGGCGCGGGCGGCGGCCTCGACCTCGGCGTCGCTCGCCTCGGGCCGGCCGTAGCGGATGTTCTCGCGCGCCGAGGCGGCGAAGATCACCGGATCCTGCGGCACGAGCGCGATCGCGCGGCGAAAGTCGGCCCGCGCCATCGTGTCGATCGGCACCCCGTCGAGCGTGATGCGGCCACGGTCGGGGTCGTAGAAGCGCAGGAGAAGCTGGATCACGGTCGTCTTGCCCGCGCCCGAGGGCCCCACAAGCGCCACCGTCTCTCCGGGTTTCACATGCAGATCGACCGCCTCGAGTGCCGACTGGTCGGGCCGGGTCGGGTAGTGGAAGGTCACGCTCTCGAAGGCGATCTCGCCCCGGGCCGGACGCGGCAGCGCCCGCGGCGCGGCCGGGTCGACCACGCTGTCGGTGGCGCCGAGAAGCTCCATCAGGCGCTCGGTCGCGCCGGCGGCCCGCTGCAATTCGCCCCAGATCTCGGATAGCGCGGCCACCGATCCGGCCGCCATCACCGCGTAGATCACGAATTGCACCAGCGCGCCCGCACTCATCGCGCCCTCGCGCACATCGCGCGCGCCGATCCAGAGCACACCGACGACCCCCGCGAAGACGAGGAAGATGACGATGATCGTCATCACCGCGCGGGTACGGATCCGGGCCTTGGCGGAGCTGAAGGCCTCCTCCGTCACCCGTCCGAAATCCTTGCGCGCGTGGTCCTCGTGGGTGAAGGCCTGGACCGTCTGCACCGCGCCCAGCGCCTCGGAGGCCGCGCCGGACGAGGCCGCGATCCAGTCCTGGTTCTCGCGGCTCAGCCGGCGCAGCCGCCGTCCTTGGGTGATGATCGGCACGATCACCGCCGGCACGATCAGGAAGACGAGCCCAGTGAGCTTGGCCGAGGTCAGCATCATCAGCACCAGCCCGCCGACGAGGATCAGCACGTTCCTCAGCGCGACCGAGACCGAAGACCCGATCACCGAAAGGATCAGCGTCGTGTCGGTGGTGATCCGGCTGACGACCTCGCCGGTCATGGTCTTTTCGTAGAAGGCGGGGCTCATCCCGATCACCCGGTCGAAGACCGCGCGGCGGATGTCGGCCACGACCCGCTCGCCGAGCCGGGTGACGAGGTAGTAGCGCGCCCCGGTGCCGAGCGCGAGCAGCGCCGCAATGCCGATCGCGGCGCCGAAATAGCCGTCGAGCAGCGCCGCCCCGTTGCCGAACTCGTCGATGACCCGGCGCACCGCCTGCGGCAACAGAAGCGAGACCGAGGCCGTCAGCGTGAGCGCGAGCCCGGCGAGAACGACCAGCATCCGGTAGGGCGCGACGAAGGGCCAGAGCCCGCCAAGCGCGCCGACGCGCTTCGACGCGGCGCGGTCCTCGACCGCTGTGGGTTTGTGTCGTGCCATGGCGCCTCCGATCCCTGCCCGAGGGTTTAGGCCGGTCCCGCGCGCGGGGCAAGCGGCGCGAAGGTCGCAGGCCTCGCCACCACAGGCGCGCAACGAACGAGCGCAAACATGTTAAACCCGCAATAATCTTCGAAGTCCGGCAAGATATTCCGCAGATACTCCGAAGAAAATTGCGTCATCCTGAAAATGAGGGACGGATTTCGGCGTGGATCGGGCGACACTGACCCACCCGAGGAAACGGGACATAACAAGGGAGAGAGAAATGGCAAACATATATGTTGCCGGTTACGACGGCAGTACCGCCGGCCGACGGGCCGTCGATTATGCCGTCGCCCGGGCCAAAGCGGCGGGCGCCGAACTGCTCGTCGCGCATGTGCTTGAATGGTCCCCCTATTCCTTCCTCACGCCGGAGGAGATCGCCGAGCGGCACAAACGCCGCACCGAGGAGCTGAAGCGCGCCGAAAGCGCCGTGACCGGCCCGCTCGCGGCCGATCTGTCCGGCACGGGCGTCAAGATCTCGACCGAGATCCGCTATGGCCATGTCGCCGAAACGCTCTGCGAGATCGCAAAAGAGCATGGCGCATTGCAGATCTTCATCGGCCGGACCGGCCATTCCACGGTTGTAGAGCGGCTCTTCGGCTCGGTCGCGGGCACGCTCGCGCAGATCGCGCCGGTGCCCTGCACCATCGTGCCTTGACGCAAAGAAACAGGGATCAACACATGAAAAACATCAGGGAAACGCGCATCGCGGCCTCCGCGGCGGGGCTATCGGTTCTGGCGGGCGCTGCCGGCGCGCAGACGCTCGACGAGACCATCAACGCGACCTTCGCCAGCGCCACGGGCTGGTTCGTCAACTTCATCTTCGCACCGTTCCCGGGAACCTCGTTTCCCTGGATCGTGGCATGGCTGGTTGTCGCGGCCTCGGTCTTCACCCTCTATTTCGGCTTCATCCAGTTTCGGGTGATCAGGCACTCGATCGAGCTCGTGAAGGGCGACTACTCCGACCCCGATGATGCGGGCGAAGTCAGCCACTTCCAGGCGCTGGCGACCGCGCTTTCGGGCACGGTCGGACTCGGCAACATCGCCGGCGTGGCGGTCGCTATCGGCATCGGCGGCCCCGGAGCGACGTTCTGGATGATACTCGCGGGCCTGCTCGGCATGGCCTCGAAGTTCACCGAATGCACACTCGGCGTGAAATACCGCAATGAATACCCGGACGGCACCGTTTCCGGCGGCCCGATGTACTACATCACCAAGGGTTTCGCCGAACGCGGCATGCCGGGCGGCAAGTTCCTTGCGGCACTTTTCGCGGTGTTCTGCATCCTCGGATCTTTCGGCGGCGGCAACATGTTCCAGGCCAACCAGGCGCATCAGCAGATCTCTGGCGTGGTCGGCGAGTATCCCGGCTGGATCACCGGCGTGATCTTCGCGATCGTCGTCTTCGTCGTCATCGTCGGCGGCATCAAGTCGATCGCCCAGGTGACCGAGAAGGTCGTGCCCTTCATGGCGATCCTCTACTGCGGCACCGCGCTCATCATCATCCTGATGAACATCGGCAATATCGGCTGGGCCTTCGGCCAAATCTTCGCCGGCGCCTTCACCGACATGGGCATCGCCGGCGGCGCGGTCGGCGCGCTGATCCAGGGCTTCAAGCGGGCGGCCTTCTCCAACGAGGCGGGCGTCGGTTCGGCCGCGATCGCCCATTCGGCCGTGCGCACCAAGGAACCGATCACCGAGGGCTTCGTCTCGCTGCTCGAGCCCTTCATCGACACCGTCGTGATCTGCACCATGACCGCGCTGGTGATCATCTTCACCCAGCAGCTCATCGTCGACCCCGAAACCGGGCGCTATGTGATGGACGAGGCCACCGGCCGCATCGCGACCATCGACGGGAATTCCGGCGTCGGCCTCACCTCGGCCGCCTTCGCCTCGGCCTTCTCGTGGTTCCCGTATCTCCTGGTGATCGCGGTGGTGCTCTTCGCCTTCTCGACGATGATCTCGTGGTCCTACTACGGGCTCAAGGCCTGGACCTACCTCTTCGGCGAGGGCAAGACGCAGGAGCTGGTCTTCAAGCTGCTCTTCTGCTTCTTCGTGATCGTCGGCGCGGCGGCGAGCCTCGGCCCGGTCATCGACTTCTCCGATGCCGCGATCTTCGCGATGGCCGTCGTGAACATCATAGGGCTCTACGTCCTGATGCCGATCGTCAAGCGCGAGGTCGACAGCTACCTCGGCCGCCTGCGCTCGGGCGAGATCCGCAAGTTCGCCTGACGGCGCGGAAAGAGCGACAAGAACAGGGCCGGGCGGGAAACCGCCCGGCCTTTCAATGCGCAGCGCGCGCAACCGAGGGTGCCGAAGGCTGCGATCTGACCTGTCAGGAAGGGACTGGAGCGGGCGGCGGGAATCGAACCCGCGTCTCTTGCTTGGAAGGCAAGGGTCTTACCATTACACAACGCCCGCTCGGAGACCTGCTACTTAGTCGACCGCTCCGATGGCGTCAAGGAGCCGGAACGCCGCCTCTCCGCGGCGGCGCCGAAACTTCGCTTCCCGATGTCCGAAATGAACGGGTCGCCGTCCGAATTGCGCGGGGCGCGCGCGCCCGAAATCGGAAAGAGTGCCGGAAACGTCAACGAGGATCGCGATGCGCTATTCCGGCTTCAAAGTCATCAAGGAGGCCCTGACCGGCCACAAGGGCTGGCAGCCCGCCTGGCGCGATCCCGCGCCGCAGCCGCACTATGACATCATCGTCATCGGCGGCGGCGGGCACGGGCTCGCCACCGCCTATTACCTTGCCAGGCAGTTCGGCCAGCACCGGGTCGCGGTCTTGGAGAAGGGCTGGATCGGCGGCGGCAACGTCGGGCGCAACACCACGATCATCCGCTCGAACTACCTGCTCGACGGCAACGAGCCCTTCTACAAGTTCTCGATGAAGCTCTGGGAGGGGCTGGAGCAGGACTTCAACTTCAACGCGATGGTCAGCCAGCGCGGCGTGCTCAACCTCTGCCACACCGACGCCCAGCGCGACGCGATGCGCCGGCGCGGTAACGCGATGCGGCTCAATGGCGTCGATGCCGAGCTTCTTGACACCGAGGGCGTGCGCCGGATGGCGCCGTTCCTCAATTTCGAGAGCGCCCGCTTCCCGATCAAGGGCGGGCTTCTCCAGCGCCGCGGCGGCACCGTGCGCCACGACGCGGTGGCCTGGGGCTACGCCCGCGGCGCCGACGCGCGCGGCGTCGACATCATCCAGAACTGCGAGGTCACGGGCTTCCGCATCGAGAACGGCCGCGTGAAGGGCGTCGAGACGACCCGCGGCTTCATCGGCGCGGGCAAGGTCGGGGTCGCGGTCGCGGGTTCCTCCTCGAAGGTCATGGGCATGGCCGGGATGCGGCTGCCGATCGAGAGCCACGTCCTGCAGGCCTTCGTCTCGGAAGGGCTGAAGCCGGTCCTGCCCGGCGTCATCACCTACGGCGCGGGGCATTTCTACGTCAGCCAGTCCGACAAGGGCGGGCTCGTCTTCGGCGGCGACATCGACGGCTACAACTCCTACGCCCAGCGCGGCAACCTGCCGGTGGTCGAGGATGTCTGCGAGGGTGGCATGAGCCTCATGCCGATGATTGGCCGGGCCCGGCTTCTGCGGATGTGGGGCGGCATCATGGACATGTCGATGGACGGCTCGCCGATCATCGACAAGACCCATGTCGAGGGGCTCTATTTCAACGGCGGCTGGTGTTACGGCGGCTTCAAGGCGACGCCCGCCTCGGGCTGGGCCTTCGCGCATCTGCTCTCCACCGACACGCCGCATTCCACCGCCAAGGCCTATCGCTTCGACCGGTTCCTCAAGGGGCTGATGATCGACGAAAAGGGCATGGGCGCCCAGCCGAACTTGCACTGACAGGTCCCGACATGATCATCAACCACCCCCTGCTCGGCCCGCGCGACAGCCAGGAGTTCATCTATCTCGGCGACGCGAACCTGATCGAGCGTCCCGACTGGCAGGCCGCGAACGCCGTCGAGACGTTCCACGACTACCTCTACCTCCGTGACAACCCGGCCGGAGAGCACCGCGAGCTCTGGTACCACGAACAGGGCGACCGCAGCTGGCTCGTCGTCACCCGCAACACCGTCACCCACGAGATTTCCAAGGTCGAACTGGCCCGCGACGTGGCCCGGTCGAAGGGGCGCAGCAAATGAACCAGATGAACCGCATCAACGGCCAGCCGCTCGGCGGCGCCCACGGCACGGGCGTGCCCCGCCCGGGCCAGGTCAACCGCCTCGCCGGCGGCCAGATCGACCACGCGAAGACGCTGACCTTCCGCTTCGACGGAAAGTCCTTCCAGGGCCACCCCGGCGACACGCTCGCCTCGGCACTTCTGGCCAACGGCGTCCGGCTGATGGGCCGCTCCTTCAAGTACCACCGCCCGCGCGGCCCCCTGACCTCGGGCTCCGAGGAGCCGAACGCGCTGGTCGAGCTGCGCTCGGGCGCGCGGCAGGAGCCGAACACCCGCGCCACCGTGGCCGAGCTCTTCGACGGGCTCGAGGCGACGAGCCAGAACCGCTGGCCCTCGCTCTCCTTCGACGCGATGGCGATCAACGACCGGCTGTCGACCTTCCTGACGGCGGGCTTCTACTACAAGACCTTCATGTGGCCGAAGGCGTTCTGGGAAAAGCTCTACGAGCCGATCATCCGCCGCGCCGCGGGCCTCGGCAGCCTGTCGATGGAGACCGACCCCGACCTCTATGACAAGGGCTTCCTGCACGCCGACCTCCTCGTCGTCGGCTCCGGCGCCGCCGGCCTCGCCGCCGCGCTGACCGCCGGACGGACGGGTGCGCAAGTGATCCTCGCCGAGGAGGACTTCCTCTTCGGCGGCCGCCTGATCGCCGAGAGCTACCGGCTCGGCGCCGGCTCGGGCGCCGACTGGGCCGCCGCCGCGATCGCCGAGCTGGCGTCGCTGCCGAACGTGCGGCTGATGTCGCGCACCACCGTCATCGGCGCCTTCGAACACGGCATCACCGGCGCGGTGGAGCGGGTCTCCGACCACCTCGCCCAGCCCGCCGCCGGCAAGCCGCGCCAGATACTCTGGCGGATCTACGCCAAGCGCACGCTCCTCTGCGCCGGCGCGATCGAGCGGCCGATCCCGTTCGAGAACAACGACCGCCCCGGCATCCTGCTCGCCGGCGCGATACGCGCCTATGCCAACCGCTGGGCGGCGACGCCGGGCAAGACGGTCGCGATCTTCACCAACAACGACGACGGCCTCAGGACCGCGACCGACCTGATGGACAAGGGCGTGAGCGTCGCCGCGGTGATCGACACGCGGCCCGAGGGCAAGACGCTGGCCGGGACCACCCATCTCAAGGGCGCCACGGTCATCGACAGCGCCGGCCGGCTCGGCCTGACCGGGATCACCGTGCGGCTCGGCACCGGCGAGACGCGCCAGATCGCCTGCACCGCGCTCGGCGTCTCGGGCGGCTGGAACCCCAACGTCCACCTGACCTGCCACCAGCGCGGCCGCCCGGTCTGGGACGCGAAGATCGCCGCCTTCGTGCCGGGCGCCGACCTGCCGCCGGGCATGAGCGTCGCCGGCGCGGCGATGGGCGACCTCACAACCTCCGGCGCGCTCGCGTCCGGTGCCGCGGGCGCGGTCGCGGCCCTCGACGCGCTCGGCATCACCGCCAAGACGGCGGACCTGCCCGAGGCCGAGGACGCGCCGGTGAACGTGACACCCTTCTGGTACGTCAAGCACGGCAAGGGCCGCGCCTGGATCGACCAGCAGAACGACGTGACCGTGAAGGACGTCAAGCTCGCCCACCAGGAGGGCTACCGCTCGGTCGAGCACCTCAAGCGCTACACCACGCTCGGCATGGCGACCGACCAGGGCAAGACCTCGAACATGGCCGGTCTCGCGGTCATGGCCGAACTGACCTCGAAGTCGATCCCGGCGACCGGCACGACGATCTTCCGCCCGCCCTACACGCCGGTGCCGATCGCCACCTTCGCCGGCCGCTCGGCGGGCAAGGACTTCCGCCCGGTGCGCCAGACGCCCTCGCACAAATGGGCCGCCGAACAGGGCGCGGTCTTCGTCGAGGTCGGCATGTGGAAGCGCACCCAGTGGCTGCCCCGCCCCGGCGAGACCCACTGGCGCCAGTCGGTCGACCGCGAGGTGCTGGCCACCCGCAACTCGGTCGGGATCTGCGACGTGACCACGCTCGGCAAGATCGACGTGCAGGGCACCGACGCGGCCGAGTTCCTCAACCGCGTCTACGCCAACCCCTTCGCCAAGCTCGCCGTCGGCAAGGTCCGCTACGGGCTGATGCTGCGCGAAGACGGGATGGCGATGGACGACGGCACCACCGCGCGGCTCGCCGAGGATCATTTCGTCACCACGACCACGACCGCGAACGCCGTCGGCGTCTACCGCCACATGGAGTTCTGCCGCCAGTGCCTCTGGCCCGACCTCGACGTGCAGATCATCTCCACGACCGAGGCCTGGGCGCAGTTCTCGGTCGCCGGACCCAACGCCCGCAAGCTCCTGCAGAAGATCGTCGACCCCGAACACGACATCTCGAACGAGGCCTTCCCCTACATGGCCTGCGGCGAGATCACCGTCTGCGGCGGCCTGCGGGCGCGGCTTTTCCGGATCTCGTTCTCGGGCGAGCTCGCCTACGAGATCGCGGTGCCGACGCGCTATGGCGACGGGCTGATCCGCGCCATGGTCGAGGCCGGCAAGCAGTACGACGCGGTGGTCTACGGCACCGAGGCGCTCGGCGTGATGCGGATCGAGAAGGGCCATGCCGCCGGCAACGAGCTCAACGGCACCACGACCGCGCGCAATCTCGGCATGGCCGGAATGGTGTCGAAAAAGAAGGACGCGATCGGCTCGACGCTTTCCGAACGCGAAGGCTTGAACCGCGGCGACGTGCTGGCGCTCGTCGGCTTCCGGCCGGTGGACCGGTCGCGGCCGCTCGTCGCGGGATCGCATTTCATCAATGTGGGCGCCGAGGCCACTGCCGCGAACGACCAGGGCTACATGACCTCGGTCGCCTTCTCGCCGAACCTCGGCCATTCGGTCGGGCTCGGCTTCCTCAAGAGCGGCGGCGCCCGCAAGGGCGAGACGCTCCGCGCCGTCAACCCGCTGAACAACGAAGAGGTCGAGGTCGAAGTGGTCAGCGCCCACTTCATCGACCCGGAAGGAGACCGCCTCCGTGCCTGATCACAGCCTCGCCCCCCTGCTGCCGCTCGGCGGCGCCACCCCGCGCCGCGACACCTTCGCCGGCCTCACGATCACCGAGAACCCCGATGTCGCGATCGCCTCGGTCGCCTGCCGGATGGGCCGCGACGCCGATCTCGCGAAGGCCGCCGCGGCGCTCTTTGGCGCCGCCCTGCCGGGGCCCGGCCAGATGGCGGCGAAGGGCGACTGGGCCCTCTTCTGGACCGGCCCCGGCCAGTGGATGGCCACCGCGCCCTTCGCGACCCACGAGGACATCTCGCGGATCGTCAAGGCGGGCCTCGGCGACGCCGCCTCGGTGACCGAGCAGACCGACGCCTGGGTGCGCTTCGACATCGACGGCGCCCGCGCGCCCGACATGTTCGAGCGGCTCTGCATCCTCGACACCCGCCGGATGGCGGCGGGCAGCGCCAACCGCACGATGATCGAGCATCTCGGCGCCTTCGTCCTCTGCCACCGCGCGGGCGAGGCCTTCAGCGTGCTCGGCCCGCGTTCGGCCGCGGCCTCGCTGCACCACGCCCTGGTCGCGGCGGCGACAAGCGCGATCTGAGGCGGCCTTGACCTGACGGGCCGGATGACCCCTCGGCGCTTCCCTCCCCCCTCGTGGGGGAGGGATAGGGAGGGGGGCGGCTGACCGCGAAGCCCCCCACCCCCATCCCCTCCCCACGAGGGGGAGGGGAGGCGCCCGGACTCCCCGCGAAATCTCCCGGCCGGATCGTGGCCTAGACCGAGGGGATCGGCGCGTTCCCATGGACGCGGATCGAGTTGATCGCCTTGCGGTCCTCCTGCGGTGTCACGCCGAAGGCCTGGATGTAGTGGCGCACCATCGGCGTCGAGCTCGCGTAGCCGACCGACAGCGCGATATGCGTCATCGTGTCGTTGGAATAGAGCGCGAGTTGGCGCGCCTTCTTCATCCGGAGCATCCGGTAGTATTTCAGCGGGCTCTGCCCGGTCGCGCGCTGGAACGTCCGGTCGAGCTGGCGCGCCGAGAGCGCCACCGCCTCGGCTACCTCGGCGATCTGGATCGGCTGCTCGACATGTTCGGCAAAGAGCCGGATCGCCTTCGCCACCGCCTCTGGCAGCATGTCCTCGGTCCGGTCTGTCCGATGCGTCGGGATCCGCTGGCTCACGTCCTCGCCGCGCACCAGGGGATGCTGGAACCAGCAGGCGACCTCGGTCATGGTCTCGGCGCCGAGTTCGGCGTCGATGAGCCCCAGCATCAGGTCGAAGACCGCCGCCGCGCCGGCCGCGGTCACCCTGCCCCGGTCGATGGTGATGACGTTGGCGCTGGCCCGGATCTCGGGAAACTCGGCCTTGAACGCCGCCTCGTAGCACCAATGCACCGCGCAGGTATGGCCGTCCATCAGCCCGCTCCGCGCCAGCGGGAAGATCCCGCCGCTGAAGCCGCCGATCGCGACCCCGTGCCTTGCCAGCTTCCGCACCGCAGCGTTCGCGGCGCGCGGGTTGACGAAACGTCCGGCCGGACCGCTGAGGAAATACAGCTGGTCGACGCCGTCGAGATCGGCGAGCCGCACATCCGGGTCGAACCCGACCCGCGCGCTCGACCCCACCCGTTCGCCGGTCTCGCCCACCACGGTCCACGAAAACGCCTCGCGCCCGACGATCTCGTTGGCCGCGCGCAAGGGCTCGATCGCAGAGGTCAGGCAGGCCATCGGGAAGCCGGGGAAGATCAGGAAGCCGAGGTACTTGCTATTCTTTTTCATCGCGGAGTATGGTGGTTTCACTTGCAGGAATATCTTTCTACCCCATATAAGGCCGCGATTTCCTGCGTTGGCGTCGTTCTGGCAGACTAGCGCAGCGGCGCAGCCCAAAGGAAGAGGTCATACCGTGAACGCTCCGAAGTCGAAGACGGCCGCCGCCGCCTCGCCCCTGCAGCAGGATCCGCACCGCACCTCCGAACCGCGCGAGAAGGTGCTCGAAGTGGCGATCGGCCGCGCGGTGCGCAGTTTCCGGCGCCAGAAGGCGATGACGGTCGCGGAACTGTCGAAGCGCACCGGGCTCTCGATCGGCATGCTGTCGAAGATCGAGAACGGCGTCACCTCGCCCTCGTTGACGACGCTGCAGACGCTGTCGCACGCGCTCTCGGTGCCGCTCACCGCCTTCTTTCGCCGCTACGAGGAAAACCGCGAGGCGATGCATGTCAAGGCCGGCGAGGCGGTCGAGATGGAGCGCGCGGGCACACGCGCGGGCCACCAATACCACCTCCTTGGCCACATCGGCGCGAATGCGAGCGGTGTGATCGTCGAGCCCTACCTGATTACGCTCACCGAGCTGTCCGACGTGTTCCCGACCTTCCAGCACGACGGGATCGAGTTCCTGCACATGCTCGAGGGCGAGGTCGAGTACCTGCACGGCGACGAGACCTACCTCCTGCAGCCGGGCGACAGCCTGATCTTCGACGCCGACGCGCCGCACGGGCCGGTCGGCTTGAACAAGCTGCCGGCCCGTTACCTGTCGATCATCACCTATCCGCAGGCGGACTGAGGGCGGACCGGGCCTCAGTCCGGCCAGATTCCCGGCGAAGTCGGCGCGCCGTCGTCGTATTTCGACAGCCATTCGACGATCTTCGGCCGGTTGTTGACGAAGCCCTTGTAGGTCGCGAGCTCCACCGGCAGGTCGCGGATCACGCGGTGGAAGCGGCGCCCCCATTTCGGCACCGTCACCAGGTCCTCGAGCCTGATCAGGTAGCAGCGGATCGGGAACACTAGCGCGTTCGAGCGCGGCAGGCGGAACAGCGTCTGCAGCTCGACCCTGAGATGCATCATCCGGCCCACGTTCTCGGCCGTCAGCTCCTGCTTCATCGCGCCCCACTTGTGGTAGTTCTCGGGGCTGGTGTCCAGAAGCGGGTTGATCGTCATCGTCCAGTTCAGCCGCCGTGCCGGCGCGCCCTGCTGGATATTGAGCAGGAACTTCAGCGCGCGGACGAAGACGCCCATCTCATGCGCCTTCGGCACCGGGGCATGCCATTCGAAGAAGTTCATGCCGATGTCGAAGTCGAGCGACCAGTCGGCCTGGGTGGTGACCATGCCGGCGTCCATCCACAGGTTGTCGTCGCGCTGGTCGAGGATGGCGAAATCGCCCTGGGTCTGACGGGTGATGTATTCCATCGGCCCGTAGGGCAGCGTCGTCTCGTCGAGGAAGGTGAAGGTGTCGTCGATCCCGAGCGGCCGGTTGATCCAGCGCCAGCGGTCGCCGTCGCGATGGAGCTCGAAGAGATCGGGATATTCCTCCGCCTTCGCGGTCATGATCAGTTCGACCAGGTCCCAGCCCGCCAGCGTCATGTGCGGCAGCGACTGGCAGCGCAAGGGATCGTCGGCCAGCACCCGCGCCCGGTCCTTCATCTCGGCGACATAGTGCTCGTCGACGTCGAAGGTGCGCTCGTAGACGCTGCCCGGCCGGTAGGATTTGTGCGGCTCGAGGTTGACCGAGTACATGTAGCTGTCCTCGGGGAACGGGAACGGGAACCGTTGCACCGCTTTCGGCGAGTTGCGGAACGTGAAGTCGCCGTAGAAGGTCTCGTCGTTGAAATTGATCGTCATCCTCGCCTCCTATCGGTCGAGCACGAGGGTCTTGCCCTCGAACCGCGACACGCATGGCATGATCTTCTTGCCGCCGGATTTCTGGTCGTCGGTCAGCCAGTGGTCGTTGTGCAGGAACTTGCCGTCATAGCCGATCACGTCGGTCTCGCACTGGCCGCAGGCGCCGCCGCGGCAGAGATAGGGCGCATCGACGCCGGCCTCCTCGATCGCTTCCAGAAGGCTCTGGTTCTCGCCGACCTTGATCACCTTGTTCGACAGCGCGAGCTTGACCTCGAAGGGCTTGCCCGAGGCCGGGGCGAGGAATTCCTCGTGATGGACCGCCTCGCGCGGCCAGCCGAGCTCCTCGGCGCTCTTGCGCACCCAGGCGATCATCCCCTTCGGCCCGCAGACATAGAGATGCGTGCCCAAGGGCTGGCCGTCGAGCAGGCGTTCGAGCTTGATCGCCTCGCCGCGGTCGTCGTGGTAGATGTGCACGCGCGTCGGATGGGTGGCGTGCAGCTCGTCGGCATAGGTCGCGAGTGCCGCGGTGCGCACGGCGTAATGCAACTCGAAATTGCCGTTCATCGCGGTGAGTTGCTTGATCTGCGCCATGAACGGCGTGATCCCGATGCCGCCCGCGATCATCAGGTGCTTGCGCGCCCTGAGATCGAGCGAGAAGAGGTTGACCGGATTGCTCACCACCATCTTCATGCCCTGATGGACCTTGGTGTGCATGTAGAGCGACCCGCCCCGGCCCGCATCGTCGCGCCGGACCGAGATGCTGAAGCCGCTGCGGTCGGCCGGATCGCTCATCAGCGAATAGGGGTTGAGCCGGGTGCGGCCCCCGTCCTGCATCTCGACAACGGTATGCGCGCCGCCGGAAAAGGTCGGCATCGGCCCGCCGTCGCTGCGGACGAAGCGGAACCGGGTGACAAGCTCGTTCACCGGGGTGACGTCGGCCACGGTGACGTCGATCTTTTCTGTTCCTGCGCTCATCTGAAACGCTCCACCGGTTCGGGAATATTGCCGGGATCCTCGGCGTCGACGCGCACGCCCTGGAAGGCGGCGAGCCGGCGCGAATAGTGATCGCGAACGAAGAGGTGCAGGCCGCAATGCGAGCAGACGAAGGGATCGGTGGTCACGTCCTCGGTGATGCCCTTGCAGTGGACGCACTGCATGCGCCGCGCGGTCGAGCCGCGATGCTCGGCCTGAATCGCACCATAGGGAATGCCGGCCTGCGCGGCCTCCTGCATCGCCTGGCCCATCAGGCTCTCGGTGCCGGCGAGATAGACCTGTAGGCCCATATGCGCGCCGAGAAGCGTGCGGCGGATGCGCGGCACAGCGGCCTCGTAGGTCGGTCCCGAATAGAACTGCGAGGGCTTCAGGCCGCGCAGGCGCTCGGTATAGGTGCCGGCGGTCGTCTTGCGGATATGGATGATGTGGGCTTGGGCGAAGAAGTCCCTGGGCGCCACTTCGGCGAGGGCGAGGATCGCCTCGGCGCCCTCGGCATCGGCGATGAGAAGATGCGCCTTGCCCGGCCGCGGTTCCAGCCGGCTGTAGACCGGTCGGCTGGCGATCGACGGCGTGATCGTGGTTTCAATCATTGATGGATGCTCCTCCCTGTCGGTGCGGCCGGAGCGCGGCGCGGGGGTTTGGCCCCGCGCCGCGCCGCCGTCTCAGCCCTTGGCCGTGCGGCGCTTCTTCTCGGGGTCGTAGAACGGCATGGAATGGGCGACACAGGGAATCTCTCCGGCCTCGCACTTGACCGTCATCCGCACGCCGTCGACCGCACATTCGACCGGCATCCGCGCGATCGCGATGTTGTGCTTGTTGAGGCTCGAATACATCCCTTGCGTGACCACGCCGACCTGCTTGCCGTCCTTCGTCAGCGCCGCGCCGTTTTCCGGCACCGTCGTGCCCTCGAGCTTCAGCCCGTAGATCTTGAACCGCTCCTTGCCCTTCAGCCGGTAGTGCTCCTCCGCGCCGCGGAACCCGGTCTTGCCCGGCGAGACGGTGAAGTCGAGCCCGAGTTCCCAGAGCGTGTCGCCCGGCCCTTCGTTGTCGAACGGATACATCTCGGAGTTGTCGTAGGGGAAGAACAGGAGGTAGCTTTCCGTCCTGAGGAGGTCGAGCGTGGTGAAGCGGCAGGGGATGATCCCCATCGACGCGCCTTCCTCGAGGATGCGGTCCCAGATCGCCGGCGCGTCCTGGCCGCGGCAGAAGATCTCGTAGCCGCGCTCGCCGGTATAGCCGGTGCGCGAGATCGTCACCGGCAGGCCGAAGAGCGACGTGTGCATGTGGCTGAAGTAGTTGAGCTGGCGGATGCCCGGCACATGCTCCTGCAGGTACTCGACGGCGAGCGGCCCCTGCAGCGACAGGTCGTGGAGATTGTCGTCGAAGCGGACCGAGACGTCGCGGCCGGTCGCGGCCATCGTCAGCTGCTCATGCGCCTGACCCGAGCCATGCACGACCATCCAGCTGTTCGGCCCCATCCGGTAGATGACGCAGTCGTCGACGAACTTGCCCGCGTCGTTGAGCATCGCCGCATAGGCCGAGCGGCCCGGCATGATCTTCTCGACATTGCGCGTGGTGGCGCGGTCGATGACATGGCTCGCGGCCGGGCCGGTCAGATGCACCTTCTTCAGCCCCGACACGTCCATCAGACCCGCCTTGGTGCGGATCGCGAGGTACTCCTGCTCCGGATCGCCGGAATAGGACCAGGCCGTGCCCATTCCGCTCCAGTCCTCGAGGCCCGAGCCGAGCTTTCGGTGCCGCTCGCCGAGGGTCGAGAATCGCCAAGATGCCGTCATGCGTAACTCCCTGATGCTGCTCCGCCGAGTGATGGGCCGGCGGTTCGGATGGATTGATGTTGACAGAAGGCGGGTTTCGAAAGCAACACTTAACTGAATATTATTTTCCTAAGAGGCAACAAATGCCGGCTTCCGGGCTGAAATCGTTGCTCAATCCCCCCCTCGGCGAGGGTGAGCCGGCGCGCGGGCGTGACATCGCCCTCCGGGTCCCTGCCGCCGCGTTGTGCGAAATTGCACTGGGTAAACATACGCTTATGGGCGCTATGGCGCGCCGAATCACTTCGCGCCGTCAATGCGGCGCGGCGCCGCAGCCCATCCCGCCCTCCTCCCCGGCTGGAGAAGAAGCCGGCCCCTATCGCCGCCGAAACATCGCGAATCGGTTTCGGCTTGCGGGGACCGGATCAGTCCCGGCGAACCGCCGCGACATGGCCCACGAGAAGACCAAAGTCACCCAACAGGACAGGAAAACGCGATGACCGACACAATCTTTGACAGCTCCGGCACGGGGGCGAAGGCGGGCGAAGGCGGCATGCTGTTTCGCACGATCGGCTGGAAGGACGCCTTCTGGATGGCCTCCGGCGTTCCGGCGCTGGTGCTCTTCTCGATCGGCGGCATCGCCGCGACGGTCGGCAACCCGTCCTGGGTGATCTGGATGCTCTCGGTGACCTTCGGCTTCATCCAGGCCTTCACCTATGCCGAGATCGCCGGGCTCTTCCCCAACAAGTCAGGCGGCGCCTCGGTCTACGGCGCGGCCGCCTGGGTGCGCTATTCGAAGATCATCGCGCCCCTGTCGGTCTGGTGCAACTGGCTCGCCTGGACCCCGGTGCTGGCGATCGGCTCCGGCCTCGCGGCGGGCTACATCCTCAATTCCTTCTTCGGCGCCGAGGCAGCAATCAGCACCTGGCAGATCACGCTGGTCGATCTCGGCTTCGTCAACGAGGGGCTGACGCTGCGGATCAACGCGACCTCGATCATCGGCACGGTGATCCTGCTCGCCGTCTTCGCCGCGCAGCACCACGGCATCTCGCGCGCCGCCAAGATCCAGACCTTCATCGGCCTCGCGGTGCTGATCCCGCTCCTGATCGTCGGCCTCGTGCCGCTGCTGACCGGTGACGTCCTCAACGCCAACCTGATGCCGCTCCTGCCGAGCTCGGGCGCCTGGGACACCAACGGCTGGACGCTCTTCCTCGGCGGCCTCTTCATCGCCGCCTGGTCGACCTACGGCTTCGAGACCGCTGTCTGCTACACCAGCGAGTTCCGCAACCCGAAGACCGACACCTTCCGCTCGATCTTCTTCGCCGGCCTCGTCTGCATCGTGATCTTCTCGCTCGTGCCCCTGGCCTTCCAGGGCGTGCTCGGGGTCGAGGGCATCCTCCAGCCGGGCATCGTCGACGGCACCGCTGTCGCCGGCGCGATGGCGCACATGGTCGGCGGCGGCTCGGCGGTGGCGGCGATCATGGTCGTGATGCTCTGCCTCGCGCTCGTCTTGTCGATCATGACCTCGATGGCGGGCTCCTCGCGCACGCTCTACCAGGGCTCGGTCGACGGCTGGCTGCCGCGCTACCTCAGCCATGTCAACGAGCACGGCGCGCCGACCAAGGCGATGTGGACCGACCTCGGCTTCAACCTGATCCTGCTGATGATGTCGGACTACCTCTTCATCCTCGCCGCCTCGAACGTCTGCTACCTGGTGTTCAACTTCCTCAACCTGCATTCCGGCTGGATCCACCGCATCGACAGCGGCCATGTCGAGCGGCCCTGGAAGGCGCCGAACATCCTGCTGTGGCTCGGCGGCATCCTCGCCTTCTTCAACGCGCTGCTGATCGGCGCCGGGGCCAACGTCTGGGGCGAGGGCACGCTGCGCACCGCGATCTTCGCGATCCTCCTGATCGTGCCGGTCTTCGCCTGGCGGCACTGGGTCATCGACAAGGGCAAGTTCCCGCACGAGATGCTCGAGGACCTGACCGTCGGCGGCGTCGATCCCGACCACGGCAAGCGCAGGGCAGGCTTCCTGCCCTACCTCACGATCGCCGCGGGCATCGCCGTCGTGGTGATCGCCAACCAGATCTTCCAGCTGGCGTAAGCCAGCCGAAACACCCTGCCCGGGCGGTCCTCCGCCCGGGCCTTACTCTGCGAAGGGCGCCGATCTTCACGCGCCGATTATTTTCCTATCCTTAATATTTGTTTCTTCGTAGTTGATGTGTGTTCGGGATGGTGCTAGCGTTTTGGTGAGGCGATCCAAGGGAGTCGAAGATGTGCGGGATTGTGG
>NZ_JAWQFN010000017.1:0-40352 GCF_033436765.1 Defluviimonas sp. D31
CAAGATCCACCTCCGCGTCAACGGTGCGGGCCTGCCCATGAGGTCCGAGATCACGCCCGGCCAGACATCGGATTACCTTGGCTTCGACATGGTCATGGCCGACAACCGGTGGTGTCAGACGGATGAGAACCGGTCTCTACAAGGACAGGATGCTTGTCCCTTAATTCACACCAAGTTGGCGCCACTCGGCGAGAGCAGCGTTTCGGTTCAGCTTGAAATTGGCTCGGGAGTAGAGGTGGCGCTCCTGGTTGAAATGATTGTAGACGGAGGAATGGACGGCGACGAATTTCTGCAAACTTCGCATGCGCCGGAAACGTTGCATTGCCCGTTCTCGTCGTCGAAATGGAAGGTGTGAATTCTCGGCCCGATTGTTCAGCCAACGGCCTGTGTGCTGCAGGTCGGTGGCTCCAATTTCCCGCAGCGCCGCACGGTACGAAGGGAGGCGATCCGTCACCAGCACTTCGGGCCGCCCATAGCGTCGCATCAGTTTTCTTAGGAATTTCAAAGCTGCACGTTTGTTTCGGCGTTTCGTGACCACGGCTTCCAGAACTTCGCCTTCGTGATCGACAGCCCGCCACATGTAGTGACGCTCGCCACTGATCCTCACGAAAACCTCGTCGACGTGCCACTGCCATTGCCGCCCGGATCGCAGTCTTTCCGCCCGCCGACGCCGGATTTCTGACGCGAACATCGGGCCGAAGCGGTGCCACCAGAAGCGGATCGTTTCGTGGCTCACATCGATGCCGCGCTCGTGCAGCAAGTCCTCTACGTTGCGCAATGAAAGCGGGAAACGAACATACATCATGACCGCCAGGCGAATGACCTCGGGGCTGCTGTGGAAATACTTGAACGGATCGCGTTTGGGCATGCCAGAAAGCTACGAAACCGCCCTGCCCGCCTCAACCGGATTCCTTCTGACAAGACCTCTCTGGCAGATGGCATAGCCCAAGCGCCCGGAAAAACGGGAGAAAACAGGGAAAGAAGGACTGCGCTGACAGAGATAGGGGTGGGTGGCGGAGAGAGAGGGATTCGAACCCTCGAGACGGTTCCCCGCCTACACACTTTCCAGGCGTGCGCCTTCGACCACTCGGCCACCTCTCCGTTCGGCGCTGTTTATACGCGGCGCGTGGCGTTGTGCAAGGGGCCGTCGGCGAAAACTATACGGTCATCCGCGCGCCGAGTTCGACCACGCGGTCCCGCGGGAGGCGATAGTAATCTGACGGATCCGCGGCGACACGCGTGAGGGCGATGTAGATCCTGTCAAGCAGGCGCAATACCCCGGCACGGGCGCCTAGAACCACCTTGCGGCGGCCGAGGAAGAACGAGGTCTCCATGGCGACGAACTTCAATCCTTCGCGGCGGGCCTGGCCGAGCGCGCGGGCCACGTTCGGCGTCTCCATGAAGCCGAAGCGAAGCCTTAGCCGGGCGAAGCGTTCGTTGATTTCCTGGTACTCCGCGCGTTCCTCGTCGCCGACATGCGGCACCCGCGCCGTCTCGACGGTCACGATGATGTTGCGCGCATGCATGACCCGGTTGTGTTTAAGATTGTGCAGGAGCGCCGGCGGGACCGAGCTCGCGTTCGAGGTGAAGAACATCGCCACCCCCGGCACGACCTGGGCCGAGCTCGTGAGCATCGATGAGGCGAAGCTCTCAAGGTCCACCTTCTGTTTCTGGCTCAATGCGAGCGACAGTTGCGTTCCGCGCCACCAGCTTGCCATCACCAGGCCGAGACCGGACGCGATCAGGACCGGCACGTAACCGCCATCGAAGATCTTGAGAAGGTTGGACCCGAAGAACGCCGCCTCAAGAACCAGGAACGGGACCGCCACGAGGATCGCCACGACAAGCGGGATACGCCATCCGCGACTCGCAAAGACCACGGCCAGAACGGTATCCACCAGCATCGCGCCGGTGACCGCGATGCCATAGGCAGACGCGAGCGACTCGGACGTGCCGAAGCCGAATACAAACGACAACACCCCAATCAGCAGGAGCGCGTTGACGGCGGGCAGGTAGATCTGCCCGCTTTGCGATTCCGACGTGTGCCGGATCGTCAGGCGCGGCAACAAGCCGAGCTGGATGGCGGCACGAGCCATGGAGAACGCGCCGGTAATCACCGCCTGGGCCGCGATGACGGTCGCGGCGGTGGCAAGTGCGACCAGCGCAGGCAGGAGGACGGGCGGCACCAGGTGAAAGAACGGATTCACGAGCGAGGAAGGGTCGCGCAGGACCAGCGCTCCTTGGCCGAGGTAGTTGAGAACCAGCGCCGGGAACACCAGCGCAAACCATGCGAGCATGATCGGCCGGCGCCCGAAATGGCCGAGATCGGCGTAAAGCGCCTCGGCCCCGGTCACGGCAAGGAAGATCGCGCCCAGCACAACGAAGGCTAGCAGACGGTGCTCGATCAGGAAGCTGACGGCAAAGCGGGGATCGAATGCCGCGAGGACGCCAGGTTCGGCCGCGAGTTGCAGCGCCCCGGTGATGCCCATCGTCAGAAACCAGACCACGGTGATCGGGCCGAAGGCAAAGGCGATCGCGCCGGTACCGTAGCTCTGGATCGCAAAGAGCGCGATCAGGATACCGACCGTGACCGGCAGAACGAAGGACTGGAAGTGTGGAGCGACAAGACCGATCCCCTCGACGGCCGACAGCACCGAGATCGCGGGCGTTATCACCGCGTCGCCGAAGAAGAGCGCCGCACCGAGGATGCCGAGCACGAGGACCGGGATCGAGCGCCGTCCGATCGCCAGTCGAGCGAGCGTGTAAAGCGCGAGAATCCCGCCCTCGCCGTGATTGTCCGCGCGTAACAGGATCAGCACGTACTTGATCGTGACGATGATGATCAGCGCCCAGATCAAGAGCGAGATCACGCCGATGACCTCGGATCGCTCGAGCCCGTCGTGGGCCACCGGCCGCAAAGCTTCGCGCAGCGCGTAGAGCGGCGAGGTGCCGATGTCGCCGTAGACGACGCCGATCGCGCCGAGCGTCAGGGCGGCCAGGCCCCCACTGCGCTCGTGATGTCCATCGCCCACGACGTCGCGCGGCGGCGCATCGGCGCTGGCCCCGGTGACCGGGGCAAGTACGGACTGGGTCATTTGCTGTTTCGCTCCGCCGGCATGCCGTTACCGGACATAGCCAAGCAGCTGTTCGGGCAGGTTGGGTGCCAAGGCACCGCGGGGCTCCGAATGATCGCGTCCGGCAGGAGACGCTCTGTGGGAAGATCGGTCACGCCAGGCAGAACGACTCGATGCGATATCCCCGTCGGCGGAGTATGCCGCATTGCAGAAATTGGTCAAGCGGCCTTGGCGGCGGCGTTCAATCCAACAGGATAAGGCTGACACGACGATTCTGCCGGCCCTTCTTCTCGACTTTGCCAATCGTCACGCGCCCGATCTCGCCGGTGCGTCCGACATGGGTGCCCCCGCAGGGTTGAAGGTCCACCTGGTCGGCGCCCGCCCCGATCCGGATCAACCTGACCCGCCCCTGCCCCACCGGCGGCGCGACGGACATTGTCTTGACGAGACCCGGATTGGCGGCGAGTTCGGCGTCGGTGATCCAGTCCTCGCTCACCTTCAGGTCGCGGGTCACCAACGCGTTCAGCTGATCTTCCAGCGCCGCCACGTCTTCGGGTGGCTCCGGCATGTCGAAGTCGAGCCGCCCCTTGCCGTCGCCGATCTGGCCGCCGGTCACCGGCAGCGGGATCACTACCGACAGAAGATGCAGCCCGGTATGCACACGCATGTGCCGGTAGCGCCGGTCCCAGTCGAGCCGCTGAAACACCGGCGCGCCAATCGGCGGCTGCGCCTCCGGCGTTTCGGGGATGAGAACCACGGCCCCGCCCTCCCCCTTGATCGTGGTGGAAATGGCGATCTCTCCGCCGTCCCAGTCGAGCCAACCCGCGTCTCCCGGCTGTCCGCCACCGGTCGGATAGAAGAGGCTCGCATCGACGACGATTCCGCCCTCGGCAGTCAGTGCCGTCACGCGGGCCGGTGCTTCGCGCAGATAGGGATCGTCACGAAAGAGAAGTCGCGTCGTCACAAGTCGTCACCGCCATCGCCATCACCATCGTCATCGGGATCGTTGTGGACCAGGTAAGTATCGGTCGGACCCAGAGCTGACGGTTTCGCCTCGGTTCGCGGCGGTCCGCTCCGCCGGGGCGCCGCACGGCTGCCGACGAGCGTCTCGGGATTGCGGATCCACAGGTCACGCTGCGCGAAGGGAATCTCGATTCCCTCTGCCGCAAAGCGCTCGGTGACTTCGTGCAGGATCTCGGTCTGTACGTCGAGCTTGTAGTTCACGTCCGACAGGATCGCCCGTATTTCGAAGTTCAGGCTGTCCGCGCCGAGCGCCACGAACTGCACCGAGGGCGCGGGATCGACCATCACCAGCGGCTGCGCCTCGGCGATCTCCAGCAGGATCGCCTGCACCCTGCGGGTATCGCTGCCGTAGGCGACGCCGACCGGAACGATCAGCCGCCCGGTGAGGTTGCCGCGGGTGAGGTTCGTCACCACGCCCGAAACGAGGTCAGCGTTCGGCACGATCACGTCGGTGCGGTCGAAGGTCTCGATCCAGGTGGAGCGGACCGAGATTCCCTTCACCGTGCCGAACTGCCCGTTGACGTCGATCATGTCGCCTTCCGAGATCGGCCGCTCGATCAGCAGGATTATGCCCGCGACGAAGTTCGAGACGATGTTCTGCAGGCCGAAGCCGATGCCGACCGAGAGCGCGCCTGCGACGATGGCGAGCGAAGACAGGTCGATGCCGGCGCCGGTGATCGCGACAAGCGCGGCGAGGAATATCCCGACATAGCCGATCCCGGAGGTGAGCGCGTTCTGCACGCCCTTGTCGAGTCGGGTGCGCGGCAGGACCGCCGATTTGAGCGCCGCCTGCGCCATCCTCGTGATCATGTAGCCGATCAGGAAGATCAGCAGGAAGGTAATCATGACCGTGGGCGACAGCCGGATTCCGCCCAGCGTGACGCCCTCGCTGAACCGGGTCCAGGCCTCGGACAGGTCCGCGACCCGTGCACCCCAGATCAGCGCGAAGACCGGCAGTGCCAGCAGCGTCAGCACAAAGCCGATGAGAACCGGGAACAGCGCCTCGCGCCCCTCCTCGCCTTTGCCTGTGGCAACGAGATAGACGTCGGATACGAAGCGTTGCAGCAGCAGGATCAGGCCCAGGAGGCCGAGCGATTTCGCCGTCGGCCAGATCAGCGCGTTCGCCGCCGCGACATAGCCGATGAGCGCCAGCGCCGGCGCCAGCACCGACACGACGATGACCGCCGTTCCCATGAGCCGCAGGATCCGCTCTCGGAACTCCACCCCGACGTCGGCCGCCGCGATCGTGCCGGAGCGCGGGCGGATGAGCTGGCCAAGCCGGAACAGGAACACCGCGACGATGCAGACGAGCGGCGCGGCCCAGACGGCCTGCGCGGCCATCGACAGGGGCGGCCGAACCTCGGTGATGAACGCGGTGCGCAGCGCCTCCAGCGCCAACATCAGCGCAATCATGTTCACATGGAACCGCGCCTCCAGCGGGCGCTCGGTCAGGAATGCGCCCCCCTCGACGCGAAACAGCCAGCTTCCAATCCAGCGGGTCGTGAAAAAGAGAAACGCCGAATAAGGCAGCGCGCGAACCAGCGCCCCGCTGCGCGGCCCGGTCATGCCGGTGTTCTCGATCGCGAGCACGAGCAGCACCATACCGCCGACCGGAACCACCCACTGGCCGAGCGACAGGATCGCCGCAGCGATGTTGCGCCGTCGGATCGAATCGCCGGTTGCGAGCCGCGTCACCAGCCGCTCCATGAACTGCGGCCCTCGCAGCATGAGCACGCCGGCGATGGCGAGGTACAGCAGGATCACCGGCAGGTTGTTCTGCAGTTCGGTGCGCCGCGCCGGGTTCTGCCACGCCTCGCGGGTCTCCGACAGCAGTGTCTTGAGCCCTTCGGTCAGCACCGCGAATCCGGCCGGCCAGTTGCCCGGATTGACCGGCGTCGGTGACAGCCGCAAGAACTCCGAGGCCTGCCGGGCCCGGATCACCGCGTCGATTTGCCGGATCAGACCATCCGCACGGCTGCGCGCCTCCTCCGCCTCCAGCCTTGGCGCCTGCAACTGCGCGAGCTGGTCGTTCAGCGCCTTGCGCCGGCTTGCGATCTCGGGCGCGTCGGGCTTTTCCTCACTCGGAGCGGGTCCGAGTGCGGCGATCTGGTCCTTCACCGTCTCTATCTGCGCGGCATTGGCGCTCTGCGCGTCAGAAAAGCGCGCCCGCCAGTCAACGAGCTTTTCTCGCAAGGCCTCGAAGGCCGAGTTGCTTGCGGCCTTGGCTGCCAGAGCCTCTTCCGCGAGTTTCGCGTCGATCTCCCAGGCGTCGTAGTCGGGCACTTCGGCCTGCTGGGCCACGGCCGCCACGGGAAGGAGCGTGAGTAAGGCCGCCGGCGCCGCGCCGAGAACCAGCGCCAGCAGGAGGAGCCGGAACCACCGCATCAGTCTTCGAACACGCTCGGGAGCGCGCGCCCGGCCTTGTCGAGCCAGTGCGGCACCGGCAGACCCTTCGCGCGAAGGAAATCGGGGTTGAAGAGCTTCGACTGGTACCGCTGGCCATAGTCGCACAGCGGCGTGACGATGGTGCGACCCGGCCCCATCTCGCGGGCCAAGCGGATCGCGCCCGCGACGTTGATCCCGGTCGAGCCGCCCATGCAGAGCCCCTCCTCTTCGAGCAGGTCGAAGACGATTGGCAGCGCCTCGGCATCGGGGATGTTGAAGGACATGTCGGGGCGGAAACCCTCGAGGTTGGCGGTGATCCGCCCCTGCCCGATCCCCTCGGTGATCGAGGAACCCTCAGCCTTCAGTTCACCGGTCGTGTAATAGCTGTGCAGCGCCGCGCCGTCAGGATCTGCGAGCGCGATCTTCACGCCTTTCGGCTGCAGCGCCATCGCCACCCCGGCGAGCGTGCCGCCCGAACCGACCGCAGAGACGAAGCCGTCGATCCGGCCGCCGGTCTGTTCCCAGATCTCCGGCCCGGTCGTCTCGACATGGGCCTGGCGGTTGGCGACGTTGTCGAACTGGTTGGCCCAGATCGCGCCGTTCGGCTCGGTCTCGGCAAGCCTGGCGGCGAGCCGGCCCGAATAGCGCACATAGTTGTTGGGGTTCCTGTAGGGTGCCGCCGGAACCTGGACGAGTTCGGCGCCTGCGAGCCGGATCATGTCCTTCTTCTCCTGGCTCTGCGTCTCGGGGATCACGATCACGGTGCGGAATCCCATCGAGGCGCCGACCAGCGCGAGCCCGATACCGGTATTGCCGGCAGTGCCCTCGACGATCGTGCCGCCGGGCTTCAAGAGCCCCTTCGACACCGCGTCGCGGATGATGTAGAGCGCGGCCCGGTCCTTAACCGACTGGCCGGGATTGAGGAATTCGGCCTTGCCGAGGATCTCGCAGCCCGTCAGCTCGCTTGCCTTGCGGAGCCGGATCAGGGGGGTGTTGCCCACCGCAGCGGCGAGATCGCTGTAAACACGCATGGCCAAACCTCCTGTCGCGTGCCCCATACCTAGGCCGGGCGACAGCGGACCTCAAGCCCCGCCGGCATGCTCTCGCAGCGCCGGCCGTCGGGCGGCGAGCCAATGCGCCAAAAGCACGAGCGGACCGGCGGTAATCTCGCCGCTCGCGACCAGATCCATCAACACGTCGAAGGACACAAGGTGGGCCCGGATATCCTCGTTTTCGCCCTGCGCGCCGCCGATCCCCGCGATGCCGTCGGGCAGGTTGGCGAGGCCGATGTAAGTGTAGAGGAACTCGGCCTTGGCGCCGGGCGACGGATAGTAATTCGACGCGGGCAGGAGATCGCGCAACTCGAGCCCGGCCTCCTCCCGCGCCTCGCGGCGGGCGGCATCCTCGGGCGTCTCGGCACCGTCGATCCGGCCGGCGATCGCCTCGAGAAGCCAGGGCTGCGGATCGCCGCGCCCGTAGGGGCCCATCCGGAACTGCTCGATCAGGAGAACCCGGTCGCGAAAGGGATCGTAGGGAAGCACCACCGCCGCATCGCCGGACATGAAGACCGCGCGGTTGAGGGTCGGACTCATCGTGCCGTCGAAGCGGCGGAAACGCAGGTCATATTCTTCAACCGAGAAGAAATTCGAATAGACCTCGGCGGCGCAGTCCTCCTCGACATCGCCCGGCGCCGCCCGGCGCCGGAGCCGCGTCGGGCCGCCGTCGCGCTGCGCCCTGAGCCGCGCGTCGCCGCGCACCAGCATCATCGGATACCGTGCGAGGATCGTCGCGGAATCGGCGCGGCCGATATGGCGCATGACATCGCCGGCCGTCGCGACGACCACCTCGCCCCAACGCGCCACCCAGTCATCGAGCCGCCATGGCGCGCCCGTTTGCCACAAGCCGCGCTCGGGATAGTATACGCTCGCCTTCGCCGGGCCGGCCGCTGTCTCGACCGTGACCTTACGGGTACCATAGGCAAAGCCGGCCTCGTAGAAATCGAGCCGCGCGACATCCGCCGCGCTCAGATCCGGCACAAGGATGCCTTCGGCCACACCCTCGGCCTCGACGATCGTCGGGAAGGACTTTCCCTCGGCCCAGAATACGGCGTGGCCCGAAAGGCGCGCCGGCCGCGCCGTCACCTCGCGCCCGAGCACCGCGTGCAACAGCGGAAGGTGGCACAGCGTCCCGTAGAAGAAGAAGGAACTCACGGGTTTCAATTCCAGCGCCGGGCCGCCCATTCAGACAGTAGCCCCGCCAGCGCGCCGCCAACCACGAGGACCACCAGCACGTCCCAGGCAATCAGTGAGATGGAGTATTCCACCGCGAGTTCGAAGATCCCGACGACCGCCTCCATCGGGGACTTGTAGGCCGGCCGGAACGCCAGGCGCAGCATCTCGTAGGTCGAAAAGATAAGAAGCGCGAGACCGACGGCGCAGGCCGACGTCTTGATCCCCGAGTTCACCGCCATCCAGTTGCCGCGCCCGGCATCGGGGCCCATCACCCTCCAGCCTGCGACGACGCCGATCAGAGCGGACACGAACGAGAAATACCCGAACTGGGTGCCCTCGGGCATGTGCGGCTTGAAGACCTCCGCGGCGAAAAACGCCACGACCGCGAAGGCAAAGGCGGCAAAGAGTTTAGCTGCGGTGGGCATCTAGACTGCTGGCCTCGATATTGTGATCTGCGTTACGTCGCAGTTTCCGCCGTGGAATGCCCCCGCGCAAGAGGCGAGGTAGAAATTCCACATGCGCTGGAACCGGGTATCGAATCCCATCCCGGCGATCTCGTCCCAGCGCGCGTTAAAAACTTCGTACCAGCGGCGCAGCGTCTCGCTGTAGCTTTCGCCAAACTCGATCGACCCGACCAGCGCCAGCCCGGCGCCCCGGATTTCCTTCTGAAGCGCGCTCCGCGATGGCAACATCCCGCCGGGGAATATGTATTTTTGAATGAAGTCAACGCCTTTCCGGTAGATCTCGAAGCGCTTCTCCTGAAGTGTGATGATCTGAAGCGTGGCATTCCGCCCCGGCTTCAGCCGCTCGCGTAGCGTGCCGAAATAGACCGGCCAGTACTTTTCGCCCACTGCCTCGAACATCTCGATCGACGCGATTCCGTCGAACGAGCCGCGCTCGTCCCTGTAGTCCTGAAGCCTCACGTCAACCCTGTCCTGAAGTCCCGCGCGGGCGATCCGCGCCTGCGCGTATTCAAGCTGGGCCTGCGAAATCGTGAGCCCCGTGACCCGCAGCCCCCGTTCCCGCGCCGCGTATTCGGCGAAACCGCCCCAGCCGCAGCCGATTTCGAGGATGTGGTCGCCGGGCTTTGCTCCCATGCAATCGACGAGCGAGGCGTATTTCTGCTTCTGTGCCGCCTCGAGGCTCTCCTGCCCGGTTTTGAACAAAGCGGAGGAATAGGTCATGCTCCGGTCGAGCCATTTCTCGTAGAACTCGTTGCCGAGGTCGTAATGGTAGGCGATGTTGCGCTTCGCCTGCCGGCGTGAATTGGACCTCAGATGGTGGCGCATGCGTTCGTAGGCCCGCAGGACACCCATGCCCGGAAAGCCGTCATAGATCTCGTCGTTGTCGCAATGGACAAGATCCATGAATGCCATCAGATCCGGCGTGGACCAGCCGCCATCGAGATAGGCGTCGGAAAAGCCGAGATCGCCCTCGCGGATCAGCCGGGCGAAGATGTCGTCATCATGGACGTGAATCTCTGCGGCCGGTCCGGGATTTGCGCCATCGGCGCGGAATCTCCGGCCATCGGCGAGCACGAAATCGAGCCGGCCATTGCGCATGCTCTGCGCAATCCGGAAGACCTGCGCAAAATACCGCGGCAAGCCGACCTGCCCGTCGGTGGTCGTCAACACGTCCATCGGGACCTCCCTGATTACCAATATACCCTTGAAATCAAACACGACAACCGGGCTATCTCGCAGGCGCAGCATCCATCCCGCCGTAGGCATCGAGCGCCCGCTTCCTGCTCGCCGACAAATCGGCCAGCGGGGCTGGATAGCGATCGCCCGGCGAAAGGTGCCAGCTTCGGGGCACGGCTTCGAAGTACTCACGCGCCGTATTTGGCGGCG
Source organism: Defluviimonas sp. D31 (assembly GCF_033436765.1). NCBI lineage: Bacteria > Pseudomonadati > Pseudomonadota > Alphaproteobacteria > Rhodobacterales > Paracoccaceae > Albidovulum > Defluviimonas sp. D31. The sequence goes on from NZ_JAWQFN010000017.1 coordinate 10,564, forward strand.
CTGACTGCCCCTCGGCGATGAATGACGCCCGGTAGGCGCCGTCCGGATCGAAGCGCTCGGCCTGAAGGCGCGGGTTGAAGATCCGGAAGAACGGCGCGGCATCGGGCCCCGATCCGGCGACCCATTGCCATCCCAGCGCGTTCGCGGCCGGGTCCCAGTCGGTGAGGCATTCCGCGAACCAGGCGAGCCCGACGCGCCAGTCGGTCAGGAGGTTCTTGGTCAGATAGGAGGCCGCGATCATCCGCGCCCGGTTGTGCATTCGCCCGGTGACATACATCTCGCGCATAGCTGCGTCGACGAAAGGCTCGCCGGTCAGGCCGCGTCGCCAGCGCTCGGCATCGGCACTGTCGCCGCGCCAGGGAAAGGCGTCCCATCCCGGCCGCCAGTTCGCGCGGTCAAGATCCGGTGCGTGGTACATCAGATGCCAGGCGAACTCGCGCCAGCCGAGTTCGGAAAGAAACTTCTCCGCCCCCGGCCTTCCGGCCTGCCAGTCCCCGAGAGCCGTCAGCCAGACGGCACGGGGCGATATCTCGCCCCAGGCAAGGTTCTCCGACAGGCCCGACGTGCCATGTCGCGCCGGATAATCCCGGTCCTCGACGTAGTTCTCGAGCCGCCCGGCGCGAAACCGGTCCAGCCGATCCCATGCGGCGGCCTCGCCGATCCCGGCATGGCGCGCGACGATCGCGGCACCGCGATCCATTGCCGCGCCAATGGCCCAATCCTCGAGGGAGTCAGAGACAGGCCAGGTCTCCGGAGCCGCGAGCGCGTCCGGAGGCGCCAGTATCCCGCCCGCCTGCCGCCCCCGGATCGCACGCCAGAACGGGGTGAACACCTTGTATGGCGTTCCCGATCCCGTCGCCACGTCCCAAGGTTCGAACACCGTCGCGCCCGCGAAGCTGCGCGCCTCGACGCTTGCGCTTTTCAGAGCCGCCTTCACCGCCCGGTCCCGCTCGATGCCGTCGCGGTCGTAGACGCGTTGCCAGAACACCGCGCCGGCCCCCACCTCGCCGACAATCGAGCAGAGCACATCCAGTGCCGCCCCTCTGCGCAGGATCAGACGTGCGCCGATCGCTTCGAGGGCACCGGCGAAGACGCGCAGACCCTCGCCGAGCCGCCACTTCGCCGCGGCTCCGAGCAGGTCGACCGTTTCATCATGGATGAAGACCGGAACGATCGGCCGCCCGGTCGCGACCACCGCGCCAAGCGCCGCATGATCAGCCAGCCGCAGATCGCGGCGGAACCATAATATGACGGGGGCTTGCCTCATCCTGCCTCCCTCATGCCCCCTCAGTCAGGGGGCGACATCGCCTCGCGCCAGGTCAGGGCAGAGCCCCGCCATCCGTCACAAGACGCGGTCCAGAGCCGCGATCAGACGCGCGACGTCCTCGGCCGAAGTGTAATGGACCATCGACAGTCGCAGCACACCCTTCTCCAGGTCGACCCCCATCGAGGTCAAGGGCCGAACGGCGTAGAAATCCCCGGCCCAGCAGTCGATCCCATGATCTGCCAACGCCGCCGAAACCGGCTCGGCCTCCCGGTCAAGCGCCATTGCGACGGTCGGCGCACGGCGCGCCGCGTCGCGCGGGCCGATGAGCCGGAGGTCGTTGCGCGCCCCCAGGTAATCGAGGAGCGGCTGGCAGACGGCCACTTCCTGCGCCCGCATCAGGTCGTGCACCGCCCCGGCGCGCTTCGCCGCATCGGGTTCGGCCGCGAAGTGGTGGCCATGTAGCGCGTCAAAATAGTCCGCGATCCCGGCCGAGGCCGCGATCTGCGCGTGATCCGGCCCGGCCGGGGTGAACCGCTTGTAGAGCGCGTCGCCGTTGAAATAGTGCCCCTGGTTGGGCAGCCGCATCCCCAGATCCTCGCGGATCGCCATGATCCCCTGATGCGGTCCGTAGACCTTGTAGGCCGAATAGAGGTAAATGTCGGCGCCGAGCGCCGCAACGTTGGGAATGCCGTGCGGCGCGTAGCTCACCCCGTCGACGCAGGTGACCGCGCCCGCCGCATGCGCGAGGGCGACGATCTCGGCGACCGGGTTGATCTCGGCCACGACGTTCGAGCAATGCGGAAAGCAGACGAGCCGCACCTTGCCGTCGGCAAGCAGCGGCGCGAGCCGCGCGGGATCGAGATGCCCGGTCTCGGGGTCGATCCTCCACTCGCGGATCTCCACTCCCTCCTCGCCGAGCCGCCGCCAGGGGCCGGAGTTGGCCTCGTGATCCTGATCGGTGACGACGATCGCCTCGCCGGGCTTCAGGTGCCGGCGGAAGGCCTGGGCCAGAACATAGGCGTTCTGCGTGGTCGAGGGGCCGAAGCTCAGCTCATGGGGCTTGATCCCCATCATCGCGGAGAGGAGCGCCCGCGCCTCGTCCATCTCCGCCCCGCCCGCGGCCGAGGCGGCATAGGGGCCGTAGGGCTGCACCTTGCGTTCCCGGTAGAACCGAGTCAGCCGGTCGATCACCGGCTGGCAGGCATAGGAGCCGCCGGCATTCTCGAAGAACGCGCGCCCCTTTAGCGCGGGCACGGAGAAGGCCGGAAACTGGCGGCGGACGAAGTCAAGATCGAGCGGCATGGTCCCTCCCGGAGCCGATTCCCGAGCCGAACCCTGCCCGCTGGCGATCCGGCTTGCAATGCCGTTGCACCGGGCGCCGGTGTCGGGATTCGATGACGGTTTTGTGACGAACCGGGCCCAATTGGTCGCAATCCGGCGGGTGACTCGTCGCTTTGGTGCCACCCCCTCCGGACAGGTTCCGACATATCCGGTCCCGCAGGGGGGAAAGGCCGGTTCCGGGCCAAGGGAGAGGCACCGGATCAGTGGACCGGACCGTCCTGTGGATCATTCCACATGGACAGGCACATGAGTATCAAACCACCATTCACGGATATCGAAATCCGCAAGGCCGCGTCGGGCTTCTACGAAGGCTACAGCGTGCCGATCGCGCTCATCTCGAAAGTGTCGATGACGCTTCTCGTGATCTGGGCGCTGGTCTGGCCGGCCAACGCCAACGGCGTGCTCGGCAGCCTCAACTGGCGCATCCTCGAGGATTTCAACGCCTTCTACATCCTCATCGTCGGCTTCTTCGCCTTCTTCCTTCTCGTCATCGCGGTCCTGCCGCAGACCGGGCGGCGGGTGATGGGCAAGGCCGGTGAGAAGCCGGAGTTCTCCGATTTTTCCTGGTTCTCGATGATGTTCGGCGCGGGCCTCGGCGTCGGCCTCATGGTCTTCGCCACCGCCGAGCCGCTCGGCCTCTGGGGCTCGAACCCCGTCGTCGTCGCGGGCGAGGTTGCGGGCAACACTCCCGAGGCGCTGGAATCGGGCTACCGCTACACCTTCCTGCACTACGGCTTCCATGCCTGGGCGATCTATGTCGTCACCGGGCTCAGCCTTGCCTACTACGCCTATACGCGTGACATGCCGCTGACGATCCGCTCGGCGCTGACGCCCCTTTTCGGGCGGTTCGTGAACGGCATCTTCGGCCATCTCGTCGACGTGCTCGGCGTCGTGGCGACCATTCTCGGCGTCTCGGTGACGATCGGCTTCGGCGTCAGCCAGTTCATCGACGGCATGTACGCGATCACCGGCATGGAGTGGATGATGGACATGGCCGGCGAAACCCCGGCCCCCGGCACCGTCGGTCTCATCGCCGGTCTCGTCGTGATCATGGCGATGTCGGTCCTCTCGGCGGTCTCGGGCGTCGGGCGCGGGGTCAAGTACCTCTCGAACCTCAACCTCGTCCTGTCGATCCTGCTGTTGCTCGTGTTCGTCGCCTTCGGCTCCTTCGCCTTCGCGATGACCACCTACGGCGCGGCCTTCATCGACTATGTCCAGCACTTCGCCCAGCTCAGCTTCGGCCCGCATCTGCCGCTCTCCGAAGCCGAATTCGCCGCGAAACTCCCGGCCGAGGCCGCGCCGCTTGCCGGCGAACTCTTTGCCGGCGCGACGAACGCCTGGGGCTCGCTCGACGGCTTCAAGGGCGATCTGACCGGTGCTGCGGCAGCGCTTCCGGCCGCGACGCAGGAGTCCGCATATGAGGCCGGGTCCGAGGGCCGTCTCTTCGGCTGGCAGGCCGGCTGGACGACCTTCTACTGGGCCTGGTGGATCGCGTTCTCGCCCTTCGTGGGCCTGTTCCTTGCCCGCATCTCGCGCGGCCGGACCGTGCGCGAGTTCATCATCGGTTGTGTCTTCGCTCCTGCGCTCGTCTGCTTCGCCTGGATGACCATCCTTGGCGGCACCGCGATCGACCTCGAACTGTCGGGCGTGGCGCAGGGCTCGATCCTCGCGGCGTCGAACACGGCGAAGCTCTTCGTGACGCTCGGCCACATGATCTCGGGGCCGTTCCTCTCGGTCGTCAACGTGATGTGTGTCGTTCTGGTGCTGACCTTCCTCGTCACCTCGGCGGACAGCGGCATCCTCGTGATGAACACGATCATGTCGGGCGGCGACCACGAGGGCGGTATCAAGCACCGTATCGTCTGGGGCGGGATCCTGACGCTGGTCATCGGGACGCTCTTGATCGCCGGCAAGAACGGCGCGGGCGCCGACCCGATGGAGGCGCTTAAGAGCGCGATGATCATCGGCGCGCTGCCGTTCACCATGGTCATGGGTCTGATGTGCGTCTCGCTCGTTCTGGCGCTCGTCGGCGACGGGCGGCGCGACAGGCACGCATCGCGCCGTAACGTGACTCCTGCGGAGTAACCCGGCCGGGAAAACACCTGAACGGCGCCGGATCTCCGGCGCCGTTTTCATTGAGGCGCACGGCGGCGCTTGCCGGTCAGCCAGCGCAACGGCCGACCATCGGTCACCGCGAGACCAAGCGCGATGCAAAGGGCGCCGGGCCAAACCTCCGCCCCGAGCCTCTCGCCGAGGAAGACCGCACCGAGCCCGATCGCGAAGGGTGGAATGAGCAGCGTTACCAGCAAGAGGTTCGCCGCCCCCGCCCGCGCGAGGATCGCGAAATAGAGCAGATAGGCGAGCGCGGTGGACATCACCGAAAGCGCGACCAGCGCCCCCCAGGTGGTCGCCTGCAGCGCAAGCGCGGGCGGCCCGTCCACCGCCACCGCGACCGGAAGCATCAGGACCGTACTGCCGACTAGCATCCCGAGCGCGTTCATGATCGGCGGCTGGCCCGACAGCATCCGCCTGGCCCAGACGCTCGCGAGGGAATAGGACAGCGCCGCCCCGATCACGGCCAGTTGCGAAAGGCTGCGCGGATCGAGCGTCATCAGCGCCTCGCGCCCCATGATGACCGCGACGCCGAGGACGCCGAGGCCCGCTCCGGCGACCTTGCGCGCCGTCAGCGGCTCGTCGGCCAGAAGCAGGCCCGCCACCACCGCACCGAACACCGCCGTGGTGGAGTTCAGGATCGAGGCGAGGCCGCTCTCGATGTTGGTTTGCCCCCAGAAGATGAGCGAGAAGGGAATCGCGTTGTTGAGCGCGCCCATGACGAGATAGGCCAGCCAGACCCGCGCGGAGCGGGGAACCTTGATCGCCTTGCCCAGCACCACCGCGAGAAGGACCGGCACCGCCCAGAAGACGCGGTGCAGCGTGATCGTCAGCGGCGGCAGTTCCCTCAGGGCGATCTCGGCGAAGAAGAAGGACCCGCCCCAGACCGCGGCAAGCGCGACCAGCATCGCGCCGGACGTCATCTGCAGGCTCGAAGATACAGGTCTGGTCATTTCGGGCTCCCGGATTGCTCCTCGCATCGTCGCTGCCGGCGGCCGGAAGTCGACCCGTTTCCTGCGCAACCGTCGGGCGGCGTCGCCACGGCGCTCCGGCACTACCTCTCAGGAACGTGGCTCCTCCCGCATCTTTAACAAATTATGACATATATCAACTACATGTACGCGACTTTGAAGGCGGTGGCATTGCCGTTTGGAGCCTTGCGCGCGCCCCCGCCCATCCCTATATTGGGCCTGTTCGGGACTTCCCGGACTATGGACATAAACGCGCTCGTAATAAGCGGATCGGACCCGGGGGCGGTACCCGGCGGCTCCACCAGACACCCGACGTTGCGGGGGCAAGGGGCCGAAACAGGATCGACGAACGTCTAAAGGGGTTTGCTTTGTCCCGGTGAGGTACCACCGTTATCGGTCCGCAAAGTACAGTTGCCAACGACAACCGTGCTCCGGTCGCTCTGGCTGCTTAAGCAGCTCGAAGACCGAAACTTAAGCCCTTGCGCCTAGCAGCGTAAGGCGGGGTTCGCAGGCACCTGGCAACAGAAGCCTGCACTCTTCCCTTAACGCTTCGTCAATATCCGGACCGTAGGGTCGTCTCGACCGCCAACTCGCGGAATGGGACGGAGTGTCCGACAGTGACGAACCTGGAAATTCTCAGCGACTGGTATCATCGGGTCTGGATCGAGGCCGACCTGGATGCAATCGACCGCTATTTCGCGCCCCGCGCGGGAGCCGACGGAATCCTCCCCGACGGCCAGGTCGGCGTCGAGGATTTCAGGGCTCTGGTGCCGGCCCTGCTATCGCTCGTGCGCGACCTTGCCATCGACATCGACCGAAGCATCGACTCCGGCGACTGGCTGTGGGCGCAGATCACGGTCCGCGCCGTCACGGCACATGGCATGGACCCGATCCGCGCAAGCGGACAGGTCATGGTACGGATCGAAGGCGGCCGCATCACCGAGGCCTACAACAGCTTCGACTTCATCACCTTCTTCGAACAAGCCGGCCTCCTTCCGAAGGACGCCTTCTTGCTCCTCCTGTCGGGGGAAAGGCTCGGCTGACGCCGCCCCGGAGTCCAATGGGACTTGCCGAGAGGGCGCGGCCGGGGGATCATCGCCGACATGAAAGCGGCGCGGGCTGTTTACATCGGATGCCTGGTCCTGGCGGCGCTTCGGCCCGCCACCGCCTTGGCCTGCGACGTGGCGCTCCTGCTGTCGGTCGATGTATCGGGGTCGATCGACCGCGGAGAGTACCGCCTCCAGGTCCAGGGGATCACCGATGCGCTGCGCGACCCGGAGGTGGCCGAGGCGCTCCTGCGCGGCCAGGTCGCACTGTCGGTCGTGCAGTGGTCGGGAACCGCGCAGCAGACCGTTTCGCTGCCGTGGCGACGAATACTCACGCCGCGCGATTCCGAGGATTTCGCTGACAGGGCGGAACGGCTCGAGAGAGCCTACACCGGTTCGGACACCGCTGTTGGCGAAGCCATCGGGTATTCGGCCGGGCAGTTCGCCGCAGTAAGCGATTGCCGCCGCAAGGTCATCGACATCTCTGGCGACGGGCCGCAGAACGCGGGCTTTCCGCTTGCGCCTCAACGCGGCGCGGCTGGCCAAGCAGGAATCGAGATCAATGCCATCGCGATCGAGGATGTCGGCCGCGCATCCCCGATCACGGAGTTCTACCGCCGCTTCGTCATCACTCGGAACGGCTTCGTGATGACCGCGCGGGGCCTGTCGGACTACCCCCGCGCGCTCCGTGCCAAGATCCTGCGCGAAGTCGTCAAGCCGTTGGGTTGACGCTTGACGGAGCCGGTGGCGAGCGTAACATCCGCTACGTGGGGCACCGCGACCGCGCCCCGTGAGGCCAAGGCCCAAGCGTCGCATCCTCCATAGATCCGCAGTAAAGGATGCCTCATGCCCGGCTTCACCGCAATTGCCGCCAGCCAACTCGCGCGCCTGATCGGAACGCCCGACGCGCCCGCACTGATCGACATTCGCACCGAAGAGGACTTCGCCGCCGATCCGCGGCTGATTCCCGGAGCCTTCCGCCATTCTTATGACCGGATCGACTCTCTCGCGCCGGAGCTGACCGGACGACATGCGGTGGTGATCTGCCAGAAAGGCCAGAAACTCTCCGAAGGCGCGGCGGCGCTCCTGCGCTGCCACGGCGTCGCCGCCGAAAGCCTTGAAGGCGGCGCGCTGGCCTGGGCGGCCGAGAGGCTGTCGATGATCCCCGCCGCCGCCCTGCCCCGCTCGCGGCTCTGGGTCACCCGGCACCGTCCCAAGATCGACCGCATCGCCTGCCCCTGGCTCATTCGCCGCTTCGTCGACGCCGAGGCGCGGTTCCTTTTCGTCGCGCCGGCCGAGGTTTCAGCCGTCGCCGACCGCTTTGGCGCGACCCCCTACGACATCGAAGGCGTGCCCTTCTCGCATCGCGGCGAGAAATGCAGCTTCGACGCCTTGCTCGACGATTTGTGTCTGCGTTCAGAGGCGCTCGACCGGCTCGCGCTCGTGGTCCGCGGCGCCGATACCGACCGCCACGAGCTCGCACCGCAGGCGGCCGGGCTCCTGGCGATCTCGGTCGGGCTGTCGCGGCAGTACCGGGACGACCTCGCCCAGCTCGAGGCCGGGATGGTTCTTTATGACGCGCTCTACCGCTGGGCGCGCGACGGCTTCGAGGAGGGGCACGATTGGCCAGCAACACGCAAGACGTGAGCGAGAGCGAACCGCTCTGGCGGGTCTTCGGCCGTATCGGGCTACTGTCCTTCGGCGGACCGGCCGCACAGATCGCGCTCATGCACCGCGAGCTTGTCGAGACGCGGCGCTGGCTCGGTGAGGCGGAGTACCTGCGGGCATTGTCGTTCTGCATGCTGCTGCCGGGACCGGAGGCGATGCAGCTCGCCACCTATGCCGGCTGGAAGATCGGAGGGGTCCGGGCCGGGCTTCTCGCCGGGCTGCTCTTCGTCCTGCCCGGCGCGGCAATCATCCTCGCGCTCGCGGCGGCCTACGTGGCCTTCGGTCAGGTGCCGGCGGTCGAGGCCCTGTTCCTCGGCGTCAAGGCAGCGGTCGTCGTGATCGTGATCGAGGCGCTCCTGCGGGTCGCGCGGCGGGCGCTGAAAGGACCGCGCGAACGCGCGATCGCGGCGCTGTCGTTTCTCGCGATCTTCGCGTTCGGCCTGCCTTTCCCGGCTATCGTGGCCACCGCCGCCATCGTGGGCGCGACGCTCCTGCCCCGCTCGGCCGCGGCGCCCACACCCCTGCCTCGCCATCCTCGGCTGGCCACGACCCTCGCCACGGGGCTCGGGCTCTGGTGGGCACCGGTCGGGCTTCTTGCGCTCGCCGGGCAGGATTTCCTGGTCTCGGTCGGGCTCTTTTTCTCGAAACTCGCCGTCGTCACCTTCGGCGGCGCCTATGCGGTCCTGGCCTACATGACGCAGACCGTGGCGCAGGATTACGGCTGGATCGGCACGACCGAGATGATGGACGCGCTCGGGCTGGCCGAGACGACGCCGGGGCCGCTGATCCTCGTGACCGAGTTCGTCGCCTATCTCGCCGGCGCCGCGCAGGGCGGAACGGGGCTTGCCGTTGCGGCCGCAGCGCTGACGCTGTGGGTGACGTTCGTGCCCTGCTTCCTGTGGGTCTTCGCCTTCGCGCCCTATATCGAGTGGATCTCCGGCCGACCGAGGCTAAGCGCGGCGCTTGCGGGTGTCAGCGCGGCCGTCGTCGGCGTGATCGGCACGCTCGCTCTGTGGTTCGCGCTGCATCTCTTCTTCGCAGAGATCGGTGGCGGCCCGCTTGCGCTGCCGCACCCCGAACTCGCTTCGTTCCAGCTTGTCCCGGCCCTGATCACGGCGGTCTGCTGCTGGCTTTTGCTGGTTCGTCACTGGGGAATCATGTCGGTCCTAGCGATTTCGGCCGTCTTGGGAACAGTGCTGTCCGTGGTGGCGTGAACGCCGGTTGCGAGAGCTGCAAGCGCGGCTCTTTCAATCCTTTTCGAATCCCTTATGCTGACCCTCGAACACCACCGGAAAGCGCGCCACATGTCAAAATCGATCGACTACGGGAACCTCATGCATCGGGCCATGAGGGGTCTGATTCTCGAGGTGCTTCGGGCTGTCAAGCGGGAGGGGCTGCCCGGCCAGCACCATTTCTTCATCACCTTCGACACCCGGCATCCCGAGGCCGAACTCGCCGACTGGCTGCGCGAACGCTATCCCGAGGAAATGACGGTGGTGATGCAGCACTGGTACGACGGACTCGACGTCGACGAGGACGGATTCGCGATCACGCTTAATTTCGGTGATTCGCCCGAGCCGCTCTACATTCCCTTCGACGCCATCCGCACCTTCGTCGATCCGTCGGTCGAGTTCGGCCTGCGCTTCGAGACCCAGGATATCGACGACGAAGACGATGAGGACGAAGACGAGGACGACGAACTCGACGAGGCGGCATCGCGCAAGGAAGCCGAGGTGGTGAGCCTCGACAAGTGGCGCAAGTAGCCGGGAAGCGACTTTAGCGCCACCGTTACCGACATCGTTCTTGGCCTGCGGAGAGGAATCGCATAGCTAGTGCGGAACCTCTGCATAAGGACGATTTCCATGCCTCAGACCCGCACCGAGACCGACAGCTTCGGCCCTCTGGAGGTTCCCGCCGACAAGTACTGGGGCGCCCAGACCCAGCGGTCGATCATGAACTTCCCGATCGGCTGGGAAAAGCAGCCGGTGGCGATCGTGCGCGCGCTCGGCGTGATCAAGCAGGCCGCAGCCGAGATCAACATGGCGACCGGCAAGATCGAGCCCGAGATCGGCAAGGCGATGGTGCAGGCGGCCGCCGAGGTCGTCGCGGGCCGCTTTGACGACAACTTCCCGCTCGTGGTCTGGCAGACCGGCTCGGGCACGCAGTCGAACATGAACGCGAACGAGGTCATCTCCAACCGCGCGATCGAGATCCTCGGCGGCGAGATGGGCTCGAAGAAGCCGGTCCACCCGAACGACCACGTCAACATGGGCCAGTCCTCGAACGACACCTTCCCCACCGCGATGCATGTCGCGATCGGCATGGTGGCGCGCGACGTGCTCCTGCCGGGGTTGGAGAAGCTCCACGCGGCGCTGTCGGCGAAATCGGCCGAGTTCAAGGACATCATCAAGATCGGCCGCACCCATACCCAGGACGCGACGCCGCTGACGCTCGGCCAGGAGTTCGGCGGCTATGCGCATCAGGTCGCCCAGGGCATCATGCGGGTGAAGAAGGTTCTGCCGGAGATCTACGAGCTGGCACAGGGCGGCACCGCGGTCGGCACCGGGCTCAACACCAAGAAGGGCTGGGACGTGGCTATCGCCGGCAAGATCGCGGAGATCACCGGCCTGCCCTTCGTCACCGCGCCGAACAAGTTCGAGGCGCTCGCCGCCCATGACGCGATGGTGATGTTCTCAGGCGCGCTGAAGACGGTCGCCGGCTCGCTCTTCAAGATCGCCAACGACATGCGGCTTCTAGGCTCCGGCCCTCGCTCGGGCCTCGGCGAACTGATCCTGCCGGAGAACGAGCCGGGCTCGTCGATCATGCCGGGCAAGGTCAACCCGACCCAGGCCGAGGCGCTGACCATGGTCTGCGCCCATGTCATGGGCAACGATGCCGCGGTGGGCTTCGCCGGATCGCAGGGGCATTTCGAGCTCAACGTCTACAATCCGATGATGAGCTACAACGTCATCCAGTCGATGCAGCTTCTCGGCGATGCCGCGTCGAGCTTCACCGACAACATGGTTGTTGGCACCGAGGCCAATATCGCGCGCATCGACCGGCTGATGAAGGAAAGCCTGATGCTCGTGACCGCGCTCGCGCCGACGATCGGTTACGACAACGCCACCAAGGTCGCCAAGACCGCCCACAAGAACGGCACCACGCTGCGCGAGGAGGCGATCAACCTCGGCTTCGTCGACGGCGAGACCTTCGACCGCATCGTGCGCCCCGAGAACATGGTCGGCCCGGAGGACTGAGACCAATGGCCGAGATCGTCAACCTCCGCAACGCCCGCAAGGCGCAGAAGCGCGCGAAGGCCCGCGCCGAGGGCGACGAGAACGCGGCCCGTTTCGGCCGCACGAAGGCGCAAAGGGAACTCGAGCAAGCGCGGGCCGACAAGGCCCGCGCCGAACTCGACGCCCACCGCCGCGAGAGAGAGGACGAGTGAGCCGCCCGGTCAAACGTTCGCTCACGCTGAACGGTCACCGCACCAGCGTGTCACTGGAGAACGAGTTCTGGCAGGTGTTCCGCCGGCTCGCTGACGAACGGGGTGTGCCGGTGAATGCTCTCGCCGCGGAGATCGACGCTCGTCGCGGCATAGACACGGGGCTCGCCACGGCGATCCGGCTGTTCGTGCTCTCCACCCTGCAAGAGCGGCTCGACGCCGGACAGACGCGCTGACGTCAGCCCGCCGAGCACGGGTAGAGCGCATCGCGAATCCGGTCCGCGAGGTGCTGTTCTTCTTCCTCACCCGCGGTCAGCTTCGCCACGCGGGTGTTTCTGGCCTTGAGCTCGCCACGGAACAGGTTCTGCATCTCCTCGCGCGATACCGCCGCATGTACGGGTTCGACATCGGGCTGGTGATGAATGCCGATCAGGCGCCAGGCCGGAACAGCGATCCTGAGACGGCCAGGCGCAGCAAGCACGGACGCGGCCAAAGACTTCTTCGTCACGGTATCCCCCAAAAGAATCCCAACTGAACTGGCAGGTTTCAGCCGACATCACGCAATTTCCGAAAACGGCCAAAACGAGCGGGATTCGGCCGTAAACTCGTAACGCGCACACGAATCACCGATTGACCGAACCAAAATGCACCAGAAAAGCCGGGCTGATCAATTCAAGGCTGCATTACAGAATTGTTTCAGATTCTTCACAAATCATGATGCTAGGTCACGCCGCGCGATTCGAATCCGGATGCCGTTGCGCGATCGCACGGTCAGATGCGCGACCGGCACCGGTTCAGCGCCTTCGACCGGGGCGAAGCGCAGATGCTTCACCAGCAGCGCGAGAATGAGCGGGCCTTCCACCATCGCGAAGCCGGCCCCAGGGCAGACGCGCGGCCCGGCCGAGAACGGCAGGTACGCGTCGCGCGCTGCTTCGCGTCCGGCCCGGCTTTGCCAGCGATCCGGATCGAACCGGTCCGGCTGGTCCCAGATCCGCTCGTGCCGGTGTAGATGCCAGGGCGACAGGACAATCTGCGCGCCGGGCGCGAGAGGACGGTCACGAAACCGCTCGGGGCAACGGTTTTCGCGCACCATCATCGGTACGGGTGGATAAAGCCGCAGCGCCTCCCGGAACACGTCCCGCGTGAAGGACAGCCCGGACAGCATTGAAAAGTCTGGACGATCGCCGATCATCGCCACTTCTGCCGCGACCCGGTCCTGGGCCTCTGGGAACAGGGCGAGCAGATAGAGCGCCCAAGCCAGCGCCGAAGCCGATGTCTCGTGGCCGGCAAGAAAGAAGATCGCGACCTGATCGACCATTTCGGCCGTATTGAAGCAGGCGCCGGTCTCCGGATCGGGCGTGGTCATGATCTTGGTGGCCAGATCGTCCGGCGCTACCCCGGCGTGGATCGCGGCCATCCGCTCATCGGTGAGCCGGGTGATGAGCCCGCGGATCGCTCGCGCGGAGGCCCGCGTCCGGCGCGCGTGAAAGCGTGGCAGCAGCGCAGGCAGGGGCAGGAAGGCGGCGAGATTCAGAAGCGGCTGGGCACGCTGGTAGCCGCGGAACTCGCGGAATACTTCGGCTGCGATCCGGTTCTCGATCGGGATCGAGAAGAGCGTCCGGAAGATCACGTCGGCGGCGGCGTGGCTCATCTCCTCCTCGATCTCGACCTCCTCACCGGCGCGCGCGACCAGCCGATCCCGCGCGGCGAGCGCGGCCGCGTGCATGGCAGGGAACGTCTCCTTCAGGCGGCCCCGCTCGAAGGCGGGGTCGATGATCCGCCGCTGGGCTTCCCACTCGGCGCCGTTTGTGACGAAGACCGAGCGGCCGAGAAGCGGCGCCAGCCCTTCGCGCACCCGGTCGGATTTCGGGAAGTCGCGCGGCCGCTCCTTCAGCACCAGATCGACGAGCGCGGGATCGTTGCAGAGATAGGAGCGGAAGAACGGCGTGCGGAACTCGGCCATCCAGGCGCGGTAGAGCCGCGCCGGCTGGGCCGAGAGGATATCGGCGCGAAAGAGCCGCAGATAGCGCCAGAGCGAGACCTTGTCGGGGCGCGCAACAGGTTTCGGCGGGATCATGCGACGTCCCGGAAGCGGTTGAGCGGCGCCTCGATCCGGCTTTTCGACGGCGTCCGGTTCCGGAACCGGGCGGCTAGCGTTCTTGGACCCGCGGTAATCTGGAAATAATCATAGTCGCCCGGCCGGTCGAAGGCGCAGAGGTACTGGAAGTGCAGCCGGAAGAAACGCCAGCGCAACGCGCTCCAGCGTTCGGGGCTCAGGGTCTGGGTGAAGGCGGCCGAGATCACCAGCGGCCAGCGCTTGCCCTCCGGGGCCACACCGCACACGCTGACCGGATCGCAGAGCGCGAAGGCGCAGCCGTCGCCGGGTGCGGTAACGTCGACCCAGGTGAGCTCGTCGCGTGCCGAGAGATAGGCCAGATCGCCGCGCAGGCGCCGCGCGCGCGGAAGGAAGGCCGCCATCGGTACGACATGGCCAAGCGACAGGAAGCCGAGCGCCGGGCCGTTCGCGGGCACCCTGCCCGACCGGATCACGTCGGCAAGGACCGAGACCGCGAGATGCGCGCCCGAGGAATGCCCGACGACCAGGACCTCGTCCCAGTCCTCGACAAGTGCCGCGGCGATGCGTTCGCTGAACTCGGCGAGCCGCACCTCCAGCGCCGCGGGCATGGCGCCGCCATTCTGCGCGGTAAATGCGTAATCGTGCATCAGGTAATACGCGTAGATCTGCCCGTCCGCCTTGCGAAAACGCCAGAGCACCGCCCAAAGAAGCGCCGGCGCGGCGAGCCAGCCGATCGCCTCTGGCAGCCCGGCCGTCGCCAGAACCGCCGCGCAAAGCCGCGCCCCGCCCCAACCGGCGAGCATCGCCAGGGCGAGCTGCGCGAGAAGCACCACGACTGGAAAGAGCGCGGCGATGCTCGGCCCCTTCCTGAGCCGCACGAGGCGAAAGATCGCGCCGGACCCGACATAGGCCCGGACCGTGCGCGCCAGCTGTAGATAGGTCGCGAAAATTCCGTGGCCCATCGACTCGCGCACGATGTCGGACCAGACCAGCACCTCGATCTCCGCCGCGATCTTGTGGCCCTCGATCTTCGCCGAGACCTGCCAGCCGTGTCCGCGGCCTGCCTTCCCCGCCATCGCGATCTCGAAACCGCTGACCGCGGCCTGGGCCGTGCTTTCGGTCCGGTAAAGCTCACGGTAGCGCCGCGGATGAAAGGGGTCATAGCCGGGCACATAGAACACCCGCCTCCGCCTCACCCGATCTGGGATCCTTCCCTCCATTCCGCCGTTCTGCCGCCTGTGTCCTGCCCCTGCGCGATGCTAGCGAAGAACGTGTCGGGACACAAAGCCCCGCGTCCTCCGGCGCTCAGAGATCCTGGCCAGCCAATACGGCGCCCGCCGCCTGGCCGAGTTGGCGTGAGACATTGACGAAAACGGCGTTGTAGCCGGCGAAAAGCGCCCGATTCAGGTCCTGCCCGGGCTTGCTGCGCGAAAACGCGATATAGTCGGCCATTTCTGCATCCGAGAGCGGCGCGTAGGCCATCGCGAGATAGGAGTGAATCCAGACGTCCGTCTCCTCCCGGATCGCGTCCTCTTGGGCCCAGACCTCCGAGAGGATCTCGGCCTCGCCCATCTCTGCGCCGAGGGCGCCGGCATCGCCGAGACCGCGGTAGAAGGCGAAGTTCGCGTTGAGCCCCCCGGAGACATTGGTCTCCACCAGGTCGTTGACCACGACGAACTCCTCGACGAGTGAAAGCCGCGGATCGCGCTCGGCGCGCATCTCCTCGAGCTTCAGCCGGCTCGCATCCTCGACGGCTTCGTCGAGCAGCGCCCGGCGGGCCGAGATCTCAAGCGTCGTGACACGGCGCCCGAGATCGGAGGAGAAGAAGTCCAGCATCGCCGCGATGTCCGCCGGCTGGCGCGCCAGTTCGGCTTCGAAGGCGGCGTTGAAGTCGGGGATCATCCGGTCGGGCGCGTAGATGTTCCGGACCAGTTCCTCCCAGTGACGGCCACCGGATCCGGGGAACATGTCCTCCTCGAGGTGACGACCGTATGCATGGCCTTCGTCGCTCATCACCGCGAAGACGTCGGAGAGCCGCAACGCCTCTCCGAGTGAGGCGGCATCTTCCTCCGAAGCGCCTGCCGGTGCGGCAAACAAAGCGACAGAGAGAATCGGGGCGAGCAGGCGACGGAACATGGCTGTACCTTGATCGGGCAATGGACAACACCTAGTCGCGAAGCTAACCGCTGCCAAGCGCTAGCGGCAGAACTTTTAACTCCGGCGGACCATCTTGGCCCGACAGAAAAAAACGGGTTGCGCATGTCGTCGCCGACAGATAAATCCCGCCTCCACGACGACCCCCGATGCGGAGAGGTGCCGGAGCGGTCGAACGGGGCGGTCTCGAAAACCGTTGTGGGTGTGAGCCCACCCAGGGTTCGAATCCCTGTCTCTCCGCCATTAAATTTATTTTTCATAATAATTTCAGATTAATGTGTCGAACTTTGGGGTGCAGACCATCACCGAGACCATCATACCATAGACGCTGGGCCGGATGGCGAATCTGTTTGAATCTCGCCCCCCCCCTCCCGCCCCCCATCTGGCCAAGCCCCCCCGGGGGTGGGGGCAGCGTATGGGACCCGTGGTCCTCACAGAGGTCTCAAAAATTGCCATCTTGGCATCTGACTTAGCAGAAGCTGATCCTCGAGCGGCCATGCTCCGCTTCCGACTGATGCGAAGTCTGCAGAAATTCGCGTCCGTCCACGCCTCCGTCACAAACCACATCAACACCGAGCGCAGCCTCTCCAGCCGCCCCCTCTTCAAGCTCAACCGCGCCGCTGCTCTCGCCGAGTGGCGCGGCCTCGGCGCGTCATAAGGGACAGCGCTCCTGCCCTTGTGGAGACGGGTTCGAATTGGTCTGACACCACCTCTTCGCTCCATAATGGCTTCGATGAACCAGAAATCCTCCGTTGCTCAAACCCCTAAATCTGTCCGGTAGGTGCTGACGTCAGACAGGCGGCCATGAAGAATGCCAGGTCTACGGTTGCGCCCCATTGAGACGGGGAGGAGTACTGTATTGCTTCGCCAGAAGGGCGAATTTGGGGCGTTGGGGTTCCGTCTGCTACTCTGGAAAAGCGGCTCGAGCTTCGGAAAGGCCCGCAAGGACGGCGTCGACGAGGACTTGAGGCATATTGTGCCCCTCAAGCCACGCCCTCGGATCTTCAGCGAGCGGCGGATCGAGTTCTGCCATTCGTTCAAATGCCTCAAGAGCGGCTTGTCCGTTCGACAGTTTAGTGTAAGCAATTGCAAGCATCGCCTGGCCGAACGACCAACCGTCTCTGGACGCTCGTTCCGCGGCCGAGAGCATCGCCGGCCACTCTTTCTTCATAAGGTGATCTGCGGCCAGCAGATGAAAGTAGAATGGCGGCGGCGCGATCGATCGGTCTATCGCGCGATGCATTATCGGTACGCCCTCGGAAAAACGTCCAGCAATACCATAACGGATCGCAAGATTGGCAAGGGCGGCCGGATCGTTGGGGTTA
Source organism: Defluviimonas sp. D31 (assembly GCF_033436765.1). Classification (NCBI taxonomy): domain Bacteria; kingdom Pseudomonadati; phylum Pseudomonadota; class Alphaproteobacteria; order Rhodobacterales; family Paracoccaceae; genus Albidovulum; species Defluviimonas sp. D31. Next base: position 27,970 of record NZ_JAWQFN010000017.1, read on the forward strand.
ACTTCCACTGCCCGGCGCGCAAATTCAATAGATCGCTCAATATCTCCCGCGTACTGCTCGACATGCGACATAGCTTGCAACGCATCCGTATCCAGAGGGTCAAGGTCGATCGCACGGGTAGCGGCTTGCCGCGCAAGTTCGAATGCATCTTCCCTCGAGAGGACGTTCTCGTGGCCGAAACGTGCCGCATCGTTGCGCAGGTAGGCAAGCATTGCCCACGCCCGCACATAATCGGGGTTCTCGACAACGGTGGCTTCAAGACACTCCCGTACCGCCTGATACTCATCGCGGTGATACGTCCGGCGGTAAATCTGCGCGCTCGCAACGCAGGCAAAGCCCCGCAGGCTCGGATCGTTGCTACGGGGCAGCCTTTGGGCGCGGACATCGCGCATCGCATATCCGTATTGCTGGCCGATTGCCGAGGCGATCTCCGATGAAATCGAGTCCAGGATGTCGGTGATGCCCTGGCCCTCTGCACCCCCAGCGTAGCGTTCGCTCCATAAGATCTCCAGATCTTTGCTCCTGATGAGTTCGGCGCGAACGAAAAGATCGCTGTCCTCCCGCCAGACGTCGCCGGTCACCATAAAATCCGTCGTCGGAGATTTGCTTGGGGTCGTTGAGGTGTCGGAGACACTTATGACCTGGTCGGGTGCCATATGCACGGCAAGATCCGGAAACCTGATCAGGGCCGAGGCGATCTCATGGGTCAGCCCTGCCGCGACGAGTGATACAACCTCCTCATCCGTGCGGGCGTCGAAATCTTCAATGAGTATGGCGACAGTTTCTGCGTCCCTTGCGGCGGGTAACGGCGAGTTGCGGTCCGGTCGCGCGTTCCATGCAAGAATTGCGGCAACGATCGCCGTGCAAGCGACCGCAATCAGGCCATTGCGCGCGTTGAACCACGTTTGCGGCCTCGACGTCCGATAGCCGGCGTCTGCCGGTTCCGACGCCGGAGGGCTTTCATCGGGCTGTATGACACCTTGCGCGGTAAATCTCGGAATGTAGCGCCCCTTTGGGATGCTGATGCGGATCGGATCGTCCCTGCCGCTTTCCGCATAGTAGTTGTCGAGATCTCGGCGGAGCTTGCGCGCTTCCAGACGTACGACCGGGTCCGCCTGCTGGTCGAAATCGGACCCACGCCCGAAGACCGCCATCGCGATGGTCGTCGCCTTGATCTCATCGTCGCGGCCGGCCAAAGACTCTTCGACAACATACGTCAGCATCTCGCGGCGGCGGACGCTCGCCTGAAGCTCTTTGTAACTAAGTATCCGATCGAGTTGACGCCTGATGCTCTCTTCCGTCAGTTCCGGAACCTTCGATGTTTGGCGGCGCGGCACGGCAAGCGTCTCCGATCCAGTGCAAGGCTTTCAATCGGTGACATAGCACACGAGAGAGGCTGTGCCACCCAACCTGTGCGGCACAGATGCATAACGTAAGTTACATGTAGCAACGTTTGAAACGTTGGCTTTTCGGTGTTGGACTAACGCCATGAAGCCGATGCCGGAGAACGATTTTCTATGCAAGCTGGTTGAACAGCATCCCGAACAGGACTCGGAGATCGCCAGCCTCGCGCGGGAAGACCCGGACTTCATGTCGATTTGCGAAGAGATCGGCTTGGCCGAGGAAGCACTCGCGCGTTGGCAGGATCTACCATGTCGCGCCGTTGAATATGAAGAAATACTGGACGGATTGAAGAAAGAGTTCTGGTCAAAGCTCTCAACTCGAACAGGGTGCGCGTCGAGTGACGACGTCGACGACACCAGCGATAACACCAGCACACAAAGCGAAGGCAGATAAAATGGGAATGTTTCACAGGAGCATCAAGATGGCCGAACCACCGGCGGCGCGGTCGCAAGAGCAGGGCTGCTCTCGCTTTGTCGTCGCGCTTTTTCTGGCTGTTGTCTGCGTTGCTCCGCCGTCACTCGCGCAGGATGGGTCGAACCTCCCTGAGTTGCAGCGAGATCTCGAAGAGATCAACAACGGCACCAATCCCACGCTGCTGACGACGCAGGCCGGCATCCAGTACCAGTTCAACCAGATCAACCCGGATCTGGACACCGGGTTGCTCGAACTCTTCTACTTGCGGCCATTCGGCGATGGAAGCAAGGCATTCAGACTCACAATTCCCTTCTCCGACAGTGAGTTCAATTCACAACCTAGGCTTGGCGATGCGGCCCTGGCGTATGCCCAGAACCCCGACATCGGGTCCGAATTCACACTAGGCGACATCAGCCTGACCTATATAGACGTCTTCCACCTCACCAAGAGCAACGGAGCGGCGTACACACTCGAATTCTTCCTCGATACGGCCGAAACCGATTTCGCCGGCTACGGCCAGCTCGCCCTGGAAACGTCCGTCTTTTACGCCTGGTTTCTCGACAACGGATCGATCTTCGCCCCCGCATGGGTCCAGACCTTCGGCCTGGAAGGTGGAAACGCCAACGGCGAGAACCTCAACGTCACGACGGTCGATTTCTACTACGTTCCGAAGCTAGCGAACCCGAAATACTACCTTACCTTCGACCCCGCCGTGATCCACGATTGGGAGACCGATGACACCTTCGGTAGTCTTCAGGTGACCGCAGGCATGCTGACGGGGCCGCTCTTTGGCGGCGACAGCCAGATCTACATCAAGCCCGGTGTGCTTTTCGGCGGCGACGCCCCAGCTGACTGGTCTATTCAGGTCGGCTTCAAGGTGCTCAACTTTTGACGCTGCCATCGCCAATTGATACGGCCCCAACATAAGCCCGACAGGCATACTGTCGACATCACAACTCCTACCTTTACAGGAAATTGAACATGAAGAACCGTCCCCTAACATTCCTTCTCTGCACCACGATCGCTGCGTCGCCGGTTGGCGCAATCGCCCACGACTCGAACCATGCCGTCGTTCCTGCGGGCGTCGTCGGAGAGATCGAGACGACCAATGTCAAAATGAAGTTCGACAACGTGGTTATCCGCGGCGCGCAGGTCTTCAACGGCTGCGATGAAGGGCTTGCGGATGTCGATGTTCTGGTCAGCGGACAGTTGATTTCGACCATCGACGCCAATGTCGAGGCGCCCGAGGGAGCCTTCGAGATAAACGCAGAAGGTTATACGCTGATCCCCGGTCTTATCGACGCGCATTGGCACGGCATCTTCGCCGAAGCGACGATCGCGCAACTGGCCCTGACCGGCGAGGGCTACTGGAACCTGCTGGCCGCCAAGGCCCAGAACAACGCGCTGTCACGCGGCTTCACCACCGTGCGCGATACCGCCGGGCCGATGTTCGACATTGCCAAGGCGACGGATCAGGGTCTGATTGACGGGCCGCGGGTGTTTCCCTCGGGTCCGGCGCTGTCGATCACCGCAGGTCATCAGGATTTCCGCCTGACGCGGGATGTGCCGCAGGGCGCCGGCGAGTTGCACTCCTTCGAGCGCGGCAACATGTTCTACATTACCGACGGTGTGGCGGATGTGCTCAAACGCACGCGCGAAAACCTCATGCAGGGGGCCACGCAGATCAAGCTGATGGCCGGCGGCGGTGTCACCTCGGCTTATGATCCGATCCACACCATCCAGTTCACCGACGAGGAGTTCAAGGCCGCTGTCGAGGCGACGGAAGCCTGGGGCACCTATGTGACTACCCACGCGATCAACGATGAAGCCGTTGTCCACTCCATTGAAAACGGGGCAAAAAGCGTCGAGCACGCGCATATGGCCACGCGCGAAACATTGCAGATGTTCAAGGACAACGACGTGTGGCTCAGCATGCAGCCCTTCCTTGATGACGAAGACGCACCGGCCCTCAACGAGTTCCAGAAGTCGAAATACAAATTCGTCACCGACGGAACCGATTTTGTCTATCGCACTGCCAAAGAACTGGGCCTCAAGATCGCCTTCGGCACCGATACGCTGTTCAGTGCGGACCTCGCGAAACGGCAGGGCGCCGTGCTTGCCAAGATGCAGCGCTGGTTCACTCCCTACGAAACGCTGAAGATGGCCACCTGCGACAACGCCGAATTGCTGAAAATGTCGGGACTGCTAACGCCGTATCCGCTCGGCCCGCTGGGTGTCATCGAGGAAGGTGCCTATGCAGACATGATCCTTGTCGATGGCAACCCGCTGGAAAACCTCGACCTCATCAGCGATGCGAAGGCGAATTTCGGCATGATCATGAAGGATGGCATCATCTACAAGTACGATATGGAGTAGCGCCTGCTTCGTAAGCGGGGAGGCAGCCCCGTGGGTGTGACCTGCCCCCCGCGAAATCCCTCGCCATGATTTAGAGTCTGCCCAACCTTGAAGGAGCAGACGAATGCGAAAGAGCCGTTTCACCGAGGCGCAGATTATCGGGATGATCAAGGAACAGGAGGCAGGCATGCCGACGGTGGAGGTGTGCCGCAAGCATGGGCTGAGCCCGGCGACGTTCTACAAGCTGAAGGCCAGGTATGGCGGGATGGAGCTGTCGGACGCGCGGCGGCTGAAGCAACTGGAGGGCGGTGTTAGAGGAATCTGGCTTGCGGCGAGGCAGGACGCCGACTAGCGTCGCTTGATGTCGAAACCTGACCCGTGCAAATACTTCAAGACGAGCCGCGCGATCATCCGCCTGGCGGTGATGATGTACGTGCGCTTCCCGCTCTCGCTGCGAAACGTCGAGGACCTGCTGCACGAGCGTGGCATCGACATAAGCCATGAATCGGTCCGGTTCTGGTGGCAGCGTTTCGGACCGATGTTCGCCGCCGAGATCCGCAAGAAACGTGCCGAGTGCGTGCGTTCTGGGCCTCAGTGGCAATGGCATCTCGACGAGATGTTTGTGAAGATCAACGGCGAGCGGCACTACCTCTGGCGGGCCGTCGATCATGAGGGCGAGGTTCTCGAGAGCTTCGTGACCAAGACGCGGGACAAGAAGGCGGCATTGAAATTCCTCAAGAAATCAATGAAGCGCTACGGTCGCCCGCACATTTTCGTCACCGACAAGCTGCGCTCCTATAGCGCCGCATTGAAGGAGGTTGGCGCGACCGACCGCCAGGCAACTGGTCGCTGGCTCAACAATCGGGCGGAGAATTCGCACCTGCCGTTCCGACGACGAGAACGGGCGATGCAGCGCTTTCGGCGGATGCGAAGTCTGCAGATGTTCGCCGCCGTCCACGCCTCCGTCTTCAACCATTTCAACTTGGAGCGCAGCTTCTACTCGAGGGTGAATTTCAAGAAGAACCGCGCCGCCGCTCTCGCCGAGTGGCGCGGCCTCGGCGCGTCATAAGGGACAGCGATCCTGCCCTTGTGGAGAAGGGTTCGAATTGGTCTGACACCACCCGAGGACCTGCTGCACGAGCGTGGCATCGACATAAGCCATGAATCGGTCCGATACTGGTGGCAGCGTTTCGGACCGATGTTCGCCGCTGAGATCCGCAAGAAACGTGCCGAGTGCTTGCGTTCTGGGCCGCAGTGGCAATGGCATCTCGACGAGATGTTTGTGAAGATCAACGGCGAGCGGCACTACCTCTGGCGGGCCGTCGATCATGAGGGCGAGGTTCTCGAGAGCTTCGTGACCAAGACGCGGGACAAGAAGGCGGCATTGAAATTCCTCAAGAAATCAATGAAGCGCTACGGTCGCCCGCACATTTTCGTCACCGACAAGCTGCGCTCCTATAGCGCCGCATTGAAGGAGGCCGGTACGGCCGACCGCCAGGCAACTGGTCCTGGCTCAACAATCGGGCGGAGAATTCGCACCTGACGTTCCGACGACGAGAACGGGCAATGCAGCGCTTTCGGAGGATGCGAAGTCTGCAGATGTTCGCCGCCGTCCACGCCTCCGTCTTCAACCATTTCAACTTGGAGCGCAGCTTCTACTCGAGGGTAAATTTCAAGAAGAACCGCGCCGCCGCTCTCGCCGAGTGGCGCGGCCTCGGCGCAGCATAAGGGACAGCGATCCTGCCCTTGTGGAGACGGGTTCGAATTGGTCTGCCAGCACCCAAACGGTGGCTCGGACTATGAGCCGCGCTTGCCTGTTCCGCAAAACACGGAGATAAGATCGACGCCGGTACCGGGACTGGCCTTCAGATCGACCCGCTCTTCGATATGACGGAGATGCGCTTCCATGATATTCGAAGCTTGTTCCGCGTCGGACTTTCGTAGGGCGTCGATCAAGTCCGCATGGTCGTCGTCGCGGCAATTGGTGACGCCCGGTGCGCCGTAGATGCCGATGATGAGCGACGTGCGCGTGACCAGTTCCTTGATCATGCGTAGCATCACGCTGTTCCCAGCGACCTCGGCGAGCATCGTGTGAAACTGACCGGACAAGCGGATCGCGTCGCGGCGGTTGCCATTGGCATGGGCCTGCGATTCCAGCTCGAGGTGCCGCGCAAGAGCCGCGATATCCTCTCCGGTCGCGCGATTGGCCGCCATGCGCGCGACATTGGGCTCGATCGCCAGCCGCGCCTCGAACACTTCGCGCGCTTGTTCCGCCGTGGGGCGCGCGACGAAGGCGCCGCGATTGGAGTGCAGCTCGACAACCTCGCGGCTGGCCAGAAGCAGGAGGCTGCGGCGAATGCGCATTCGGCCGACGCCGAATGCCTGGCAGAGCGCGGATTCGGAGAGTTTCGTCCCGGCCGGAAGGCGCTGCTCGATGACCGCTTCGAAGATGCGATCCACGATCTGCTCCTCCGCCACCTCTTCGGCGGTCGAGAGCTGTTCCTTGTTCGGGCCGGCTAGCGTCATGGCGATGGCTATTCAGTGCTTTGGAGGGCTTCAGCAACAGATATAAGTCCGCCCTGTCTTCAACAAGGCTATATGTTTGCAGACAGGAAAGCCACTTAATTGTTGACACGATTGTTAACAAACATGCTGAATACGATTGCCGCACCAGCTCTGACACAGCGGAGCACCAGAAACGAATCGAATGGCATCCAGGGAGATATCAGATGAACAGACGCACTCTTCTCAAGTCGACCGCGCTCGGCGCCGTGGCCAGCCTGTCGTTCTTCGGCATGGCCCAGGCCGAGAATCCGGTTCTGAAGATCGGCTTCGTCGGCGTGACCTCCGGTCCTGCCGCCGCCTGGGGCATTTCGAACCAGCGCTCCATGGAGACCCGCGCGGACTGGCTGAACGAGCTTGGCGGGTACGAGATCGACGGCACGAAATATGACATCGAGATCGTCGCCTTCGACGACCAGAAGGACCCCAAGCGCGCGATCGCGGGCATGGAGAAGATGGCGCAGGAAGGCATCCACTATGTCGTCGGTCCGAACGTCGATGACGGCGCGGCCGCCGTCCGCCCGGTCGCCGAGCAGAACGGGATCATGTATTTCCCCTACGCTTTCCCGAAGGAGCTCTATACCGCCCCTGCTTCGAACGCGGTGCTCGGCATGGTCGCTAACTACCAGTCGGGTCCGGCGATCTACAAGCACCTGATGGAAAACAACGGGGTGAAGAAGGTGGCCTTCGTGGCCGCGAACGAATCCGACCCGCTCAGCCAGCGTGATGGCGGCGTCGAGGCCGCCAAGGCGCTCGGACTCGAAGTCGTCTCGGACAGCGTGACCTATCAGGTCGACACCACGGACTTCACGCCGGTCCTCCTGCCGGTGATCCAAACCCAGCCCGATCTTCTGGTGCTGTCTGGCGTTTCGCCGGCGAACGCGCCGCAACTCATCCGCTCGGCCCGCGAGCTTGGCTACGAGGGCCTGATCTCGACCGAGACGGCGCAAGACGCGACCGTGCTTCAGGAAGGCGCGGGTGAGTTGGCGAACGGCTTCATCTCGGTGGGCGGCGCCTCCACTCCGGAACTCGCCTCCGATCAGATGCGCGAATTCGTTGACCGCTACACCCAGAAGTTCGGGGAATACAACGACGAGTCGAACACCAAGGTCTACGCGCTCGAATACATCCTCGAGACCATCAAGGCGAACCCCGCGGCGATGACCGACGTCGAGGCATTCAAGACGACGATGGACACGTTCGAGGCGCCGAACCCCTACATGGTCGGCGACGCGAAGCTGAGCTATGTCGGCACCACCTCGTTCGGACAGAAGCGGCAGGTCTCGGTGCCGCTCGTTGTGAACGTCTTCAAGGAAGGTGCGTTCGAGACGCTGTTCGTGGCGCAGGTCGACTGACGCCCGCCGAACGCAGTCTCACTCGGGGTCCGGCCCTCCCAAATCCCGCCGGACCCCATCCTATCCGAGGACATCCATGGAACAGATCATCGCCAATGGGCTATATCTCGGCGCCCAATACGCCCTTATTGCGCTCGGGCTAACGCTCATCTTCTCACTGATGAACGTGCTGAACTTTGCGCACGGCCAGATGTATGTGCTGGGCGGTTTTGTCACCTACACGGTCGTCGCGCAATTCGGGTTGCCGTTCATTGTAGGGCTCCTGGCGTCGGCCGTGATCCTCGCGGCGGTCGGCGCGGCGGTGGAGAAGTTCCTCTTCGCGCCGGTGATCCGGAAATCGAAGCGCGAGGAATCGACGATGCTGCTCGCCGCCGGCATCGCCTTTTTCCTCGACGCGGTGATCCTGCTTGTCTTCGGGGAAAAGCAGCGCGGTGTGCCGAAGATCGTGAACGGAGTGTTCAACTGGGACTTCCGCATCATCATGCCCTATGACCGCATCCTGATCGGGGTGCTGGCCATCGCCATGATCGCGAGCTTCATCCTCTTCATGCAATACACCAAGGCCGGCCGCGCGATGCGGGCGCTGGCGCAGGACCGCATGGCGGCCGAACTCATGGGTGTGGACGTGAAGCGCTACTCGATGCTGGGCTTCGCCCTCGGCGCCATGCTCGCGGGCCTTGTTGGCGGCCTCCTGGTGACGATCACCGGCATTAATCTCGGCATGGGCGGCCCGACCTCGATCAAGGCCTTCATGATGATCATGATCGGCGGCGCCGGCGTCATCTCGGGCGCCATCGCCGGCGGGTTCATCCTGGGCATGATGGAAAGCATCGGGCTCACGCTGCTCGCGGCCTACGGCGACATCACCTATCTCGTGATCTTCGCCTCGCTGATGGTCTTCCTCGCCATCCGGCCGCAGGGCCTGATGGGCAAACCGTGGGGCTGAGCACATGAACACGCAAAAACTCGTTGGCGTCGGTGCCTTCCTGATCGCGGTCTTCGTGATCGTGCCCTGGCTCATCTCGGTCAGCGGACGGTGGGACTTCTACTACACGCTGACCTCGGTCGCGCTCCTCTCGGTCGCCTCGGCGGGTGTCTGGCTGACCTTCTACATCGGCCGCATCAATATCGGGCAGGGCGCTTATGCGCTGGCCGGCGGCTATGTCTCGGCGATCCTGATGACCAAGGCAGGCTTCAGCTTCTGGGCGACACTGCCACTCGCGGGGCTTTTCTGCGCCGCCCTGTCTGTCCTGATCGGGCTGCCGATCCTGCGTCTGCGCGGCGTCTACTTCGCGATGGTCACGCTCGTGCTGACCGAGGTCGGGCGGCTCTCGGCGCTCGCCCTGCCGGTGACGAACGGCGCCAAGGGCATCACCTCGATCCCGCTGCCGGGGGAGGTCTCAGTCTTCGGCCTTACGCTGATCCCGGATTTCGCGACGCTGGCCAACCCGAAACTCGCCTTCTACCTCGTCGCGGTGCTCCTGATGGTGATCTGCTTCGCGGCGCTTTACCGCATCGTGAACTCGCGCCTCGGCCACCTTTGCCGCTCGCTCCAGCAGAACGAGGAACTGTCGGCCTCGATCGGCGTCAACACGGCCTACCTGCGCGTCCTCGCCTATTCGATCTCGTCCTTCTTCGGCGGCATCGCCGGGGCGATGTTCGTCGCCATCTCGCAGTCGATCTACCCCTCGTCCTTCCAGGTCGCCGACAGCGTGAACTTCATGCTGAACTGCTTCCTCGGCGGCCTCGGCTACGTCTTCGGCCCGATGCTCGGCACGCTCCTGCTCTACTTCGGCTGGGATCTTCTCTTCACCACCGGCCGATACCAGCTGCTGATCTACTCGTCGCTTCTGATCATCCTCATGCTCTTCCTGCCCAACGGCGTGCTGAGCCTGTTCGAACGCAAGGGAGGGCGCAAATGACCCCGATCCTTCAAGTCAAGGGGGTGACCAAGCGCTTCGGCGGGCTCACCGCGAACAACAGCATCTCCTTCGACGTGGCCGAGGGAGAGATCCTCTCGGTCATCGGGCCGAACGGTGCGGGCAAGTCCACTCTCTTCAAGCTGATCGCCTCGTTCCTCAGGACCTCGTCGGGCGAGGTGCTGTTCAAGGGGCAGCGCATCTCCAACCTCGCGCCGCACAAGGTGGCCCGGATGGGGGTGGTCAGGACCTTCCAGGAAACCACGATCTTCCGCTCGATGACGGTGCGCGAAAATGTCGTCGTGGCGCATCACCTGCGCTCCAAGGCCTCGCTTCTGGGGTTTTTCCTCGGCACGTCGCAGGCGCGGTCCGACGAGGCGGAGTTCGGCGCCTCCGCCGATGAGATCATAGGGTTTCTCGGCATGGACGCGATCCGCGACGAACTCGCCTCGAACCTGCCGCAGGGCCACCTCAGGGCGCTCGGGATGGCGATCGGTCTCGCGACCAATCCGACCGTGCTCCTCCTCGACGAACCCTTCGCCGGCATGAACCACGACGAGACGATGCGAATGGTGTCGCTGGTGCGCCGGCTCAGGGATGAACGCGGAGTCACCGTGCTTCTCGTCGAACACGACATGCCCGCCGTGATGAAGATCTCCGACCGGATCGTGGTGATCAACTTCGGCGAGAAGATCGCCGAGGGAACACCGGCTGAGATCCAGTCCAACGAAAAAGTCATCGAGGCCTATCTCGGCAGCGAAGACGATGCGATCGGGATGTAGGCCATGACCCAGATGCTGAACTTCCAGAACGTCGAGCTTTACTACGATCACGTCTATGCGCTGAAGGGCGTGTCGATCGAGCTGAACGAGGGCGAAACCGTCGCGCTGATCGGCGCGAACGGGGCCGGCAAGTCCTCGATCCTGCGCGCGATCACCGGTCTGAGAAAGATTCATTCGGGCGAGATCCATTACATGGGCGACCGGCTCGACGGCACATCGGCGGCCGAGATCGTGCGGCGCGGCATCGCCATGGTGCCCGAGGGACGGCGGGTCTTTCCCTACATGTCTGTGAAGGACAACCTCCTGATGGGGGCATTCACCCGATCCGACAAGATCGAGATCCAGCAGACGCTCGACAGCGTACTGGAACGCTTTCCGCGGCTGAAGGAACGCTTCGGCCAGCAGGCGGGAACGCTCTCGGGCGGCGAGCAGCAGATGATGGTGATCGGCCGGGCGTTGATGGCGAAACCCCGGCTGCTGCTCCTCGACGAACCCTCGCTCGGCATCGCGCCGAAACTCGTGCAGGACATCGCCCGCGCCATCGTCGCGATCAGCCGCGACGAGGGGGTGAGTGTGCTTCTGGTCGAACAGAACTCACGCATGGCGCTCTCGATCTCGAACCGTGCTTATGCCCTTTCAACCGGTGCGGTGGCCCTTTCTGGCGAAAGCAAGGAGCTGATGGGCGACGACCGGATCAAGGCCGCCTATCTCGGCGGAGAACTGTAGGTGGCATGATGCGCATACTCGTAGTGAACCCCAACACAACGCGGCACATGACCGACAAGATCGGCGCGGCAGCCCGGCGTGTGGCATCGCCCGGAACAGAGATTCTCGCGGTCAATCCCAAGGAAGGGCCAGCGGCGATCGAAGGCTATTACGATGAGGCGATGTGCGTTCCGGGCCTGCTCGAGATCATTCGCGGCACCGTCGACTTCGACGCGGTCGTCATCGCTTGCTTCGACGACACCGGCCTCGACGCCGCCCGCTGCCTGACCGACCGTCCGGTGATCGGTATCGGCGAGGCCGCCTATCACATGGCCTCGATGCTCTCGAACAGGTTCTCAGTGGTCACGACGCTCGCGCGATCGGTGCCGGCGCTCGAACACAACCTCACCCGCTACGGGCTCGCCGCGCGCTGCGCGCGGGTGCGTGCCTCGGATGTGCCGGTGCTGGAACTGGAGCGTCCCGGGTCGGATGCCTGCGGCCGGATCAGCGCCGAGGTCGGCCGCGCGATCGCCGAGGACAGGGCCGAGGCCATTGTTCTTGGCTGCGCCGGCATGGCCGACTTTGCGGCATCCTTGTCCGCCGAACACGGGCTGCCGGTGATCGATGGAGTGGTGGCCGCTGTCGCGTTGTGCGAGGCGATGGTCCGACTGAATCTGCAAACGTCGCGGCGTGGCGGCTACGCTCCTCCCGTCGCGGCGCGCGATGAAACTCGGGCCGCGGCTACTTAAGGCTGGCCGACGTTTCATCACTCCCCTACCGCGGCGGTGTCAGAGGAACCTGGCTTGCGGCGAGGCAGGGCGCCGACTAGCGTCGCTTGATGTCGAAACCTGACCCGTTCAAATACTTCAAGACGAGCCGCGAGATCA
>NZ_JAWQFN010000018.1:0-28980 GCF_033436765.1 Defluviimonas sp. D31
AACATCGGCTACGAAGAGCGGCGCGGCCTCTTCAAGGAGGCCAAGCAACGCATCGCCAAGGCCTGCGCGCTGGAGGTTCCGGAAGACTCATCGGTGTTTCTCAACATAGGGACCAGCACCGAGGCGGTCGCGCATGAGTTGCTTCGCCACCGCAATCTCCTAGTCGTGACCAACAACATGAACGTCCCGGGCATCCTGGTCGGCAACCCCGACTGCCAGATCGTCGTCACCGGCGGCCAGCTTCGCCGCGCCGATGGCGGTCTCGTCGGCAAGCTCACGACCGAGGCGATCAGCCAGTTCAAGTTCGACCTTGCCGTGATCGGCTGCTCCGCGCTCGACGAGGACGGCGACATGCTGGATTTCGATATCCAGGAGGTAGGCGTCAGCCAGGCCCTGCTGCGCCAGTCGCGCAAGGTCTTCCTCGTGGCGGATCATTCGAAGTTCCGGCGCACGGCACCGGCACGGANAGTTTGACTCCATAGCTTGATAGCCCTGTCCGTTCGTCGGAATGGAGAGAAGCGCTACAGCAGGGCGTTCTGAACGCAGCCGACCGGATAACATGTCCACAGTCGGATCGCGGCGCAGATACGCTTTCTCAATGCATTAGGTAAGCGCATTGCGGCGCTCGACCCCGAAACCCAAACCGCCGGAATCAACATCCGCATCGCTCTGGTGGACCGCCCAAGCATCCGCGGCATTGCCCAGATCATCCGCGTGGCCGATCGGCGCCCTGCCCTGCCTCAAGCCAACTTCATCAGACAAGACCGAAGCCAGCTTTCGGTGATCCAATCAAGCTTGTCCGGTTACCGCCTCGAACATATCATATCTGCAAGGGAAACCCGCCTGACCGCCACCGGTTTGATTGGAAGGTTTTCGTGCTCCTGGCCGTCCGATCAACTTCAGCGCGAATGTGGCGATTGATCCGGGATCACGGGAATACGGACTGACGGGCCAATGTATATTTCCAAGCGAATTTTTGTGTTTTTTTTCCTCGCATTGCTTTTTTTCTGCGCAACGGCATGGGTTCTTCTCGCCAGTGCGGTATTTGGGAGCCTGCGGATCTCAATCGCCGAGGCCAAGTTGTCCGACCTTCTCAGGCGACCTGTCGAGATCAGCGGCGATGTCTCACTTACCTTCTCGGGCGGCATGGCGGTTTCGGTGACCGGCCTGCAGCTCCCGTCGGAAGAGATGCCCGAACAGGATCTCGCAACACTTGAGACAGCACGTTTTCCGATCGCGCTGCTTCACCATCTGCGCGGAGGCATTCCGCTGCCCGAAATCGAGGCGCATGGGCTTACGGTTACGCTCCTGCGTACAGAGGACGGCAAGACATCATGGGCCGAGGCCCGATTGCCGGAGGCAGAGTCAGAGCCTGACAGCAACGATGTCGACGTGTTCACCTTTCTAGGCGCAAGAACAGTCTCTTTTTCGGACATGGTCGCCCATTCGGAAAACCAGTCGACCGGCTTTGAATTCGATCTTGAACTGAATGACTTCACCGTCCGGCAGGTCACGGATGCAGAACGGCCAACAGTCAGGGTCCGATCACAGGGCTTGATCAACGGCGAACCGGCGGAGTTCCGCGGAGACTTTCCCGACGGCGCTCCCTTCGATGCGAGCGGCCAACTCGGCGCGCTCGTTTTCGATATTTCCGGGCAATCCCGGCAGGATCTGCTGCCCGGCGAGTTCGACGGAACGCTGAATATCGAGACCCCCGACCTGCAAAACCTGCTCGACACCCTGCGGCTCGACGGCAAGGCGGCGGGGTCGGCCCGCGCGACGTCGTCGATCAAACGGCGGGATCGGCTCTTTCTTCTTGAAGACATTGACCTGTCCGCGGATTTCGAGAACGGGATGAAGGCGTTGCTCACTGGAGCACTTGCCGATCCGCGTGCCGGGCCCGAGTTCGACCTGCTGTTCGAGCTCGATCTGGCACAGCAGGTCTCGGCCGCGAAATCAGCGATCTTCCTGCGAGATATCGAACCGACGCGCATTTCCACCCATTCCGTAGGCAAGGACGGGATCATCGAGGTCAAGAGCTTCAAGTTCGAAACCAACGCCTTTGATGAAGAGTTGAAGGAAATCGGACCGTTCCGTGTGGAACGGGTGATGAGGACATCTGATGGCCAGCTAAAGGTGTCCGGCCTGACGCTTACGATCGGGCCCGAGGACGCACCAATGCTCGCCGCGCGCGGCGATATTGCGGACCTTATCAACTTCAAGGGCTACACCCTTTCAGGCAGGCTCGACCTTCCGGCATCGCGTGTCCTCTTGACGCTGCGCGAAGAAGACGCCGCCCGGTTTGGCCATCTAACAGGCTCGTTCCGGCTGGAGGAGCAGGAAGGCAAGGGCGTGCTTTCGACGTCCGACCTCGCTACCCGGGACACGGACCTGTGGGAGGCCAGGATTGGTGTCAATGTCGGGGATATCGCCGCGCTCGACGCGATGCGGTTCGAGATACATCTGAGCACGCCGGACGGAGCGTCGTTTCTGCGGGCCGTGCAACTCGATCCGGTCGAAACAGGGCGCTTCGGCTACGATCTGACCGCCGAGCGACGGAACCAACGGCTGTCGGTTTCCTCGACTGTCAGCGCGGGCGAATCCAGCCTGGACGCAGACCTGAAATTGCATGTCGCTGGAGGCAAGCCCATGCTCCGGGGCGCAGTGACGAGCGAGACCGTGCGCCTGGTTGACGTGAGGAACGCAATCCTCGCTGCGACCGAACTTGCGCGGGCCAAATCGGTCTACCGTGAAGCCAGGCTGGCCGAAGCCGAAAGCCGCGGAGAATACCCGGAGGAGGAGTTCCAACCGCTTGTTCTTCCCCCCGAAGACTCCGACGGGGAGGATCTGTCGGATTTCCAGCCTCTGGTGCTTCCAGAAACACTGGAAGCGGAGTCCGAAGACCCGCAGGCGCAAGTCAGCGGTGACGAGGATCTGTCCGGCTACCAGCCGCTCGTAATTTTCGAGGGCGCGGGCAGTCTGAGCCTGGAAGATCTGCGTGACCCGGAGAAGTTCGTACCGCTGATCGATGCAGAAATCAGCATCGGCATAGAGCGGATCACCGGGCAGAAAGGTGTCTCGGCCATCAAGAGCAAGGTGGACATGAAGGATGGCAAGCTGAGATTTGGGCCTCTGCGGGTCAATTACGGCGGGGGATACGCCGACCTGCAAGCTGCATTCGATGCCGTTCGCTCTCCGGGCTGGGTACAAGTTTCAGGGCGAACGGGCGGCTGGGACTTGGGGCGGTTGCTCGACTCGCTGGGTGCAGGGATTGGCGCCTACGGCATCCTGACAGGTCAGTTCAATCTCACTGGCCGTCGCACTTCCGTGCGGGCCTTTCTCGACTCGATGAGCGGCCAGACAACGGTCGAGATGAAGAATGGGCGGATAAGTTCCAGCCTGATCGACCTTGCCGGGCTGGGCGTCCTGCCTTGGCTCTTCTCTGCCGAAAGGCGGGGGGGCTATGCGGATATTGTCTGCTTGCGTGCGCCGCTCAAGATCAGCCGGGGTAGGGTCAGTACAGGTGCCGCCGTTGTCGAAACGCGGCGCGTCCAGCTGGTGGGAGCGGGGTCTGTCGACTTCAAAAGGGATCGCATCTTCTTACGGGCGGATCCACGGCCGGTGGGTCGGCCGCTCGCGCGAAGCGCATGGCCGTTCGAAGTGTCCGGGCCGCTCGGCGCACCCAAGGTCAAGCTTGCAAAACGTCGATCGTGGAGTGCTGCTGAGCCTCTTGCCATGACCGCGAACCGTGTGCCTTGCGTTCCCGACGTGAAGCAACTGAAAGCCGTACCGCGACAACCCCGCAACCCCGGCCCACGCTGAGCCTATTTCTGCGCCTCCTGGCACTCCTGCATCAGGTCGATCGCCTTCGATGACCCTGCGAGATCGACCTCGAAGGTACCGCCGCTCGGGCCGATTACCGTGATCGACCGGCGCTTGGCCATTTCGGTGACGAAGTTCGGATTGTTGAAGAAAGCCGAGCCCCCATACCAGCCATCCTCCTCCAGAAATTCGGCCTCCCCGGCAAACTTCGCCTCGCCTGTCAGGAATCTGACGGTACCGGTCGTGCCTGCTTCCAGATCGCTCCAGTCACGGCTCAGGGCGGCAAAGAAGCCACCACTCAGCAATGGAAGGTTCCCGAACCTGATCCGTAAGCCATCGCTGAAGTCTTTCTGGATCAGGCATCCATTTCCCGAATCCGGATCGACAAGCACCGACCACTGACCGGACTCCCCCCAGTTCGTCAAGCCGTTCGCCGCGAGGGCCGCGGTAGCGCAGAAAAGAGCCGGCAGGCAATATCGAAGACTGGTCATGTCGCTTCTCCGGTACCCTGTCAGGGTCTTCCGAAACCGTCCCATGCGCAAGATATGTCAGAAGGGGCCGGCGCCACACGAATTCGAACCAGTCTCAGCATGGACCAAGTGTCCTCCGTCATCGCCCTTGGAAAACCTGATCTGCCTTCGGAGCGGAGGGTTCAAGTGGTCCCGGCTTCGCGGGCAGTGTGGCGATTGATCCAAGGGTATCGACCCGTCTGTTCAACCGGTCGCAAGGACTTGCCGGCCCGCGGCGTCCGTGCCGACAATCCATCCCGGACGAGGTAACCCTCCCCGTCTTCATGTTCAGACGCCATATACCAGTCCGTCACCAGACCCGGCCAAGGCAGGTGACGGAGAAAGAGTAGCAAAGAAGCGATTCAGAAGGTCCAGGGCCCGTTGATTTCAAACCGTCGGGCATGATTCAGTATCCGCGGGGAGATCTGAATCATGCCGCAAGCGCGGGACAAGAAAGTCCTGACCCTAGCGGACCTTTACCCGCAGACCACCCAAGCCTTCTATGGCAATGTCCAGAAGGTCGCCCCTGGCAACCGGACCGACGCCCGCCGGGGTGCCCGACAGTATCACGTCTCCCGCGGCCAGTTCAAAATAGTCTGACAGATAGGAAATCATCTCGGGGACCTTCCAGATCATCTGGTTCAGGTCGCCCTCCTGGCGAAGCTCTCCATTGACCTTCAGCGTCACCGGACCTTCCTCAAGATGTCCGACCTTGGACACAGGATGTATCGGCCCGACCGGGGCAGATCTTTCGAAAGCCTTGCCGATTTCCCAAGGCCGACCGAGCTTTTTCTGTTCGCCCTGCAGATCCCGTCGCGTCATGTCGAGCGCCACCGCATAGCCAAATACATGACCAAGCGCCAGGTCGATCGGGATGTTGCTGCCCCCGGACTTCAGCATCACCGCCATCTCGACTTCATGATGCACGTCCGAGCTTCGATCCGGATAGGGAAACTCGCCCGATGGGTCGAGGTTGTCGGGGTTTTTCTGAAAGAAGAACGGAGGTTCGCGGTCGGGATCGTGGCCCATCTCGATGGCATGGGCGGCGTAGTTGCGCCCGATGCAATAAACCCGGCGAACCGGAAACATCTGTTCGGAATCCGCGATCGGCAAAGCAACCGTCGGCGGAGTCGGGATGGCAAACTGGGTCATGTCGCAGGACCTTTTCGAGAAACCGTTAATGCCTGATGTACCAGATTCGACGGCAAGATCAATCGCAACCAATCCTGTCCTTACGCGACTTTTATGTTGATGGTTGCGAATAATATCGCATAATTGGCAGAAATCGGACCAATTGGTCGATCAATTCCGGGTGTCCGCTTTGCTTGAACGACCCATAAGTTCGGAACGTGAGGATGCGATCCGGGAACTTCGCGCGTATATCGACGATGGCGGATACCATCCGGGCGACCGCTTGCCGGCGGAGCGTGAGTTGATGGTGAGCCTCGGCATGGGGCGCACGCTCCTGCGTCGGGCGCTTGAGGCGCTGGAACGCGAAGGGGCAATCTGGCGACATGTCGGCAAGGGTACCTTCGTTGCGGCGTCGAACAGTTATGCAGGCGCGATCAGCGAGCTTAGCCAGCGGATCTCGCCGGTACACATGATGCGAGCGCGGCTATCGCTCGAACCCGCGCTCGCTCGCGAGGCGGCAATCAATGCCTCGGACGAGGCGGTGATCCGCCTCCGGCTGGCGCGCGAAAGGGCGGAAGCTGCCGCGGACTGGGCTGCCTACGAGGCCCAGGACGACGCCTTTCACCGCTCCGTCGCCGAAGCGACCGGCAATGCCCTGCTGCTCGCGCTCTTTGATCAGCTCAACCAGGTGCGCCGCGCGGTAGCCTGGAACACCGTAGTCCGACGCACTGAACGCCCACCCCGCGATCATTCGAGCTTTGACGAGCATGCCCGCATCGCCAATGCCATCGAGGCGCGCGATCCGACCGCGGCCCATGCCGCGATGCGCGACCACCTCGGA
The DNA here is from genome assembly GCF_033436765.1 of Defluviimonas sp. D31. Taxonomy (NCBI): domain Bacteria; kingdom Pseudomonadati; phylum Pseudomonadota; class Alphaproteobacteria; order Rhodobacterales; family Paracoccaceae; genus Albidovulum; species Defluviimonas sp. D31. The sequence continues at coordinate 6,304 of NZ_JAWQFN010000018.1, forward strand.
TCGGTCTCGGCACGGCTCTTCGGGGAGGCATGAGGCGCGTTCGAGGCTGGATTTAAACCAGAACCCGCGAAGCCGGGCACCAACAAGAGCCTTAAGGGAGGACAAGATGAAGCACTTTATGACCACGATCGCGGCAGCGGCAATCGCCCTGACCGCGAGCAGTGCGAGTGCCGAAAAGATCCGCATCGCGCTGGCCGAAACACCCTCGGACGAACTCGCCGCCTTCTTCGTGGCGCTCGACCGGGCGAAGGCAAACGGACTCGACTACGAATGGACCGCATTTTCGGATGAGGAACTCGCGATCCAGGCGGTACTGTCGGGCCAGATGGATATCGGCTTCGGCACACCCTACGCGGCGATGCAGCGCTCGAAGGCGCCGGTGCGGATCATCTTCCAGCTCTCGAAGCTCAAGTTCTTTCCGGTCACCACCAAGAAGTACTCGAAGCTGGAAGATCTCGACGGTGAGCCGATCCTGCTGCATTCCCGAGGCGGCGGCACCGACTCTATCGCCAACGTGATCGAGGACAAGATGGGCATCACGTTCGGCGAACGCTCCTACGTGCCCGGCTCGGCCAACCGCGTCGTGGCGCTGGTGGCGGGCCAGGCCGATGCGACGATCATCGACCTGTCGAACAAGAACAAGATCATGCGCGAGCATAGCGACAAGTTCAACGTCTTGCAGATGTTCGACGTCGAAGCCTCGGACGAGGCGCTGTTCGCAAATCTCGACTGGATCAAGGCGAACGAGGGGGACGTGCAGATCTTCGTCAACGCGCTCGCCTCGGTCTGGAAAGACATGAACGAAGATCCGACCATTGTCAGCCGCGAAACCGACCCCGAGGGGCCGATCGGTCAGTTGCCGAAGGAAATCCTCGACGAGCTTGACACCTTCTATTCCGAAGCGGTCGAAGGCGGGCTCTACGACCCGGCGGGCGGCGGGCGCAAGGCGGCCGCGGCGGACATGGAGTGGTACAGCCAGGCTGGCCAGCTTGAGGGCGATGCCTCGACGCTGAACATCGATGACTTCTGGTACATGGCGCCGCTCGACGCCGCGACGGGAAGCTAGATCAATGCCGACCGGCACCGCGCGCACGCCGCGGGGGCCGGTCGCAACCTCATGAGGGTGGCCTGCGGATGCTCAGCAGATCCCTGACCTTGAAGCTTGTCTCGGCCTTGGCGGTTTTCGGTGCATGGGAAATCGCGGGCCGAATTCCCGTGAGCTACGCCTTCCCTACGTTCACGGATTCAATGGCCGCGCTCGGCGCGATGGCTCTCGACGGCACGCTCTTCGCGGCCTACGCCGAAACTCTTAAGCCGCTCGTGATCGGGGTGATCATATCGGCCTTCATCGGGATCGCGATCGGGCTCTGGATCGGGCTCTCGAACTGGTTCGACTGGCTGTTTTCCCCGATCTTTATCGTGATGCAGGCAGCACCGCTTGCCGCGCTCATCCCGCTTCTGGTGATGATCTACGGAATCGGCCTGACGTCGAAGGTCTTCGTGGTCTGCATCATGGCGATGCCGGTCATCGTGCTGAATACCGCCGGAGCGGTGCGCAACACACCTTCGAACCTGATCGAGATGGGCACCTCGTTCCTCGCGACGAGGGCGGAAGTCGTCCTGAAGATAATCATTCCTGCCGCCTCCCCAGTCATCTTCTCCGGGCTCCGCCTCGGCGTCTCCGCCGGGTTCATCGGCGCGATCCTGTCGGAGCTGAAGATCACGCCCACGGGCGTCGGCGACATCATCAGCTTCAGCCGCTCGATCGCGGATTATCCCAGCATGTATGCGGCGATCTTCTCGATCATCGCGCTGGCGGTGCTTTTTCTGAACTTTCTGGAAAAGATCGAGAAATACCTCTTTGAAGGGAATGTGCGTGGCTATGCTTCAGACTAACCCGGCGACCGACATCGCGGTTTCGGCCCGCAACATCTCGAAGAACTACGGCGCGGTCGAAGCGCTCAGGGACCTGACCCTGGAATTCCCCCGCGGACAGCTCACCTCACTCCTCGGGCCGTCGGGCTGCGGCAAGACCACGCTCCTGAAGATCATCGCCGGGCTCCTGGAGCCCACGGCGGGTGCAATCGAGGTCGATGGCAAGTCCGTCACCGGCCCCGGCCCCGATCGCGCGTTCGTGTTTCAGGACTTCGCGCTCCTTCCCTGGGCGAACGTTCTCAGAAACGTGGCCTTCGGGCTGGAGCTTCGCGGAGTGGCGAAGGAAGAGCGCGAAGACATTGCCGCGAAATACATCTCCGATGTCGGCCTCTCCGGCTTCGAAAACGCCTTCCCGCACGAGCTTTCCGGCGGCATGCGCCAGCGCGTTGGCCTCGCCCGCGCCCTGTCGGTCGATGCGCAGGTTCTTCTGATGGACGAACCCTTCTCGGCCGTCGACGAACAGACCCGCCGCAAGTTCCAGGAGGATCTCCTGGAACTCGTCGCCTCGCACAACAAGACCTTCATCTTCGTGACCCACTCGATCGAGGAGGCTGTCTACGTCTCCGATCAGATCGCGATCCTGCTGCCGAGGCCAAGCCGGGTCAGCGACATCATCCGGCCAACGGGTCTTCGGGAAAAGGACGTCGCGAACATTCGCCGCGACCCCGAATACCTCGACATCGTCGACGAGATCTGGGCGTCGCTCAGAACCTATGTGGAGTAGGCCATGACGCTGTTCGGATACCGCCTGCCGGGCATGTCCTCGCTGATCATCTGGGCGCTTCTTTGGGAAGCGATAGGCCGCTCCGAGTTTTCGTTCTTCGTGCCGCCGCTCTCTGATGTTGTCGCGACCCTGGTCGAGGTATTCCCTTCCGCCGCTTTTCAGAAGGCGCTCTACGAGACCGCCTACGCCTTCCTCGCAGGCGTGTTCTTTGCGGTGGTGATCGGTATCCCGACCGGCATCCTCATGGGCAAGAACCGCCTGATCGACGAACTCCTGCTCCCTTGGGTCAACATCTTCCTCTCGGCGCCGCTCACCGCGTTGGTTCCGGTCCTGATGGTGCTATTTGGTTTCGGGATGAAGTCGATCATCATCACGACGACACTTTTCGCGATCTGGATCATCATCCTGAACGCCCGTGCCGGGGTCATGCAGATCAACCGCTCGCTCATCGAAATGGCCCGCAGCTTCGGCGCCGGTCCCTGGGAGAGCTTCTCCAAGATCTACTTCTGGGCGGCGCTGCCGGAGATCCTGGGCGGTGTGCGGATCGGGATCATTCGCGCGGTCAAGGGCGTGATCATCGGCCAGCTCCTGATTTCGATCGTGGGGTTTGGCGCGCTTTTCGAACTTTATTCGGCGAACTTCCTGATGTCGCATTTCTGGGCCGTACTGATCGTGCTCTTCGCGCTGGCCTTCGCGGTCTCGGAGGTCCTCGCCTATCTCGAGCGCCGGGTATCCTACTACGCCGCGAAACGTTGAGTCCGGGTGCGTTGTCCGGCAATGCAACCACCCAGCGCTGAGAGACAGGACCGTTTCCGTTCGCGCTGCGCGGCCCTGTATCCCGAAACCGTCAAACGCACAAAAACTGTATCTACGAGGGCAGGATGATTACCGTTTACGCCGTGCCCGGCCAGCGCCCCGGAGAGAACGGCGGCGCTCCGCTTCTTGAAACTGGCTCGTGAGGTGAGACCGCGCTCAGCCTTGAGGTTATTGAGTGCCCAGGCCTCGGCGGCGGCGAACATCTGCAGGCCCCGCATTAGCCGGAAACGTTGCATCGCCTATGCCACGCGCGCGTTGCGAGCGTCCACAATGCCGCCGATTTCAGGCAGCCGTCACCGTCGCCTCGGCCGACCCTGCCATCATGGCCGCCGCGTAGTGGCGCTGGAAGGCGAGGATCGGGTGTTCGGACTGCGAGCCACAGGCCGACTCCACGACCAAGGGCCCGCGGTCGAACCCACCCGAGGCAAGCCCCCGTTGCACGGAATCCACGATCGGCGCATCCTCGGCGAAGGTCGTGGTGCGGTGCTGGAGGATGATCTCGGCCTCCACCGCGTTCGGCTGCGCCCGGGGCAGCCACCAATCGACCTCAACCTTGGTCTGATCGACCGAGACCGGCCGCCAGCGATAGGTGTTGACGATGCCGCCAGGATAGACCTGGATCGCGAAGAAGGGCCAGAACCACCAGGTCAGGAACCGGTCGGTCCGCGCCGCCGGATCGGCAACGTAACTGTAGGATTTCGTTCCGTCCGGCCGCGCCGGACTTTCGTGGCGGATGCCCCAGCTTCTGTCACGGGTCCGGTAGAGGTCGGGATCGACGACGCCCGTCGTCAACGTTTTATGCACAACCGCACAATGATAGCATTCGTTTAAGTTCTCGGCGACGACTTTCCAGTTCGCCGCGGCCATGCGCTCGGTCCGGGCGGCATGAACGTATGTGGCGAGGTTCGGTGCGTAGATCGCGATCTCGGCCGAGGCTTCCTCGGCCCCCGGCCAGAACGGCGCGGCATCGGCGTCGAGATTGACGAGGATCAGGCCATGATAGACTTCAAGCCTGACTGGCTTCAGCCGGTAGGCCGAGGTGTCAAAGCCGGGAAAACCCCTCGCGTTCGGTGCCGCGCGCAGCTGGCCGGTCGTGTCATAGGTCCAGGCGTGATAGGGGCAGGTCAGCCGCTTCGCGCAGCCCGCGCCTTCGGCAAGCTCGTGGCCGCGATGGACGCAGACGTTGAAGAAGGCGCGGAGCACGTCGTCCGCCCCACGGATGACGAGGACCGAACTGCCGACGATGTCGGCGGTGAAGTAGGCGCCGGGCGCGGCAAGGTCGCTGACGTGGCCAGCCAGGTGCCATGAGCGGCGGAAGATCCGATTGCGTTCCTCGGCAAAGACCGCGGGGTCGGTATAAAGCGGGGCGGGCAGCGTCTCGTATACTCCGCCAGAGGGAAGGTCGGTCTCCATCGGCACCTCGCTCTCAAATGTATCCGGGCGCCGCAGGGCCCACCCGTCGAGGGAGCTTTTCATGGCTTGCGGAGCCGATCTGCGACGATTGCGTCACGGCATGTCGTAACAAACCCGGTCCAATGCCCAACAATTTTTGCGAATGCCTCGCAATATCATTGACTCTTGCAAATGACTCGCAATATTGGACACGAGGGCGGGCATGATTGGTCCCGGCCCGAACGCAGGGGGCTTTTACCGATGATGCTGACCAAGAGAACGCTGCTGGCCGCGGTCTCGGCCTTGGCCATGACGATTACCGCAGGCTTCGCGGACGCACAGGAGAAACTTGGCGTGGTCGCGACGACCGGCATGATTGCCGACGCGGCGCGCGAGGTCGGCGGAGATCTGGTCGAGGTTCGGGCGCTGATGGGCCCCGGTGTCGACCCGCATGCTTATCGTCAGACCCGCACCGATATCGTCGCGATGGCGAATGCCGACGTCGTTCTCTGGCACGGCCTGTACCTCGAGGCGCAGATGGAAGAATTCATGCAAGGCCTCGAAGGTGAAGGCAACGTCGTTGCCGTGGCCGAAAGCCTTCCGAAGAACCTCTTGCTCGGCCATGACAACTACGAGGACAAGTACGACCCGCATGTCTGGATGAACCCTAATCTCTGGAGCCGCGTCGTTCTCAATGTGCGCGACGTGCTCATTTCCGTGCAGCCCGAGAGCGAGGCGACGTTCCGCGCCAATGCTGATGCGCACCTGGAGGAGCTCGAGGCGCTCGCGCAGTACACGACCCGGGTCCTGTCCTCGGTCCCGGCGGAAGGCCGCGTACTCCTGACCGCCCATGACGCCTTCAACTATTTCGGTTCGGCCTACGGTTTCGAGGTGGTTGGCATCCAGGGTATCTCGACCGAGTCCGAGGCGGGCCTCCAGCGCGTTTCCGAGCTGGTCGAAATGCTGGTGGCACGCGACATCAAGGCGGTCTTCGTGGAATCCTCGGTTTCCGACCGGAATATCCGCGCCCTGATCGAGGGCGCCGCGGCGCAGGGCCACGAGGTCGTCATCGGCGGGGAGCTGTTTTCCGACGCCATGGGCGAGGACGGCACTTACGAGGGCACCTATCTCGGCATGATCGATCACAACGCGACCGTGATCGCCGGGGCGCTTGGTGGCGACGTGCCCGCCAAGGGCATGAACGGGCTTCTTTACTGATGGATCCACGCATGACATCCAGTGCGCAGGTGGAGCTTGCGTCCGAGAAAGGCCGATCGGTACGGCAGGACCCCGTAGCGGCGGAAGCCGCGCTGGCAGTCCGGGGCTTGACCGTCTCCTACGGCGAGAAACCGGCCGTTTTCTCGGTCGACGCCACGTTTCCGGCAAAGGCGATGACGGCGATCGTCGGCCCCAATGGCGCCGGGAAGTCCACATTGCTCAAGGCGGCGCTTGGGGTCATCCCGCGGCTGTCGGGTGAAGTCACCGTGTTCGGTCAGCCGATCGGAACCGCGCGCGACCGGATCGCCTACGTCCCACAACGCGCGAGTGTTGATTGGGACTTCCCGACCACCGTCATCGACGTGGTTCAGATGGGCCTCTACCGACGCGTCGGTCTCCTGGGGCGCCTGACCGGGGCTCTCCGGGCGCGAGCCAATGACTGCCTCGATCGCGTCGGGATGGCGGATTTCGCCGACCGCCAGATTGGCCAGCTTTCGGGCGGCCAGCAGCAGAGGGTCTTTCTGGCACGGGCGCTTGCCCAGGACGCGGAGCTCTATCTGCTCGACGAACCGTTTGCGGGCGTAGACGCGGCGACAGAACGCGCGATCATCGACGTGCTCCGCTCGCTCAGGGCTGAAGGCAAGGCGGTGATCAGCGTGCATCATGACCTCGCTACGGTGGTCGATTACTTCGACAATGTGTTTCTGATCAATGTGCGCAAGATTGCCGAGGGCCCCGTGGCCACGACATTCACGGGTCCGAACCTGAACGCGACCTATGGTGGGCGACTTGCGGCCACGCATATCGACCAGCTTCAGCTGGCAGGTGGCGCGTGAAGCCGTTTCTAGACGCAATGCTGCTCGGTGCCGGCTACAACGCGGCGCTGGTCGGACTCGGCGCAGCCCTTTTGGGCTTCGCTGCAGGAACTGCGGGCACCTTTCTCTTTCTGCGCAAACGGGCGCTGGTCTCCGACGCGGTCGCGCATGCCACTCTGCCAGGCGTCGGGATTGCCTTCATCCTGATGGTTAGCTTCGGCGGCGACGGGCGGAACCTCTTTGGCCTGCTTGCAGGCTCCGCGGTCACCGCCTGGATCGGCCTTCTCCTCGTCGAATCGATGGCGCGACGGACACGGCTCAGCGAAGACGCCGCGATCGGCGCAGTGTTGTCGGTCTTCTTCGGGATCGGCGTCGTTCTGCTGACGGTCATTCAGACCATGAGTTCGGGGCGCCAAGCAGGTCTGGAAAGCTTCCTTCTCGGATCCACGGCCGGCATGCTGTTTCAGGATGCCGTCGTGATCGCCATCGGCGGCACGCTCGCGGTTCTTGCGACGTGGCTGTTGCGCCGTCCGATGACCCTCGTCGCCTTCGACGCCGAATATGCCGCGGCGTCCGGCTATGACGTCCGGCGCATCGATCTTGCGATGATGGGCCTCGTCCTGGCCGTCACCGTGATCGGTCTGAAGATCGTCGGCCTGATCCTGATCGTCGCCATGCTCATCATCCCGCCCGTCACCGCCCGTTTCTGGACCGAGAAGAGCGACAGGCTGATCTGGTATGCCGGCGCGCTCGGCGGGTTTTCAGGCTATGTCGGCGCGGCCATCTCCGCCTCGGCCCCCGCCCTTCCCACCGGGCCGATCATCGTTCTGGTTGCGGCCGCGCTCTTCGGGCTCTCTCTCTTCCTGGCGCCGAAGCGTGGCGTGACCGCCGCGATAATACGGCATCGGCGCTTCCAGCGGCGCGTGCATCGGCGGCAGGGACTTCTGGCGCTGTCCCGTGGCGAGCCGATTCACGATGATCTCACGCTGAAGGTTCTGACGACGGAGGGGTACATTCGTCCCGACGGAGTGGCCACGGAGGCCGGGCGCGCCCAAGCGGCAAAGATCGCGCGCGACGAACACCGCTGGGAGGCCGCGCGGCGGGTCCACCAGGATACGAGCCTGACCGGGCGCTATGACGGCCTTACGCCGATCGAGCAGGTCTTCACGCGCGACGAGATCGCCGCGTTCGATCGTATTATTGGCGGGCCGACGCCAGTCCCGGAACAAAGCGGAGGCATAGCCTGATGGGCGCCGAATTCGTTCAGTTCTCGCTTGCACCGCTGCTGATCGGCATATTGGCCTCGGTGGCTTGCGCGCTTCCCGGCAACTTCCTGATCCTCCGCCGACAGGCCCTGATCGGCGACGCCATCAGCCACGTGGTTCTGCCCGGGATTGTCGTGGCCTTCCTACTTACCGGCGTTGTCACCGCCATTCCGATGCTGATCGGGGCTGCCGGTGCGGCTATCGTCGCGGTGATCCTGATCGAAGCGATCAAGCGGCTCGGGCGGATTGAACCTGGAGCGGCGATGGGCGTAACCTTCACGACGCTCTTTGCCGGCGGGGTGCTGCTTCTCGAGCAGTCGGACACGTCAAGCGTGCATCTGGACGTGGAACATGCGCTTATGGGCAATCTGGAAAGCCTGATCTGGTTCAAGGCCAAGGGCTGGGACTCGCTCCTGGATCCCGTGGCGCTCGCGTCTCTACCGCACGAACTCGGTCGGATCGCGATCGTCTGCGCCATTGTCGTGGCCCTGACAGTCACCTTCTGGCGCTGGCTCAAGATTTCCACCTTCGACGAAGGCTTCGCCGAGGCACTTGGACTGCCGACTGCGGCAATCGGATTCGGTCTTGTCATCACTGCAGCATTCGCCGCCGTCGCGGCCTTTGACGCCGTCGGGTCCATCATCGTAATCGCGATGTTCATCTGCCCGCCGGCCGCCGCGCGCCTGATGACCAACCGTCTGGAACATCAGGTTCTTTGGAGCGTAGCATTCGCCGTCTTGTCGGCGGTTCTTGGATATGTGTTTGCGGGCTACGGGCCACTCTGGTTCGGCGCCCAGAACGCCGTGAGCGCCGCCGGCATGATCGCGGCGGTGTCTGGCGCGATCCTCGGCCTTGCCTGCCTGTTCGCCCCTCATCGAAACCGAGTGGGTGCTGCGAAGGAAGACGCCGCGATCTGAGGCTGCGTCCGTTGGTTCGGCGTGCCAGGGTCGAGCGAGCCTGCGAGGGCATCTTTGAGCAGCCCAATCTGACTGGTCCAGTTTGATTGTTAGTGCGTGGGCGGCTTCTGGGCTACTGGGATGATGGTTCCGGGTGCTGGGGGCCGGTATCCGAGGGCGATCTGGTCGAGATGCTGGCAATAGCAAAGCCCGCCGGCAAGGCGGGCTATGTCGCTTCGGGCTGTTCGCTAAAGTTGGTTGCGGGGGCAGGATTTGGCCTTCACCGAACAACCGCGGGAATGTGACCTTACATCAATTATCATCATCAATTTACAAGACCACCAAACACCGCGGTGACGGGCGCCAGTGCTGCGGGTGAGCCTCCCCACGTTAATTGGTCCACCGCTATGGTGAGGAAACGGAGGACCACCAGATGGCCTTGGCATGCCTTTGACGAACATTCTCTACAAACCCCGACTTGAGCGCGCAGCACCACCCGTATGACGGATGGCGCTGCGTCAGTGGCTCCGGCGAGATTTGCGGGATTCGGCCGATCACTCAGCGAACGGTCGGATGACCGGCTTCGACCCAGGCGGTGGTGCCGCCTTCGATCCAGTTCACCCGGCCGAAGCCTGCCTTGGCGAAGGCTGTGGCCGCCCGCCGGGCCATGGGTCCGGCCATGCAGGTGGTCACCACATGGAGGCTCTTGTCCGCGAAGACCGGCGGCAGGTTCCCCGCCTCCACGTCCTCGACGGAAATCAGCCGCGCGCCCGGGATCTTGCCCGTGGTGGCCGCGATCGCGTCCGCGGGGCGCGGGTCTACGAACTCTACGCCTGCGCGCCCATGGTAACCTTTCGCTTCTGCGACGGTGATGGGTGTGGCGGTGGAATTCTCGACGGCGCCGGCGTTTGCACAGGAAGTCATGATCTTTCTCCTTCTTTTTTGGGGGTCAGAAGCTCAGCGTCGAAGCGCCGTCGAGGATCTGCGCGTGCAGCGCGGGCGAACCCACCACCTGCACACCGTCGATGAAGTCGCTTTCCTCGTAGCCGCGCACCTTTGCGCAGGGCGGACAGACGAGGATGCGGCCGCCACCGTTCTGGAAGTTCTCGATCAGTTCCTTCATCGGCGGGTCGAAGGGGTTCATCCGCACGTTGTCGGCGGCGCCCTTGCGGACCACGTCTACGGCGGAGCTGACCATGAACATGGTCACCTGCTGGCCCGAAGCGATCCCGGTGTTGGCGATCGTGAAGGCGACAGTGGCCCGCTCGTCATCGAGGCCACGGGATACGACGATTGCAAGTTTCTTTGCGTTTTCCATCTTTTTCTCCTTTGGTCAGATGGGGTGTCCGGACGTCACCCGGTCCGGGTCGGGAACTCTCTCAGGCGGGCGCTCTCCGCCGCCATTCACGGCGGAACGCGATGGCGGCGACTGTGAAGGAGAGGACGGCGCCCGCCAGGCAGGGCCAGGCGCCGACGACGACGTCGTGGGCCGCGCCGAAGGGGTTCGCGCAGAGCTGGATGCCGCGCATCCGCATCAAATCGGTTTGGAGCCGGCCGACCATCGTCAGGCAGCAGGCCGTCACGGCCAGGATCGTGGGCAGACCGGAGAACGTCGCCACCCCCATAGCCAGCACCACAGGCATGAACACGTAGCCCATCTTCCCCAGCCAGGGCCGGTTGCCAGCGATCAGCGCCACGGCCGCCTGGGCCGCGCCAATGAGGCAGACCGACGCGGCAGTTCGATGGTCCATCAACGTATAGCTCGTGGCGAAGAGGCACGTGGCGGCAAGCTGTGCGGTCAGGATCGTTTCCCGCCGGGAAAGCAGCGGCGACGCCACGCGCACCGCCAGACCGGCGATGCCTATCAGCGAGGCTGCAGAAGGGGCGCTCAGGGTCTGGGCTGCATCGATCATGGCTTTGGTCCGATTTAACATACCGACTGGTTGGTTTGTAACAGACCGCTCGGTATGCCGTCAACGAAATTTCTCAGCTCGCCACAAGATTCATCCTAGGTAATTGAATATATTTCAGAATTACCTTCGTGATATTTTCGCTGTTTTCCCGATGCGTCCTTGAAAGCCGGCCACCCCTTTAGTATATGCAAACCAGTCTGTATGGAGAGAGTTATGACCGCCAGGGCCGAAGCGACTCGCGAACGCCTACTTAAGGCCGCCAAGCAGCTTGTCATGTCCAAGGGCTTCGCGGGGATGTCGATCGATGACGTGCTGAAAGCGACCGACCTCACCAAGGGGGCCTTCTTTCACCACTTCAAGTCCAAGGCCGACCTCGCCGACCAGCTTATGCGTTGGTATGCGGAGAGCGACATGAAGATGTTTCGCACTCTCCTCGCCGAAGCGGAGGCCGCCCATGATGACCCGCTCGACCAGCTCCTGAAATTCTTGACGGATTTCGAGGCCTACCTTTGCGACCCCAAGCACCCGCCGCGGGGCTGCATGTATGCGCTCTACACCTACGAGGACGATCACTTCGAAAACACGGTGAAAGATTTCGTTGCCGAAACGCTTAGGACGTGGACGGCTATGTACATCCGCAAATTCCAGGAGGTCATCGACCGTTATCCCCCGGCACGGCACGTTACTGCAAAGCAGTTGGCCGAGATGTTTGTCGCTGTGATCGAGGGTGGCCTGATCCTCGAACGCGCCCACAAGAACCCAGGCATGGCAGCACGCCAGTCCGAGCAGTTCCGCTCCTACCTGGAGCTCTTGTTTCCCAGCGCCCCGCACGAAAAGGCCGCCTGAGTCCGGATGTCTTGTCCGCGTAATCCTCTGTTTCCCAGCGTCCGGATCACGCGCTTGCTGTCCGTCACGCTCAGTGGATTTCACACCACGTTCTTGGCACATTGCGATGCCGTCGAGGGAGGGCGGCAGCCGTCGGAAGCGGTCGTTGGGCGAACTGGGGATGAACGACGGATCCGAGCCCGGAGCGGACCAGTTTACTTCGACCAAGATGCTGGTGCAGCACGAATGTTCTGAGGTCGGCAATTTCCATTCGTGCTGCAGTGCGGTGCCCAGAAGCAGACTGCGCGCGAATGCAAAGTCACCATCTCGCGCGAAGCACGCCTGTCGCTTCTTCGGCGATACGGATATGTGTCTCCCTCAATTGTTTGGATTGAGCCCTTCGTACATTGCGTGAAGCAAGTGATCGGCCATGGCAGGGCTGAGAGCGAAGCGCCTGCCGGAAAGTTCTCCTTTCTGCGTTTCTTCCTCGGCCTGGTAGATCAGAACGTCTTCCTTGATGGTCGCCATGACGCGGAGTGAGTCGAGCGTCTCGGGGTCGATGGCGGTGGGATCACCTGACAGCAGCACGAAGTCGGCGAGTTTCCCGACCTCGATAGTACCCTTCTCGTTCTCCTCGAAATGTTGCCACGCTGGCCAGATCGTCAGTGCCTTGAGTGCGGTCATGACGTCGACCCGCTGGTGGGGGCCGAGAATGTCTCCAGACCTTGTTCGCCGCGTGACGGTCGCGTCGAGGATGCGCATGCTGTCGGGGAAGGCGACGGGCGCATCGTGGTGCGAGCCGAACATCATGCCGCGCTGTCGTACCCATCCGGTCGGCGAGATGTTTTCGGCATTAACCGGCCCGACTGTATGCTCGCGGTGCCAGTCGCCCCAGTAGAACGTATGCATCGGGAAGAGCGACATGAAGACGCCCAGATCTTTGAACGCGTCGACCTGGTCCTCGCGAAGAAACTGCCCGTGGATCAGGACGGGCCGGTTGCCCGGGTCGCCGAACTCCGCTTGAGCGACCCCGAGCGCCGCAATCAGCATGTCGGACGCGCCTTCGCCGTTAGCATGGGTAATGACTTGTATGCCGTTCTCGTAGCACCAGTTCACAGCGTCCTGGATCTGTTCCATGGTCACTGCTGCGTACCCTGCGTAGCCTGCGGGATAATCGCCCACTGGATCGTAGTAGGGGCGGTCCCGGAGTGCTGTGAAGCCCTGCGGAGAGCCGTCGATCGTGAGTTTGCACCCGCCCACGCGGATGCGGTTGTCGTACTCCATGGAGACGTTCTCACCGATGTAATCGCGCGCTTCCAGCACGTCTGGGAAGGCCACGATATCAATCGGCACCTTGCCATCCGCGGCTACCGCCTTGAGCGTCTCGACGACCGCGGCGGATGACCGACCGTCTTGTCCGGTCGTGTATCCGTAGCTGGCCCATAGCTCCGAACCGGCAGCAGCGAAGGCCGCCAAACCTTCTGGGCCGAGCTCGTTCAGGACAGGGATAAGTGCTGCAAAGAACGCATATTCCTCGAGAACACCATTTGGCTCTCCGTCCGAGCCCCGTTGGATGACACCTCCTGCGGGATTCTCGGTCGAGGCGTCAAAGCCAACGATTTCAAGCACCTTCGAGTTTGCCACGCCGAGATGTCCGGATTGGTGCACAATGATGACAGGAAGGTCCTCTGAAACGGCGTCGAGTTCCGCGCGAGTTGGATGGCGCAGTTCGGAGAGCTGGGCATTGTCGTAGCCGAAACCGATGATCACGCCGGCTTGCTCGACGGCCGCGCTGTTCTCTTCAACCCAGTCCCGCAATGTCTGCTGCAGGCTAGCGATATCGCTGACCTTTCCGTCGGGCGGGGCAAGGAGGTTGGCCGACAGCGCCTGCAGGCCACCGAAGACAACGTGCCCGTGACTGTCGACAAAGCCAGGAAGCATCGCTCGGCCATCGAGATCGAATAGCTCGGTTGCGTCACCCCGGTGTGCTACGAGATCGGAAAGCGTACCGACGGCGAGGATCCGCCCGTCTTTCACCGCGACCGCTTCGATGGTCGGCTGCGCATCGTTGATTGTGAGGATCGGACCGCCGGCATAGATCGTGTCGGCTATTTCCTGAGCAGTTGCGCCGACCGGAAGCCCAAGCGCGACGATGACGGCTCCAGATCGCAAGAGATTCTTAAGCATTGGCAGGGCTCCATTCTTCGCATGGACTATTTTTTGGTCGCCCGGTGGCTGGCTGTCACATCCAGGGATCTTGATGCGGCAAGCGCAAGCGAGCCAAGGAAGACTCCCATCGCCGCAGGCGACAGGGGCCAGAATTTGATCGTAGTCCAATGTCTATTCCCCCGGTGTGTACCAGATCGGCGAGGTGTAGGCGCGGTCCTGGACCGTCATTGCCGTCCCCTCCGGCATTTCCACTCCGAAATAGGCGGCGTCGTAGGCCGTCCAGCGAGGCGACGGGATCTGCAGGACGCGGACGTAGTAAAACGCCTTCAGAGACGGATCGAAGTCCGGGTCCTCCCACCAGCCGCCCAAGACGGCACGACCGATGTCGTTGGTGTAGCTCGCGGTCCCGATGTCGACCGTATTGCCCACATCGCCGTCGCAGGCAGCGTCGACGATCTCCCGGTCGGCGCAGGCGATGTCGTAGATGCGCTCTTGCGTCTCGCCGTTCGCGTCGAGCCAGCCCTTGACGATCTGGATGCGGTCGAGGTTCGCGCCGTCCGGATCGCGCAGCGCGCGCACCATGAAGCGGGGTGCCGCCCCTTCGGGTCCCTTGCGCAGATCGCCCCCCATCGGAACCCCTCGGGCATAGCCTTGCGCGGCGAAATCGGGTCGCTGCACTTCGTCTTCCTCAAAATCCCAGCCGCCGAATACGCGCACGCGCAGCCGGGTTCCAGTGGTCGCAAAGACCTCGCGGCGCTTCATCGCATCCCAGATCGCCTCTCTCGTATTCTCGGTTGCCCAGACCGCCGCCAGTCCCGAGGCCCCAAGATCCCGGTCGTAGATTGAATACTGTGGATCAACGGTGCTCTCGATGAAGATGCCATCCTTGCGGTGATCGGACGGCTCTACGAAATGGATCTTGCCAAACCAGTTCTCCTCCCGTGTCGAGGGGATGGCGTTGTGCGCGTCGGTCGAGCCGATCATGCCGAACTTGAAGGGGTTGACGCCGAGGCGCGCCTCTTCCGCCAGCCCCAGCTTCAGCGCCTCGCGCGCGTACTCGGTCTTCAGCATCCACGGCTCCTTCGCAACCGTCCCGGTGAGATTGGAGGCATCCATCAGCTCGAAATCGGCAAAGGCGTCGTCGGGGGACAGGAGCGGATGTGCCTCGCTGGTGCCCTTGGGTTGCGTGACCTCCAACAGCGGCTCGTAGCGTGCGCGGGTCGAGGCATAGTCCTCGTTGAACGCCTCTCCACCGAAGGTTTCCAGCATGAACATCATGCCGTTCGACAGGTTACCGTTGTGCGGGATCGCGAGCGCACGGCCACCCGTCCGCGTCTCGTAGTCCCTGAGATAGGCCCAGAGGTCTTCCGGATCGTCGCTGTCGAAGGCCGAGAACGGCACGACTTGCCGGGTCCTGTCCGGCCCGTCGCGGAAGATCACGTTGCGATGCAGGTTGTTGCTGCCGGGGCCGGAGGTCCATTCGTACCCGATGAAGGCGGTGAAGACACCCGGCTCGTTGTAGCGCTCGGCATTCTTGATGACACTGTCCCAGACGCGGATCGTCATCTCCGGACTGTCGATCGGGTCCTTCCCTTCGGCGTTCGCAGCGCTCCACTCGTAGGCCGCGTCTATCCCGGTCCCGGCCTGAAAGTAGTCGAACCAGCGCTGGCCGGTCTCGGTTTCCAGCAAGAGCGGGTCGCCACGCTCGAGGTAGTCTGCGACGCCGATGTTTTCCGCATGATCGGCAACGACCACGAAGTCGAGCGGCCGGATAAGCTTGAAGCGCTGGCCGCTCTGGCTTTCGATCTCTTCGCCGCGCGAGACACGGTAGGCGGCATCTGGCCCAAGCGTTGCACCGGCCATCCCCGCATCCGCCGACCAGGACGTGTGAAGATGCGTGTCGCCGAAGTACACATTCTGCGGGAAGTGCTGATCCACGTAGGGCGAATAGGGCGTGCTCCGCGTCGCCTGATGTTCTTCGGACAGCGTGAACTCCTGCGCTGCGACCATGGCTGTGGTCGAGAGCAAAATGGCGGTAGCGAAGAATGTTCTTCGGGTCTCTATGAATTTCATTGGGCGGCCTTTCGGTGGTGACGTGTCGCGCGCGTCCGGAAAGAAAAACCAAGTCTGTAACCGCGCCAGCCTAGCATTTTCGGGATTGCCAATGGTCCTGATCGGGATACTTTACTGGTCGATGACGAACAAAATTTCAGATGAAGACTTCGCCGCAACGGGTTGGCTCTCAACTCTCCCTGATCCCGTTCGCGGATCGGTGCTGGAGAAAGCGCGGTGGCGGACCTTCGGACCGGGAGACACCGTCTATGCGTCCGGCGCTGCTGGAAATACGCTTTGGGGCATCGGTTCCGGCACGATTAAGATGTACATCTCGGCGGGTGAGGAACACATGAGGTTCTGCCATGCGGTTGGTCCCGGCTACTGGTTCGGAGAATTGGAGCTTCTCCTGGACCTGCCGCGCGTCATCGAAATGCGGACCGCCGGAAACGCAAGACTTCTCTGTCTGCAAGAGCAAGACCTGAACAAGATCGCTGAAGAATACCCAGCGCTCTGGCGGGCAGTCGCACGATTGGCGGCGACGAACGAGGCACTGGCCATCGCGGCGGTCGATGATCTCATGTTGAGAGACCCGCGCAAGCGCCTCGCTGCGACGCTCCTCCGCCTGTCGGGCCTGCGGTGGGACTTTCAGGGCAAGCGTGACTTGCCGGTCGTCCCGGTTACGCTCGTCGAGCTTGCCGAGGTGGCCAATCTGTCCCGCAGCGTCGCTGCGAAGCTTGTTGCCGAGTTCGTTGCCGAGGGGATGGTGGCAAAGGAATACGGGCGGTTGCGGATCGACCGACCGGATCGGCTCGAGCTGGTTCTGCAGTCGTAGTTCGAAGTCACTTCGGACGCTCGCGACTGAAACATCTTGCTGAAGCAAACCGTCCGCTTCGTCCGCACCCCGTTCCATTGAGCGGACCGCAGCGAACGGCCGCAACGCGCGGGACCAGCCGTTCACGACGTGAGCGGCGAACCGCTGCTTTGAGCCCAAGCCCGCCGTACGCTCTCGCCGCAGCGAACTTCTGCTGCCCGCCCTCGCGCGACCGTCATGCTGCCTGCGCCGAACGGACTCTCGCCGCCCTGCACCACCGTTCTGCGGGGCGAAGCGAGTAGCTGTCCTCCACATCCTCGCTCCAAGCACAACCGACTCCGTTGCGGCATCACGAACACTGCTCGAATTGGTCCGTTTTTTCCGCCGGTGATTGGCCGGGAGCGACTGATCTAATTGCTCCTGAGAACCATTTCTACGTGGTTGACCATGCGCTCCGCATCCGGGGCGGCGGCAAGGATTGTGCCGGAACGACGGGAAACGGAATAGGGCACGCCTGCGATGCAAAGCCCGGCAACGCGGGTAAGCCCGCCAGATTCAATAGGGGCACCTCGATTGTCCAGTACGGCGGGCACCCGCAGGAAAGTGTAGTCACCTCGCACGCCTGTGCACCAAACCACCGATCCGACGCTCCGCGTCAGGTCAAGTTCCAGTATCGCCGGATCGGGGAGAGTCGGCACTACGGTCTCGGCAGGATCCGTTCGGGCCGCCGGTGCCATGATGCCATTGGCCGTCAGCCACGCATCGATCCGTGCCTTCGTCTCCGCGGCAGTCGTGTCCCCAAAGGCGACATTGACGCTCACATCTGAGTCGAAGTGCGCCCTGCCTGTTTCGATAGCGTTCAGTCGTCCTAGCAGTTGCACGCCCTGTGCGCTCAGTGACTGTAGGCTGATCGTGTGGTCGGCACCAACCAGCGCTCGCGTCGGAATCGGGCCCGCTGTCAGCAAATTGGCCTTCGGTATGTCCATGATGCCGGTGTCGACCATCCATGCCATACTGTGGCGGCCGCGATAGCTGTGGGTCTGCCGCGCCACGCGGCTCGTCGAGAGATAGACTTCGCGGCCGGCCCGGATAAGGTCCTCGGCGATTTGACCACCCGATTGGCCGCTTCCGACCACCAGCACCGCGCCTTCGGGCATTGACGTGGGATTGCGGTAGCTCGTCGCGTCGTATTGTGCCACGGCGTCCGGTACGTTGGCTGCCAGCGCAGGACGGACGGCCACGTTCTGATCACCGCTGGCGACGACGACACATCGGGACAGCACCGTCTCCCTGTCCAACTCGATACGATAACCGCGCCCGTGCGGCTCGATCCTGCGCACTTCCCGGCCACACTCGACCGGCAGACCCCGACGTACCGCGTAATCTTGCATGAGGGCGATGAATTCCGCGACGGGCATGGCACCGTCAGGGTCGTCGCTGGTGTCGCGTTCGCCCGGCATGACGGTCTGATGCCTTGGAGTGTTTATTCTAAAGGAGTCCCACCTCTGGGTGCGCCAGGTCTCGGCAATACGGTGTCGTTCGAACAGGCGATGGTGGATGCCCCGGGCGGTCAGTTCACCGCTGACGGCTAGCCCAGCCCAACCGCCACCGACCACGATGCACTCGAGCGCGCCGCCGCGAATCTCGTATCTCCCCCATATGGCGAGAGACCATATCATCCATTCTTGAGTGCAGGTGTTCCGAAATGCGGCCCCAAACGCTGGCTGGTCAAATGACCGCTCCGTCCGCTCTACCGCCCTTGAGGCCGGACGCGGCGAACGGCCGTTCTCCGCCCTGCGCGGCCGACCCTTGGTGGCGCCGGTCGATCGTGACACGAACGTCTGGTTTCACCCTCGATGCCCGGGCCTTCGCGATCGCAGCGAATGCCTGGAATCCGCCCAATTCACCTAACTTGTGCTTGTATGCCGCGGCAGCACAACGGAGTTGCAAGAGAACGGTGCTGCAATGGGCAAGCATCTTCCATATGCAAATGACGGCCGGGCAATGCCCTTCGCTCCCTGATCAGTATTCACGCGATGCCCTGTGTCAGTGGCCAGCTGCTTCCCCGGAGTCTTTCTCCTGCCCCGCCTTCAGGTGCCTTGCATCGGTTCACTCCCCGATCTGATGCCACGCAGACCGTTCCGCATGGGCGCCAGCCGGTGGGGTTCGTTTTCGCGTTTTTGTGCCAGCCCAGAAGGAGTCGATCTGGCGCGGTTTTACCAATCGTCGCTGTGCATGCCTCGTTAGCGTCCGCGCACGTGGTGTAATTTCGGCGCCTTTGTCGGTGTGATCCCGGGTGGCCATCGAGGTGTATGGTCGAGGTGGAGTTTCGACGCTTCAACCACGAACCTTACGGAGACCCCGATGACCAAAGCCAACATGGACCTGTCCGAGCTTCTGGCCAAGCACGATCAGGGCGACTTTCTGCGCAGTATCGCCGAGGCCGTCCTGCAGCTGATCATGGAGACCGATGTCGACGGCTTGATCGGTGCCGGCAGGCATGAACGAAACGGTGAGCGCACGACCTGGCGCAACGGGTATCGGGAGCGCGCGCTCGATACTCGTCTGGGCACGCTGAACCTGCGGGTTCCGAAGCTCCGGCAGGGGAGCTACTTCCCCGGCTTCCTCGAGGCCCGCAAGACTTCGGAACAGGCGCTGGTGGCGGTGATCCAGGAGGCTTGGATCGGCGGCGTCTCCACCCGGCGGGTCGACGACCTGGTGCAGGCCACAGGCGCAAGGCCCGGTCGAAAAGTACCTCTATCAGGTTCTCGACGAGGGCCACCTTCCGCAGCCGGACGCGCCGGGAAACGGGGCGGGAGTTACCACAATCTCGGCGATGCTCGATCACATGAAACGCACGCAGCCAAGAGCCGACTATGTGCAGCTCCCGCTGTTCGGGCGGACGCTGACGAAGCTCTTCCCCGGCGTGGAGAAGATCCAAAGCGGTCAGTTCATCGTCGGCCGAGACGCCAATGGTCGCCTGCGTACCGAGCGGTCCATGCGGTATCGCTTTCCGCCCCTAAAAGAGTGTCGGCGCCTCTTCGGTGTTTACATCGGGCAAGACGTGCCCTGGTCAAACGATATGGAGGAATGGCAAGGCGCCGAGTTCGATGCCCAGCACAAGGAGGGCGACTATCCGTTCTGAGCGCGAAGTATAGGCGGTACAGGTGGTACACGTACCTGGCGCGGTGCCGGGTGCGCGTTGCTGCGCCACCCATCTACATACCCCTATACTGCCTATAGAACCAATAGAAGTGCCCGCCGTTGGGCGTTGGCACCGCGTCCAGCGATGAAGAGTTGACGCCATAAATGATCTCAAAGCGAGAGACTACAAAGCCACTCTCGAATGGCGTTGATCGCACCCTGGTTGCCTGCATCGGCCGCCAGTTCTTCCAGCTCTGCCGCCGCGTCTCCAAGGGTGCGTCCCGCCACAACGCCGTCGCGCCCTTCCAGCCGGTTCTGTAGCCAAGCCTCCAGCCCCCGGCGAAGCTCGGGCCTCAGCGCGTCTGGCTGTTCGAGAAATACGATGCGCCGCCCCAGTTCGCGCAGGCGGTCATCTTCAAAGGTCTCTACCAACTCCACGCGTTCTGGCCAGGTCGCCCCGTGAAACGCCTGCATGCGCCCCTCATCCGCCCGGCTAGGAAACCCTTCATACATCCGCGCCTCGACCACCTCAGCAGCCGGCCAGGGCGGGTAGCGCTGGGCTAGGGCTTGCCCCACCCTTGCGGCAAAGGGGCCGTCCTGGACGATCTGAGAGGCCCGGCGGGCGATCTCAGCGTCCGGCACGCCGAAGTCAGGTCCAAGGCCAAGGTCCACCACCGCGGGCATCTTGTTGGATGTGACAATCCGGATGGCCCGGTCAGGCCCCTGCATCGCCTTCACCAACCCGTGGACATCCATTTGAAGAATCGGCTCGGGATCCTTGGTCAGATCGAAGACCCCGAGCATGGTCGGATTGTCGGGGCTCTGGCCGCAGCCCACCACCGGAAGCACGGTCGGGTGGCCCATGTGGTACTGGACAAGACATAAAGGCTGACCCGAGAGTACCCGTGCCTGCACTTCCGCCTTGTCGATCAGCGGCATCAGAGAAACCCACACAGCTGGCGCACGGTCGCGGATCAGGCGGGCCATGTAGATAGTTGCCTCGACATCCGCCAGGGCGTCATGGGCATTCTCGTGGGCGAACCCGTTGGCGGGGGCCAGCATGTCGAGTTTTAGGGTGGGCCGCTCATTGTGGTTGATAGGCACGGTGATAGCGTTAGGCGAAAGGGCTGCTGTGGCCTGCGCCAGGCGAAGCACATCCGCCCGCTGATTGCCGTTCGTGTTGGTCAGGTAGATCGGCTGTAAGGTCTGATAGAACGCCTGCCGCAACAGCGGCTCGTCGAAGGCAAGGGTGTTGTACCCGATGAAGATCGCTGGCGACCACTCACACAGCTTCTGGGCTATGGTCAGCATAGCCTCGTAATGTGTCGGCAGCCCGGGGTCCATCAGCATCGCTGGCGTCACCCGCGTGGCCAGCAGAGCGCCAGGGGCCGGGACAACATGGGGCAGCAGGCGGCAGCGGATTTCGAAGCGGTCAAGCTCGTTCAGGTCCGCGTCCGTGCGGATTGCTGCGAACTGCAGAATCCGGTCGAAGGTGGTGTCCGTGCCGGTGGTTTCGGTGTCATAGAAGACGTAGGTCATGTCAGCAGCCTAGCTTGCCACGTTGCAGGCGCTAAGCCCAAGTTTGCACTAGCGGATTTCGCCTCATCCAGTACCTTATGGGAGCAACCCCGCCAGAAGCAGAGATATTGATTGCTCATGATGGATCCGAGCGAGAAGAAGAAGCTGAGCGAAAGCGATATTTGCGATCTCTTTATTTCGCCGTCTATTCGCAATTCGGGTTGGGATCCAATGACGCAAATACGGCGTGAAGTGACCCTTGCTCCTGGACCAGTCATTGTCCGCGGGAATATGTCCTCCCGAAATAAGAAGAAAAAAAAGTTCGCCGACTATGTTCTTTCATGGGAGCCGTCAGTTCCAATTGGTGTTGTCGAAGCAAAGGACAACAAAGTTGGTGTAAGCCACGGGCTGCAGCAGGCGCTAGGCTATGCAGAGATCTTGAATATCCCTAGCGCATTCAGCTCGAATGGAGATGCTTTTGCCGGGCACAACAAAATCCCGGAGGCTGGCGAAGACATCGAAACGGAATTCTCCCTCGATGAGTTTCCGACCCCGGAACAGCTTTGGAAGAGATACAAGAAGTTTCGTGGAATTGAGGACGAGGAAGAAAAACTCGTTCTGCAGCCGTATTATGAGGACACCTCCGGCAAGGAGCCGCGCTACTACCAAGTCGAGGCCATCAACCGAACGATTGAGGCGGTAGCGAAAGGGAAGAAACGGGCTCTACTAGTCATGGCGACGGGAACGGGGAAGACCTACACCACGTTCCAGATCATTTGGCGGCTATGGAAGGCAGGGGAGGCAAAGCGCATCCTTTTTCTCGCGGATCGCAATGTGCTTGTTGATCAAACGCTCGTGAATGACTTCAAGCCGTTCGGCGCGGTGATGACCAAGATTCGCAACCGCACAATCGACCCGTCCTACGAGATACACCTTGGCCTCTACCAGTCACTCACGGGTCCTGACGAAGCCGACAAAGTGTTCAAGACCGTTTCCCGTGACTTCTTTGATCTGATTGTCATCGATGAGTGCCACCGCGGTAGCGCCGCCGACGACGCCGCCTGGCGTGAAATCCTGTGAATCCCGGAGACAAAATGGACAGCGGAAACGGTCGGATGTTCTGACTGTCGCGGAGTAATATTCCGCATCTTTCGCCTTAGGCAACGAGCTGAAGGCGGGGA
>NZ_JAWQFN010000019.1:0-26202 GCF_033436765.1 Defluviimonas sp. D31
CAGCGCTCTCGGCTATCGATCACCGGCACCCGAGACCATCATCCCAGTGGAGCAGAGGCCGCTCATGCACTAACAATCAAACTGGACCAGTCAGGTAAGGCTGCTCAAGGGAGCATCGCAATCTCAAATCATGAGTTTTGTGGAAATATGGTGCTGCGAGAGAGGATTGAACTCTCGACCTCTCCCTTACCAAGGGAGTGCTCTACCACTGAGCTACCGCAGCCCGTTTGCGTGTGGCGGGTGATAGACGCGAATTCCGCCCCGCGCAAGGGCAATCTGGACGCTTTCTGCCGTCCGCTGTAGAGAGGGCGCCATGGACAGGAAATCCCCGAAATCCCCGCCCCCGAAAGGCGAGGAGACGCGCGAGGCGCGGCTCAAGGCGGCGCTGAAGGCAAATCTGGCCCGCCGCAAGGCGCAGGCGCGCGCCCGCGCCGCCAAGCCGGACGGGAACGAAAAGGAAAGCTGAGGCAGCATGGATTCGATCATCGTCACCGGCGGCACCGAGCTCAGAGGCCAGATCCCGATCGCCGGCGCCAAGAACGCCTGCCTTGCGCTGATGCCGGCCACGCTCCTGAGCGACGAGCCGCTCACGCTCACCAATGCGCCGCGTCTCTCGGACATCAAGACCATGACGACGCTCCTCGAATCGCTCGGCGCCGAGGTGCGCTCGATGCAGGAGGGTCGGGTGCTGGCGATGTCGAGCCACGACCTCGACAACCTCACCGCCGACTATGACATCGTCCGCAAGATGCGCGCCTCGAACCTCGTGCTCGGGCCGCTCCTTGCGCGGGCCGGGCGGGCGATCGTTTCGCTGCCGGGCGGCTGCGCCATCGGCGCGCGGCCGATGGACATCCACATCGCCGGGCTCGAGGCGCTCGGCGCCGAGATCGAGCTGAAGGACGGCTACCTGCATGCCGTGGCCCCGCGCGGCCTGAAGGGCGCGGTGATCGAGCAGCGATTCGCCTCGGTCGGCGCGACCGAGAACGTGGTGATGGCGGCGACTCTCGCCAAGGGAACCACGGTCCTGAAAAACGCCGCGCGCGAGCCAGAGATCGTCGACCTTGTGAAATGCCTGCGCGCGATGGGCGCCCATGTCGAGGGCGAGGGCACCGACACGATCACCATCGAGGGCGTCGACCGGCTGCACGGCGCCACCCATCCGGTCGTCGCCGACCGGATCGAGCTTGGCACCTACATGATCGCGCCCGCGATCGCCGGCGGCGAGGTCGAGCTGATCGGCGGCCGCATGGACCTCCTGCCTGCCTTCTGCGAGAAGCTACACGCCGCCGGGATCGAGGTCAGCGAGACCAAGAACGGCCTCAAGGTTGCGCGCTTGAACGGACGGGCGCGCGCGGTCGACGTGAAGACCGAGGTCTTCCCCGGCTTCCCGACCGATCTTCAGGCGCAGATGATGGCGCTTCTGGCCACCGCGAAGGGCACCAGCCTGCTCGAGGAGACGATCTTCGAGAACCGCTTCATGCATGCCCCGGAACTGATGCGGATGGGCGCCGAGATCGAGGTTCACGGCGGCCATGCGACCGTGACCGGGGTCGAGCGGCTGAAGGGCGCGCAGGTGATGGCGACCGATCTGCGGGCCTCGGTCTCGCTGATCCTTGCCGGTCTTGGCGCCGAGGGCGAGACCGTGGTCAACCGGGTCTACCACCTCGACCGCGGCTACGAGCGGGTCGAGGAGAAGCTTTCGGCCTGCGGTGCGCGGATCGAACGGGTGAAGGGCGAGTGATGGGCGAAGACGCACGATTCGAGGACGCGGCCGAACGCCCGCTTCACCTCAAGGCCGAGGCGGCCGAGGACGTGCCGGTGATCTCCGCGCTCGCGCAGGACGCGGTCTTCGCGATCACCGACATGAGCTGGCAGCCGAAGGCGCGCCGCCTTGCGTTGCTTCTTAACCGCTTCCGCTGGGAGGACCGCAGCGCCGCCGAGGCACGCGGTCGGCCCTATGAGCGGGTGCGTTCGCTTCTGGTGATCAGCGGCGTGACCGGGGTCGCCTCGCAGGGCATTGACCGCACCGACACGTCGACGGTGCTGTCGCTCCTTTCCATCGCCTGGCAGCCCGGCGCGGATGGTGCGGGCCGCGTCGAACTCACGCTCGCGGGTGACGGCGCGATCGCGGCCGAGGTGGAATGCCTCGATCTCACGATGAAGGACGTGACCCGCCCCTATGTGGCGCCGTCGCACAAGGCTCCATCCCACCCCGAATGACGGTGCGTCGGATCAGCCCGGACGAGGCCGCGCTTTGGCGGCGGGTCCGGCTTCTCGCGCTCGCAACCGCGCCCGAGGCGTTTTCCAGCCGGCATTCCGAATGGGAAAACCGCCCGCTCGCCGATTTCGCCGCGCAGATCGCGTCCAACCCGGTCTTCCTCGCCTTCGACGGGGCGGAGCCGGTCGGCTCGGCCAGCTGGTCCCGCGACACCGAACAACAGACCCGCGGCTGGCTCACCTCGGTCTTCGTGGCACCCTCTGCGCGTGGGCGTGGCCATGCGCTAGGGCTCATCGCCGCCGCGCTGGCGGATGCGGCGGCGGCCGGGATCCGCGAGATGCGGCTTGAGGTTGGCGCGTCGAACCGGGCGGCGCAGGAGATCTATGCGAGGGCCGGCTTTTCGCAGGTTCCGGCAGCCGAAGCGCGTGGCCCGTCCTGCGGTCGCTGCGAAATCGTGCTCGCGCGCGCGCTGCCGTGACCGGCTGGCGCGATGGGGCAAGTCTCTTGCCCCGGCGGCCCGCAATGCCGATATAGTCGGCCCATGAGTCTTCCTCCCGGCTTCCTCGATGAACTGCGCACCCGCACGTCGCTTTCGCGCGTGGTCGGGCGCAAGGTCACATGGGACATGCGCAAGTCGAACCAGGCCAAGGGCGATCTCTGGGCGCCATGCCCGTTCCATCAGGAAAAATCCGCCTCGTTCCACGTCGACGACCAGAAGGGCTATTACTACTGCTTCGGCTGCCATGCGAAGGGCGATGCCGTCTCCTTCCTGCGCGAGACCGAGAACATGGGCTTCCTTGAGGCGATCGAGGCGCTGGCCCGCGATGCCGGGATGCAGATGCCGGCCCAGGATCCGAAAGCCGCCGAACGCGCCGATCGCCGCACCGAGCTCGCGAAGGTGATGGAGGAGGCTGTCCGCCATTACCGTCTGCAGCTGAAGACCGCCGCCGGCGCCTCGGCGCGCGACTATCTCGCTCGCCGCAAGCTCCCGGAGGCGGCGCAGGACCGGTTCGAGATCGGCTTCGCGCCTGATGGCTGGCAGGGGCTCTGGGATGCGCTGCGCGCGCGCGGCATCGCCGAGGACCTGATCCTCGGCGCCGGCCTCGCGCGGCCGAGCACCAAGGGCAAGGCGCCCTACGACACGTTCCGCAACCGGATCATGTTCCCGATCCGCGACGCCCGCGGTCGTTGCATCGCCTTCGGCGGCCGGGCGATGGACCCGAACGACAACGCCAAGTACCTGAACTCGCCCGAGACCGAGCTCTTCGACAAGGGTCGCAGCCTCTACAACCACGGACCCGCGCGCGAGGCCGCGGGCAAGGGCCAGCCGCTGGTCGTGGCCGAGGGATATATGGACGTGATCGCGCTCGTCGGCGCCGGTTTCGAGGCTGCGGTGGCGCCCCTCGGCACCGCGATCACCGAGGATCAGCTCAGGCTTCTCTGGCGGCTCTCGCCCGAGCCCCTGATCATGCTCGACGGCGACGCCGCCGGCATCCGGGCCGCGACCCGTCTCGTCGATCTGGCCCTTCCCATGCTCGAGGCGGGGCAGGCCCTTCGGTTCGTGATCCTGCCCGAGGGCATGGATCCCGACGACCTGATCAAGCTGCGCGGCCGCGAGGCGATGGCGGCGCTCGTCGCCGAGGCGCAGCCGATGGTGAACCTCCTCTGGCGGCGCGAGACCGAGGGCCGCGTCTTCGACAGTCCCGAACGCAAGGCGGCGCTCGACAAGTCGCTGCGGGCGGCGATCAAGCGCATCGCCGACCCCTCGATACGCACCCACTACGGCGAGGAGATCAAGCGACTGCGCTGGGAGCTTTTCGGCACCGCGCGCCGGCCGGACCGGACCGCGTCGAGTTACCGCCCCGGCGGTCCGGGGGGGAAGTGGCGGCCTGCCCAGGCCGAGCCTCTCCCCGCGACCCGCGCCTCGCTGCTCGCCGCCGCGCCCGGCGCCGAGGTCGAGGATTACCTGCGCGAGGCGATGATCCTCGCCATCGCCATCACCCACCCCGCCTGCGTCGCCCGGTTTGAGAGCCAGCTCGAGACCGTCGAGATGCGCGATCCTGGCCACGAGCGCCTGCTGAACGCGCTCATCAACGCCGCCCATGCGGGCGACGCCGCCGGGGACAGCGCGATTTTTCGCAGAAAAATTGAGGACGCGGCGGGGGGCGACCTTGAAAAGCTTATGGCACTCGCCCACGTCCAGAGCGCTCCTCCCGTGCGCAACGCAGCCAATGCCGAGCTGGCCGTCATGTGCCTTGCCGAGGAGCTTGCCAAGCTCGAGGCGCGCCGCGGCGCGGCGGCCGAGATCGAGGATGCGATGGAGGATCTCACCGGCCTTGTCGACGAAGGGCTGACCTGGCGGCTGAGCCAGGCCGCCGAGGCGCGGCACCGCGCCGACCGCTCGAAACTCGACGACGACAGTGACATGGGCGAGGATCGCGCCGCCCTGTCGGCCCAGCTCCAGCGCCTGATTGACGGCGCCGCCTGGGAGAAGAAGAAACACTGAGCCGGGCACGGGGGGCGGGGCCGCGACCCCTGTGATTCGCGCTCATGATTCGCTACAAACCGGGAACCGATTCGTCCTACCGAGTCGCCCGACCTCTGAAGGAGCCCCTATGGCCGCCAAGGACACCGACGAGCAGAAGCCCGACGCCGACGAAAGCGAACACTCCCTCGACATGAGCCAGGCCGCGGTCAAGAAGATGATCGCCGACGCGCGCGAGCGTGGGTACATAACCTACGATCAGCTCAATCAGGTGCTTCCGCCCGAACAGGTCTCCTCCGAGCAGATCGAGGACGTGATGTCGATGCTCTCCGAGATGGGCATCAACGTCATCGAGGACGAGGAGGCCGAGGAAAGCGAGGGCGGCAGCGGCGGCGCCGTCGTGGAGGCCTCGACCTCGCGCGAGGTGGCGGTCGCCACGACCTCGGGCGAGACGCTCGACCGCACCGACGATCCGGTGCGGATGTACCTGCGCGAGATGGGCACGGTGGAGCTTCTTTCGCGCGAGGGCGAGATCGCCATCGCCAAGCGCATCGAGGCTGGCCGCAACACGATGATCGCGGGTCTCTGCGAGAGCCCCCTGACGTTCCAGGCCATCACCATCTGGCGCGACGAACTTCTGAGCGAGGACATTCTCCTGCGCGACGTGATCGACCTCGAGACCACGTTCGGCCGCTCCCTCGACGACGACGAGGATGACGATGAGC
This sequence comes from Defluviimonas sp. D31, assembly GCF_033436765.1. NCBI lineage: Bacteria > Pseudomonadati > Pseudomonadota > Alphaproteobacteria > Rhodobacterales > Paracoccaceae > Albidovulum > Defluviimonas sp. D31. The sequence goes on from NZ_JAWQFN010000019.1 coordinate 5,429, forward strand.
CGGTGGTCGAGGGTGTCGAGTCCCAGCCCCAGCGAAAGGCCGAGGCCGAGCCCGAGCTCGACGCCGATGGCAACCCGATCAGCCGCGACGACGACGACGAGGACGATGCCTCCAACATGTCGCTCGCGGCGATGGAGGCGGCGCTGAAGCCGCGCGTGCTCGAGATCCTCGAAAACATCGCCCGCGACTATGCCACGCTCTCCGAGATGCAGGATCTGCGGATGTCGGCGACGCTGAACGAGGACGACAGCTTCTCGATCGCCGACGAGTCCGCCTATCAGAAGCTGCGCTCCGAGATCGTCGTGCTGGTGAACGAATTGCACCTGCACAACAACCGCATCGAAGCGCTGATCGACCAGCTTTACGGCATCAACCGCAAGATCATGTCGATCGATTCGAACATGGTGAAGCTCGCCGACGCCGCCCGCATCAACCGGCGCGAGTTCATCGACGAGTACCGCGGCTACGAACTCGACCCGACCTGGCTTGACCGCATGGCCGAGAAGTCCGGCCGCGGCTGGCAGACCCTGATCGAGAAGTCGAGCGAAAAGGTCGAGGGGCTGCGCAACGAGATGGCGACGGTCGGCCAGTATGTCGGCGTCGACATATCCGAGTTCCGCCGCATCGTGAACCAGGTCCAGAAGGGCGAGAAGGAAGCCCGGCAGGCGAAGAAGGAAATGGTCGAAGCGAACCTGCGCCTCGTCATCTCCATCGCCAAGAAGTACACGAACCGCGGCTTGCAATTCCTTGATCTCATTCAGGAAGGCAACATCGGCCTGATGAAGGCGGTGGACAAGTTCGAGTACCGGCGCGGCTACAAGTTTTCCACTTATGCGACATGGTGGATCCGTCAGGCGATCACCCGCTCGATCGCCGACCAGGCCCGCACGATCCGCATCCCGGTCCACATGATCGAGACGATCAACAAGCTCGTCCGCACCGGCCGCCAGATGCTGCACGAGATCGGCCGCGAGCCGACGCCCGAGGAACTGGCCGAGAAGCTGCAGATGCCGCTCGAAAAGGTCCGCAAGGTGATGAAGATCGCCAAGGAGCCGATCTCGCTCGAGACGCCGATCGGCGACGAGGAGGACAGCCAGCTCGGCGATTTCATCGAGGACAAGAACGCGATCCTGCCGCTCGACTCCGCGATTCAGGAGAACCTGAAGGAGACGACGACGCGGGTTCTGGCCTCGCTCACGCCGCGCGAGGAACGGGTGCTCCGGATGCGCTTCGGCATCGGCATGAACACCGATCACACGCTCGAGGAAGTGGGCCAGCAGTTCTCGGTCACCCGCGAACGGATCCGCCAGATCGAGGCGAAGGCGCTCCGGAAGCTGAAGCATCCGAGCCGGTCAAGGAAGCTCAGGAGCTTCCTCGATCAGTGAGAAATCACAAGGCGCCCCTCGGGGCGCCTTTTTTGATGCACGGGTTCGGTGTTAGCAAGATTCAACAAGTGGATAAACGACGCCCAGTTTTCGGGCAAATATCGCCTTCAATGGCGTCTGAGCGGCGATTGGTGCAAAGAGGACGTCCGTCAGCATTGGGAAGAACCGCCGCCGCACCTATGTTTGTGGTTCGACCGAGAAAGGGAGACGATGCGCCTCATTCCCGCCCTGTTGCTCGCGGTCCTGCCCGCGGCGCCCGCAGCGGCCTATCTTGCCGAGAACGGTCTTGTCGTGGAGCCGATCGGCAAGGGCGAGTTTCACATTCCCTACCGGGGGCTCTCGCGGCTTTCCGAATTCTGGTGCGCGGCGGGGGATTACGGGGTGCGGGTTCTTCACCTGCCGCCCGGACAGCTGATCTACCGCGCCTCCGAGCCGCCGCGCCGTTCGGGTGAGGGGATCCGGTTTACGCTTGATCCGGACGCGGCGGCGAGCACCACCGGCTTCACCACCTTCGGGGGCCAGGGCGCGGGCATGACCGCGCGGGCGGCGCAATCCCATTGCCGCAACCAGTTCCAGTTGCCGGGGCACTGAACATGGGATGGGCTTGCCGGCGTGGCGCCCTTATAAAGATGTCCGGATATTCGAAAGGGATCGTCATGCGTCTGACCGCCGCCGTCTTGCCTTTGATGCTCGCGCTCGCCGCGAGCCCGGCCTCGGCCTTCATCTCCCAGAACGGGCTCGTCGTTCAGCCGGAGGGTCCCGACAGCTTCTTCGTTCCCTGGCGCGGCCGCGGTGGTCCGTCGGATTTCTGGTGTGCTGCGGGTGATTACGCGATCCGGTCGTTGCATCTCAATCCGACCCAGCTGATCTACCGCGCCTCCGAGCCGCCGCGCCGCGCGGGCGAGGGAATCCGGTTCACGCTGAAACCCGAGGCGGCGGCAAGCTCCACGGGCCTCGCGGTGCTCGGCGCCACCGGCGCGGGGATAACGGCCGGCCATGCCCAGGCGCTCTGCGAGTTCCGCCGAAAGACGCGCGAGCGGCAGCGCTGACCCGGGATGGCCGGTTCGGTTCGCGAGGTGTGGGGCGCGAGCCCCGCCCTTAGCCGAGTTTCTCCTTGAAGAAGCTCAGCGTCCGCTCCCAGGCGAGTTCCGCCGCCGCCTGATCGTAGCGCGGCGTCGAATCGTTGTGGAAACCGTGGTTGGCGCCCTCGTAGATAAAGGCCTGGTAGTTGGTTCCGGCGGCCTTGAGCGCGGCCTCGTAGTCCGGCCAGCCCGCGTTGATCCGCTCGTCGAGTTCGGCATAGTGCAGCATCAGCGCGGCCTTGATCTTCGGCACGTCCTCCGCCGCGGCCTGTCGGCCGTAGAACGGCACGGCAGCCTTCAGTTCGGGATAGGCCACCGCCGCGGCATTCGACACGCCGCCGCCATAGCAGAAGCCGACGATGCCGACGTTGCCGGTCGAGCCCTCATGCGCCATCATGTGTTCCACCGCCGCGAAGAAGTCGTTCATCAGCTTGGTGCCGTCGACGGATTTCTGCAGCTCGCGCCCCTCGTCGTCATTGCCCGGATAGCCGCCGACCGAGGTCAACCCGTCGGGCGCCAGCGCCATGAAGCCCGCCTTGGCAAGGCGGCGCGCCACGTCCTCGACATAGGGATTGAGTCCGCGGTTCTCGTGCACCACCACGACCGAGGGCAGCTTGCCCTCCGCGGCCGATGGCCGCACGAGGTAGCCGCGCACCTCGCCATGGCCGTTCGGCGAGGGGTAGGTGACATAGTCGGCCCGGATATCGGGATCGTTGAAGCTGACCTGTTCGGCCATCGCGTAATTCGGGCTCATCATCGACAGGAGCGCCGCTGCGGTAAGCCCGCCCACGGCGTATTTCCCTGCCCGATCAAGGAATTCGCGCTTGGTGATCATGCCGTGCGCGTAAAAGTCGTAAAGCTCGAGGAGTTCGGGGCTGAAATCCTTTGCTGTCAATCGGTTCATCCGGATGCTCCGTTCTGGCTTGCCAAAACCGAAGCCTAACACGAAGCCGCCGGGGGAGGGATCACCTTTGCCGGAGTGGCTGGCGACTTGACAAACATCAAGTCGGAGCCCCGTCTGCCATGATACTTCAGCCGCATGAACGCCCCTGAGTCCGGTCGCCCCGCCCGCATGATCCCGCTTCCGCTGCCTTTGTTCCCTCTGCAGCCGATCCTTGCGCGGATCGTGCGCCGGGTCGCGGCCGAGAACCCGTCGATGTTCAACCGCCTCGGCCCCTGGGTCGGGGCGGACTACATCATCGACCCCATCAACCTCCCCTTCGCGCTGCACCTGCGCCCGGACCGCGAAAAGCCGATCCTGCGCGCCGTGTCGCGCCGCGCGTTGCCGCCCCACGCCGCGCATATATCGGGCAAGTTCCTCGACCTTCTGGAACTCATCGATGCCGACCTCGACGGGGACGCGCTCTTCTTCTCGCGCGCTTTGGTGATCGAGGGCAATACCGAGGCGGTGGTTTCCTTGCGCAATGCGCTCGACGATATCGACGGCTCGATCGCCGAACGCGTCGCGGGCATGTTCGGCGCGCCGGGCCGGGCGGCTCTCGCGGCAATGCGACGGGCCGGCGAACGGGCGCGCATGAAGGAGGCACGGGCATGACCACGGCCGAGCTTGTCTGTCCCGCCGGGACGCCGGCTGCATTGCGCACCGCCGTCGATGCCGGCGCGGACGCGGTCTATTGCGGTTTTCAGAACGCCACCAACGCGCGCAACTTTCCGGGCCTGAACTTCACCCCCGACGAGATGGCCGAAGGCGTCGCCTATGCCCACCGGAAGGGTGCCAAGGTGCTCCTGGCCCTCAATACTTTCCCGCCGGCCGGCAAGTTCGGCCTCTGGCAGGAGGCGGCCGATCTCGGCGCGAAATACGGCGTCGACGCGATGATCGTCGCCGATATGGGCGTCGCCGACTGGATCCGCCGCACCCATCCCGGCCAGCGCCTGCACCTCTCGGTCCAGGCCGCGGCCTCCAGCCCCGAGGCGATCCGCTACTATGTCGAGGCCTTCGGCATCCGCCGCGTCGTGCTGCCGCGCATCCTGACGGTGCCCGAGATCCGCGCGCTCGCCGCCGAGATTCCTTGCGAGATCGAGACCTTCATCTTCGGCAACCACGGGCTCATGGTGGAGGGACGCTGTTCCTTGACCAACTACGCGACCGGGCTTTCGACCAACATGGGCGGCGTCTGCTCGCCCGCGAACGACGTCGAATACCGGCGCGAGGCGGACGGCTCGATGTCGACGAGGCTTGGTGCCTTCACCATCGACCGCTTCGCGCCAGACGAGACGGCGGGCTACCCGACGATCTGCAAGGGCCGCTATCGCGCGCCCTGCCGGCCCGACGGCTACTACGCCTTCGAGGAGCCGATCAGCCTCAACCTCTCGCGGCTCCTGCCGGATTTGATGGCGGCCGGTGTCCACGCCTTCAAGATCGAGGGCCGCCAGCGGTCGCGCGCCTATGTGCGCCAGGTCGTCGCGGCCTTCCGTGCCGCGGTCGACTCGATCCGCGCCGGGCGCGAGCCCGAACTGGCGAACCTTCTGGCGCTCACCGAGGGCCAGAAGGAGACCCAGGGCGCCTTCAAGACAAAGACATGGCGGTGACGATGGAACTCACGCTGGGGCCGATCCCCTTCCACTGGTCCGCCGAGGCCCGGCGCGACTTCTATGCCCGGATCGCCGACGAAGCGCCGGTCGACACCGTCTATCTCGGCGAGGTGATTTGCTCGAAACGCGCGCCGTTCTCCGAGCCCGACCTGCCCGAGATCGCCGACCGGCTGGAACGGGCGGGCAAGCGCGTGGTTCTCTCATCGCTCGCCGAGATCATGCTGAAGCGCGAGCGGAAGGCGACCGAGGGGCTCTGCGCCGGCGAGGACGGGCGCGACGTCGAGGCCAACAATGCCGCGGCGCTGCTGCATCTTACGGGCAAGCCGCACCGGGTCGGCCCCTACATGAACGTCTACAACGAGGAGACGATGGCCTTCCTCGCGGGCCGGGGGGCGACCCATTTCGCGCTGCCCGCGGAACTGCCGCGTGCCTCGGTCGCGGTGCTGGCCGGGCGGGCGAGGGCGCTCGGCGTCGGGACCGAGGTCCAGGTCTTCGGTCGCGCCTCGCTGGCACTCTCTGCGCGCTGCTACCACGCCCGCGCACATGGCCGGACCAAGGACAATTGCCAGTTCATCTGCGAGGAGGATCCCGACGGGATGCCGCTCGACACGACTGACGGCAAGGCGTTCCTGATCGTGAACGGAATCCAGACCATGTCGCGGAGCTATGTGAACCTTGCCGGCGCGGTGCCCGACATGGCCGAACTCGGGGTCACGGCGCTGAGGCTCGGGCCGCAGATGCAGGACATGGTGGCGGTGGCGACGGTTTTCCGCGCGCTTGCCGACGGAGAGATCGGCCCCGGCGATGCAGGCGCGCGGCTCGACGCGCTGGAGCTTGGCGTGCCGTTCTCTGACGGGTTCTGGCATGGCGAGGCCGGCTACCGCCGGATCGTCCACGCGGCGGTGGCCGGGGCATAGCCGCCGCACTGGCACCCTTCGGGCCGAACGCTATAGTGCGGGCATGACCCGACACCCCGCCCGCACCCCCGCCCGTCCCGCACCGCGCCCGAGCCTCGCGCGATGAGCCGGCACGATACCTTCGCGATCGCCACGCGCGGCCCTGGCCTCTACGAGTTCACCGACCGCGCGCGCGGGTTCTGCGCCGGTCAGGGCGACGGGCTGCTCACGCTCTTCGTGCGCCACACCTCCTGCTCGCTCGCGATCCAGGAGAACGCCGATCCCGAGGTGCGGCGCGACCTCACGGAATTCTTCCACCGTCTGGTGCCGCCCTCTGACGATCCGGCGATGGCCTACCTCACCCATACCTACGAGGGGCCGGACGACATGCCCGCCCATATCAAGGCAGCACTCCTGCCGGTCAGCCTGTCGATCCCGGTGCTCGCCGGTCGCCCGGCACTTGGCACCTGGCAGGGTATCTATCTCTTCGAGCACCGCCGCGCGCCTCATGCGCGCGAGGTCGTGGCCTGGTTCGGCCGCTAGCTCAGTCGTCGAGCACGAAGCTCACCATCATGTTGACCTGGTAGCTGGCGATCGACCCGCTGGAAACCGTGACCTTCTGCTCCTTGATCCAGGCACCAGTGACGCCGCGCAGCGTCTTGGAGGCGCGGTCGATGCCCTGATTGACGGCATCCTCGAAGCTCTTGGTTGAGGTGGCGGAGATTTCGGTGACACGGGCGACGGTCATGGTGTGCTCCTTTCTGGGGCGCGCGCGTCTCTGGCTGAGGGCGCGGGGTGGAAACAGTCTGCGCCTTTGCAGCGTGATCGTCCATTCTCCGGTATCTGGTGGCGCCAATTGCCCCCTACCCAAATCCTAGAGGTGCGCCTATAGTGCCTGTGGATAAGAGGGGTTCAGGGCCGAGGGGAAGGGAATGCGCTGTCCGTTTTGCGGAAATGTCGATACGCAGGTCAAGGATTCACGTCCGGCCGAGGATCACGTCGCCATCCGCAGGCGCCGGTTCTGCCCGGCCTGCGGCGGGCGCTTCACCACCTATGAGCGGGTCCAGCTCCGCGACCTCGTGGTGATCAAGTCCTCAGGCAAGCGCGAGGATTTCGATCGCGACAAGCTTGAGCGTTCGATCCGGATCGCGATGCAGAAGCGTCCGATCGACCCCGAGCGCATCGACCAGATGATCTCCGGCATCGTGCGGCGGCTCGAGAGCATGGGCGAGACCGACATCCCGTCGAAGACCATCGGCGAGATCGTGATGGAGACGCTGGCGCGGATCGACACCGTCGCCTACGTGCGCTTCGCCTCGGTCTACAAGAACTTCCAGGCCGCCGACGATTTCGACAAGTTCGTCTCTGAACTGCGCCCCGCCGGCGCGGCGGAAGAGTGACCGGCGACCGCGATCGGCGCTTCATCTCTCTCGCCCTCGGCCTCGCCCGGCGCGGGCTTGGCCGGGTCTGGCCCAACCCGGCGGTGGGCTGCGTCATCGCGAGCGAAGACCGCGTCCTCGGGCGCGGCTGGACCCAGCCAGGCGGGCGACCGCACGCGGAGACCGTGGCGCTCGCCCAAGCCGGCGCCGCGGCGCGGGGCGCCACCGCCTATGTCAGCCTTGAGCCCTGCGCCCATCACGGGCGCACTCCGCCCTGCGCCGAGGCGCTGATCGCGGCGGGCGTGGCGCGGGTCGTCACGGCGCTCGAGGATCCCGATCCCCGTGTCGCGGGGCGCGGTCATGCGATGCTTCGGTCGGCGGGAATCAAGGTGACGGCGGGTGTGATGGCGGCAGAGGCGGCCGCGCTTCAGAAAGGTTTCCTGTCGCGCATCCGGCTCGGCCGGCCTATGGTGACGCTGAAACTCGCCACCAGCCTCGACGGGCGCATCGCCACGGCGTCGGGCGAAAGTCAGTGGATCACCGGTCCGGAGGCACGGGCGAAGGTTCATGCGATGCGCGCGGCCCATGACGCGGTGCTCGTCGGCGCGGGCACCGCACGCGCCGACGATCCGACGCTGACCGTGCGCGGCCTCGGCGTGACGCATCAGCCGGTGCGGATCGTCGCCGCCCGCAGTCTCGACCTCGTCGCGGACGGAAATCTCGCCCGTACCGCGCGCGAGGTGCCGCTCTGGCTCGTGCACGGCCCCGCCGCCCCCAAGGCGCGGCGGGCGCACTGGGAAGCTGCCGGCGCCCGGCTCATCGAATGCGCCGAAACGCCCGACGGACTCGATCCGGCGGCGATTCTCGCCACGCTCGGTCAGGCGGGTCTCACGCGCGTCTTCTGCGAAGGCGGCGGCCAACTCGCCGCGGCGCTCATCAAGGCCGATCTCGTGGACGAGCTCGCGCTCTTTTCCGCCGGGCTGGCACTCGGCGCCGGCGGCCGCCCCGCAGTCGGTGCGCTCGGCCTCACCCGGCTTGCCGCCGCGCCGCGTCTGCGCCTCGTGTCGACCTCGACGCACGGTCCCGACCTTCTCAGCCTGTGGTCGAGGGACTGATACCCCTTCATCTTTCCCGAGGCATCCCGACCGCCGTTCCCGGCCGGTCACCGCCAGAGCCAGGACTGGCTCGCAAGAAGTCCCTGAAGCTTCGACAGGATCCGGTTCGCGGGTCCCGGCAATGGGATGTCGTTCGCCGCGAGCCGCTCGACGATCACCTCGGGCGGGCAGGGCAGGCCAGAGACCGGATCGACATAGCGCGGATAGGCAATCAGCGCCGCGTGGGCGAGCGCGGCGATGCTCGGCCGGGCCTTGCGGCGGGCAGGCGCAGCGAACAGGTCGTGCGTCAGCCCCCAGCCGGCATAGAAGGGCATGCCGAGGCAGGTGACCTTGCGACCGCGCACGAGCGCCTCGAACCCCAGGAGCGACGTGATCGTCCAGACCTCGTCGACCGCCTCGATCAGGCTGACCGGATCGGCTCCCGACAGCACCAGGTTGGCGAGCCCGAGCGCCTCGGCCTCGGCCTTCGACACCACGCCGGCGCGCAGCCCGGCCTCGACATCGGGATGGGGCTTGTAGAGGATTACCGCCTTTGGGTTCTCTGCCCGCACGCGCGAGAGCAGCGCGATATTGGTCCGCTCCCGGCCGGCGCCGAGGCGGATCGAGGCGTCGTCCTCGACCTGCCCCGGCACGAGGATCCGGTGCCCTTCGGGCAGCTTCGGCAGCGACGCGGTTACGGGATTGTACTTGGTCAGACGCGCGGCGACGAGCTTCGCCAGGAGACGCTCGGCCCGCGCCTCGCCGCCGGCTGGCGGACCGGCCTCGATCAGCTTCTCGAGGTCGCTCCCGCGCGAGGGGTCGTAGTAGATCCCGCTCCGGTCGGCGACCAGTGACAGCGGCGGGACCAGTTCGGCGCCGAGCCCGCGCGAGCGCAGGAACCCATCCTCGACCCGGACAAGCGCAAGATCTCCGGCCAGGTCGCGGAGCCTGTCGTTTTCCTTTCCGGCCCAGACCAAGAGACTGCGATTCTCGGCCTTGGCCCGCGCAGCGGCTCGGCCGGGATCATCCTCGAAGACCAGCCGCCGCTCGCGCCCGAAGGAGGCTTGCAGGTGCCGCCGCTTCCAGAGCCTCATGCCGACCGCGACATGGCCTGCGCGGTCCTCGCGGAAGGCGCGCACCCCCGCTTCGAGGTGGTCGACCGCCTCCTCGAAGCTGCAAAGCCGGTCACGGCAGGGATCGTACCAGGTCGGCGCGAGGATCATCGCCGCGGCGAAGAGCTGGGCGCGGGTCAGTCTCCGCTCGCGCCGCGCGACCGGGCTCTCGTCCTCGGTCAGGCCCCAGCCGGCGTAGAAGGGCTGACCAAAGACCCGCGGTCGGTGACCGGCCATGATCGCCTCGAAGCCGAGCTGCGACGAGACGGTATAGACCGCGACCGCGCCTTCCATCAGCGCCCAGGGCGAGACCGGGTCGGACAGGACCGAGATCCGGCCGTGGGCATGGCCCTCGGTGTAATGTCCAGACCGGCGGCCGGCGGCGGTCTCGGGATGGGTCTTGATGACGATGCGGGCGCCGGGATGCTCCTCCTGCGCGAAGACCAGCATCTCGCGGAATGTCGAGTCGCTCGCGCCGCCATGCTCGATGGAGGCGTCGCCACGGGTCTGGTCGAGAACGAGGACATAGCCGGGTTCCGGCACCGGCAACTCGGGGTCGAAATTGTTGTATTTCGACAAGTGGAGCGCCTTCAGCCGCTCGATCCCATCGCGCGAAAGCTGGAGAACGGCGCCGTCATCGAGAGGGTCGGTCGCGAGAATATGTTCGATTTGCGACGGTTTGGAGCTGTCGAAATGCACCCCCCTCGGGTCGATAAGGAGGCCGAGCGGCGGCTCGCCGCCCGCGCGTCCGGGCCGGATCGAGCGCAGGAAGGCGTCCTCGATCCGCACGACCGGGGTATCAGTCCAGTCCGCGACCGCCTCGCCGCGCGGCGCGGTCGGGCTCTTGCCCCAGACGCCGATCAGATCGCTCTCTCCGCGCGGCTTTCCGATCCGGATGTCGTACCCCGCCAGCGTCAGGATCCGGCGGATTCGCGGCTGGGTCAGGAAGCCGCCGGAAAAGACGAACAGCCGCCGGGCCTCGGCGCCGGCGGCTGACTTTTCAGGCTGCGTGATCATCAGTTGCCGGTGAGCGACGCGATCGAGTTGACCGGAGACAGGCTGCCGTTCACGGCCGCGAAGGTCTTGGTCCACTGCACGTAGGGCGCCTCGGTCACATAGACCGTGTCGTCGTCGCGGATCATGAAGTCGCGGGCGTTGAACAGGCCGTTCGGCTTGGTCAGGTCAAGAACGTAGATGATTCGCTGCGGGCCGGCGATGTCGGAGCGGCCGAGCACCGCGTTCGCCACGGCGGGCGTCTCGTCGCGTAGCACGAAGACGCCTGTCGCATCGGCGAAGTTCGTGGAAAGGCCGCCGACCTGCGCAAGCGCCTCGATCGCCGAGAGCGACTGGGTCTCGAACTGGACACGGTTCTGCGCGCCGGTCGCACCGATGGCGGTAAAGCTGCGCTGGTCCTTCTCGACCAGAATCACGTCGCCGGGGCGGAGCGCGATATCCATGCGCGGGTTGGAATAGAGATCCTTGAGCCAGACCCGGCCGGACTTTCCGCCACGGGTGACGACGACCTGCGCGACCTCGGGCTCGATCACCACGCCGCCGGCCTTGGCGAGCATCGCCGAAAGGGTTCGGGTCGGCCGTTCGAGCGGGTAGACGCCCTGGCCGCCGATGCTGCCCAGTACGGTGACGGTGGCGCCGTCGCCCGCGAGCCGCGTCACGGTTACCTGCGGATCGGGCGTCTGGGCGTCGAGCTTACCGGTGATGAGCTGGCGCAGGCCTTCGGGCGTGTTGCCGGAGGCCATGACGCGGCCGGCATAGGGCACGAAGATGAAGCCGTCGCCGTCGACCTGCACCTCCGTGAGGGCGGTCGAGTTCATGCCTTGGCTGGCGAGAAGGCCGTTGTCCACGTTCTCCCACACAGTCAGTCCGAGCACGTCACCGGGGCGGATGTCGTCGGAGCCGACGATACCGGCCGACTGGAAGTCCTGCGAGAAGCCGAGCGCCGGTGTCGCGGAGGCGGCGCGCGCGATCCGCCTGTCGACCGGTACGACGACGGCGTTGTCGCTCTGCGTGGCGCCGGTTTCAAGAAGCTCGCCCCTGGACGGGCCGGAGCGCGGCAGCCCGCAGCCGGTGAGACCCGCCATAGCAACGACAAGGGTCACGGATCTGGCCCAACGGGCTGCGACGGAATTCACTGCTCGGGGCTCCTCTCGCGGGGATGAGTCTGAAGAATGCGCGGGAACCTAGCCAAACGGAGCGGTGAAGGCCAGTGCAACTATTCGACGGCCACCAACTGTTGTCGGGGCGCCGCCGTGCCCGAGACCAGCGCCTCATAGGGGTCGTCGGTGGCGAGCATCATGTCGACGACCTGCCGCAGCAGTCGGCGTCGGCTGCGCGAGGCGTAGAAGCCGCCGGGAACCTGAGAGGTTTCCAGCAGATAGTGCCGGTAGTCGCGATAGGCGCGCCCGTCGGGGCGCTGCGGTTCGGCGAAGAATGCGGTCAGCGGCTGGGCCGAAACGAATTCCGGCTGGTTGTAGACCGCCCGTCCGAAGGCCTTGAGCGGCAATCCGCGCCACAGCACCTGCTGCGCGGCGGTCGAGTTCACTGTCACCGCGCTTCGCGCCGCGTCGAGAAGCTGGGCGAGCTTGCCGCCGCGGACGAAATGCACCCGACCGGCGATGCCGAGCCGCCGCGCGGTGTCGCGAATCGTTCGGCTCACCGCAGCGCGCTCGTCCTCGAGCGGGTGTGCCTTGAAAACGATGTGGTGATGGCGCGGCGCCCCGGTCGCGAAGGCGTCGAGACAGAGCGTCAGGAAATCCGTCATCGAGGCGAAGTCGGAATGCTCGCGGAAGCTCGCGTCATGTTCGAGCTGCATCAGAACGAGATGGTAGGGAAAGCCGCCGGAGCGGATCCGCCAGGTGGCGATCCGGCGCTGGAACCGGTGCCAGGGCATGAGCAAGAGGCGCTTCAGGTGCAGCCGGAACTCGGCCGCCACGGTGAGGCCGCGATGCGGCCGGAAGCCGCGGTAGCGCCAGTTGAGGGCCAGCACCATGAAATGGTAGAGCGCGCCGTAGAAGATATGCTCGCGCATGTCGCCCCAATGCGCCGGCGCCTTTGGCAGCTCCATGTCGGACCGCGCGAGGGCGGCGCGCATGTCGGCGACCGACATCGCCATCAGCCGGGAATTGCCGTTCGAGCCGCCGCGCTCGTAGGTCGCCCAGTAGGGCCGCAGGTAGCCTTCCTCGAAGACATGGACGGTGAGGCCGCGCTGGCGCGCCGCGGCGACCGCGGCGGCATGGACCGGGCGGCCGTCGCCATAGAGCACGATGTCGGTGATCGCGAGGTCGTCGAGGAGGGTGGCGCAGGTTTCGGCCCAGTCTGCGGCCCGCCCGGTGAAGGGGATATAGCCTTTCCGGCCCCAGAAGACCTCGTCGCCCTTGTTGAAGCCGACGCGCCAGACCTCGGCCCCGGCCGTTCCCAGCATGTCGCCGAGCCGGCGGAAGAATGGCCCGTGCGGTCCCTGAAGCATCAGGAATCGGCGCGTCCTGTCCCCATGTAACGGCGTTGGTTGCACGCCCGCTCCGCTTTGATAACGACGGCCTGTCTGCCTCGGAATGCGCCGCCTGTCACGGCCTTTTCCGCTTCTGGCAGGCCGGCGCGGCAAGACTATGGCGGAGGCGCGACATTCCCGGTGCAGGCGCGGGGGCGTGCCCGGCCCTTGCGGTGCGACCGGCGCGGCGCTAGGCAGGGGCCAAAGGGAGAATTCCGATGTTCACAGGGATCGTCACCGATATCGGCGAGGTTATCGCGCTGGAAAAGAAGGGCGACCTGCGCGCCCGTATCGCCACCGCCTATCCGGTTGACGGGATCGACATCGGCGCTTCGATCGCCTGCGACGGCTGCTGCCTGACCGTCGTCGCCACGGGCGAAGAACCGCGCGGCTGGTTCGACGTCGACATCTCGGCCGAGAGCGTCGCCAAGACAAACATCGGCGCCTGGACCGTCGGCCACCGGATCAACCTCGAACGCGCGCTGAAGGTGGGCGACGAACTTGGCGGCCACATCGTCTCGGGCCATGTCGACGGCGTCGCCGAGATCGTCGCGATGCGGGACGAGGGAGATTCGACGCGCTTCACCTTCCGCGCCCCCGAGGCGCTGGCGGGTTTCATCGCACCGAAGGGCTCAGTCGCGCTGAACGGCACCTCGCTGACGGTGAACGAGGTCGACGGCGCCGAGTTCGGCGTCAACATCATCCCGCATACCAAGGAGGTCACCACCTGGGGGCGGGCCAAGGTCGGCGACCGGATCAACCTCGAGATCGATACGCTCGCGCGCTACGTCGCGCGTCTTCGGGACTGGTCGGCACGCTGAGCGCCGTGCTCGGTCCGCCGCGTTTTCGGCGGGACGGATTTGCACACGCTGGATAATCGGGCAATCCGGGTGCAGGGCAGGGCGCCGCAGGTCGCGCGGCTTGCCGGAACGGCTGGCGGATGCAAGCCTGACAGAACGGCATCAAGAGCGATTGCAGATGAGCTATCCCGGCCACAACGGCGGTCCGACGCTTGAGCCCGGCGCGAGCTGGCGCCGGCATTGCTGGAGCGAGGCGCGGTCCGCGCTCCTGCCGACGCTGCCGGTCGAGATCGTGCGGCTCCGCGTGAAGCGCGCCGCCGAGCTCGGGCTCGATTACCGGACCTACGCCGGTTTTCGCGCCACGTCGGGCCACGATATCGTGGCGTTCCTGTTCTCCACCAATGCGCTCCGCCTGATCCGGGAGGGTGACCGGATGGCCCCGGTCGATGCCGCGAAGCTCGCCGCGCTCGGCGGTGTGTCGCGGCTTCTCGCGGCGCAGCCGCCGCTCGATCCGGCTCGCGTGCGCGAAGGGCTCGCGAGGCAGGGCGTCGAGTTCGGCGCGGCGGGCCGCGCGCCGGGCCTCGCCCAGACGTGGTCCGAGACGCGCGCGGCGCTGCGGGCCTTCCTGGCGGAGGGCGGCCAACCGGCGGGCGGCGTGGTGGTGATCGGAGAGACGGCGCTGGAGCGCGACTGGGTCGCGGCGGCGCGAATGGCGGGGTTCCTGACCGCCGCGCGCTATTTCGGGGGCCAAACGGCGGTAGGCGGCATCTGAGCGTCGCCTCCGGGCTGGCCAAAGCTCCGGCATTGGGCTATCGCCACCGTTGGATGACAAGAGCGGGGCGGATGCGATGACGGCCGATCTCAAAGACGCGATTTCGCCCATCGAGGCGATCATCGAGGATGCGCGCAACGGGCGCATGTTCATTCTCGTCGATCACGAGGACCGCGAGAACGAGGGCGACCTCGTGATCCCGGCGCAGATGTGCACGCCCGACGCGATCAACTTCATGGCCACGCATGGCCGCGGCCTGATCTGCCTGACGCTGACCTCGGCCCGGATCGAGGCGCTGGGCTTGCAGCTCATGTCGGCCAAGAACTCCTCGCGCCACGAGACCGCCTTCACCACCTCGATCGAGGCGCGCGAGGGCGTGTCGACGGGCATCTCCGCCCATGACCGCGCGCTGACCGTCTCGGTCGCGATCGACCCCACGAAGGGGCCGGCCGACATCGCGACGCCGGGCCACATCTTCCCCTTGCGCGCCCGTGACGGCGGCGTGCTGGTTCGCGCCGGCCATACCGAGGCGGCCGTCGACGTGGCCCGTCTCGCCGGGCTCAACCCTTCGGGAGTGATCTGCGAGATCATGAACGAGGACGGGACCATGGCGCGTCTGCCGGACCTCGTGAAATACGCCGCGCGGCACAAGCTCAAGATCGGCACGATCTCCGATCTCATCGCCTACCGCCGCCGCCACGACAACCTCGTGCGCGAGTCGAGCCGCAAGACCGTCACCTCCGCCTATGGCGGCGACTGGACGATGCGGATCTTCACCGACCAGACCGAGGGGACGGAACATGTCGTCCTGACCAAGGGCGACATCACCACGCCCGAGCCGGTGCTGGTGCGGACCCATGCGCTCAACGTGCTCGAGGACGTGCTGGCGCTCGGCCCTTCGCCCGAGGGCGAGCTTGCCCGCGCGATGAAGATCATCGCGAAGGAGGGGAGGGGTGCGGTTTGTCTTTTCCGCGATCCGAAGTCGAAGCTCGTGGTCGAGGCCGACGAGGGGCCGCGCACCGTCAAGCAGACCGGGCTAGGCGCGCAGATCCTTTCGGCCATGGGGCTGAAGCAGTTGATCCTGCTCACGGATTCGCCGCTGACGCGGTATCTCGGACTTGACGCCTACGACCTCCATATCGCGGGCACGCGGCCCATCAGCGAGGACTGATCCATGGCCGGACAGGAAATCCACCACACGCTCGACCTGCCGAAATTCGACAAGCGGGTGAAACTCCTGATCGTCGTCGCGCCCTATTACAAGGACATCGCCGACAATCTCATCGCCGGAGCGAAGGCCGTGGCGGCCGAGGCCGGGGCCGAGGTCGACCTTGTCGAGGTGCCCGGTGCGCTGGAGATCCCGACCGCGATCGGCATGGCGAGCCGGATGGCCGACTACGACGGCTTCGTGGCCTTGGGCTGCATCATTCGCGGCGAGACCACGCATTACGACACGGTCTGCAACGATTCGTCTCGCGGGCTGACGCTCCTGGGTCTGAACGGGGTGGCGATCGGCAATGGCATCCTGACGGTAGAGAACCGCCGCCAGGCCGAGGTCCGCGCCGATCCGGCTGACCAGAACAAGGGCGGCGGTGCCGCAGCGGCGGCCTTGCATCTGGTGGCACTTTCCCGCAAATGGGCGCGCCAGACGAAAGGCATCGGATTCAAGCCCGCGGGCGAGGAATTCCGTGTCGCCGGAGAACCCGAAGGACCGAGCCGCGCATGAGCGCCGAAGACCCCAAACCGACCGCCGCCGACAAACGCCAGATGAAATCGGCCGCGCGGCTCTATGCCGTGCAGGCGCTCTTCCAGATGGAGGCCGCCGGCCAGACCGTCGACAAGGTGCGCCGCGAATTCGAGACGCACCGCTTCGGCGCGACCTACGAAGAGGACGAGATGGCCGAGGGCGATCCGCATCTCTTCCGCCAGATCATCGAGGAGGCGGTGAACCTCCAGGCCCGGATCGACCAGATGACCGACCGGGCGCTGGTGGCGAAATGGCCGATCGGCCGGATCGACCCGGTGCTGCGCGCACTCTTTCGCGCGGCCGGGGCGGAACTCCTCCTGCCCGCGACCCCGCCGAAGGTCGTGATCACCGAATTCGTCGACGTCGCCCGCGCCTTCTTCCCCGAGGGCAAGGAGCCGAAATTCGTCAACGCTGTCCTCGACCACATGGCACGCGAGGCCAAGCCCGAGGCGTTCTGAGCCTCAGACGCGCTCCACCGCGCCGCCCGCCCGGCTCCAGGCGCTGAACCCGCCGGGGATATGGGCGACGTTCCTCAGCCCGAGTTCGCCGGCGATCTCGACCGCCAGCGTCGAGCGTTCGCCGACCGCGCAATAGAGCACGATCCGCCCGTCCTTTGCGAGCCCGGCAAGCGGGCCGGAGTGGCCGCAATACTGGTCGAACTGTCCGTAGGGCGCGTGGATCGACCCGGGGATCACCCCGAACCGCGCGCGCTCGCCCTCTTCGCGGATATCGACGAGCGTCACGCCCTCGGGTGGCCACGCTGTCAGCAGTTCCTCGACCTCGACCGCCGGCACCCGGTGCTGCGCCTCGAGCCGAAGCCCGAGCTTGAGGTTCTCCGGCACCGCGACATCCATCATCGCCGGGTTGGGGAGGTTGAGGTTGTTCATGATTTCGGCATATTCCGCGGCAGATTTAACCTGAAGTCGCGGATTGTGGCGTAGTTCCTCGCCAATCGTGCTGACGGTGTCGCCCTTGTAGTCATGCGCGGGGAAGACGAAGGTCTGCTCGGGCAGCTTCAGGAGCCGCTCGAATAGCGAATGATACTGGGCATAGGGGTCGCCGTTCTGGAAATCTGTGCGACCGGTGCCGCGAATCAGCAGCGTGTCGCCGGTGAAGACACGGTCGTCCATCAGGAAGCTGTAGCTTTCCGATGTATGGCCCGGCGTATGCAGCGCGGTGAGCCTGATCCCCTCGATCGTCAGGGGATCCATGTCGCGGACCCGGAGCGAGACCACGTCGGCGGGCGATTGCTCGCCCATAACGGTGACGCAGCGCGTGGCGTCGCGGAGCGTGCCCATCGCGCTGACATGGTCGGCATGGATATGGGTATCGACCACCTTCACGAGCTTCAGGTCGAGTTCCTCGAGCAGTTTCAGATAGCGCCCGGTCTGCTCATAAACCGGGTCGATCAAAAGCGCCTCGCCGCCGGCGCGGCTGGCAAGCAGATAGGTGTAGGTGCTGGAGGTCTTGTCGAAGAGCTGGCGAAAAAGCATGGCATCCCCCTTGGTCGCCCGGGCCACCGCACGATAGCACGTTTCCCCCGAATCGTGCCTGTCGGCGGCCGCGCGACAGCCTGTCCCTCCCATCCGCCGCGGATCGGCGCTAGACTGGGTCGAAACGGAGACTCGCCATGCCCGCACTCGTCCGCCTCTACATCCGCCACGTCGCCATCGGCTTCGTGCTTGGGCTCTGCTTCACCGGGCTCCTCCTGTGGCTCAACGTCGCCAATCTCTGGCACCTCGTCCGCGCGACCGAGGAGGGCTGGCTCGCGGTGATCATGCTCGTGGTGTTCAACGGGATCGTCTTTTCCGGCGTGCAGTTCGGCATCGCGGTGATGCGGCTGGCCGAGGACGACGATGATGGCGGCAAGCCGAAGCGCGTGCCGGCCGCGCCCGTCGCCGCCGCGGTCCCGGCCCGGCGCCGCTGACCGGATTTCCTCTTGCCGCCAACAACCCCGCCGGAGGCGGGCGTCGCTTGCGGCGCCTCTTGGCGGCGGGGGGACGGAGTGGCCGGGTGGCGGGAACCGCGGCAGCCGTGAAGGCGTGTTTTTCCCGAGAGCCTGGTTCAACCAGGTGGGCGCCGGGTATCAGGACCACGGTCCTGACAGAGCCAGCTCCCTCGGAAATGATTATCGGCCACTGGAAAAGGGCCTCGCACGAGAGGGGCAGAACCCGCCAGCGCCAGAGATAGGGCGAAGTGCACGCCACGGCAAGGGGTCCCCGAAGCGCCCCGGCGGCGTCGCACTGGACAGATGTTCACGTTGCGTTCATATTTGGCTCATGCCGGACGATCTTCAACCCGGCCAGCTCCTGGCCCGCGGCGTCTGCCGCCACCTCCTCCACCACGGATTCGTTACCGTGGAGGAACTGGTGCCTGCGCCGGGGCTCCGGGTCGATGTCATGGCGCTCGGTCCGAAGGGCGAGATCTGGATCGTCGAATGCAAGTCGAGCCGGACGGATTTCACCTCCGACCGCAAGTGGCACAACTACCTCGAATGGGGCGACCGCTTCTTCTGGGCGGTGGATGCCGAATTCCCAACCGAGCTCCTGCCCGACGGGACCGGGCTGATCCTCGCGGATGCCTATGACGCCGAGATCCTGCGGATCGGTCCCGAGGCGCCGCTCGCGGGTGCGCGGCGCAAGGTGATGCTGCAGAAATTCGCCCGCCACGCCGCGCTCCGGCTGCAGGGCTACCGCGACCCCGGCGTCACCGCTTCGGGGATTTCCCCTTGACCGAACCGCCCATGTCGCGCGCGGCCTCGGCGGCGGCGCGCAGTTCCTCGGCGATCTCCTCTGCCTCCTCGGGGTCGAAGTCGAGCGGCAGCTCCATGCCTTCGGCCTCGACATAGATCCGCACCATGCCGAGCGAGGTCGGCCCGATCTGCAGATTGGCCGCGATGTCGCTTTCCTTGTCGATGCCCATGGATGGCCTCCGTCAGTGATCCGCCCCCGCTAGCGCGAAAGGCCGGCCGAGACAAGCGGGTGTGTCGTCGAACGGTCAACCCTGCGCCGCGTGCACGCCAAGTCGAAAGCACTCAACGACCGTCCGGACAGGCGACGGTGCGGCCGCCAGAAAGATGATGGCCGACCGGATCCGGGATCTTTCGCCAGCGGGCCGGGTCGGCAGAACCTGCGCAATCTGCCCTTGCAATCGCGCGGACAGGGAGCTAAATCCCCCGCGAGTGCCGACGTAGCTCAGTTGGTTAGAGCACCAGATTGTGGATCTGGGGGTCCCCCGTTCGAGCCGGGGCGTCGGTACCATAATTCCAATTGAATTTACTTGATTTTATCTCCGGCGCCTTGGGCCGGTTGCGGTCCGGTTTGCAGTCGGTTTGCAAAAGATGTTGCCGGACTGTTCTCGAACGCCTGAATCGCGGCACGCGACATGGCCGAAGTCCGAGCCATGTAGCGCTCCAGAATTCTCGTGGCCGATTGGAGCGTGTGCTCCGTGACCGCACACATTTGCGGAATCGCGACGCCTGCCTTGTCCAGAAGCGTAACGGCCGTACCGCGCAGGTCGTTGAAGTGGAGTTGTCCGGCCTTTTCAGCCTTGGTCATCTCCTTTAAGGGCCGAGGGTAGAAGCCTGCTTCGATGATATGCACCCGCCATTGCTTGCCCAGTTCCTTGTCACTGCCCTCGGTGAACCACGGACGGCCATCGGCTCGCGTGAGGATGTAGGGACCCTGACGCGGCGTCGAATCGAGCATGCGACGCAAGGTTTCGGAGCAATGCACGGTGACCCGAGCTTTCGTCGTGCTTTGTTTCAGGCTCAGGCTTTCACCGTCGAAGTCCGACCAGCGAAGCCGAATGAGGTCACCGTAGCGCTGCCCAGTGTGAATGGCGAGGATCAGCGCTCGCTGGAGTTCGTCAGGCGCGCCCGCCATGAACTTCGTAATGTCGGCTTCCGTCCAGATGATCTCAGATCGATCCCCCTCGTAGATGCGCTCGAAGCCCTCCAGCGGATTCTTGGCGATGTTACCGCGCTGAGTGGAATGCCCGTTCTGAACTGGTCCGACGTTATGTTTAGGAAACGGAGGACGGAGAATGGCGAACAAGCGGCACAAGCCCGAGAAGATTGTTCAGAAGTTGCGGCCGCTTAGCACCCTTTTCGGCAGCCGTAGCGGTCACCCTCCGTTACGAAATCAACTCAAATGTCCCAGTGGGCTGACGGGAATAGCCGCACGTCAGAACGCAACGCGTAGACGGAGGCCAAGCACGAGAATGCTGTCCGTGGTCGGATCGTTGGCCGGATTGGCGACATACTGGAGTTGCGGAGTGATCTGCAGGAAGTCAGTCACGTCGTATCGATAGAACGCTTCGACAGTGTACTGATCGCGGGAACTTGTCAATCCCGGCGCAAAGTTGGTCGGCGTAGCGGCGGAATAGTCCCCAACGGTTGGGACTATCGCGCGTCTTGACGCGTGTGCTCCCCACAAAGCTGACGCGCGG
>NZ_JAWQFN010000002.1:0-540881 GCF_033436765.1 Defluviimonas sp. D31
ATCGCTGAGCGAATCGACATCTAAACGGAAGTGGCGGGCGGCGCTTGCCGTTCGCCACCCCAGACCGGACCGGCCGCAAACCTTCTGCCAACGGGGCCTTTGAGCCCAGGGTAACCATCTGCAGGGCTACGCCGTCATGACTGCAATCGGATCATGATAGCCATTCGAAATCTCAGGCAATACGGCGCCACAATGCGGACGATGCGTCCGTCAGAGTGACGAACAACATTGCGAAAATGGACCGCGATTTTGCCTGTCTAGGCCGCCCTTTAACGGGAACGTGCCCATTTGCCCGCGATTTACGAATGGCCTCTTTGTACCTCGCTTCAAGTTGAATCAGGTAGATCTCTTTCATGTCTCCATCCTCCGAGGCTTGTCTTAGTTGTGCATATCGAAGGGCGGGGGCGGGCGGGTAGTGCACGAGATGAATCGCGTCCGGTACAGATTGTGAACTGGATCAAGCCGCGCTCGGTAGGGTAAACTTATCCTTGGAGGTATTCGTCCGATGAAGACGCAACCCTATGGCATGATCTGCCCGATTACCCATGCCTGCGAAATTCTGGAACCGAGATGGACGATTCCAATCCTGACCGAACTCTGGGCCGGCTCGACGCGGTTCAACGACCTGCGCCGCGGGATAGGTAGCATATCGCCGGCATTGTTGTCGAAGCGACTCAAGGAGTTGGAAGAATTCGGCCTGGTCGAACGAATCGAAGACCACGCGACGGGAAACGTCGACTATATCCGTACACAGATGGCCATTGACCTTGAGCCGGCGCTGAACGAACTTGCCATGTGGGCACAAAGGCATGTCAAGGCGGAGGTCGCCTTAAGAAACGCCAACCTTTCCTCGCTTATTCGGTGCATGCCCAACATATTCGCCGCCGAGGAACTTCCGAACCGACGAATAGTGCTCCAGTTCCACTTCAGGGACGACTTGGACTACGACACCATCTGGGCAGTCATACAGCCAGCTAAGCCGGTGGAAGTCTGTACGTCGATCCCGGGCTTCGACGTCGATCTGTTTGTAGAGACGAGCGTGAAGTCCTTGACTGCATTGCTCCTGGGGCGGACGAATATTGCTCGCGAGATACGGGCAGATCGGCTGTTCCTGAGCGGCGATGCGCTCCTTGAGAGAACGATGCCTCGGTGGCTGCGCATCTGCGAATATCAGCCTGAACAGGGTGCGGCCATATTATGTCCGGAAACCTCCGGCGAACATGCAGGTCCAGTGACGCACTGATTTTCGACGGCCGGCAAACGAAAACTTTGGAGATCCGCCGCGGAATAACGATCTAGGTTGATCACGTCCAAAGACAGGTCACGCGAATAGCCACTGTCGAGGGTCGCGCGGTCATCCGAAATCTTCCCATCAATGGCGGGATTGTCCGCATAGCCGACCAACACGCTTTGCGGACACCCCCAAAAAAATCACCGAATGTCATCGGTCGCGGCATACCCCAGACCATCTCACCTCTCCCTTGCTGCTGTGAAACGGGCGCTTTTACGGCGCCCCACCGCCGCCATCATGCCCGTCCGGGATCCCGTATCACCTCTCGCTCAGCCGCCCCGCCCGCCGACTTCTGGCCGTCCAGTCTCTCGCGCCATTCGGACGCCGCCGCAAGATATGGACAAACGCGGCGGATCGATTCACAGTCGGTTCGCCCCATCCTGGGATGGGACGAAAACCGATACGACCGCCGCTGCCGAGTCCTTCCCCCTTCTGTCGCGCAGCCGTTCCCGATCCACCGAAGGGGTGGCAGGAGGGAACATGTCAGAGATTCTCATCAGGAATGCCGCACGGGTCGTGACCATGGACGCGGGCCGCACCGAGGTCGAAGAGGGCGACGTGCTGATCCGCGGCGGCGTGATCGCCGCGGTCGGGCCGGGGCTCGCGACCCGCGGCACCGTGGTCGAGGCGAAGGGATGCGTGGTCACGCCCGGCCTGGTCAACACCCATCACCATCTCTACCAGACGCTCACGCGCGCGGTTCCGGGCGGGCAGGACGCGCTCCTCTTCGGCTGGCTGAAGACGCTCTACCCGATCTGGGCGCGGTTCGGGCCCGAGGAGATGCGCGTTTCCGCACTGGCCGGGCTGGCCGAGCTGGCGCTGTCGGGCTGCACGATGACGTCCGACCATCTCTACCTCTATCCGAACGGCGCCCGGCTTGAAGACACGATCGACGCGGCGCGCGAGATCGGGCTCCGGTTCCACCCGACGCGCGGCGCGATGTCGATCGGAACGAGCGCGGGCGGCCTGCCGCCCGACAGCCTCGTCGAGCCGGAGGCGGGGATCCTGAAGGACATGGAGAGGGTGGTGGATGCCTTTCATGATCCGGCCGAGGGGGCAATGGTGCGGGTGGGCCTCGCGCCTTGCTCGCCGTTCTCGGTCAGCCGCGACCTGATGCGCGAGGCGGCGCTCCTGGCCCGCGACAAGGGGGTAATGCTGCACACCCATCTTGCCGAGAACGACGAGGACATCGCCTACAGCCTCGCGCAGTTCGGCTGCCGTCCGGGGCAATATGCCGAGGACCTCGGCTGGACCGGCGCCGATGTGTGGCATGCCCACTGCGTCAAGCTCGATGGTTCGGAAATTGATCTTTTTGCCCGAACCGGCACTGGCGTTGCCCATTGTCCCTGTTCGAATTGTCGGCTCGGCTCCGGCATCGCGCCGGTGCGCGCGATGCGCGATGCGGGCGTCGAGGTGGCGCTCGGCGTCGACGGCTCGGCGTCGAACGACGCCGGCAACCTGATTGCCGAGGCACGGACCGCGATGCTCCTGCAGCGCGTGGCGCGGGGGGCGGACGCGATGAGCGCGCGCGAGGCGCTGGAGATCGCGACACTCGGCGGCGCCAGGGTGCTCGGGCGATCCGATTGCGGCGCGCTCGAACCCGGCAAGCGCGCCGATATCGCGGTTTGGGATATGTCGGGGATCGAGGCCGCTGGAGCACGGGACCCGGTCGCCGCCCTTCTCCTCTGCGGCCCGACCCGGGTGCGTGATCTTTTCGTCGAAGGACGTCCGGTGGTGCGCGGCGGCCAGATCGTGACCTTGGACCTACCCAGGGTGATCGAGACCCAGAACCGTCTGGCCCGGCGGCTGATGGCGTGACGGGGGGCTGTCTGCCCCCCGCCCCCCCCCGAGAGTATTTTCAGACAGAAAGTTGAAGTAGCGGCTTTCACTTTCTGTCCTGAAATACTCCCGCCGGAGGCAGCGGAGCCGCGCTATGCGCGGCGACCCCAGTGAAAGCGTGACGCCGAAGGCGTCTCCGCTGGATCGGCCGGGATCAGACCGGCCGGCCGCCGACCCAAACCGCTTTCACCGCCCGGTCGTCCCCCATCATGATCGTCGGGAAGAGCGCTTCCCAGATGTCCTTGGCGCGCTCGGAGCGTTGCGTGATGGCCGGGGTGGATGCAAGGTCGATCACCGCGATATCGGCCTCCATGCCCGGGGCGAGGTTGCCGATCCGGTCGTCGGCGCGCAGGCTCCGTGCGGCGCCCTGCGTCGCGAGCCACCAGAGTTCTGAGGGATGCAGCGGCCGCCCGCGCAGCTGCGCCACCTCGTAGGCCGCGGCCATCGTGCGCAGCATCGAGAAGGACGACCCGCCGCCGGTGTCCGTGGCAAGGCCGATCCGGTGGCCCGAGCGCGATAGCCCGTCCATGTCGAAGAGCCCCGAGCCGATGAAGGTGTTCGAGGTCGGGCAGTGGATGAGGCTCGCATCGACCTCCCGGAGCCGGTCGATCTCGCGCGGCTCCAGGTAGATCGCATGGCCGAAAAGCGCACCGGGGCCGAGAAGGCCGAATTGCTCGTAGGTGTCGAGATAGTCCCTGAGCGTCGGGAAAAGCGACTTGACCCACGCGACCTCGTCGGTCTGCTCGGAAAGGTGCGTCTGCATCAGGCAGTCCGTGTGCTCCTTCCAGAGTGCGCCCATCGCGTCGAGTTGCTCGGGCGTCGAGGTCGGCGAGAAGCGGGGCGTCACCACATAGGAGAGCCGCCCGCGCCCGTGCCATTTCTGCAGGAGCCGCTTGCTGTCGTCATAGGCCGTCCGCGGCGTATCCGTCAGCGCCTCTGGCGCGTTGCGGTCCATGCAGGTCTTGCCGGCGAAGGCACGCAGGCCGCGGCGCTCGGCCTCGGTGAAGAATGCATCGACGCTTTCGGGATGGATCGTGCAGTAGGAGCAAACCGTGGTGGTGCCGTTCGAGAGCGTCAGGTCGAAGTAGCGCGCGGCAATCTCTGAGGCGTAGGCCGGGTCGGCGAACTTCATCTCTTCGGGGAAGGTGTAGGAATTCAGCCAGTCGATGAGCCGCTTGCCCCAGCTCGCGATCATCGCGGTCTGGGGGTAATGGACATGGGCATCGACGAACCCGGCCGAGATCAGCGCGTCCCCATAGTCGGTTATCCTCGCGTCGGGATGGGCGCGGCGGAGGTCATCCGCCTCGCCCACCTCCGCGATGCGCCCCGACTCGACAAGCACGCCGCCGCGGGCCGAATGCCGCGCCGCTTCGATACCCTCGGTCATCGGGTTGCCCCCGAACCGCAGCACCTGTCCGATCAGGAGATCCGCCATTTCGCCTCGCCATCATCATTCCGTTGCCTGCGCAGTCTAAAGCCATGACGGGCACGGGGAAATCCGCCCCTTGCCCCCTGTTTCTTTGAAACTCCTTCCGATAATGTCGCGGTAATCGAGCGGGGGCGGAATGGCGGAAACCGAGGAAGACGGCGTCGAGCGCGACGAGGACGAGTACAGCCTCGATCCCCGCATCGTGGACGCTATCCTCGAAGCCGTCGAAGCGGGCGATTCTGCGGCGATCGACGAACTGATGGAGCCCTTGCACGCGGCCGACATCGCCGACCTTTTCGAACAGATCGGCTACAATGATCGCGCCGCGCTGATCGGTCTCTGGTCGCGCGGCATCGACGGCGAGATTCTCTCCGAACTCGATGAATCGATCCGCGAGGAGGTTATCGAACTCCTGCCGCACGAGGTCCTGACCGAGGCGGTGAGGGAGCTCGATTCGGACGATGTCGTCGACCTCATCGAGGACCTCGAGGAGCCGCAGCAGGAACGCATCCTGGGCGCGCTCGCGGAGAGCGACCGGGCCGCCGTCGAGCAGTCGCTCACCTATCCGGAATACTCCGCCGGTCGCCTCATGCAGCGCGAGGTGGTGACCGCGCCCGACCACTGGACCGTCGGCGAGGCGATCGACTTCCTGCGGAACGCCAAGGAACTGCCCGATCAGTTCTATCACATGATCCTGATCGACCCGCGCTGGCATCCGACCGGATATGTGACGCTCGGCAAGCTTCTGTCGTCGAAGCGCGCGGTGAAGCTGACCGACATCACCGAGGACAGTTTCCGCACCATCGACGTGATGGAGGAGGAGGGCGACGTCGCCTATGCCTTCAACCAGTACCACCTGATCTCGGCGCCCGTGGTCGATGCCGATGATCGGCTCGTCGGCGTCATCACCATAGACGACGCGATGGCGGTTCTCGACGAGGAGCACGAGGAGGACATCCTGCGACTCGCCGGCGTCGGCGAGGGTTCGCTTTCCGACAGCGTGGTCGAGACGACGAAGCAGCGGTTGCCCTGGCTCGCCGTCAACCTCGTCACGGCGATCCTCGCCTCGATCGTCATCGCCCAGTTCGAGGGCGTGATCGGCCGGATCGTGGCGCTCGCGGTGCTGATGCCGATCGTCGCCTCGATGGGGGGCAATGCCGGGACCCAGGCGCTGACCGTCGCGGTCCGGGCGATCGCGACGCGCGACCTCACCGGCTCGAACCTGTGGCGGGTGGTCCGGCGCGAGGCGACGGTCGGGCTTGCCAACGGCGTGATCTTCGCCGTCGTGATGGGTGCGGTCGGCTGGTTCTGGTTCGGCTCGGCGATGATCGGGGTGGTGCTCGCTGCCGCAATGGTGGTCAATCTGGTCGTTGCCGGGCTCGCCGGGATTCTGGTGCCCGTGGCACTGGAGAAGGCAGGCGTGGACCCCGCGCTAGCTTCGGGCGCCTTCGTGACGACGGTGACCGATGTGGTGGGGTTCTTCGCGTTCCTCGGACTGGCGGCGGTGGTGCTTCTGTGAACCTGACTGAAATCAAGGCGGCTGCGCGGGCGGAGGCCTTTGCCCGGCGCAAGGTGGCGTTCGCGGCGCGGGCGGCGGAGGATTGCGCCCGCCTGAAGGCGGTGCTGGCGGAGCATTCCGGCAAGGCGCTCGCGGGCTACATGCCGATGCGGACCGAGATCGACTGCCTGCCGGCGATGGCGGCGCATCAGGGGGCGGTCGGCGTGCCGGTGATCCTCGGGGCCGGGACGCCCTTGAAGTTCCGTAGCTGGAGCCCGGAGGCGACGATGGTCGCAGGCGAGTTCGGCGCGCTGATCCCCGAGAGCGGCGACTGGGTCGAGCCCGACGTCCTGATCGTGCCGCTTCTGGCCTTCGACCGTCGCGGCTACCGCCTCGGCTATGGCGGCGGCTTCTACGACCGGACGCTCGAGGGGCTCCGTGCGCGAAAATCCGTGACCGCGATCGGCTTCGCCTTCGCGGCGCAGGAGGTGGACGAGGTGCCGATCGAGCCGACCGATCAGCCGCTCGACCTGATTGTCACCGAGGCCGAGGTCTTCGCGCCGGGCCGTTGATCCGGCGCGTCAGGGCCGGAGCGACGAGGCCTCGCGCGCGAGCGCGGTGATGGCGTCCCAATCGCCTGCCGTGACCCGGTCTTTCGGCGCGACCCAGCTGCCTCCGACGCAGAGCACATTGGCAAGCTTCAGGTAGCTTCCGACATTGGCCGGGCCGATGCCGCCAGTGGGGCAGAAGCGGACCTGCGGGATCGGCGCGCCAATCGCGGCGAGCGCGGGAGCGCCGCCCGAGGCTTCGGCCGGGAAGAACTTCTGCACGGTGTAGCCGCGTTCCAAGAGCCGCATCACCTCGGTCGCGGTCGCGGCTCCGGGAAGGAGCGGGAGCCCCTCGTCCTCGCAGGCCTTTAGGAGGCCGTCTGTCGCGCCCGGCGAGACGCCGAAACAGGCGCCTGCGGCCTTGGCGGCCTTCACATCTGCAGGCGTGAGCAGGGTGCCCGCGCCGACGACGCCGCCCTCGACCGCGGCCATGGCGCGGATCGCGTCGAGCGCGGCGGGGGTGCGCAGCGTGACCTCGAGCGCGGGAAGGCCGCCGGCGACGAGAGCACGCGCGAGCGGGGCGGCGCTGGTCGCATCCTCGACCACGAGCACCGGAACGACGGGGGCGAGGCGACAGATCTCTTCGGCCTTGGCCGATTGCGCGGCGGGTGTCATCGCTCATCCTTCTGCGGTTCGGCGGGAGGCGGTGTCGGACGCCTCCGGCGGGGGTATTTGGGCAATGAAGAAGCACACGCGCCTAGAGGAGCGCCGAGGCGCCTTCGGTGGCGGCGCCGACGTTGCGGCGGAATGTCTCGAAGAGTTCGCGGCCCATGCCGTGGCGGTTGGCCGAGAGATCGGGGGTCTCGGGGGTGCGGGTGGCCAAGTCGAAGCCCTTGACCGCAAGCTCCCCGGTCGTGGCGTCGAGCCGGATCACGTCGCCGTCGCGAAGCAGGGCGAGCGGGCCGCCGGCGGCGGCCTCTGGGCTGACATGGATCGCCGCCGGTACCTTGCCGGAGGCACCCGACATCCGCCCGTCGGTCACGAGCGCGACCTTGAGGCCACGGCCTAGGAGCACCGACAGCACCGGGGTCAACGAATGCAGTTCCGGCATGCCGTTGGCCTGCGGTCCCTGGAAGCGCACGACGACGACGGTGTCGGCAGTAAACTCGCCCCTCGCGAAGGCGGCCTTGACCTGGTCCTGGTCGGAGAAGATCCGCGCCGGGGCCTCGACGACCTGGTATTCCGGTGCGACGGCCGAGGCCTTGATCACCGCGCGGCCGAGATTGCCGGTGAGTTCCCTGAGCCCGCCGGTCGGCTGGAAGGGGTCGGCCGCGGGACGCAGGATCTTGTCGTTCTCCGTCCTGGTTGGCCCGGCCCGCCAGCCAAGCGTGCCGTCCTTCAGGACCGGCTCCTCGGTATAGCGGCGCAGCCCGTCGCCAGCGACGGTGCGGACGTCTTCGTGCAGGAGCCCGGCTTCGAGGAGTTCGCCGATGAGGAAGCCAAGCCCGCCCGCGGCGTGGAAATGGTTCACGTCGGCGAGCCCGTTCGGATAGACCTTGGCCATCAGCGGCACGATCTCCGAGATGGCGGCGAAATCCTCCAGTTCGAGCGCGATTCCGGCCGCCCGTGCCATAGCCGGAAGGTGCATCACGAGGTTCGTCGACCCCCCGGTCGCCATCAGCCCGACGATGCCGTTGACGAAGGCGCGTTCGTCGAGGATCTCGCCCGCCGGGCGGAAGTCGTTGCCGAGCGCGGTGATCGCGGCCGCGCGGGTGACGGCGGCGGTGGTGAGCGCCTCGCGGAGGGGCGTGTTCGGGTTGACGAAGCTCGCGCCGGGCAGGTGCAGCCCCATGAACTCCATCAGCATCTGGTTGGTGTTCGCGGTGCCGTAGAAGGTGCAGGTGCCGGGGCCGTGATAGGCTGCCATCTCGGCCTTCATCAGCTCGTCGCGGCTGATCTCGCCCGCGGCGAAGCGGTTCCGGATCTTGGACTTCTCGTCATTGGGCAGGCCTGAGGGCATCGGCCCGGCGGGGACGAAAATCGCCGGCACATGGCCGAACGTGGCCGCCGCCATCACGAGGCCGGGAACGATCTTGTCGCAGACGCCGAGATAAAGGGCCGCGTCGTAGCAGTTGTGGCTCATCGCCACCCCGGCGGCGAGCGCGATCACGTCGCGCGAGAAGAGGCTGAGTTCCATCCCGGCCTGGCCCTGCGTGACGCCGTCGCACATCGCCGGCACACCGCCCGCGACCTGGGCGGTGGCGCCGGCCGCGCGGGCGGCGGCACGAATGAGGTCGGGATAACGCTCGTAGGGCTGGTGTGCCGAGAGCATGTCGTTGTAGGCGGTGACGACGCCGATGTTCGGCGCGCGTCCGGCCGCGAGGCGGTCCTTGTCCTCCGCCATCGCGGCATAGGCATGGGCCTGGTTGCCGCAGCTCAGGTGCACGCGCGCGGGACCGTCCTCGGCCGCCCGGCGCAGCCTTTCGAGATAGGCGGAGCGGTTCTCGGCCGATCTGCGTCGGATGCGATCGGTGATCTCGGCAAGGCGCGGATTCATGGTACGGTTCCTCGAACGTCCGGGGTGGCGGGACCTTAGCCGCCTCGCCGCGCCATAGCATGTTCCGTTATCGCTAACAACCGCTTGGTCCTTCACATGCGCTTTCAGCATGGCAGGATTGCGCATCTGTCCATGGCGCTTCCCTGCAGCATCGCCTACCTCCCCGCCGACCTGGATATAAGGAGCCCGTCATGGCCCAGACCCCGAAATACGCGCTGCCGACCCATGAGGAGCAGCGGAAGATCATGGCCCGCGCACGCCAGATGCAGGGCGACGCGATGGCGGAGATGTTCCGTGCGCTGGCCCGTACCATTGCCCGCCTGCTGAAGCCAAGGACCGCCGCGGCAGCCCGCTGACGCGCGGCAAGGGCAGGGCGCTTCGGTGTATGCGCTCTTTCCCCCACGCGGCGTTCCGACTAGATGAGGTTGAACCCCTCCTCACCGGATCCGTGCGATGACCGACAGCCCGAGCCTTCCCACCGTCCGCCTGCGCCCCAAGGCCGAAGCCCGCGCCATCCGCCACGGCTTTCCCTGGGTCTATGCCGACGAACTCGTGACCGACCGGCGCACGCAGGGCCTCGTGCCGGGCACCATCGCCCGGCTCGAGGATGCCGAGCGACGGCCGCTCGGCGTGGTCACGGTCAACCCGAAGTCGAAGATCATCGCCCGGGTGCTCGACCGCGACGAGAGCGCGGTGATCGACCGCGCCTGGATCGCTGCCCGCATCGCCCGCGCGCTGGCCCTGCGTGAGCGGTTCTACGACGCGCCCTTCTACCGGCTCGTCCATGCCGAGGCTGACGGGCTGCCGGGCGTGATCATCGACCGCTTCGGCGAGGCCGCCGTGGTCCAACCCAACGCCGCCTGGGCCGAGGCGATGATCGGTGACCTTGCCGCCGCCCTGGCCGAGGTCACCGGGGTCACCACGATCATCAAGAACGGGACCGGGCGGGCGCGCGGGCTCGAAGGGCTGGCGGAGGAGACCACGGTGCTCGCGGGCGGGCTTGACGGGCCGGTGCCGGTGCCGATGAACGGTGCCGTCTACATGGCCGACCTTGTGGGCGGGCAGAAGACCGGGCTCTTCTTCGATCAGCGCGACAACCACGCTTTCGCCGCGCGGCTTGCGAAGGACGCGCGGGTGCTCGACGTCTTTTCGCATGTCGGCGGCTTCGCGCTCGCGTCCCTCGCTGGCGGGGCGGAGAGCGCGCTTTCGGTCGATGCCTCGGCCGCGGCGCTGGAGCTGGCCGGGGCGGGCGCCGAGGCCGCGGGCTCTGGCGCGCGGTTCGCGACGCGGAAAGGCGACGCCTTCGCGGTGATGGAGGCGCTGCAGGCCGAGCGTGCGAGCTTCGACCTCGTCGTCTGCGATCCGCCGGCTTTCGCGCCCGCGAAACCGGCGCTCGAGGCCGGGCTTCGCGCCTATGAGCGGGTGGCGCGCCTCGCCGCGCCGCTGGTGGCGCCGGGCGGGTACCTAGTCCTATGCTCCTGCTCGCACGCGGCGGACCTCACGCAGTTTCGCAACGCCTCGGCGCGCGGCATCGGTCGGGGCGGTCGGCGTGGGCAACTCTTGCACACCGGCTTCGCCGGGCCCGACCATCCGCAACTGCCGCAACTCGCCGAGAGCGGCTATCTCAAGGCGCTGTTCTTTCGGCTCGACGGATGAAGGTCGTCCTCGACGCTTGCGTCCTCTATCCGACGGTGCTGAGGGAGATCCTGATCGGCGCCGCGCGGGCGGGGCTTTTCACGCCGCTCTGGTCCGACCGCATCCTCGAGGAATGGGCGAGGGCCAGCGTCAAGCTCGGCCCCGGTGCCGAGACGATCGCGCGGGGCGAGATCGCGGTGCTGCGCGCCGGTTTCCCGAAAGCCTCGGTCGCGCCGCATGAGGGGCTCGCCGCGCGGCTCTGGCTGCCCGATCCCGCCGATATCCATGTGCTGGCCGCCGCGATCGCGGGCCATGCCGACCTGATCGTCACCTTCAACGCCGCCGACTTCCCGCGCCATGTGCTGGCCGAGGAGGGGGTGCGGCGCGAGGATCCGGACAGCTTCCTTCTCGACCTCTGGCGCACCGACCCCGGCGCGGTCGCGGGCGCCGTTGCGGCGGTTCAGGCGGAGGCGGAGCGGCTCTCGGGTGAGCCGCAGCCGCTTCGCGCACTTCTAAAGCGAGCGAAGCTGCCGCGACTCGGCAAGGTTCTGGCCGGCTGACCTAAGGTCAGACCAGCGTGCCCTCGGCCGTGAGCCGGGACTTGCCGCCAAGCCAGGGATGCAGCGCCTCGGGCAACATGACAGAGCCGTCGGCCTGCTGGCCGTTCTCCAGGACCGCGATCAGGCAGCGCCCGACGGCGAGGCCGGAGCCGTTCAGCGTGTGGACGAAATCCGGCTTGCCGCCCGCAGGGCGGAAGCGGGCGTTCATCCGCCGCGCCTGGAAATCGCCGCAGACCGAGACCGAGCTGATCTCGCGGTACTTGTTCTGACCCGGCAGCCAGAC
The DNA here is from genome assembly GCF_033436765.1 of Defluviimonas sp. D31. NCBI lineage: Bacteria > Pseudomonadati > Pseudomonadota > Alphaproteobacteria > Rhodobacterales > Paracoccaceae > Albidovulum > Defluviimonas sp. D31. The sequence goes on from NZ_JAWQFN010000002.1 coordinate 11,641, forward strand.
TTCGAGGTCATGGGTCTTGCGCGCGCCGAAGCCCATGTCGCCGGTGCAGAGGACGATCGTGCGGTAGGGGAGCCCCAGCCGCTCCAGCACGGCCTCGGCGCATTTCGTCATCCGCTCATGCTCGGCGAGCGACGTGTCGGGCGTGGTGATCGACACCATCTCGACCTTTTCGAACTGGTGCTGGCGGAGCATGCCCGAGGTGTCCTTGCCGGCCGAACCGGCCTCGGAGCGGAAGCACTGGGTATGGGCGGTCATGCGGATCGGCAGCGCGGCTTCATCGAGGATATCGCCCGCGACGGTGTTGGTCAGCGTCACTTCCGAGGTGGGGATCAGCCACCAGCCGTTGGTGGTCTGGTAGCTGTCCTCGGCGAATTTCGGCAGCTGGTTGGTGCCGTACATCGCGTCGTCCTTGACCAGCACCGGAGTCATCGTCTCTGTCAGCCCGTGCTCGCTCGTGTGCAGGTCGAGCATGAACTGCGCCAGCGCCCGGTGGATGCGGGCGACGCCGCCGCGCAGGAGCACGAAACGCGCGCCGGAAAGCTTCGCTGCCGTCTCGAAATCCATGCCGGGCTTTACGCCCGCGATCTCGAAATGCTCGACGGGCTTGAAGTCGAACTCCCGCGGGGTGCCCCAGCGGCGGATCTCGACGTTGTCGTTCTCGTCCGCGCCCTCGGGCACGTCCGCGAGCGGCAGGTTCGGGATCGTCATGAGAAGATTGCGCAGCCGCGCGTCCTCGGCCTCCGCTTCCTCGTTCAGCCGCGCCACCTCGGCCTTCTTCTCGGCGACGAGGGCGCGCAGCCGCTCGAATTCTGCCTCGTCACCCTTGGCCTTGGCGGCACCGACCTCCCTTGAGGCGGCGTTCTGCGCGGCCTGCGCGGTCTCGGCCGCAAGGATCTTCGCGCGGCGCGCCTCGTCGACACCAAGGATCTCTGCGCTGAGCCCGGACAGACCCCGGCGCCCGAGGGCGGCGTCGAAGGCTTCGGGGTTCTCTCGGATCGCGCGGATGTCGTGCATGATGGGCCTCTTCGGGGTCGTTCGGGCCAGATATGCCCGATCCGGCCGGGAAGGGGAACCGGGAATCTGTGCGCCAGGATAGCTGCGTCATCTTCGGTGGAGTGTTTGAGGGGATTCATTAAGAAAGCCATATAAAATATTGAATATAAATATTAATATTAAGATTGATGTTACGGTAGGTTTCGGCCGGTTTCGGTTTACCGCCCCGGCAGGGTGGGACCGTTAAAGTCGTCGGCGGCGGGCCACTGGGTGCTTTGAGGCCGATCGTTGCTATCGGCTTCGGACCCTTTCTGCCGGGGCTGGCCGCGTCGCGCGCCGCCCGCGGCTTTCCCGAACGGGCGCGGCGACGGGGCTGCTCCTTGCAAAGCCCCTTTCCCGCCTATAGGTTCCCCGCGACAAAAAATCCGGGCCGCTAGCGCCCCACCGACCGAGAGGACGCCTTTCCATGATCATCACTCCCGCCTATGCGCAGGCCGCCGGTGGCGGTGGCGCTGCCGGTCTCGCGCAGTTCCTGCCGCTGATCCTGATCTTCGCGATCATGTATTTCCTGCTGATCCGTCCGCAGCAGAAGAAGCTGAAGGAACACAAGGCGATGGTCGAGGCGCTGCGACGCGGGGACCAGATCGTCACCCAGGGCGGGATCATCGGCAAGGTGGCCAAGGTCAAGGATGACGGCGAGCTCGAGGTCGAGATCGCCGAGGGCGTCAAGGTGCGTATTGTCCGCGCCACCGTCACCCAGGTCCTGTCGAAGACCGAACCTGCGGCGACCAAGTAATCCCGACAGACCAGAACCGAGACCGGATCCCCGATCATGCTGCAATTTCCCCTCTGGAAGCGGATCATCATCCTGGGGCTCTGCGCTCTCGGGCTGCTGACGGCGCTGCCCAACGCCTTCTACACCCGCGCCGAGCGGCACAACGACGCCGTCACCGCGGCCGAGAAGGCCGGGTTCGAGACGCCGGAGCAGGAGGCCGACCGGGCGCTCTGGCCCGATTTCCTGCCCTCGAACGTGGTCAATCTCGGCCTCGACCTGAGGGGCGGTGCGCATCTTCTCGCCGAGGTCCAGGTCGCCGATGTCTACAAGGCGCGGATGGACGGGCTCTGGCCCGAGATGCGCAAGGCGCTCGCGGACGCGCGGGGCGAGATCGGCGGCATCCGCCGCGCGCCCTCGGATCCCTCGGAACTGCGCATCCAGATCGAGAAGCCCGAGGCGATGGCAAAGGCGGTCGAGGTCGCGAATGGCCTTGCCTCCAATGTCGTCAGCCTGACTGGCGTAGGCCAGAAGGATCTCGACATCACCGCCGAGGGCAAACAGCTCATCGTCCGCCTCTCGGAGGCCGAACGCGCCGCGACCGATGACCGGACGATGCAGCAGTCGCTGGAGATCATCCGCCGGCGCATCGACGGCGCGGGTACGCGCGAACCGACGATCCAGCGCCAGGGCACCGACCGAATCCTGATCCAGGTGCCGGGCGTGGGCTCGGCCGCCGAGCTCAAGGCATGGATCGGCACCACCGCGCAGCTCACCTTCCACCCGGTCGTCGGCCGCGGCACCGACGGCAGCGCGATCGCCAAGCCCGGCACGATAATCGTGCCCTCGATCGACGAGGACGAAGAGGGCGTCTTCTACACGCTCGACGAGGTGCCGGTGGTGACCGGCGAGGATCTCGTCGACGCGCGCCCCGAATTCGACCAGAACGGCCGCCCGGCCGTCGGGTTCCGCTTCAACCCGTCCGGCGCACGCAAGTTCGGCGACTACACCGCCACCAATGTCGGCCAGCTCTTCGCCATCGTGCTCGACAACGAGGTGATCTCGGCGCCGCGCATCAACCAGCACATCCCAGGCGGCTCGGGGATCATCACCGGCTCGTTCACGGTGGAAAGCTCAACCAGCCTCGCGGTGCTGCTGCGCGCGGGCGCGCTGCCGGCGAAGATGACCTTCCTCGAGGAACGCACGATCGGGCCCGAGCTTGGCCAGGATTCGATCGACGCGGGACGCGTCGCCGCGATCGTCGGCATCGTGGCGGTCGTCGCCTTCATGATCGCGAGCTACGGGCTCTTCGGCGTCTTCGCGACCGTCGCGCTCGCGCTCAACATCTCGATGATGTTCGGCATCCTGTCGATGATCGGCGCCACGCTGACGCTGCCCGGCATCGCCGGCATCGTGCTGACGGTCGGCATGGCGGTCGACGCCAACGTGCTCATCTTCGAACGTATCCGAGAGGAGATGAAGACCGCCAAGGGCCCGGCGCGGGCGATCGAGCTCGGCTATGAAAAGGCCATGTCGGCGATCGTCGACGCCAACATCACCACCTTCATCACCGCGCTGATCCTCTTTTTCCTCGGCTCCGGCCCGGTCAAGGGCTTCGCGGTCACGCTCGTCATCGGCCTCGTCACATCGGTCTTCACCGCGATCTATGTGACCCGGCTCTTCGTAACCACCTGGTTCGACCGGAAACGGCCGAAGACGATCACGGTCTGAGGGACATCACCATGGCATTCCGTCTCAAGCTCGTCCCCGAAACCACCAACATCGACTTCTTCCGCTGGGCCTCGGTCACCTTCGGCGGCTCCGTCGCGCTGGTCATCGCTTCGATCATCCTGAGCGTCATCATGGGGCTCAACTTCGGCATCGACTTCAAGGGCGGCACCACGATCCGCACCGAGTCGACCTCGCCGGTCGATGTCGGCGCCTACCGCGCGGCAGTGCAGCCCCTCGGCCTCGGCGACGTGCTGATCTCCCAAGTCTACGACCCGACCTTCCGCGAGGACCAGCATGTCGCGATGGTGCGCATCCAGGCGCAGGAGGGCGACGAGGCCATCACGCCGGAGATAATCGGGAAGGTCGAGGCGGCGTTGAAGGGCGTCGATCCCTCGATCACCTTCCCGTCGGTGGAATCGGTCGGACCCAAGGTTTCGGGCGAGCTGATCTGGACCGCGGTGCTCTCGGTTCTCGCCGGTACGGCCGCGATCTGCTTCTACATCTGGCTCCGCTTCGAATGGCAGTTCGCGGTCGGCGCGGTGGTGGCGCTCATCCACGACATCGGTCTCACGATCGGGATCTTCTCGCTCTTCCAGCTCAAGTTCGACCTCACGATCATTGCGGCGCTGCTGACGATCCTCGGCTATTCGATCAACGACACTGTCGTCGTCTTCGACCGGCTGCGCGAGAACCTCATCAAGTACAAGACCACGCCCTTGCGCGATCTCTGCAATCTCTCGGTCAACGAGACCCTGAGCCGGACGGTGATGACCTCGGGCACGACGCTGATGGCGCTGATCGCGCTTCTCGTCTTCGGCGGCGACGTGATCCGTGGCTTCGTCTTCGCGATGACCTGGGGCGTGATCGTCGGCACCTATTCCTCGGTCTATGTCGCCAAGAACGTCGTCCTGATCCTCGGCGTCAAGCGCGACTGGGGCAAGAAGGAGGACGGGCCGGCGGGAACCCAGTTCGCGGCCGGGAAATGATCCGGCTGAACGAGATCCCGTTCGGCGCCGCCCGTCCGGTGGATGGTTACGGGCCGGGCTTTTTCCGCATCGGCGGCGAGGTCATCCACGGCGCGGTACTCGTCACCGCGCGCGGGGCGCAAGCCTGGGGCGGCTATGATGACGACGGCCCGCTCCTGTCGCTCGCCGGAGAGATCGACGTCCTCCTGGTCGGCACCGGCCGCACGATCGCCCATCCGCCGGCCGCCTTGCGTGAAAAGCTCGATGCGGCCGGGATCGGCGTCGAGCCGATGGCGAGCGACGCGGCGGCGCGGACCTACAACGTTCTCCTGTCCGAGGGGCGGCGGATCGCCGCGGCGCTCCTGCCGGTCGATTAGGCGCTTTGCCTTCCCGCCCGGATCGGCTAACCCCTTGACCATGATGCTCTCGGTGCATGACCTCGCCGTCTCGCGCGGCGGTATCACGATCCTCGAACGGGTAGGCTTCGCGCTGGCGCCGGGCGAGGCGCTGGTGCTGCGCGGACCGAACGGAATCGGCAAGACGACGCTATTGCGCGCAGTGGCGGGCCTGCAGCCGCCGGTGGCCGGACGGGTCGACCTTCCGCCAGAAGGTGCCGCCTATGCCGGCCATGCCGACGGTCTGAAGGCAACACTCAGCGTGGCCGAGAACCTGACCTTCTGGGCGAGGATCTATGGCCAGGGCGACATCTCAGCCGCCCTTCACGCGATGGACCTCGAAGGCCTCGCCGAACGCCCGGCGCAGAACCTCTCGGCCGGCCAGAAGCGCCGCCTCGGCCTCGCGCGGCTCCTCGTCACCGGCCGCCGGCTCTGGCTCCTCGACGAGCCGACCGTCTCGCTCGACACCGCGTCGGTCGCACTCTTCGCCGCCGCGATCCGCGCCCATCTCGCGTCGGGGGGGGCTGCACTCATGGCCACCCATATCGATCTCGGTCTCGAAGAGGCGCGGATTCTCGACCTCACGCCCTTCCGCGCGACGCTGCCCGCGCCGGGGCAGGGCGGTGGCTTCGACGAGGCCTTCGCATGATCTGTTTCTTCATTGCCGAAATACCCCGGGGGTCCGGGGGCAGGGCCCCCCGCGCCCGCCACCGGGGAGAGACCTACCCATGCTAGCGCTCCTCCTCCGCGACCTGCGCCTTGCCACCCGCGCCGGCGGCGGCTTCGGGCTCTCGCTCGCCTTCTTCCTCATCGTCACCGTGCTCGTCCCGTTCGGCGTCGGCCCCGAGGGTGGCACGCTTTCGCGCATCGCGCCCGGCATCCTCTGGGTCGGCGCGCTCCTCGCCTGCCTCCTGTCGCTCGACCGGATCTTCGCGCTCGACCGCGAGGATGGCTCGCTCGACCTCCTCGCCACCGCGCCGATCCCGCTCGAAGGCGTGGTCGCGGTGAAGGCGCTCGCGCACTGGCTGACGACGGGGCTGCCGCTCACGCTCGCCGCCCCGGTCCTTGGCGTGCTGCTGCACCTGCCGGGCCCGGGGTTTGCCTGGCTCACGCTCTCGCTCGCGGCCGGCACGCCGGCCCTCTCCATCATCGGCACCTTCGGCGCGGCGCTCACCGTGGGGCTGAAGCGCGGCGGGCTTCTGCTGTCGATCCTCGTCCTGCCGCTCTACATCCCGACGCTGATCTTCGGCGCCGAGGCGGCGCGGCGCGGGGGCGAGGGGCTCGCCACCTTCACGCCGCTCCTGATGCAGTGGGGCATCACCCTGGGCGCGCTCGCGATCCTGCCTTTCGCCGCGGCTGCGGCAATCCGCGTCAATCTGCGCTAGGGGAGCGCGTGTTATCAATGTTGAGAGCACGGTCCGGAACGGTTAGCAAGGGCGCCATGTCGATCTGGGAATACGCCAACCCGAAGAAGTTCATGCAGACCTCGGCCAGGGTGCTGCCCTGGGTGACCGGGCTTGCCGTTCTGACACTGATCACCGGCCTGGTCTGGGGTTTCTTCTTCACGCCCGACGATTTCCGCCAGGGCGCGACCGTGAAGATCATCTACATCCATGTCCCCTCGGCGATGATGGCGATCAATGCCTGGGCGATGATGCTGGTGACCTCGATGATCTGGCTCGTCCGCCGCCACCATGTCTCGGTGCTCGCGGCCAAGGCAGCCGCCCCGATCGGTGTCACGATGACGCTGATCGCGCTCTTCACCGGGGCGATCTGGGGCCAGCCGATGTGGGGCACCTGGTGGGCCTGGGATCCGCGGCTGACCTCTTTCCTGATCCTCTTCCTCTTCTATCTCGGCTACATCGCGCTCTGGGAGGCGGTCGAGGACCCCGACACGGCGGCCGACCTCACCTCGGTCCTCTGCCTCGTCGGCTCGGTCTTCGCGCTCCTGTCGCGCTATGCGGTGCTCTTCTGGAACCAGGGCCTCCACCAGGGCGCCTCCCTCTCCCTCGACGCCGAGGAGCATGTCGCCGACACCTTTGCCTGGCCCCTCTGGGTCTCGATGGCGGGCTTCGTCCTTCTCTTCGTCACGCTCGTCCTGATCCGCACGCGGACCGAGATCCGCGCCCGCCGGCTCAGGGCGCTCGAGGCGCGGGAAAGGATGGCGTGATGGTGGACCTGGGCAAATACGCGGGCACCGTGCTCGGCGCCTATGGGGTGACGATCCTCCTGATCCTGGGCCTCGTCTGGCTGTCGCTCAGGAAGGGCGCCGAGATGCGCCGGCGGCTCGAGGCACAGGAAAAGAGGATGGGACGCAATGGCTAGGATCTCGCCGCTGATGGCGCTGCCGCCGGCGATCTTCGCCGGGCTCGCGCTGATGTTCATCCTCGGCATGCAGCGCGAGGATCCCGACGCGCTGCCCTCGACGCTCGAAGGCCGCGAGGCGCCTGCCGTCGTGGTGACGCCGCTAGCCGACCTGCCGGTGTTTTCCGACGCCGATCTCAGGGACGGCAATGTCAAGCTCGTGAACTTCTGGGCAAGCTGGTGCGCGCCCTGCCGGGCCGAGCATCCCAACCTCACGAAACTCGCCGGAGAGGGCGTGACGATCTACGGCGTCAACTACAAGGACAGGCCGCAGGCCGCGTTGAAGTTCCTTGCCGATCTCGGCAATCCCTTCGCCGCCACCGGTGTGGACGAGAGCGGGCGCATGGGGATCGACTGGGGACTCTACGGCGTGCCCGAGACCTTCGTGATCGACGGCGAGGGCAAGGTGATCCTGCGCTTCGCCGGCCCGATCACCGAGCGCGTGCTGGCGTCTGACATCCGACCGGCGATGGAGAAGGCCGCGGCCGAATAGACCGCCGCTCAGGCGGTGATCAGCTGCGCGAGATCGTAGTGGTGGAGCGCCCGGTCGGCGACCAGCTCCGCCTCGTCGGGATGGATATGCGGGTTCTGCCAGTCCTCGCCGGCGAAGGCCTTCAGCGACTCCACATCCTTCCAGACCATCACCATGCAGAATTCGCGCGGGCTTTCCGGTCGCGGCAGGCCGGGCGTGGCCGAGACGAGGCCGGGCTGGCTTTTCACCAGGGGCAGTGCGGTGTGGAGAAAGAACTCGCGGAACTCCGCCTCCTTGCCCTCGTGGATGGTCGCGCGAAATATGCGGATGATCATGGTTCGCCTCCCTTTTCACTGGGGAAAGGATAGCACAATCGCGCCCGACCCGGCGGCCTCGACCGGTCGAGGCCATCGTTCTGAAGACCTGTCCAAACGGCGATGGCCCATGCTGCCATTGGAATCAAAGAGGGCTCCGCCGGAGCGGAGCCCTTTACGAGGCCCTTTGAGACCAAGGTCAGGCGCGGGCGAGATTCCTCAGCACATAGTGCAGCACGCCGCCGTTCTCGACGTATTCGATCTCGACCTCGGTATCGATCCGGCACTTGATCTTGATCACCTTCTCGCTGCCGTCCGCGTAGCGGATCGTGCAGGGAACGAGCGCGAGCGGCTTCAGGTCGCCGGCAAGGCCCTGGATCGAGATCACCTCGTCGCCTTTGAGACCGAGGGTCTTGCGGTTGTCGCCGCCGGTGAACTCGAACGGGATCACCCCCATGCCGACGAGGTTGGAGCGGTGGATGCGCTCGAAGCTCTCGGCGATGACCGCCTTGACGCCGAGAAGGTTGGTGCCCTTCGCCGCCCAGTCGCGGCTGGAGCCCGCGCCGTATTCGATGCCGCCGATGACTATGAGGGGCGTGCCCGCCGCCTGGTATTCCATCGAGGCGTCGTAGATCGAGGTCTGCTTGCCGTCGGGCCCGAGCGTGTAGCCGCCCTCGACCCCGTCCAGCATCTCGTTCTTGATGCGGATATTGGCGAAGGTGCCGCGCATCATGACTTCATGGTTGCCCCGGCGCGAGCCGTAGGAGTTGAAATCCTTCGGCGCCACCTGCCGCTCGGTCAGGTACTGGCCGGCGGGTGTCGTCGGCTTGAAGGACCCGGCGGGCGAGATGTGGTCGGTCGTGATCATGTCACCGAGCAGCGCAAGGATGCGGGCGCCCTCGATGTCGTGGATCTCGCCCTTCTCCTTGGCCATGCCTTGGAAGTAGGGCGGGTTCTGGATGTAGGTCGAGGTCGGCGGCCAGTCATAGGTCTCCGATTCCGTGACCTTGACGCCCTGCCACTTGGCATCGCCCTTGAACACGTCGGCGTATTTCTTCTGGAACGCCTCGCGGGTGACGGTGGCGTGGACGAGATCGGCGATCTCCTTGTTGGTCGGCCAGATGTCCTTGAGATATACAGGCTTGCCGTCCTTGCCGGTGCCGAGGGGCTCCGTCGCGAGGTCGATGTTCATGTCGCCCGCGAGCGCATAGGCCACGACCAGCGGCGGGGAGGCGAGGTAGTTGGCGCGGACGTCGGGGCTGATGCGGCCCTCGAAGTTGCGGTTACCCGAGAGGACCGCGGTCGCGACGAGGTCGCCCTCGGCGATGGCGGCCGAAATCTCCGGCTGCAGCGGACCGGAGTTGCCGATGCAGGTGGTGCAGCCGTAGCCCACGAGGTTGAAGCCGATGGCGTCGAGGTCGTCCTGCAGGCCGGCGGCCTCAAGGTATTCGCTGACGACCTGCGAGCCGGGCGCGAGCGAGGTCTTGACCCAGGGCTTGCGGTTCAGCCCAAGCTCGCGCGCCTTGCGCGCCACAAGCCCCGCGCCGATCAGCACGTAGGGGTTCGAAGTGTTGGTGCAGGAGGTGATCGAGGCGATCACGACCTTGCCCGAGGACATGGTGTAGTCCTCGCCCTTCACCGCCACGTCTTTGCCCATCGGGCGCTTGAACGTCGCCTCCATCTCCCTGGCGAAGGCGGATTTGGCGTCGGTCAGGGCGAGGTAGTCCTGCGGCCGCTTCGGGCCCGAGATCGCCGGGACGATCGTGGACATGTCAAGTTCGAGTGTCGAAGTGTAGATCGGGTCGTAATCCGCGCCGCGCCAGAAGCCGTTCTCCTTGGCATAGGCCTCGACGAGCGCGATGCGGTCCTCGTCGCGCCCCGTTTGCCGCAGATAGCGCAGGGTCTCGGCGTCGATCGGGAAGAAGCCGCAGGTCGCGCCGTATTCCGGCGCCATGTTGGCGATCGTCGCGCGGTCGGCGAGCGGCAGGTGGTCGAGACCCGGCCCGTAGAACTCGACGAACTTGCCGACGACGCCGTGCTTCCTGAGCATCTGGACGACCTTGAGGACAAGGTCGGTCGCGGTCGTGCCCTCGACCATCTCGCCGGTAAGCTTGAAGCCGACGACTTCGGGAATCAGCATCGAGACCGGCTGGCCGAGCATCGCGGCCTCGGCCTCGATCCCGCCGACGCCCCAGCCGAGGACGGCGAGGCCGTTGACCATCGTGGTGTGGCTGTCGGTGCCGACGAGCGTGTCGGGGTAGGCGACCGTGTCACCGTTCTGGTCGGTATCGGTCCAGACTGTCTGCGCGAGGTATTCGAGGTTGACCTGGTGGCAGATGCCGGTGCCGGGCGGCACGACGCGGAAGTTCTGGAACGCGTTCTGGCCCCATTTCAGGAAGACGTAGCGTTCCATGTTGCGCTCGTATTCCAGATCGACGTTCTTCTGGAAGGCGCGGGGATTGCCGAACTCGTCGATCATCACCGAGTGGTCGATGACGAGGTCCACCGGGTTCAAGGGGTTGATCTTCTGCGCGTCGCCGCCGAGCGCCTTGATCCCGTCGCGCATCGCCGCGAGGTCGACGACCGCGGGGACGCCGGTGAAATCCTGCATGAGCACACGCGCCGGGCGGTAGGCGATCTCGCGCGGGTTCTGGCCACCCTGCTTGCCCCAGTCGGAGAATGCCTTGATGTCATCGACCGACACCGTGCGGCCGCCATCCTCGAAGCGCAGCATGTTCTCCAGCACCACCTTCAGCGCGGCGGGCAGCTTGGAAAACTCGCCGAGCCCCGCGGCCTCTGCCGCCGGGATGGAGTAATAGGCGACGGACGTACCGCCGGCGGAAAGTGTCTTGCGCGTCTTGGCGGTGTCCTTGCCGGTGACGATGGGCATCGGGATCTCCCTTCTCGTTGAGGGTGTCGCTCGGGTCTCTCGGCTTGCGTTGTGCCGCAACCTAACGGGCCGATCAAGTGCGATACGGCGCATTGTATACCATTGTGCACAAACGCCTGCAAGTAGGTCTCAAGCAGTGCTCGCGATCTCTCGCAAAACCTTGATTGGCCATTTGGAAAGCGTTTGGCTACGAAGATAGAGATCAGGGAATACGGAACAGGTGTAATGCGCAGGATTGTCGGCGCCGCGCTCGGCTTCTGGCTTGGGCTCATGGGATCCGCATTGGCCGAGGAGCACAGTGTCGAGCCGGTACTTGTCGAACTTTACACATCTCAAGGTTGTTCGTCCTGCCCTCCGGCGGACGCCCTGCTCGCCGGACTGGCGGCGCGCGACGACGTGATCGCGCTGGCGTTGCATGTCGACTACTGGGACTACATCGGCTGGAAGGATCACTTCGCGAGCCCGCGCTATTCGGACCGCCAACGCGCCTATGCGCGCGCCGCGGGCGCGCGGACGGTTTACACGCCGCAGATGATCGTCGCGGGGCGCGACCACCTGATCGGGGCGCGACCCGCCCAGTTGGAGCAGTTGATTCGGAACTTCGCGGCCCAACCGAGCCCGGTCACGCTCGATGTCGCGCGTTCGGGTGGGGCAGTCCGGGTCCGGGCAGTGGCCCGGTCGCCACTGGCGCATGGTGCATTTGTGCAGATCGTGCGCTACAGGCCCCTCGAGCGGGTCGAGATCGGTCACGGCGAGAATGCCGGCCGAACTGTCGACTATGCCAACATTGTCACCGACTGGAAGAAGGTCGCGGACTGGGACGGTGCGCGTATGCTTACGCTCGATCTCGCGGCGCCGGGCGACGAGCCGGTCGTGGTGATCGTCCAGGAGCCGGGCCCGGGACCCGTTCTCGCGGCGCGGCAACTGCGCTAGAGCGCGGATCGTTTCGGGAAGTCATTTCCAGCGTCGGTGGATCCAGAACCACTGGTCCATGTGCTGGCGTGTAAGCCGTTCAAGGCTGTCGTTTGCCGCCTGGGTCATGGTCATCGGATCGGATGGCGGAATCGGCGCCTCGACGATCACGTCGAAATTCAGCCCGTCGGGTTTGCGAATGCCGTAGACCGGGATCATGGCCGCATCGTACTTCAGGGCCAGATCCGCGGCCGATGTCGCTGTGTGCGCGGTGCGGCCGAAGAAACGGAGCGGTGCTCCGTGTCCCATGTGCTGGTCGAGCAGAATCCCGAGCATGCCGCCCGACTTGATGAAGCGGAGCATCGCGCCCATGCCCTGCTTGCCGCGCGGGAAAAGGGGCGAACTGATACGCTGCATCGCATCGACGTAGTGCGCGTTGAAAAGCGGGTTCTTCATAGGCCGGTACAGCCCGCCGAACTGGTATCCGCGGGCCACCAGAGCGGCACGGGCGGCATTGTAGTTGCCGAAGTGGCCGGTGACGAGGATGACCGGCCGGCCGGTGCGCTTCGCTTCGGCCAGGGCTTCGACGCCCTCTCCCCGTAGCGTCACTTCGCGCTGGCGATCGGCAAATTCCTCGCCCGAATACATCTCGATCATCGATCGGCCAACATTGTCCGGAACCGCCCGGACCAGCCGTTCGATTTCGGCCGTGGGGAGGTCCGGGCAGACATGGGCGAGGTTCTCCCGGATCCGCTTGTTCCAGCCGGCGAGCGGCGCCGCGATCCGCGAGACGATCCAGCCGGCGACCGGGATCCTGATCCTGTAGGGGAGCGCCCGCGCGACGCCGAGAAGCACGCGGAAGGCCGCGTCGGTCAGCCGGTCGCTGCGGCTCGGGGTGGGTTCGGGCGTTGCCGTCATTCGTCTTTGATCGCTACGCGCGGCGTCGGCATGGCCCGCGTTTCCCGCGCCAGACATAGCCTCCGGCGCCAGCGACCACAAGCGTACCTGCGTCGGGAACGGGCCGCATCTGTTTCGCACGGAGCCGCCTCGGGGGCTGTCGAAGCCCCGCTCGGCGGCGCTGCCGCGGGTCGGACCTGAAGCGTGGCCGCCCGGAGCGGCGGTTTGTTCTGGCGTCAAGGGTCATCTCCTGATCAGGTATCGGCATCGTCCACGACCCGGAGCGCCAGTGCGCCCGATGTCTCGAGGCTGCGGATCGCGACGATCATCATGGTCATTGCGGCTTCGGCATCCTTGTCGCGGATCGGGCCTCGCTCGGCCATCTCCTCGCGCAGGGAAGCCGCCATGCGCTGGGACATGTTCGCGAGGATGAACTCGGCTGCTGCGGCGGCGTCGGGCGCTGCCGCGCCCGCCAGCGCCGTGACCAGTGTCGCTTGGTCGACGCCCCGGATCACCTTCGCGATATCGCGCGCCTCGACCCGGGCGGGGATGTCGGCGAAGGTGAAGATCGATCGCCGCACCTGTGCTGCGAAGTCCGAATCCGCGGCCGTCAGGCCTTCGAGCACGTCATCCCGGGTTGCGGCGGGCGAGAGGTTGAGGATCGCGCCGACCCTTTCGTGCGGGCCGGTCTCGAAGGCGCGGATCGGCTGCGCCTCGAGCTGCGAGACGAGCGAAAGGCCGATCTGGCGCACCGTCTCGGGGTCGATGTTGCTGGTCCGGCTGACCGCGTAGGCGATGCGGCGCGCCCGGTCGCCGGGCAGCTTGCCAAGGAGTTCCGCGGCGCGCGACACCGCCAGCTTCGAGAGCATCACCGCGCCGACCTCGACGCTTTCCTCGGTCAGCACCAGCATCAGCTTTTCGGGGTCGAGTGCCGCGATCCGGTCCCAGGGATCGGCCTTGGCCGAGGCGCCGGCGAGGCGGCGGAGGCGGCTCGCCGCCGTGGCCGAGATGTGACCGTCGAGCATCTGGAGCGCGCCGTCGATGCCGCCGGGGAAGCTGAGGCCGACCGAATCGAGAAGCGAGATGAACTCCTCCACCACGGCCCTTAGCGTCGCGCGGTCGACGCTGCGCATGGAGCCGATCTGTTCGGTCAGAGCCGCCTGAAGGTGGTCCGGCAGGCCGCGGAGCGGTATGTCGCCACCCTCGCTGAGAAGGAGCCGCACGATGATCGCGGCCTTCTGCCGCCCGCTCATCGTAAGCACCGGGGGCGCGAGGGGGGAAGGCGGCGCGCCCGTCGCCGGACGGCTGTTCCGCAGCGGCAGATTCGCGAGTGCTGTCATGGCCTTGCCCTCCGGTGCCGGGTTCGGGGCAAGGGTCTCAGAAAGTCGTTAACGGGGGCTTATCGCTCTCGGGAGATCAGCTTCCGACCGTGATGCAGCTCTGGGTGGCGGCGTCCCAGGTCTTGCCGTCGGCGCAGCTGACCTGCGCCTGGCGGTCGCTGTGGCCGCAGCCGCCTGAGCCGGCAAGGGCCGGGGTGAGGGACGCGGCGAGTGCGGTCGCCGTCACGATGGCCTTGAGTAGCATGGCATCCTCCATCCTGTCGGGGCGGATTGTGCCAGCCGCGCGCCGGTCGGGGCAAACAAAACCTGCCCGGCGGCGCGATTGTTCACGGGATCGTGTGCAATTCCGAGGCGTCGGTCCTGTGCAGTCCCGCACGACGATGGCGGCTATTCGGGGTGTGGTGCAGTGACGCCTTTCCTATGGACTGTCACAATCCGGAAAGCCCGGTCACACCGATTTCATCTCGTGGTTCGGCGGCAGGCGCAGCCCGGCCGCGATGATCTCTTCCTTCAACCGGTCGGAAATGAAGAAAGTCGGGCCGCTCAGATGGCGTTCTCGCCACAGATGCGCATCGCCGATCACGGCCTGCGCCATCGCGGCGCCAGCGCAGCACTTCTTGTCGAAGGAGCTGAGGGTGGAGAAATCGGGCCTCTTGTCACGCAGGCAGTCCGGATCGCTTTCTTCCAGCCGGAAGCTGCTCAGCCAGCGGCCCACCACCATCATGTAGTGGGGAACCGGATGCTCCACCCCCTTGGGCAGCAGGACCCGGATCGGGTTGAACTGATGCACCCCGGGCTCCAGCCGTTCGATGATCTCACGCAGGGGCCCGGTCACCGCATACATGCGGTTGGTGTACATCACCATTGCCGCGTCGCGTTTGTAGGCCTTCTGATAGACATATTCGGCCGGCCATTCATGCGGCAGAACCGGATCGAGCGGGGGGCGATGTGGGCGCCGGACACCTAGTTCGCGGTGAAACTTGTCCGACGTATCACCCCTTGTAGTCGACAAAGGTGGAATATGGTTGTCCATCGCCGTCCAACGGACGCTCCGACGTGAACACAAAGGCCGGGGGGTGTTTCGGGGTCCGACCGGGCCGCTGCTCGGCCTTGTAATGCGCCGCCAGCGCCTCGTCGTACCCCCGGAAGCTTCCGCGCGGGAAAAATTCGTTGAACTCGGTTTCGAATCTGATTGCCCAGACCATCTGTTTCTCCCTCCGTCGGCGGGGCCGTCACCAGCCGCCCGAGTCGATCTGGTTTCCCACCTGCGCGGCGACATCCGCATTAAAGTGGACCCGGATCGCGGATCCCGCGAGGCCGGTCGGCGATCCGGGTTCGACGCAGGCCGTTACGCGCCGAACACCCGGGCGAAGATCGTGTCGACGTGCTTGGTGTGGTAGCCGAGGTCGAACTTCTCCTCGATCTCGGCGGGCGAGAGGGCGGCGGTCACCTCGGCGTCGGCTAGAAGCTCTTCCCTGAAGTCGGCGCCCTTCTCCCAGACCTTCATCGCGTTCCGCTGCACCAGCCGGTAGGCGTCCTCGCGGCTCACGCCCGCTTGCGTCAGCGCGAGGAGCACGCGCTGCGACATGACCAGGCCTTTGAACTTGTTCATGTTGGCGAGCATGTTCTCGGGGTAGACGACCAGCTTTTCCACGACGCCTGCCAGCCGGTTCAACGCGAAGTCGAGCGTGATCGTCGCGTCCGGGGCGATGCCGCGCTCGACCGAGGAATGCGAGATGTCGCGCTCGTGCCAGAGGGCCACGTTCTCCATCGCCGGGATCACCGCCATGCGGACGAGGCGGGCGAGGCCGGTGAGGTTCTCGGTCAGCACGGGGTTGCGCTTGTGCGGCATCGCCGAGGAGCCCTTCTGGCCGGGGGAGAAGAACTCCTCGGCCTCCAGCACCTCGGTGCGCTGCATGTGGCGGATCTCGATGGCGATGTTCTCGACCGAGGAGGCGATGACGCCGAGGGTGGCGAAGAACATGGCGTGGCGGTCGCGCGGGATCACCTGGGTCGAGATCGGCTCGGGGCGGAGGCCGAGCTTTTCACAAACGTGCTCCTCGACCGCAGGGTCGATATTGGCGAAGGTGCCGACGGCGCCGGAGATGGCGCCGGTGGCCACCTCCCAGCGGGCCTTTTCCAGCCGGTTCTTGTTGCGGCCCATCTCGGCGTAGAAGCGCGCGAAGGTGAGGCCCATCGTCGTGGGCTCGGCATGGATGCCGTGGGAGCGGCCGATGCGCACGGTGTCCTTGTGCTCGAAGGCGCGTTTCTTGAGCGCCGCGAGCACCTTGTCCATGTCGGCCAGAAGGATGTCGGCGGCGCGGACGAGCTGGATGTTGAGCGTGGTGTCGAGGACGTCCGACGAGGTCATGCCTTGGTGGACGAAGCGCGCGTCCTCGGAGCCGATATGCTCGGCGAGATGGGTAAGGAAGGCGATGACGTCATGCTTGGTGACGGCCTCGATCTCGTCGATGCGGGCCACGTCGAACTCGACGTCCTTGGCACGCCAGACCGCCTCGGCATTGGCCTTCGGGATCACGCCCAGAGCGGCCTGCGCGTCGCAGGCGTGGGCCTCGATCTCATACCAGATCCGGAACCTGGTTTCGGGCGACCAGATGGCGACCATTTCGGGGCGGGCATAGCGAGGGATCATCCGGGTGGCCTTTTTCTTTGTGAGACGGGCGCGGTTGTCCTAGACTGGTAGGGCTTGGGTGGCAAGAAGGGGCGCAGGTATGGAGCTGCGTTTGCTCCTGTCTGAATACATGGTTCGCGGGTCTTGCGGGCGCGGCCGTGGTGCGGGAGTGGCCAAAGTTATCCTCCGCCGGACCTTCCGAAGTGCCAACCAGGCGACGTCTGCACCTCTTGTATGGCGCAAGCCGATCGTTCCGCGATGGCCGCGGTACGATGTGGGGCGCCGGTGCGGCATGGAGCGAGGCATGCAGGCCGGTCGGGAACGACCGGATTTGTTCGGCCTGGGTGTCCTCGAAATCGTGGAACTGCCGCATGCTGATGCGGTCGACAGTGAGCGGTCGGCCGCGAATTGTTAGTGGCGGCAGGTGGGTAACGGTAAGGGAGTATTGAGAGAAATGAGCTTTATTCCAAAACTGACTGATTTTACAGGAGAATGGCAGGTCGGACGTGTGATCCAGGATCGACTTGGCCACGCCGAGGGGCGGTTCGAGGGGCGGGCATTCTTCCGCCCGGTCGAGATCGGCCTTGCCTATCACGAGGAGGGCGAACTTCGGCTCGGGCCGGGACCGTCGATGACGGCCGTACGGGATTATCTCTGGCGGATCGATGGCGAGCGGATCGCGGTCGATCATGGCGACGGCAAGCCGTTCCATGCCTTCGATCCGGCCTTCCCCGAGGCGCATCACCTCTGCTCGCCGGACGATTACCGGGTGCATTACGACTTCTGCGACTGGCCGGACTGGCGGGCGGTCTGGGTGGTGATGGGCCCGCGCAAGGACTACACGATGATCAGCCGCTATTCTCGGGTCTGAAGCGCCGCGGAGCGGGCGAATCTATTCAGCCGGGACCAGTCGGGTCTCGATCCGGGAGCTGTGTTCGAGCGTCCGGTGGACCGGGCATTTGTCCGCGATTTCCAGAAGTTTCGCACGTTGATCCTCATCCAGATCGCCTTCGAGCGTGATCTCGCGCAGGAAGCGATCGATCCGGGCGCCCTTCTCGCAATCGGCGCAGTCCTCGGCATGGACCTTGCCGTGGCTGACGTCGACCCGGACATGGGCGAGCGGCCATTTCTTTCGCCGTGCATACATGCGGACCGTCATCGAGGTGCAGGCGCCGAGCCCGGCGGCGAGGAAGCCGTAGGGCGTCATGCCACGGTCGGTGCCGCCATAATTTTCGGGCTCGTCGGCGAGCGTGTGGTGGCGGGGCCCGTGGTTGACGTTCTGCAGGAAGCCCGACGGGTCAGCCTCGGAGACGCGCACGATGCCTTCGGGTGCGCCCTTCGGCGGTTCGGGAGCCTTCAGGTCGAGATAGCGCGTGGCCCAGGCGGCGATAACTTCGGCGGCGTAGTCGGCATCCGTCGCGCGGCTGATCAGGTGGTCGGCATCGTCGAGGGTGACGAAGCTCTTCGGGTGCCTGGCGGCCTTGAAAATCTCGGCCGCGTTCTCGATTCCGACGATCGCGTCGCGCGGCGCGTGCAGCACGAGAAGCGCGCGTCCGAGGTTGGCGATGGGTGCGGAAAGCTCTTCGGCGGTCACCTCGCGCACGAAGTCGCGGCCGATGCGGATCGGGCGGCCACCGAGATCGACCTCGGCCACGCCCTCGGCCTCGATCCGGTCGAGGGCGCTGGCGAAATTGTGGGTGACATGGCCCGGATCGAAAGGCGCGCCGATGGTGACAACGGCACGGGCGCTGTCGATACCGCCGGCCGCCTTCAGTACCGCGGCGCCGCCGAGCGAATGACCGATGAGGAGCGCGGGCGCCATGCCGCGGGCCGCAAGCTGGGCAGCCGCGGCGTTCAGGTCGGCGACGTTCGAGATGAACCCGGTCGCGGCGAAATCGCCCTCGGACTGGCCGAGCCCGGTGAAGTCGAAGCGCAAGGTGGCGATCCCCCTTGCCGCGAGCGCCCCGGCGATGCGGCGGGCGGCGACGACGTCCTTGCCGCAGGTGAAGCAATGCGCAAAGAGCGCGGTCGCAAGATGCGGCCCCTCGGGCAGGTCGAGCCGGGCTGACAATTCGGCGCCGGAATGGCCGGGAAAGGTGATCCGTTCGGTTGCCATGGTCGTGTCCTCTCTCCGCGATCCGGTCAAGACTGGGGGCGCGGGTCCGGCGCGGCAAGGGTCGGCGTCGGCATGTCACGGACAGGTGAGGGAGCGTCAGCGGGTGCGGTTGGAGAAACTCATCACTTATCGTGATCTTTAAAATCAATTACATTCGTTTTTATTATGGTTTGGGAGTGCCTACTTTCCTGGCAAGACGAAGCGAAAGGAGGCAACCCATGAAGAGCACGATACATGGCGCGCGGCACCATATCATCGATCGGCGCAAGAGGACCGACCCTATCGTGGGCGTGATCGTCCTCGCCGCCCTCGGGGTGTTCGTGCTTCTGCTTTCCGAAGGCGATACGGACCGGCGCGGCAGCGGAGACCCCGCGGTCGGCGGGATCTCCGAGGACTGGCACGGCAATGTCCGGCGCTCGAACTGGCCGGAAGACTGAGCGTTCGGCCGGGCAGCGATTTTTCGGCGAAAAATCGGGGCTGGTTCAGGCTAGCCCCATGAGCCGTTCGTCGAAGGGGTATTTCGTCAGGTTCTCGTAACCCGTCTCGGTGATCAGCACCTGGTCCTCGAGCTTGATCGAGAAATCACCGTCCTCGGGTGAGACCAGCGCCTCGACGCAGAGCACCATGCCGGGCTCGATCACATAGTCGAAGGCGCCGTCGACCCAGGCATCGGGGTAGGAGACAAGCGGCCACTCGTCGCAAAGCCCGACCCCGTGCATCTTGCAGCCGTATTTCTGCTTATGGAACTGCTCGTCGAGGTGGTGGCCGCCGAAGGTCAGCTCCTTCAGCGAGACGCCGGGCTTCAGCATCTCCATGTTGGTCATGATGTGCTCGTGCGCGTGGCGCATGGCATAGATCATCGCGTTGGTGGGCTTGGCGTCGCCGACCCACCAGGTGCGCGAGATGTCGATGCAGATGCCGTAGGAGCCGATCAGGTCGGTGTCGAAGGCGACGATCTCGTTCGGCTGGATGAGGCGCGGCCCGCATTCCTGGAACCAGGGATTGGTGCGGGGCCCGGAGGCGAGGAGACGGGTCTCGATCCATTCGCCACCGCGCCTGATGTTCTCTGCGTGAAGCACGGCCCAGACGTCGTCCTCGCTAATCTTGCCGCCGGGCACGCCCTCGCGGCAGGCGCGCTCCATCTCGGCCACCGCCTTCTCGCAGGCGTCATGGGCGCAGCGCATCGCGAGGATCTCGTCGGTGCCCTTGATGGCGCGGGTCTTCTCGGTCGCCTCCTCGCCTTCCATGACCTCGAAGCCCTGGCTTTCCAGCGCGCGGAGACCGTGCAGCATGATCTTGTCGACGCCGAGCCGGGTGTTGGCGCCGCCATGCGCGGCGATCAGGTCCTTCACCTCGGCGGCGAAGCGGCGGGCGGCGTCGCCGGCCTTGTCGCCGCGGTCGAAGTAGAAGAAATCCGCGCCCGAGCGCTGTTCGCGGACGAGCGGGTTGAACTCGGAGAGAAAGGGCGACTGCTTGTAGTCCCAGATCACCATGTAGCCGTCGGCGCAGAGAAGGAGCGCGCGGAACGGGTTGTGGGTATTCCAAAGCTGCATGTTGGTCGAGTCGGTCGCGTAGCGGATGTTAAGCGGGTCGAACATCAGAAGACCGCCCCAGTCGCGATCGACGATCGCCTTCGTCAGGCGCTTCCAGCGATGCTCGCGCATCCGTTCGAGATTGGGCAATGCGAGCCCCGCCGCTTCCCATTCACGAAAAGCGAGCTGCGTCGGCCCGATCTCGACGCGGTTGTTGTCGTTCGGGGTACCGTCGCCGAGCGTGGAGCCCTTCGAGGGATCGATCTTGCGACGGTCTGAATAGTGCTGGTCCATGCGAGCCTCCGGTTTCAGCGGCACAATGGAAGCCGTTCCGGGCGCCGTCCCACCCGATTGCGACGCGCGGCGGGTCAGATTCCGTCCTTCATCCTTCCGCCGCGCGTATTCCCGCCGGCGACAATTTCATCCGCCAGTCGCGTCGCTACGAGGCGCCCCCGTCCATGCGCCGAAAATGGCCGAATGGAGCGCAGATCCTACGCCGCCATGTCAGAATCGGCCGGGTTTCGCTATCCTTTCGCCGTCGCCTCCGGGCGCGAACAGGGTGCCCCGAGACGATCTTTCCACAATCGTTCAAGGAGGGGGCTTTCGCGATGCATGTCATGTTACGCAGCTATGCCGGCAAGGGCGTGGAGGAGCTTACGAAGCTCCTCATCTCGCGCCGGAGCGAGGTCGAGAAGCTCATCTCGGGCGTGCCCGGCTTCGTCAGCTACGATCTGGTCGAGACGAAGGACGGATGTTTCACCGTGACGGTCTGCACCGACAAGGCGGGGACCGACAAGAGCCTCGCCGTGGCGAAGGAGTGGCTGAAGGCCAATGCCGCGCATATCAGCGCGGCGGCGCCGACCGTGTCGGAAGGCAAGGCCCACATCCACATCGGCGCGAAAGCGGGCGCACACGCCTGAAGCTGCCGCGAGAGGGAAAAGAAAAAGGGCCCCGGATCGGGGCCCTTTCCATGCCGGGCAATGCCTCAGCAGCTGTAGTACATCTGGTACTCGATCGGGTGGGGCGTATGCTCGTAGGCATAGACCTCTTCCCACTTGAGCGCCATGTAGCCGTCGATCTGGTCCTTGGTGAACACGTCGCCAGCGAGCAGGAAGCCGTGGTCGGCTTCGAGCGCCTCGAGCGCCTCACGCAAGCTGCCGCAGACGGTCGGGATGCCCGCCAGTTCTTCCGGCGGCAGATCGTAGAGGTCCTTGTCCGAAGCCGGGCCCGGATCGATCTTGTTCTTGATGCCGTCGAGGCCGGCCATCAGAAGCGCCGCGAAGGCGAGGTAGGGGTTCGCCGCCGGATCGGGGAAACGGGCCTCGACGCGCTTGGCCTTCGGGCTTTCGGTCCACGGGATCCGGACGCAGCCCGAGCGGTTGCGGGCCGAGTAGGCGCGCAGGACCGGGGCCTCGAAGCCCGGGATCAGGCGCTTGTAGGAGTTCGTCGACGGGTTGGTGAAGGCGTTCAGGGTCTTCGCGTGCTTCAGGATGCCGCCGATGAACCAGAGCGCTTCCTGGCTGAGGTCGGCATACTTGTCGCCGGCGAACAAGGGCTTGCCGCCCTTCCAGATCGACATGTTGACGTGCATCCCCGAGCCGTTGTCGCCCTTCATCGGCTTCGGCATGAAGGTCACCGACTTGCCGTAGGCGGCGGCGACGTTGTGGATGACGTACTTGTACTTCTGGATGTTGTCGGCCTGTTCGACGAGGCCGCCGAAGATGAGGCCGAGCTCGTGCTGGGCGGTCGCCACCTCGTGGTGGTGCTTGTCGACCTTCATGCCCATGCGCTTCATGGTCGAGAGCATCTCGCCGCGCAGGTCCTGGCTGGCGTCGATCGGGTTGACCGGGAAATAGCCGCCCTTGTGGAGCGCGCGGTGGGCCTGGTTGCCCATCTCGTATTCGGTGTCGGTGTTCCAGGCCGCGTCATGGCTGTCGATCTGGTAGGACACCTTCTGCGGCGTGACCGAGTAGCGCACGTCGTCGAAGATGAAGAACTCGGCCTCGGGGCCGAAATAGGCGGTGTCGCCGATGCCGGTGGACTTCAGGTAAGCCTCGGCCTTGGCGGCGGTGCCGCGCGGGTCGCGGGAATAGGGCTCGCCGGTATCGGGCTCGGCGACGTTGCAGTGGATGCAGAGAGTCTTTTCCGCGTAGAACGGGTCGATGTAGACCGAGGAGGTGTCCGGGATCAGCTTCATGTCGGACTGGTCGATCGACTTCCAGCCGGCGATCGAGGAGCCGTCGAACATGAAGCCTTCCTCGAAGAAGTCCTCGTCGATGATGTCGACGATCAGCGTCACGTGCTGCAGCTTGCCCTTGGGGTCGGTAAAGCGGACATCGACGTATTCGATTTCCTCGTCCTTGATGAGCTTGAGAACGTCCTTGGCGCTCATGTCTCTTCCTTTCGGTTGGGTGTTGCGGGGCCGGGTGCAAGGCGGGTTGGACCCTGACTTGCGGATCCGGAAATCAGATCGCGTCCTCGCCGGTCTCGCCGGTGCGGATGCGGATAACCTGTTCGACGGGGGTGACGAAGATCTTGCCGTCGCCGATCTTGTCGGTGCGCGCGGCCGAGATGATCGCCTCGATCGCGGCCTCGACCATGTCGTCGGACAGCACGACCTCGATCTTCACCTTGGGCAGGAAGTCGACGACGTATTCGGCGCCGCGGTAGAGCTCGGTATGGCCCTTCTGGCGGCCGAAGCCCTTGACTTCGATGACGCTGAGCCCCTGGACGCCGACATCCTGAAGCGCCTCCTTCACCTCGTCGAGCTTGAAGGGCTTGATGATGGCTTCGATCTTCTTCATGGGCCGACTCTCCCCGGGGCAATTTCCTGCGGTCGCGCCCCTGTCACCACTTCCGCCGGGCCGGCACAATTGGCTAGGCTCCGCTCGGGGCCTGTGCGTCGGGGATTCCTGTGTTGCTGCCCAAAATTTGAGCATTTCGCCCGGATCGAGGGCAGTTTGCGAACATCGAGGTTTGAGCATGACCGAACTCCTCACCGCCGCGCAGATGCGCGCCATCGAACAGGCGGCGATCGCCTCGGGCGAAGTGACCGGGCTGGAACTGATGGAACGCGCCGGGAGGGGCGTCGTGGAGGCGATCTTCGAGGAATGGCCGGAACTGAAGGCGGGCTCGCACCGGGCGGTGGTGCTCTGCGGTCCGGGCAACAATGGCGGCGACGGATTTGTCGTCGCGCGGCTATTGAAGGAATGGGGCTGGGAGGTGGAGGTCTTCCTCTACGGCGACCCCGGAAAGCTGCCGCCGGATGCCCGGGTGAATTATGAGCGGTGGTTGACACTTGGGCCGCTACATCCGAGCGAACAATACGATCAATTTGATTGGGGTGGAGCTGACCTAAAATGCGACGCGCTTTTCGGGACGGGGCTTGCACGGCCGCTGACGGGCGAAGCAGCGCGTCTGGCGAACTCAATGGCGGGCGGCGAGCGCGTTGTGGCCGTCGATGCCCCATCCGGAGTTTGCCTCGACAGCGGTCGTCGGTTGCTTGATCCGTACGAAGGTGGACCTGAAGCCGATCTCACTGTGACTTTTCACGTCAGGAAGATAGGTCACGTATTACATGACGGTCCTTGCCGCTGTGGAACGCTGCGAGTTGCTGACATCGGCCTCGACTCGCGACGTTCCCGTCTGCTGCTCGGGGATATGTCGGATGTTCGTATCGGTCGGCGCCGCGACCCTGCCGCAGTAGTTCATGAGGTGGATGGTGCACGTTACGTTGCCGCAACATACCAACGGCAGGGCACGCCGCCGCTCTCGAAACGCTCACAAACGCACAAATACACCCACGGCCATGCCTTGATCCTTTCCGGTGGCGCCGGCCGGGGCGGGGCCGCCCGTCTCGCCGCGCGGGGGGCGCTTCGGATTGGGGCGGGTCTCGTCACCGTGGGCTGTCCGCCCGAGGCGCTGACGGAGAATGCGGCGCGGCTGGATGCGGTGATGCTTAAACCGGTGGCGGATGCCGATGCCCTGGCGCGGGTGCTTGACGACAAACGGATCAACGCGCTTAGCCTCGGGCCTGGGCTCGGGACCGGGGCGCGGGAAGTGGCGCTGGTGGCGGCGGCGCTCGGCGTTGGCGCCCATGTCCCCCCACCCCCATCCCCTCCCCACGAGGGGGAGGGGAGCCGTGGGGAGGCTGGCGGTGCTACCGGGGTGGAGGCGCTTCCCCTCCCCCTCTTGGGGAGGGGAGAGGGGCGGGGGGCTGCGCGTGCCGTCGTCCTCGACGCCGACGCGCTGACGATCCTCGCTTGCGAACCTGGCCTTTTTGCCGCGCTCCATGACCGTTGCGTCCTCACCCCCCATGCCGGGGAGTTTGCCCGGCTTTTCCCCGACATCGCGGAGAAGCTCGCGGCACCGGCAACGAAGGGACCCGCCTATTCCAAGGTGGACGCGACGCGCGAGGCAGCGGCGCGGGCGGCTTGTGTGGTGCTCTACAAGGGGCCGGACACGGTGATCGCCGATCCGTCTGGGCGCTGCTCCGTCAACTCGGCGCATTACGACCGCGCGGCACCCTGGCTCGCGACCGCGGGCTCTGGCGACGTGCTCGCGGGCTTCATCGCCGGGCTCCTGGCGCGCGGTTTCGCGCCGATGCAGGCGGCCGAGACCGCGGCCTGGCTCCATGTCGAATGCGCACGGAAGTTCGGTCCCGGCCTCATCGCCGAGGACCTGACCGAAGAGCTTCCTGCGGTGTTCCGCGATCTCGGGCTCTGACCGCCGGATTTCCGCGGCTCCGAAGCGTCTCCACCGGGCGGAACCAATGGCCCGCGGAACCGGCGCGGAGACACTTTTCCGCTCGCATCGCCCAAGGACTCTTGCTAGAAGGACGCCGATTTCGTGGGCGGTTCCGGTCGGATCCGCTCCGGGGGGCATTGCGGGTGTGGCGAAACTGGCAGACGCACCAGATTTAGGTTCTGGCGCCGCAAGGCGTGGGGGTTCAAGTCCCTCCACCCGCACCATGAGGAAAAGGACGAAGGAATGCAGGTCACCGAGACCCTGAAAGACGGCCTGAAGCGCAGCTACACGATCACCGTGCCGGCCGCCGATCTGGACGCGAAAGTGAACGAGAAGCTCATCGAGGCGCAGCCGGAAGTCGAGATGAAGGGCTTCCGCAAGGGCAAGGTGCCGATGGCGCTTCTGAAGAAGCAGTTCGGCCAGCGCATCCTCGGCGATGCGATGCAGGACGCGATCGACGGCGCGATGAAGTCGCATTTC
The DNA here is from genome assembly GCF_033436765.1 of Defluviimonas sp. D31. NCBI lineage: Bacteria > Pseudomonadati > Pseudomonadota > Alphaproteobacteria > Rhodobacterales > Paracoccaceae > Albidovulum > Defluviimonas sp. D31. The sequence continues at coordinate 37,192 of NZ_JAWQFN010000002.1, forward strand.
GAAGCCACCGGCGACCGTCCGGCGCTGCAGCCCAAGGTCGAGATGCAGGGCGGCGAGACCTGGAAAGAGGGCGACGACGTCGTCGTCGAGATGTCCTACGAGGCGCTGCCGGAGATCCCGGAGGTCGACACCTCGGCGCTCAAGCTCGAGAAGCTCGTCGTGAAGGCCGACGAGGCCGCCGTGGCCGAGGCGCTCGAGAACCTCGCGAAGTCGGCGAAGAACTTCGAGGACCGCAAGAAGGGCACCAAGGCCAAGGACGGCGACCAGGTCGTGATCGACTTCGTCGGCAAGATCGACGGCGAGGCCTTCGAGGGCGGCGCGGGCGAGGACTACCCGCTCGAGCTCGGCTCGGGCTCGTTCATCCCCGGTTTCGAGGACCAGCTGGTCGGCGCCAAGGCCGGTGACGAGGTCGCGGTGAAGGTCTCCTTCCCGGCGGAATACGGCGCGAAGCACCTCGCCGGCAAGGAAGCGGTCTTCGACTGCACGGTGAAGGCCGTGAAGGCGCCGAAGCCGGCCGAGATCGACGACGAGCTGGCCAAGCAGTTCGGGGCCGAGAGCCTCGAGGCGCTGAAGGGCCAGATCGGCGAGCGGCTGGAGGCCGAGTACCACGGCGCGGCGCGCGCGGTGATGAAGCGGGGACTTCTCGACGCGCTCGACAAGCTGGTGAAGTTCGACCTGCCGCCGAGCCTCGTCGAGGCCGAAGCCGGTCAGATCGCCCACCAGCTCTGGCATGACGAGAACCCGGACGTGCATCACCACGACCACGGTTCGATCGAGCCGACCGACGAGCACAAGGCGCTCGCCGAGCGCCGCGTGCGTCTTGGCCTCCTCTTGGCCGAGATCGGCCGCAAGGAGAAGGTCGAGGTTAGCGATTCCGAGATGACCCAGGCGGTGATGATGCAGGCGCGTCAGTATCCGGGCCAGGAGCGGGCCTTCTTCGAATTCGTGCAGAAGAACCCGCAGATGCAGCAGCAGCTGCGCGCGCCGATCTTCGAGGACAAGGTCGTCGACCTCGTCGTCTCGGGCGCGAAGGTCACCGAGAAGGAAGTCTCGAAGGACGACCTGCAGAAGGCGGTCGAGGCGCTCGACGAACTCTGATCGGCATCCGATCCGGAACACCGAAGGCCGCGCGATCCGCGCGGCCTTTTTCGTTGCGGGCGACCGTCTACTGGATCGAGGCGGGGGCGAGCGCGCGCTCGATGCTTGCCTCGCCGCGGCCGTGTAACTGCGGGTCGTAGAGCAGGAGCGTATCCTGCCGCGCGGTCGAGAGGAGCTGGTTCGCGATCTGGGTTTCGCTGGCGGACTTGAACTTGCTCGACAGCACCGCCGCATAGCCGCTGATGATCGGCGCTGCGAACGAGGTGCCGGCAAGCCCTGTCGTGGCGCTGTCGACGCCGACCACGAGGAACTGGTTCTGGATTGTCGTGTTGGCGCCCGGGTAGTTCGAATAGCCCGCGAGCAGGGCCGGGGCGCTCACCGTGCCGTTCCAGTCGGTCGCGCCGACGAAGATCGCCGATTGCGTGCCGACGAGGCCGAGCGAGAGGAAGTCCTGGCTGCCGTCGGCGAGGACGGAGCCGATCGGCAGGCCGTTATTGCCGGCGGATTTCGAAATGACCGCAGTGCCGTTCCGGGCCGCGTCGATGATCGACTTTTCCTGTGGATAGGCGTTTTCCCAGCCGGTGCTGTAGAGGCTGGCCAGTTCCTGGAACCCGTAGCTGGCGTTGATCACGTTCATGCCGGACCGGAGCGTGACCGCGGATTCGACGGTGAATTCGTCGGCGAAGGTCAGCGCCTCGGGCGCGATCATGCCGGCCTGCTTCAGCGTCCATTCGCCGTGGCGCTTGCGGCTGATGCCATCACCGAGGTTCCCGAAGCCCTTGTTGCGGCTGTTGAAGTCGTCGACCACGGTGATCGATACGTCCTGGCCGAGGTAGCCCGCGTCCCACGCGGCCTGGATCTCGGGGCTCATCCAGGAATAGTAGGTGGGCGCGCTCGGCGTTGCGCCGTCGTTGCCGCCCGGCTTGCCCTTGCCGCCCCTCGCGTGGAGGAAGAGGTCGGGCTCATCCGCCGCAGCGGGGGCGATCGGGGCGGCAAGCGCCAGAAGGCTGGCCGCGGCGAAGCTCAGGATTGTACCGTTGAAACGCAAGGATCCGTCTCCTTTCGGTCGAGGAGCAGCCCTGGCGCCGGGCTGGCCGGTAGGGCCGCTGGGCAAAGGTTTCTGGTGTCTGATGTGACATTGTGGGTGAAGCCGGTCCGGACCTGTCAAAGAAATTGCGCGCTTTGCCGTCTCGGGCCGGAGATTGGCGCTCCGGGCAACGTCGTTGTTCTGATTTTGTGATCAATCCTCGTAACGCAGTGAATTTGTTGAGTTAGAACGAGAGCCGGTAGCGCAGAATCAGCTCTAAGCGGTCCGCCGGATTCTCATGGACGAGATAGGCCAGGGTTTCTTCCGGCGGCAACACCGAGGCCGCGAGCCGGCAGTTGACGGTCTGCGTCCCGCCGATCGCGCCGTAATCGGCGGTACAGGTGCCCTCGTTGAAAGCACCTCCGATCACCGTGGTCGCCGAGAGCGAAAGCGTCCCGTTCCGCGAGACCGGCTGAAGCACGATCAGGCCGAGCTTCAGGCTCGGTTCGATCTCGTACTTCGGGCCACGCTCGCCGGTGCCGAAGCCCCAGTAGACGCCAAAATTTTGGCTCAATTGCGTGACCCAGGTGAGGCGGAGGTCGGTCCAACTGCTCGAATACCAGTCCGAGAACGAGACCGGTGTGCCATCCGAAAGCTCGTACCCACCGGTTCCGAGTTGCCGGGCGACGTCGCCCAGGCTCGTGCCCGCGCGCGCGTCAACGAGCTGCGTCATCTCCCAGAACTGCTGCGACATGGCTTTGTGCGGGATGAGCGCCACCACGAGGCACATCGCTCCGGCGAGGCCGGGGCTTGACTTGCGACGGTCCGCGCGCGGATCGCCGGCATTCCGACGGGTTCGAGCGTTCATCCTCCGCCCCGCAGCTCAAGCCCCCGGCATCGCCCCGGCCCTTACGGAGCGGTCGGGGCGGCACGAGCTCAGGGTGCAGCGGCAATGTGGCGGGCATGAGGCGTCCGGCTGCCGGGCGCCTGTCGTTCTATGGAGAGGGCTGCGTCAGGCCGCGGCCGATTCCGCGTTCAGCTTGCGCTGCCTGAGGAAGGTGAACAGGCCGAAGGGCGCGATGTCCTGCACGCTGACGGTTTCGAGCGCGTCAGCGCCGAGCACCCGCTCCATCGCGAAATCCGAATGCCAGCCGATGATATGCGCGAGCGGGGCGAAGAGCCGCTCGATCGCGGCGAGCACGCCCTTGTCGCGGGCGAAGTGGTTGACGATCAGCACCTCGCCGCCCGGCTTGCAGACCCGCGCCATCTCGGCAAGCACACGCTCGGGCTCTGGCACGACGGAGACGAGGTACATCGCCACGACGGTGTCGAAATGGTCGTCGGGGAAGGAGAGCGTGCGGGCGTCCATCTCGGAGATCCGGGTGACATGGGTCAGCCCCTTCTCGACCACCTTCTGCCGCGCCTTGTCGAGCATGTCGGGCGAGACGTCGATGCCCATAACCTCAAGATGGCTGCCGTAGCGGTGCAGCGACAGGCCGGTGCCGACGCCGATCTCGAGCACGCGGCCCGAACGGGTGTTGATGTAGTCCACCGTGCGTCGCCGTCCGGCACGGGTAATCGCGCCGAAGGTGTAGTCGTAGACCGGAGCCCAGTATTTGTACGATGTCTTTACGGCGGCGAGTTCCAATTCCTGTCCTTTCCTTTGGCCGGAGGCGGCGGTGTCAGCCTCGCCCGTGCCGGAATGCCTTATAGAACGAATGTAACAACGAAAGTCCGTAGACAGCCGTGAGCAGGATCAGCGAGAGCCAGAACCAGGCCAGCAGCGCGCCGATAACCAGCGCCATAGCGATCATGATCCATCCGGTCTTCGCCTTCGGGACGCGCAGCGACTTCGGCGAGAAGGTCGGCAGCCGGCTGACCATCAGGAGGCCGACGCCGAGGAGATAGGCCCCGGTCAGGAGCGGCGGCGCAGGTTCGGCGCCGGTTTCGAACGCGACGAAGGCCGGCAGGAGCGCCAGCATCGCGCCAGCAGGAGCCGGGACGCCGACGAAATGCGCAGGCGGCTTGATCCCGGTCACGGCCGCCTTGTTCTGCGTCACGTTGAAGCGCGCGAGCCGCATGCAGGTGCAGCTCACATAGACCAGGACGACAATCCAGCTGCCCATCTTTTCGCTCTCGGCAAGCGCGAACTGGTAGACGAGAAGACCCGGCGCGACGCCGAAATTCAGGAAATCGGACAGGGAATCGAGCTGGGCGCCGATCTCGCTAGTGGCCTTCAGGCGGCGGGCGAGAAGCCCGTCGAGCCCGTCGATCACCGCCGAAAAGATGATCAGGATCACCGCGAGCTCGAACTTGCCGGCAAGCACGAAGCGGATCGCGGTGAGCCCGGCGCAGAGACCGATCATCGTCACGAGATTCGGCAGGAGCGCCAGGAAGGGCTGGGTGTCGCTTTCGGGTTCGGGCTTCGGAAGTTCGCTCATCGGTCAGCGTCTCACGCCGAGGCGCGCTGTCTCGGAGGAGGTGAGGTCGGCGAGCACGGTTTCACCGGCGATCGTCGACTGGCCGACCGCGACGAGCGGGGAAACGCCCTCGGGCAGGTAGACGTCGAGCCGCGAACCGAAGCGGATCATGCCGAAGCGCTGGCCGGTCTGGAGCGGCTGGCCCTCGTTCACCTCGCAGACAATGCGGCGGGCGACGAGGCCGGCAATCTGCACGACGCCGATGGCGCGGCCATCCTCGAGCCGGATCGTGAGCCCGTTCCTTTCGTTGTCGACGCTCGCCTTGTCGAGCGAGGCGTTGAAGAACTTGCCGGGTCGGTAGGCGATCTTTTCCACGCGGCCGGCGATCGGCGCGCGGTTCACATGGCAGTTGAAGACGTTCATGAAGACCGCGACGCGGGTCATCGGCTCGGTGCCGAGGCCAAGCTCCTCGGGCGGCGCGTATTTGCCGATCATCTGTACGATGCCATCGGCGGGAGAGACGATGAGCCCCTCGCGCACCGGCGTCACCCGGTCGGGGTCGCGAAAGAAGTAGTAGCACCAGACGGTGAGGCCGACCCCGATCCAGCCCAGCGGTTCCGCGATCAGGAAAAGCACGAGCGTCACGGCGGCGAAGATGCCGACGAAGCGGTAGCCCTCCCGGTGCATCGGCTTGATGAAGGTCGAAAGCATGGACATCTGCGGACTCCTGGCCGGGATCTTCGGTGTGGCCGGAGAGCCGGCGCCTTTCTTTAGAACGCATCCCGCTCGGGGTGCAACTGGATGCGAGGCGCCGCGGCGGAGCGTTGCGCAGATTTCATCGGAGTAACAAGTTTCCGTTACGGAAGCACACGAAATTGTCGCAGAATTTCTTTACTGCGAGAGGGCATGACATGAAAGACACTGACACGCGCCGCCTGTCCTGGGACGAATGGGACGAATTCAACGATCCGCGCCCGGCCGACTCCGGCTTCGACCGGGTCGTGGAGCGGGCGCTGTCGCGGCGCGGCTTCCTCGGCGGCGTGATCGCCTTCGGCTCGGGCGCGGCGGTGATGGGGGCGGGGACGCTCCTCTCCGCGCCGGCGGCCGAGGCGGCAGAGGGCGCGCGCTTCGCCTTCGCGCCGATCCCGGCGCAGACCGACAATACCGTTCATGTGCCCGAGGGCTACAGCTGGAAGCCCCTGGTGAAATGGGGCGACCCGCTCTTCTCGGACGCACCGGTCTTTGACCACGCGACCGGCGGCAGCGTGCAGGGGTCGGACCGGATCTTCGGAGAGAACACCGACGGGATGGAGCTTTTCGAGATCGGCGGCCATCAGGTGATCGCGGTCAACCATGAATATGCCAATCCGGAGGTAAACCTGCCGCACTCCGTGGACGGCGTGCCGGCCACCGCCGAGGAGGTGGCGAAGCTGCAGAACCTTCAGGGTGTCGCGGTCTTCGAGATCGCCGAGGGGAAGGACGGCTGGTCGATCGTTGTCGACTCGCCCTTCAACCGCCGCATCACACACGGGACGCCGATGCGGCTGTCGGGGCCGGCGGCGGGGCATGATCTTCTGAAGACCGTGGCCGATCCGGAGGGCATGACCGTGCTCGGCACGCTCAACAACTGCGGCGCCGGCCGGACGCCCTGGGGGACCTATCTGACCTGCGAGGAAAACTTCAACGGCTACTTCGGCTCGACCGTCGCCGGGGCGGAGTTGCCGGAAGACTTCAAGCGCTATGGCGTGGGTGACGAGAGCCGCTATGCCTATGAGAAGTTCGACCCGCGTTTCGACATCGCGACGACGCCGAACGAACCGCGCCGGCACGGCTATGTCGTCGAGATCGACCCCGCCGACGCGGCCTCGGTTCCTGTGAAGCGCACCGCGCTTGGCCGGCTCAAGCACGAGAACGCAGCCGTGACGCTCGCGCCCGACGGGCGGGTCGTGGTCTATATGGGCGATGACGAGCGCGGCGAGTTCCTCTACCGCTACGTCTCGCACGGCTTCTACGCGCCGGGCGTGGACACCTCGCGGCTTCTCGACGAGGGCCGGCTCTACGTCGCGCGGTTCAACGACGACCTGACCGGCGAATGGGTGGAACTGACGCCCGAGGCGACCGGCATGACCGGGGCCGAGATCCTGATCTTCACCCGGATGGCCGCCTCGAAGGTGGGCGCGACGACGATGGACCGGCCGGAATGGGTCGCGGTCAACCCGGTCGCGGTCGAGGGCTACTGCGCACTTACCAACAACAAGAACCGCGGCAAGAAGCCGAACGAGGGCGGCGATCCGACCCCGGTGAACGGCCCGAACCCGCGCGAGGCCAATGAATACGGCCAGATCGTGCGCTGGTATCCGGAGGACGACGATCACGGCTCGGACCGGTTCGGCTGGGATCTCTACGTCATGGCCGGCAACCCGACCGTGCACAAGGACGCCTATGCCGGGTCGAAGAACGTCAATGCCGGCAACCTCTTCAACTCGCCCGACGGGATGATGTTCGACACCACCGGGCTGCTCTGGATCCAGACCGACGGCGAGGACACGAACGAGGGCGACTTCGCCGGGATGGGCAATAACCAGATGCTCGCGGGCGATCCGGCCACCTGTCAGATCGAACGGTTCATGACCGGGCCGCTCGGCGCCGAGGTGACCGGTCTCACCTGGTCGGCGGACCGGCGGACGATGTTCGTGGGCATCCAGCACCCCGCCGCGCCCTTCCCGGATGGTGAGGGCAAGTTGCCGCGCTCGACCGTGATCGCGATCAAGCGGAACGACAACGCCCTGGTCGGCTGACCTTGTTGCATGAAGGATGCCCGCGCCTCAGGCGCGGGCATTGCCTTTGGCTGCCTCGAAGGCGGGCAGGCTCGCCTCGATCATCTCGGCGCTGCCGGTCAGGCTGATGCGGAAGTCCGCGTGCCTATCGAAGAGCGTGCCCGGCATGACGTAGACGCCGCGCTCCGCGAGCTTGCGGGTGAAGGCCACCGCGTCGCCGCCCGGCGCCCGGCCCCAGAGGTAGAAGGTGCCGGCGGGGCGGGTCATCCGGTAGCCCCACTGTTCGAGCGCGCCATGCATCCGGTCGCGCTTGGCCTGCAGCGCGGCGATGTCGATCGACAGCGCCTCCAGATCGGCGACGGCATATTGCAGAGGCGCGTCGGGGAAGGTCCAGCCCTGCGCGACCTGGGTCGAGGTCGCGAGCGCCCGAAGCTCCGCCTTGGCGTCGTCCGGCATCAGGGGGCCGATCGCGAGGTAGCCGATCCTGAGGCCGGGCGCGAGCAGGACCTTGCCGTAGCTGTAGTCGATCAGTGTCCAGGGATAGAGCTCGGCCGGGCTGGTGAAGCCCGCGCCGTCGAAGCGGATTCGCCGGTAGGGCTCGTCGGAGAGGATGAAGATCGGTCGCCCGATCTCGGCCGACTTGGCGGCGAGGAGTGCTGCGAGCTCGGCCAGCCGTTCACGGCTGTAGATGATGCCGGTGGGATTGTGCGGCGTGTTGACCACCACGATCCGGGTGCGCGGCGTGATCGCGCGTTCGATCGCGGCGAGGTCGAGGTCGAACGTGTCCTCGGCCAAGGGAACCTTCACCGGCACGGCGCCGCCATTGCTCAGGACGGTTCCATAGCAGAACCAGCCCGGCACCGGGATGATGCATTCGTCGCCGGGATCGAGCAGCATCGCGAAGGCAAGCGCGATCGCGCCGAAAGCGCCGGTGGTCATTGCGATGTCCTCGGGAACGAAGCCGAGGCCGAGTTCCTGCGAGAGCGCTCGGGCCAGGACGTCACGAGCGTCCTCCTCGCTGGTCTTGTATGCGAACCAGTCGGTGCGCTGCGGCTCGCTGTGGGTCTTGAGCGCGGCGACAAGGCCCGGCAGCGGCATCTCGTGCGGATTGCCGAAGGTGAGGTCGGCGACGACCTGGCCGTCGGCGGCGTCGGCCCGGTAGGAAGAAAAGAAGTCGAAGACCGTCTTGATCTCGTCGGCTGCGGCGCGGGCGTGGTGCGAGATGATCGACATGGAACCTCCTTTCAACGTGTACGCGGCGATGATGCGCCAGAAATCGCTAGAACGCGACCCATGACGGCATGCCGGGCAAGACAAACGGTAGCCCTTTGCCGGTGAATGGTCGCTCAATCCGGATTCCTCAGAAGGCGTTCGAGCAAGTTCGCCTTCAAGACCGCGTCGCAATGTGCAACGCTTCGCGGTGGCAGCCGATTAAGGAAGCCTTACAAAACCGGGATGCAGCAATGACGAGAAACGAGGGAGCGTGCCTGTGCGGCGCTATACGCTACGCAACTCTTGCGATGCCCAACCGAGTGACTGTCTGTCACTGCCGGTTTTGCCAGAAGGCCACGGGATCGGCCTATATGGTCGAGCCGATCTTTGACGCCGACACGTTCGTCGTGCTTGCCGGCTCGCCCAAGACTTTCGATCAGGTGTCGGCGGGATCGGGAAAGCTGGTCCACGTCCATTTTTGCCCGGACTGCGGCACGAAGCTTTGGCTCAGCTTCGAGCGGTTTCCGAATGCGGTTGGCGTTTATGCCGGCACTTTCGACGAACCGTGTTGGTTCCCGATCGATCCGGCAACCTCGAAGCACATATTTCTCGGAGCTGCGCGCTCGGACACGGTCGTTCCTGCCGGCCTGCCAACCTTCTTCGAGCACGCCACGACAAATGATGGCGCCGCGCAAGAGGCGACTGTGTTCGAGACCTGTCACCAGATCGGGTAAACGATAGGTTCAGATGGCGGCTTTCTCCGCAAAGAGAACCCAAAAAGTCCAAGGCTAGGAAAAAAGGAAAACCGCGCCGGACGGGCCGGCGCGGTTCGGTGTCGTGAGTGGTGGTCGGTATTATTCCGCGTCGGCGTCCTGGCCGGCCGAACCGATATCGTCGAATAGCTCGGCGATCTCGAAATCGGCTGCGGCCTCGGCTTCGGCCGCCAGTTCCTGGATCGACTTGCCGGATGCCTGCAGTTCGGCTTCCTCGGCCGAACGGGCGACGTTCAGCTTGATCGTCGCCGAGACTTCCGGGTGCAGAACGACTTCGACCTCGTGGAGGCCGAGTTCCTTGATCGGGCGGGTCAGCACGACCTGCTTGCGGTCAACGGTGAAGCCGGCCTCGGTTGCCGCTTCGGAGGCGTCGCGCGGCGTGACCGAGCCGTAGAGCGCGCCGGCGTCGGAGGCCGAGCGGATCACGACAAATATCTGGCCGTCGAGCTTCTCGGAAACCTTCTCGGCTTCCTTACGGGTCTCGAGGTTCTGCGCTTCGAGCTGGGTCTTGCGCGATTCGAAGCTCTGGATGTTGGCTTCCGAGGCGCGCAGCGCCTTGCCCTGCGGCAGAAGGAAGTTGCGCGCGTAGCCGTCCTTCACTTTGACGACTTCGCCCATCTGGCCAAGCTTGGCCACGCGTTCGAGCAGGATGACTTGCATGGGTCGGTCTCCTTACTTCACGGCATAGGGCAGAAGGGCGAGGAAGCGGGCGCGCTTGATGGCGCGGGCCAGTTCACGCTGCTTCTTCGCCGAGACGGCGGTGATGCGGGCGGGCACGATCTTGCCGCGCTCGGAGATGTAGCGCTGGAGAAGACGGACGTCCTTGTAGTCGATCTTCGGCGCGTTGTCGCCCGAGAAGGGGCAGACCTTGCGGCGGCGGAAAAACGGTTTGTTCGCCATGTGTTAGGTTCCTTTCCTCAGGCTTCGATCAACGGCGGTCGCCGCGGTCGCGGCGGTCGCCACGATCACCGCGCTCGTCGCGCTTCTGCATCTGGACCGAGGGGCCGTCCTCGTGCGCGTCAACCTTGATCGACATCACGCGCATCACGTCGTCATGCAGACGGGCAAGGCGCTCCATCTCCTGCACGGCGGCCGAGGGCGCGTCCGAACGCAGGTAGGCGTAGTGGCCCTTTCGGTTCTTGTTGATCTTGTAGGCCATCGTCTTGACGCCCCAGTACTCGTGGTCGACGACCTTGCCGCCGTTATCCGCGAGGACGGTGGAGAAGTGTTCGATGAGGCCTTCGGCCTGCGCGTTGGAAAGGTCCTGACGCGCGATGAGGACATGCTCGTAAAGCGGCATGCATACTCCTGTCGTTTCGGGCGGCTTCAACGGCGGGTTCAGACCTTCCGCGACCCGCCACGAGAGGCTTCGCCGGTTTCGTGAAAGCGGAAGGATGCGGCCTTATAGAGGAATCGGCGGCTATTGCAAGGGCGCGCTGCCCGGAAGCACCGGTTCGCCGAGACCGTCGATTTCGTCAAGGCCGTCGAAGCCGTCGAGTGTTCCGAACGGGTCGGGGTCCGGCTTTGGGGCGAGGTGGAGGCTCGCGGCGATGATGGCGGTCCAGAGTCCCACGGCAAGCGCGGCCGCGAACCGACCGGTGCGGGCTGGCGGAACCGGCGGGCCATCGCCCGTGACCATGCGGGCCAGCGTCGCGTCGCGGTCGACGAGCGCATGTTTCAGCGTGCCGAGGACGTGGAGCGCGAGTGCGCCATAAAGGAGCCAGGACGCCGCCCGGTGCAGGGTTTGCCACTCAAGCGCCCGCGCCTCGTCGGCCTCGATGAGGGGCAGCGACTGGCCGAACGGCCAGAGGATAGGCGCGAAGCCCGGTGCGGCGCTGTGGTGGAGCCAGCCGGTCACCGGCAGCACCAGCATCGCGCCCCAGAGGGTCCAGTGCACGAGGTCGGCGAGGAAGGTCTCGACCCGCCGCGCAGGTTGGAGCGGTCCGGGACCGGGATGGCGGAGCGTCCAGCCGAGCCGGGCCAGGACGAGCGCGAAAGTAGCGATGCCGAGAGTCTTGTGAGCGGAAAAGGCGCTGTAGATGGCGGCGACCTCGGTCTCGGAGCCGGCGGGCAGGCGCAGCATGACAAGACCTAGCGCCGCAGTCGCGATGATCGCGAATGCGCAAAGCCAGTGGAAGCCGCGGGCCGCGCGGCCAAAGCCGTGGCGGGGGGCGGCCGGGCCCGGCGCTCGGGGCATGGCGGTCTCCGTTTGGGGGCCTTTGGTGCATCATATCCGAGTGTCATGGCGGCGCCAGCCGGGCGCTCGTGGATTGCGCGGCGGGGCCGGGCAGGCTATGCGGTCAGAAACCGTTGGGGAGATGGATCATGACGCGCGCTTTCGTATTTCCGGGCCAGGGGGCACAGGTCATCGGCATGGGCAGGGCGCTGGCCGAGGCTTATCCGGCGGCGCGGGCGGTCTTCGACGAGGTCGATGCGGCGCTTGGTGAGAAGCTCTCGGCGCTGATCTGGGAGGGGGCGCAGGAGGAACTGACGCTGACCCGGAACGCGCAGCCGGCGCTGATGGCGACGTCGATCGCGGCCCTGCGGGCACTCGAGGCGGAGGGGATCGAGGTCGGCTCGGCGGCCTTCGTCGCGGGGCATTCGCTCGGCGAGTATTCGGCGCTGTGCGCGGCGGGGGCCTTGAACCTCGCCGACGCGGCGCGGCTCTTGCGGCTGCGGGGGCAGGCGATGCAGGAGGCGGTGCCGGTCGGCGTCGGCGCTATGGCAGCACTTCTCGGGCTCGATTTCGAGGCGGCGACGGCGGTCGCGGCCGAGGCGGCGATGGGCGAGGTCTGCCAGGCGGCGAACGACAACGATCCGGCTCAGGTCGTGGTCTCGGGCCACAAGGACGCGGTCGAGCGGGCGGTGGAGATCGCCAAGTCGAAGGGCGCCAAGCGGGCGATCCTGCTGCCGGTCTCCGCGCCCTTCCACTGCGAGCTGATGGCGCCGGCCGCTGCGGCGATGGCCGAGGCGCTGAGCCATGTCCATATCGACGAGCCGAAGGTGCCGCTCGTCGCCAATGTCACCGCCCATGACGTCACCGATCCGGCGACGATCCGCTCGCTTCTGGTCGAGCAGGTGACGGGTTCGGTGCGCTGGCGCGAGAGCGTGGTGTTCATGGTTTCCAAGGGCGTCACCGAGTTCTGGGAGATCGGCGCCGGCAAGGCGCTGTGCGGCATGATCCGCCGGATCGCCAAGGAAAGCGAATGCCGCGCGGTCGGCACGCCGGAGGATGTCGCCGCGGCGAAAGGATAGGGCGGACGGGGAGGGCGCTGCCCTCCCCGAACCCCACCCGGAGTATTTGAGGACAGAAAGCGAGGGGCTGAGGCATGTTCGATCTGACGGGAAAAGCGGCGCTGGTCACCGGCGCGTCGGGCGGGATCGGCGGCGAGATCGCGCGCGCGCTCCATGGTGCGGGCGCGGTGGTGGCGCTGTCGGGAACGCGCGAGGCGCCGCTCCAGGAGCTGGCGGCGGAACTGGGCGAGCGGGCGCATGTCCTGCCCTGCAACCTTTCGGACCCGGTCGCGGTCGAGGCGCTGCCGAAGCGGGCCGTCGAGGCGATGGGCGCGGTCGACATCCTCGTCAACAATGCCGGGATCACCCGCGACAACCTCTTCATGCGGATGTCGGATGACGAGTGGCAGTCGGTGATCGACGTCAACCTGACCTCGACCTTCCGGCTCTGCCGCGGCGTCCTGCGCGGCATGATGAAGGCGCGCTGGGGGCGGATCGTCAACGTGACCTCGATCGTGGGGACGACCGGCAATCCGGGGCAGGGCAACTACTGCGCCGCGAAGGCGGGTCTCACTGGCATGTCGAAGGCGCTCGCGCACGAGGTGGCGAGCCGGGGCATCACCGTCAACTGCGTCGCGCCCGGCTTCATCGCCACGGCGATGACCGACAAGCTCAACGACGAGCAGAAGGCGCGGATCTCGGCGCAGATCCCAGCCGGGCGGATGGGAGAGGCGCGCGAAATCGCGGCCGCGGCGCTTTATCTCGCGAGCCCCGAGGCGGCCTATGTCACGGGGGCCACGCTGCATGTGAACGGCGGCATGGACATGGCCTGAGACGGTCCGGGGTGAACGTTGCGAAAGCGTTTGCCTCGGGATTAGACTGTGCTATAGGCGGCGACGACGTGCCGGGGGATGCGCAGGCATCGCCGGTGGCCTTCGCGAGGATGCGGGGCCGGAGCCGCTCGCTGAGAGCAAGGGACCAGGAGGCGGGAAAGGCCCGCGAAAATGAGGATTTGACATGAGCGACATCGCAGATCGCGTGAAGAAAATTGTCGTCGAGCATCTGGGCGTGGAAGCGGACAAGGTGACCGAGAGCGCCTCGTTCATCGACGATCTGGGCGCGGACAGCCTTGACACTGTCGAGCTGGTGATGGCCTTCGAGGAAGAGTTCGGCATCGAGATCCCGGACGACGCGGCCGAGACCATCCAGACCTTCGGCGATGCGGTGAAGTTCATCTCCGAAGCCGCCTGACCGGCGACTCGAGACGGATTTGAAGCGGCGTCCCGACGGGGCGCCGCTTTGCTTTTGGGGGTGCGCGATGGTGCCGGTGATCGAGACGGAGCGGCTCAGGCTCAGGGCCATGGTGCGGGAGGACTTTCCAGCCTTCGCCGCGCTCTGGCAGGAGCCGGAAGTCGTGCGCTACATCGGCGCGAAGCCGCGCTCCGAAAACGAAAGCTGGACGGTCTTCTTGAAGATCGCGGGGAACTGGGTGATCGAGGGATTCGGCCAGTGGGCCATCACCCGGAAGGCCGATGGCGCGTTTCTCGGCCAGACCGGGTTCTTCACCGGCCGGCGCGGGATAGGCGAGGATTTCGACGCCGCGCCAGAGGCCGGATGGGTTCTGAGCGCGCAGACGCACGGGCAGGGTTACGGGCGTGAGGCGGTGACGGCCGCACATCGCTGGTTCGACGCACAGCCTTTCGGCGGTCGGAGCCACGCGATGATCGAGGTCGGTCATGCGGCGTCCTTCGCGATCGCGGAGAGGCTTGGCTATGTCGCGATGCGCGAATGCGAGGATCTGGGCGATCGGGTAGTGCTCCTGGCGCGCGACTTCCGCGCCTGAGGCTTGTGAAGGTGTTGTGCGGAATCTGACGGATTCTTTGCAAAAGCGTCGGAATCGCCTTTGGGTTTAGCGCCAACAGCCATAAACTTCGAGGGAAGGCCGCCGCCCGATGCGCGGCGGCTTCCCAGAGATCCGGACCGCTCCGGTCAAGGGACAAACTGCATGGAGGCGCTGACATGATCCTGTACCCCACGATCGAAATTCAGAACGGCCGTTGCGTCAGCCTGGCGCGTGGCCGGATCGAGGAACCGTCGATCTGGCACGTCGATCCCGTCGCCAAGGCGCAGGAATTCGCCCACGCCGGCGCGGAGTGGATGCATGTCACCGATTTCGACGCCATGCATGGCAGCAACGAGAATCACGACCTGATCCTTAAGATCATTCGCGAGGCGGGTATTCCGGTCCAGCTCGGCGGCGGCTTCCGGTCTCGGGACCGGATCGAGGAGTGGATCGATCACGGAGCGGGCCGGATTGTCGTCTCGACCGTCGCCGCGCAGAATCCGCATCTTGTAAAGGAACTGGCCAGCCATCATCCCGACCAGATCGTTCTGGCGGTCGATGTCTGGAAGGGCCATGTGATGACGCATGGCTGGAAGACCCAGAGCGCCTATACGCCGGAGGCTTTCCTCGACGCGTTCGAGGGGACGCCCTTCGCCGCCATCATCGTCACCGATATCGACTACGATCTGCAGGAATCGGATGCCGCCCTAGGCGTGATCTCCGCGATCGCGGCGAGAACGCGGATCCCGGTGATCGCGAGCGGGATCGTGCGTACGATCGACGACGTCTCGCGGCTGCGGCTCCTTGGCGAGGTCTCCGGCGCGATCGTCGGTCGGGCGCTGTTCAACAAGACGCTCGATCTGAAGCAAGCGCTGCGGGAAGCGCGGCCGGACACGTCTCACGTCGCGGAGTTCATCTAGCCGTGGCCGGCGCGGCGGCGGCCGGTTCCAGGCCGCCGTCCGCCTTACATATCCTTGAGTTTTCAAAACTGGCCACCCGATATCCGCGGGGGCGATTTGCGGCGCGCGGGTCCGGTGCCGCGAATGTGGGGCAGTCGGTGGATCCGAAGGCCGAGGTCGGGTGTCCGATCCGGGCTTGGCCGATGGCGCGCGCAAGTGCGGGCGTCAGGTGGCGCGCTCCGGCCGAGGTGGTGAACTGGTCTTGCCCGCGTCTGCCTTGGACGTGTATCAATCCCCGGATTGCAAACTGAGTGAGGATCGCAATGAGGCGGGTCGTCGTAACAGGGCTGGGTATGGTCACGCCGTTGGCATGTGGCGTGGAGGAGACCTGGGGCCGTTTGATCGCAGGGAAATCCGGGGCCGGGCCGATCACCCGGTTCGATGCATCGAACGTCACCACGACCTATGCCTGCGAGATCCCGTTCGGCGACGGCACGGACGGCACGTTCAATCCCGACGACTGGATGGAACCGAAGGACCGCCGCAAGGTCGACGATTTCATCCTCTACGGCATGGCTGCCGCCGATCAGGCCGTGAAGGATTCTGGCTGGATGCCGGAAGACGAGGAAGGGCGGCTGCGCACGGGCGTTATGATCGGCTCGGGGATTGGCGGGTTGTCCTCCATTGCCGAGACGGCGGTCTTGATCAAGGAGCGGGGGCCGAAGCGGGTTTCGCCTTTCTTCATTCCGGGCGCGCTCATCAACCTTATCTCGGGTCAGGTCTCGATCCGCTACGGGTTCAAGGGACCGAACCACGCGGTCGTGACCGCCTGCTCCACCGGCGCGCATGCGATTGGCGATGCGGCGCGGCTCATCCAGTGGGGCGATGCCGACGTGATGGTCGCGGGCGGCGCGGAGAGCCCGATCTCGGAAATCGGGATCGCCGGGTTCAATGCCTGCAAGGCCTTGTCTACCAAGCGGGCCGACGATCCGGCCAAGGCATCGCGGCCCTATGACGCCGATCGCGACGGGTTCGTGATGGGCGAGGGTGCGGGTGTTGTCGTGCTCGAGGAATACGAGCACGCCAAGGCGCGGGGCGCGAAGATCTATGCCGAGGTGCTGGGCTACGGGCTTTCGGGCGACGCCTATCACATCACGGCGCCCTCCGAGGACGGCGACGGCGGCTATCGTTCGATGCAGGCGGCCCTGGTGCGGGCGGGGATCACGCCGGACCGGGTCGACTACATCAACGCGCATGGCACCTCGACCATGGCAGACACGATCGAGCTTGGCGCGGTCGAGCGTCTGATGGGCAATGCGGCGGCGAAGGCCACGATGTCGTCGACGAAATCGGCGATCGGGCATCTTCTGGGCGCGGCCGGCGCGGTCGAGGCGATCTTCTGCATCCTCGCGATCCGCGACCAGGTGGCGCCGCCGACGATCAATCTCGACAATCCCGCGGTGGAGCCGAAGCTCGACCTGGCGCCGAACAAGGCGGTCAAGCGCGAGATCAACGTGGCGCTGTCCAACTCGTTCGGCTTCGGCGGGACGAATGCTTCGCTGGTGCTGGGGCGGGTCTCGGACTGATGTGGAAGCACATTGCCGCGAATTTCCTCACGATCTCCATCGTCCTCCTGATGGCGGTCGCCGGAATCGTGGCCTGGGGGCAGCGGCAATATGCCGGGCCGGGACCGCTGGCCGAGGCGATCTGCGTCAAGGTTCCGAAAGGCGGGACGCTCAGCGGGTTTGCGGACGACCTGGCGGCGCAGGGGGCGATCTCGAACCGCTACATCTTCAGGGTCGGCGCGGATTACTCGGACCGGTCCGGGCAGCTCAAGGCGGGCTCCTACCTGATCGCGCCGGGTGCCTCAATGGAAGAGATCATCGCCGAGGCGACGGGGCTTGGGGTGTCGACCTGCGGGACCGAGGTCAACCTGAGGATCGGTGTCGCCGAGACCAATGTCGTGGTCAGCGATCTCGACCCGGCGACGGGGCAGCTGGCGGAGCTTGCAAAGTTCGATCCGGCCAAGGGGCCGGTGCCGGACGATTTCGCGGCGCTCGTCGAGGAGCCCGATGTTCGGCTGCGGGTCACCGTGGTCGAGGGGGTGACGAGCTGGCAGGTGATCGACGCGCTGTCGCGCGTGGACTTCCTGTCCGGGGAGATCAAGGAAATCCCGGCCGAGGGCACGCTCGCGCCCCAGCAGTATGAGGTCGAACGCGGGGCGGTGCGCGCCGACCTCGTCGCGCGGATGAGCGCAGCGCAGGAAAAGACGCTGGCCGAGCTTTGGGAAAACCGGGCAGACGGGTTGCCCTATGCCTCGCCGGAAGAGGCGATGATCATGGCCTCGATCGTCGAGAAGGAGACGGGTGTTCCCGAGGAGCGCGCGCTTGTGGCGAGCGTGTTTCTCAACCGGCTGGAGCAGGGCATGAAGCTTCAAACCGATCCGACCGTGATCTACGGGATCACCAAGGGGCAGGGGGTGCTGGGGCGCGGACTGAGGCAAAGCGAGCTCAGGGGGCGCACGCCCTACAACACCTATGTGATCGACGGTCTGCCGCCGACCCCGATCGCGAATCCGGGCGCGGACACCATCGCGGCGGCGCTCAATCCCGAGAAGACCGATTACCTGTTCTTCGTCGCCGATGGTTCGGGTGGGCATGCCTTTGCCAAGACCCTGGCCGAGCACAACGACAATGTCGCGCGCTGGCGGGCGATCGAGGCGGAGCAGGGTACCGGGAACTGAGCCGGGCGGTCGACCACCCGGCTCGCGGAAAGGTTAACGCGCGGTAAAGGGGGCGCGCGCCAAGCCTCTGGAATCAAATACTTTTCTTCTTGACTTTGCGAACGGTCCCGGATATACCTTCGGGCATGCTAGAAGAAGTGGGCGAGCGGCGCAGGGATGACCCTATCGCCGCTTTTTCATTTCTCTCGTGCGGGCGGGCATGAGAGGCGGGCGCTGACTTAATGACAACAGAGCTTCCGGCTGAAGAGCCGCCTTCCAGGACCTTGGTCGTGGAAGCGGATGAACTGTTTCGCGGCTACGCGTCGGAAATCGCCGCCGCGATCCGTCGGATCGAACGGGGTGAATTCGACAGGCTGAAGGACGGGATACAGGCCGTCAAGGACTTGCGATCCGCACTCAGGATCGTGTT
This sequence comes from Defluviimonas sp. D31, assembly GCF_033436765.1. NCBI lineage: Bacteria > Pseudomonadati > Pseudomonadota > Alphaproteobacteria > Rhodobacterales > Paracoccaceae > Albidovulum > Defluviimonas sp. D31. The sequence continues at coordinate 55,627 of NZ_JAWQFN010000002.1, forward strand.
CGAGGAAAGGGCAAGGGTTGCACAATTCGACGAAGCGGAAGGCGGATGCGTCGCTGGCGCGGCGCTCGACCTCGACGCCGCAAGGGATGAGATCTGCCGCCGCCTGGCTCGCCTCCGCGAGGCCGGAGGTTGTGGATGAGTTTCTCGGGGGGCTGAGTGACGAGGCGCTGGCGGCGCTGCCCTGGCTCTTCGAGTTCTGGGCGCTGCCGCATCAGCTGCCGCCCGAGGGCGCCTGGAAGAGCTGGGTGATCATGGGCGGGCGCGGCGCGGGCAAGACCCGCGCCGGGGCCGAATGGGTGCGCGCCGAGGTCGAGGGCGCGCGGCCGGAGGATCCCGGCCGCGCGCGGCGGGTCGCGCTCGTGGGCGAGACGGTCGATCAGGTCCGCGAGGTCATGGTCTTCGGCGAGAGCGGCATCCTCGCCTGTTCTCCGCCAGACCGGCGACCGCTTTGGGAGGCGGGGCGCAAGCGGCTCGTCTGGCCGAACGGCGCGGTGGCCGAGATCTATTCGGCGCATAATCCCGAAAGTCTCCGGGGGCCGCAGTTCGATGCCGCCTGGGTCGACGAGTTTGGCTGCGCGGCCATCGAAAAGGGCGCCAACGAGCCCAACAAGTTTCTCGACCCGAAGTCCTCGGAATCGGTGCTGCCAGCCTATTCGAACGGACGCCGCGACGACCTGATGCAGATGCAATATCTGCGTGCGATGATCGACTACTGGACCGATCCCGCTAATAACCCGATATCCCAAGAATACCAGGCGCCGATGATCGATATGGGGCGGGCCCATGCATGGGCTTGGGATGCGCGGCCCTTTCCGCAGTTTCCGGCGCTCGACTCCATCTGGTCGGATGGCGACAACTATGCGCGCGGCCACTGGATCACTGGACGCGTCTCGGCCCAGCCGCTGTCCAGCGTCGTCGGGGAGATCTGCGCACGATCCGGGCTCGAGCCCGTGGACGTGTCCGGGCTTTACGGTCTGGTCCGAGGCTATCAGGTGGCGGATGTCGGAAGCGGCCGGGCCGCGCTGCAGCCATTGATGCTTAGCTATGGATTCGATGCGGTCGAGCGTGACGGGGTTCTCAAGTTCCTTATGCGCGACGGCTTGGCGGACGCGGTAATCGGTGCCGATCAGCTCGCCGTCGGTGACGACACCAACGGCTGGGTCGAGACATCTCGTGCCACGGAGGTCGAAATCGCGGGTAGGGTTCGGCTGAACTATGTCGAGGCGGAAGGCGACTATGAAGCACGAGCCGTCGAGGCGATCTTTCCTGACGAGGAGGCGCGTACAGCGACGCAGTCGGAGGTCGCGCTTGCTTTGACCCGGTCGGAGGGGCAGGGAATCGTCGAACGCTGGATGAGCGAGGCGCGGGTCGCACGCGATGGCTTACGTCTTGCGCTGCCGCCTACCATGGGACATCTCGGCGCAGGCGACGTCATCTCGCTGGACGGTGGCGGGCTGTACCGGATCGACAGGGTCGAACAGGCCGGAACAATTGCGGTCGAGGCCGTGCGCGTGGAGCCAGCGGTTTATCAGCCGTCTAACGAAGCGGAGGAGCGCGTGACGCCGCGGGCCTTTGCGGCGCCCGTGCCTGTCTTTTCGCTGTTCATGGACCTGCCTTTGATGAGCGGCCAGGAGGCTCCGCATCGGCCCCATGTAGCGGTCACGGCTTCGCCCTGGCCGGGGGCGGCCGCGCTCTACGCATCGGACAGCGACGATGGATACCAAATCAACCTCCTCATCCGGGCTGCGTCGGTGATCGGTCAGACCGAGAACGCCCTGAGCCGGGCACGGTCCGGGCTTTGGGACAGAGGGGCGCCGTTGAGGGTGAAGGTAACCGGTGGGCCGCTGAATTCAGTGAGCCCGAGCCAGCTTCTCAATGGGGCGAACGTGATGGCTATCGGAGACGGAACCTCGGCGAACTGGGAACTTTTTCAGTTCGCCGAAGCCGCGCTGATCGCAAAGGATACCTACGATCTTTCGATGCGCCTTCGCGGTCAGGGGGGCAGCGATGCGGTTGCGCCCGACGCGTGGCCGCCAGGAAGCTATGTGGTTCTGATGAACGGTGCGCCGCAGCAGATCAAGCTCTCTGCGGCGGAGCGCGATCTCGCCCGACATTACCGGATCGGCCCGGCGAAGCGCGGGTACGGCGATCCGTCCTATGTCCATCGGATTGAAGCTTTCGCCGGAATCGGACTTCGCCCCCTGTCCCCGGTTCATCTTCGAGCGCGTCGGAATTCTCTGGGCGATCTGGACATCGGCTGGATTCGCAGGACCCGCATCGACGGAGACACTTGGTCTGGTTTCGAAGTGCCACTGGGCGAGGCGTTGGAGATCTACGAGCTTCGAATCGTGCAGGGTGCAGCCACCCGGCGCGCCGTGACGCTTGCGGAGCCCGGCTGGATCTACCCGGCGGGACTTCAAGCCCTCGATGGAGTCAACGCTCCATTTGAGATCCATGTCGCCCAGTTGTCCGACCAGTTCGGAGCAGGGCCCTTCACGAGGATCAGCATCGATGTCTAATACGAAACAGCTTGGCTTGCCGCTTCTTCAGCCCGCACAGGCTCAGAAACATGTGACGATCAACGAAGCGCTCACGCGGCTCGACGGGCTCGTGTCGCTGACACTGGTCTCGCGTAGCGTCTCGATCCCACCTGCGGTCGTCGTCGACGGCACATGCTTCGGCGTGCCGGTCGGTGCCGTGAACGAGTGGTCGGGTCAAGAGGGCAAGGTGGCGATCGGCACAAACGGCGGGTGGGAGTTCGCCTTGCCCCGGCGGGGTTGGCGCACGGTGATCCTCGACGAGGGGGCGCAGGCACTGCACGACGGTTCTGGATGGCGGGCGGGCATGATGACGCTGTCGCCAGCAAATGCGGGGTTGAGCGTTGCCGTGGCAGAGATCGACCATGTGATTACGGCCGGTCCAGTCTCGACGACGTCGGCTGTGATCCCGCCCAATTCCGTGGTCATCGGCGTGTCGGCGCGGGTTATTGCGGCGGTAACGGGATCTCTTACGAGTTGGTCACTCGGCAATCCTGGGTCAGCCGGTCGGTATGGGGCGGGGCTGGGGCTCCAGGTTGGTTCCTGGGCGCGTGGAGTTCTGGGGCAGCCGACCGCATTCTACGCACCGGAAGCTATGCAACTCGATGCGACAGGAGGAACCTTTTCTGGCGGAAAGGTTCGTATCGCGGTTCACTACCTGGAAATCGCAGTTCCGAGTCTGTGATCCATGCGCACTCTTACCCACGGCGACTTAGTCGCGGCCGCATGTGCTGTAAGGCTCTTACCGAGGGAGGAATGGCGCACGACAGCCAGGAGATTCCTTGAGCGAGCCCATGTAGCGGATCTGTTCCGCAAGCGCACTGGACGCAACCATCCGTTCTGGGGAAACGGCAGTCTTTCGGGCGCGATCCCGCCCGGAGAGCGGCAGATATCGGAACCGTTCCTTTCCGATCCTCGATACCTGGAAGCAATGGCGTCTGTCTTTGAAGTACTTCTCGATTGGCGTCGTCGCGAAGTTTAACCTTCGCACGCCACCGCCTCTTCCAGTTTCGCACTCTGGTCCTATCTGATATAAGTTCGATGGAAATCGGAGGGAGCTGTCATGGCCGAAACAAAACCGAAAGTTGCACAGGTTGATCCGGTCTGGACGCATATCTGCGAGGAGGCGCGGGCGGCGGTTCGCGACGAACCACTCCTCGGCGGGTTCATTCATTCCGGGCTTCTGCACCACGCGACTCTGGAGCGGGCGCTCGCGTATCGTTTCTCGCTCAAGCTCGCCTCGGGCGAGATGAGCGAGCAGATTCTGCGCGAGATTGCCGACGAAGCTTATGCTGACGATCCGGAAATTGGCCAGTCGGCGCGGGCCGATATTGTTGCGGTGTACGATCGTGACCCGGCATGCCATCGCTTCATGCAGCCTATGCTGTTTTTCAAGGGCTTCCAGGCTGTTCAGGCCTACCGGATTGGTCACTGGCTCTGGACGCATGGTCGCCGAGACATTGCGTATTTCGTCCAGATGCGCGTCAGCGAGGTCTTTGGCGTGGACATTCACCCGAACGCCGTCATCGGCAAGGGGATCATGATCGATCACGCTCACTCGATCGTCATTGGTGAGACTGCGGTTGTAGGCGACAATGTCTCGATGCTGCATTCGGTCACGCTCGGCGGAACCGGGAAGGAGGATGGCGACCGGCATCCAAAGATCGGTAATGGCGTTCTGATCGGTGCGGGAGCCAAGATCCTTGGCAATATCCATATCGGCGATTGTTCGCGCGTTGCGGCGGGATCGGTGGTGTTGCACGAAGTTCCGAGAAACACCACGGTTGCTGGAGTTCCCGCAAAAGTGATTGGTGAGGCCGGTTGCGCCCAACCTGCTCTGACGATGGATCAGCTCATCGACGACGATATCTGACGGCACTCCGGACGGAGGCAAAGGCCGGGGCCGTGCGCCCCGGCCTTTTCTTACGGTCAGGCCAGCATCGCCATCGGATTTTCGAGGTTTTCGATAATGGCTTTCAGCAGTTCCGCGCCAAGCGCGCCGTCGATTACCCGGTGATCTACCGAAAGAGTCATCGACATCAGAGTTGCCACGCCAATTTCGCCGTCGGCTTTCACCACCGGCTTCTTGACACCGGCCCCTACGGCAAGGATTGCGCCATGCGGCGGGTTTATGACCGCGTCGAAGTTGTCGATACCGAACATGCCGAGGTTGGAGATCGCGAAGCTGCCGCCCTGGTATTCATGGGGTGCGAGCTTGCGGGATCGGGCTCTGACGGCCAGATCCTTCATCTCGGCTGACAGCGCGGAAAGCGACTTCTGATGCGCATCTTTTAGCACCGGGGTGAACAGCCCACCGTCAATCGCGACGGCGACCGCAACGTCCGAAGGCTTGAGCTTGAGGATCCGGTCGCCGGCCCATACCGCGTTGGCGTCGGGCACCGCCTGCAACGCGTTGGCGCAGGCCTTGATGATGAAGTCGTTGACCGAAAGCTTGACGCCTCTGCTTTCGAGCTGAGCGTTGAGTTGACCTCGGAACTTCATCAGCGCGTCGAGTTGCACATCACGCCGGAGGTAGAAGTGCGGGATCGTCTGCTTGGCTTCGGTAAGTCGGGCTGCGATGGTCTTCCGCATCCCGTCGAGCGGCATCTCCTCGTAATCGCGGCCCTCGTACAGCTTCGCGACGCTCGCCGCCGACGGCCCTGCGGGCATCGCCGCTGGGGCGGATGCGGCTGCCGCTGGGGTTTGCACCGCTGCGGTCGGCGTCTTGGTGGCCGGCGAGGACGAAGCGGCCTCGACATCAGCCTTCACAACGCGACCGTGCGGGCCAGAGCCGGTCAGCGCCGAGAGGTCGATGCCCTTCTCTTTTGCCAGACGCCGCGCGAGCGGCGAAGCAAGGACGCGTGCGCCGCCCGACACCGTCGCGGCCGGAGCCTCCGCAGTTGGCATCGCAGGCGCTGCCGGAGCAGCGGCCGGCGCCGCCTTGGCGGCAGGAGCCGCATCGGCGCTCTCGCCTTCCTCGACCAGGACCGCAATGGGAGTGTTCACTTTCACGCCCGACGTGCCTTCCGCGACCAAGAGCCTGCCGACGATGCCTTCGTCGACCGCTTCGAACTCCATCGTGGCCTTGTCGGTTTCGATCTCGGCCAGGATGTCGCCGGACGACACCGTGTCGCCCTCCTTCACGAGCCACTTAGCGAGCGTGCCCTCCTCCATCGTCGGAGACAGCGCCGGCATCAGGATTTCGGTTGCCATGTGTTTGCCTCCTTACCGATAGGTGACTTGCTTAACCGCCGCCACAACCTCATCCGAGGTCACGAGCGCCAGCTTTTCGAGGTTGGCCGCATACGGCATCGGCACATCCTTGCCGGTGCAGTTGATGACGGGCGCGTCGAGGTAATCGAAGGCCTCTTGCATCACGACCGCCGAGAGGTGGTTGCCGATCGAACAGACCGGCCAGCCTTCCTCGACCGTGACGCAGCGGTTGGTCTTCATCACCGATTTGATCACGGTTGCCGTGTCGATGGGCCGGAGCGTCCTGAGGTCGATGACTTCGGCGCTGATCCCCTCCGCCGCGAGCTTGTCAGCGGCTTCGAGCGTATGGCTCATGCCAATCCCGAACGACACAAGCGTCACGTCCGTCCCCTCGCGCCATACCTTCGCCTTGCCGAAGGGAATCGTGAAGTCTTCGAGATCAGGCACTTCGAACGAGCGGCCATAAAGGATCTCGTTCTCGAGGAAGATCACGGGGTTCGCATCCCGGATTGCGGTCTTGAGGAGGCCCTTGGCGTCAGCCGCCGAGTAGGGTTGCACGACCTTGAGACCCGGAATTTGCGCATACCATGCCGCATAATCCTGACTGTGCTGTGCAGCCACGCGGGCGGCGGCACCGTTCGGACCGCGGAAGACGATCGGGCAACCCATCTGGCCGCCAGACATGTAGAGGGTCTTCGCCGCCGAGTTTATGATGTGGTCGATCGCCTGCATCGCGAAGTTGAAGGTCATGAACTCGACGATCGGACGAAGCCCGCCAAAGGCCGAACCCACGGCGATGCCGGCGAAGCCATGCTCGGTGATCGGCGTGTCGATCACGCGCTTCGATCCGAACCGGTCGAGCAAGCCCTGGCTAATCTTGTACGCGCCCTGATACTCGCCGACCTCCTCGCCCATGAGATAGACGTCGGCATCGCGCGTCATCTCCTCTTCCATCGCCTCTCGCAACGCCTCGCGCACGGTCATCGTCTTCATCGTGGTGCCTTCCGGCCAGTCGGGAGACGAGTCGACCTTGGGCGCCGCAGGAGGCGCCGCTGCAACGGCCGGCGCCGGGGCAGGGGCTTCGGCGGCCGGCGCGGCGGCTGCGGCCGAAGGCGCGGCATCGGCGCTCTCGCCCTCCTCGACGAGAACCGCAATCGGCGTATTGACCTTCACGCCCTCGGTCCCCTCGGCAACAAGGATCCTGCCGACGATACCCTCGTCGACGGCCTCGAACTCCATTGTCGCCTTGTCGGTCTCGATCTCGGCGAGGATCTGACCGGACGACACCGTGTCGCCCTCCTTCACCAGCCATTTGGCGAGTTTGCCTTCCTCCATCGTCGGGGAAAGCGCCGGCATCAGAATTTCGGTAGCCATGTGCGTGTCCCCCTTACGCGTAGATATCGGTCCAGAGTTCCTCGAGCGCGGGCTCGGGGCTCACCTTGGAGAATTCGGCCGCCTCGTTGACGATCGCCTTGATCTCCTTGTCGATGGCCTTCAGATCGTCTTCGCTCGCATGCTTGCCCTGCAGCAGAAGCTCGCGCACGTTTTCGATCGCGTCGCGCTCCTCGCGCATCTTCTGCACCTCCTCGCGGGTCCGGTACTTGGCCGGGTCCGACATCGAGTGGCCGCGGTAGCGGTAGGTCATGACCTCAAGGATGTACGGGCCCTTGCCGGCGCGGCAATGCGCCACCGCCTTCTCGCCCGCAGCCTTCACGGCCAGCACGTCCATCCCGTCAACGGTTTCGCCCGAGATGCCGAAGGCGAGGCCGCGCGTATGCAGGTCCGGCGTCGACGTCGAGCGCTTTTGCGACGTGCCCATCGCATATTGGTTGTTCTCGATCACGAAGATCACCGGCAGTTGCCAGAGCGCGGCCATGTTGAACGTCTCGTAGACCTGGCCCTGGTTCGCCGCGCCGTCGCCGAAGTAGGTGAAGGTGACGCGGCCATTTTCCTTGTACTTGTCCGCGAAGGCGAGACCGGCGCCAAGCGGCACCTGGGCGCCGACGATGCCGTGGCCGCCGTAGAAATGCTTCTCCTTGGAGAACATGTGCATCGAGCCGCCCTTGCCCTTGGACAGTCCGCCCTCGCGGCCGGTGAGTTCGGCCATCACGCCCTTGGGATCCATGCCGCAGGCCAGCATGTGGCCGTGGTCGCGGTAGGAAGTAATCCGCTTGTCACCCTCTTCAGCTGCCGCCTCAAGCCCGACGACCACCGCCTCCTGACCAATGTAAAGGTGGCAGAAGCCACCGATCAAACCCATGCCGTAGAGCTGGCCGGCCTTTTCTTCGAATCGCCGGATCAGAAGCATCTCGCGGTAATACTTCAGCAGATCTTCTTTGGATGTGTTTGATGTTGCGGCGCTTTTTCTTGCGGCCATGCCGAGAACCTCCCATTGGCGAGAAAGTAGTTCAACGTTAAACTACCCTATAACGCAAATCTCCGAGAATCGCGAGACATATTTGCTGGTGCCGTGCCTTTCGAGTGGTGGCCGACCGCCCGGCAAATCGAATGATCCCGATACAGCGGGCCTGTGCTGTCAGTTGCGGGAAGATATCCCGAATCCCGTACTGTGCAAAATGGTCAACCGCAATCCTGCCTCCATCGCGGGCATGGTCCACGACATCGTAATAGGGCGAGTGACAGACGGGAAAGACATGCGGATCTTCCGTTGCGTCCACGCAACCGAGCCGCCTCGCCGGGCTGGTACCGGCTGCCGGTTCATCGCCCGATGATCGCAATCATTTCGTCAGATCTGACGCGTGGAGACGCCGCGCGAAGCGTCAGTGGATGACGATCTCGTCGGCGCGGATCAGGCCGAGCACGTCACGGGCGCGCTCGTCCAGCAGATCAAGGTCGAGGTAGTCGTCGGAAAGGCGGCGGGTCAGGTTCTCCATCCGCGCCACCTCGATCTTCAGCCGGTCGCGCTCGGCTGTCAGCGCCGCCTTCTCGGCCGTCGCCTGAACCCGGCGGAACACCCCGTAGTCACCCTGGACGGCGGCGAAGGTGAAATAGAAGCCAAGTCCCGATGCGAGGGCGAAATAGACGACGACACCAAGGGCGGGACGGCTCCGCGATACACTCATGATCTGCCTCTTCGCGCCGCCTTCGTCGGGCGGCTGCGAGAATCATGGCACAAGTGATTCGCGAAGGGAATCCCCCGCATCGCGTTTCGCCAGACCGGCGTTGTCAGCCGGCCACCGAGGCGTCGCGGATCGACTGGATCGTGGCGTCGAGCGTGCGGTTGAACTCGGCGTCGTCCTGCTTGGCCGAGAGCCCTTCGGTCAGCGCGCGAGAGAAGCTGGCGATCATGCCGGCGTTCTGCGCCAGAAGCGCGTTCGCCTCGTCGCGCGAATAGCCGCCCGACAGCGCGACGACGCGCATCACCCGCGGATGGTCGATCAGCGGCTTGTAGAGATTGGCCTTGGTCGGCAGCGTCAGCTTCAGCATCACGTCCGCGCCTTCCGGCAGCGCGTCGAGCTGCTTTTTCAGCTCCGCGAGCAGGATGTCCTCCGCTTCGGCCTTGTCGGCGATCGAGATCGTCACTTCCGGCTCGATGATCGGCACCAGTCCCTTGGCCAGCACCTGGCGGCCGAGGTCGAACTGCTGCGCCACGACCGCCGCGATGCCCGAGGCCGAGGCCGCGCCGATCACCGAGCGCTCCTTTGTGCCGAAGATTCCCGCTTTCACCGCCCGGTCGAGAAGCGCGTCGAGCCCGCCGATCGGCTTCATCAGCTGCACGCCGTCGGCCTTGTCCTCAAGGCCCTTGTCGATCTTGAGGAACGGCACCACGCCGCGCTCTTCCCACAGGAACTGGGCGGCGGGCTTGCCGCCGATCTCGCCGTCCATGGTCTTCTCGAACAGGATCGCTCCGATCACCCGCTCGCCGGTGAAGGCGGGAGAGGTCGCGATGCGGGCGCGCATCTGGTGGATCAGCGCGAACATTTCGTCGTCGTTGGACCAGGCGCCTTCTTGGACCCCGTAGAGCTTCAGCGCCTTCGGCGTCGAGCCGCCGCTCTGGTCGAGCGCGGCGATGAAGCCCTTGCCGGAACGCATCTGTTCTGCCTGATTTTGCCGTGCCATGTCCGTCTCCGCGCGAAAGCTTGAAATACCATGGGCGCGCCCAGCGCCCTTCCATCGCTTCTAGGCGACAGTCGGGTCGCATGCAAATGTGGTGGCGCTAACGTGCGCGAATGCGGCCGGGCCGCAGGAAAAGCGCCGTGATCCGCGTCGTCAGCGCCCGCGGCGAAAGCCGCGGCGCCACCGCGAAGAACCGGTTGAACGATCCGGTGACACAGATCCGCCGGCCGCGCTGCATCGCCCGCCAGCCGGCCCGGGCGACCGCGCCGGCCTCGGCCACCGGCAGGATCCGCAGCAAAAGCGCGTTCTCCATCTGCGCGACGCTCTGGAACCCGGTGGCCGTCGCACCGGGGCAAAGCGCCGTCACGGTGACGTTGCCGCCCCGCAGTTCCTCGGCCACCGCCTCGCTCAGCGACAGGACATAGGCCTTGGTCGCGTGGTAGACGGCCATGTTCGGCCCCGGCATGAACCCCGCCGTGGAGCCGACGTTCAGGATCCGCCCGCCGCCTTGCGCCCGCATATGGCCGACCGCGTGCTTCATCAGGATCGTCAGCGCCGTGACGTTGACCGCGATCGAGGCCAGTTCGCGGGCCAGGTCGGTCTCGGCGAAGGCGCCGTTCAGCCCGAACCCGGCATCGTTGACCAGCACCTCGATCTGTCGCCGGTGCGCGGCGCGGCGCCACAGGGCCTCGACCGCGGCGGGGTCGGACAGGTCGGCCGGCATAACCTCGACCGCGATCCGGTGGCGGGCACGCAGCTCCTCGGCCAGAGCCTCCAGCCTCTCGGCGCGGCGCGCGACGAGGATCAGGTCGCGCCCCTCGGCCGCTGCGATCCGAGCAAACTCGCGGCCGAGCCCGTCCGAGGCCCCGGTGATCAGCGTCCATTTCGCCGCCATATTCCTGCTTTCTCGATCCCGCCCGATTGTTGACCCCTTCTATCCCGCCGCCCGAGGCAAAACTGTGGCGGTGCGTGGCGGACGTCGCGTCATCGCGCGGGTTTGCCGGGGCGCCGGATGCGCCTACGCTACCGCGCGACGCTTCTCACTGCGACCGGAGGACAGGATGCAGGATCAGACCACCAGATTCGAGCGGTTCCGGGCGCTCCACGCCCGCGCGGGGGCGTTCGTCGTCGGCAATGCCTGGGACGCGGGCTCGGCGCGCATCCTCACAGATATAGGCTTCGAGGCCCTGGCGACGACCAGCGCGGGCTATGCCTTCTCCACCGGGCGGCGCGATTCCTTCGCGGCGCTGACGCGCGAGGAGGTCCTGCTCAATGCCGCCGCGATCGCCCGCGCGACCGACCTGCCGGTCAGCGCCGATCTCGAGGACGGCTTCGGAGCGGCGCCCGAGACCTGCGCGCATACGGTCACGATGGCCTGCGACCTCGACCTAGCGGGCGGTTCCATCGAGGATGCGACCGGGGATCCCGGCGATCCGATCCATGCGTTCGATCTTGCCGTCGAACGGATCCGCGCGGCGGCCGAAGCGGTGCGCGGGCGTCCGTTCCTCCTGACCGCGCGGGCCGAGAACCATCTCTGGGGGCGACCCGACCTCGACGATACGATCCGCCGCCTTCAGGCCTTCGCCGAGGCCGGAGCGGATGTGCTTTTCGCGCCCGGCCTGCCCGATCTCGACGCCATCCGCACCGTCTGCCGCTCGGTCGACCGGCCGGTCAATGTCGTGGCCGGGCTCTCGGGGCCCGCCTGCACGGTTGCCGACCTCGCCGCCGCCGGCGTAAGGCGCATCAGCGTCGGCGGCTCCTTCGCCCGCGCAGCGCTCGGTGCTCTCGCCCGGGCCGGGCGGGAAGTGCTGCGCGAGGGCACATTCGGCTATGCCGCCGAGGCGATCCCCGACGCGGAGGTGGCGCGTCTGATGTCGCAGGAACGGCCCGATAGTCGGGCCTGAGGCGCCGCCGCGCGGGGCAGGGCGGCGCCGCCGGCCTCAGTCCTCGAGCGCGGCGACGCCCGGCAGGACCTTGCCCTCCATCCATTCGAGGAAGGCGCCGCCCGCGGTCGAGATGTAGCTGAAATCCTCGGCTACCCCGGCCTTGTTCAGGGCAGCGACGGTGTCGCCGCCGCCGGCGACCGAGACCAGCCGCCCACCGCGGGTAAGTTCCGCCGCCTTCCGCGCCGCCATCGTCGTCGCGGCGTCGAAGGGCGGGGTCTCGAACGCGCCGAGCGGGCCGTTCCAGATCAGCGTGCGGCAGCGGGCGAAGACCTCGGCGATGAGGTCCACCGTATCCGGCCCGGCATCGAGGATCATCTCGTCGGCCCCGCACTCGCCCGCCGCGACGGTGCGGCTTTCCGCCCCGGCCTTGAACTCCTTGGCCACCACGACATCTGTCGGCAAGACGATGGCGCAGCCCGCACCCTCGGCCTTGGCGAGGATCTCCTTCGCGGTCTCGGCCATGTCGCGCTCGGCGAGCGATGTTCCGACCTCGATCCCCTTCGCGACGAGGAAGGTATTGGCCATGCCGCCGCCGATGACGAGGTGATCGACCTTCTGCACGAGGTTGCCGAGCAGATCGAGCTTGGTCGAGACCTTGGCGCCGCCGACGATCGCCACGACCGGCCGCTCGGGATCGCCGAGCGCGGCGTTCAGCGCCTTCAGTTCCGCCTCCATGAGCCGCCCGGCGCAGGACGGCATCCGGTGCGCGATGCCCTCGGTCGAGGCATGGGCACGGTGCGCGGCCGAAAAGGCGTCATTGACATAGACCAGCCCGAGTGCTGCCAGCGAGGCCGCCATCGTCGGGTCGTTCTTCTCCTCGCCGGCATGGAACCGGGTGTTCTCGAGCAGCAGGACGTCGCCCGGCTCCATGGCCGCCACCGCCTTCTTGGCCGTCACACCGATGCAGTCCTCGGCAAAGGCGACCTTCTGGCCGAGCGCCGCCTCGAGCGCGGGCAGCGTGACCCTGAGGCTCATCTCCGGCACGACCTGGCCCTTCGGCCGCCCGAAATGCGCCAGGAGCACGACCTTGCCGCCCTTCTCCTGGATGTCCTTGACGGTCGGCACGATCTTCTCGATCCGGGTGGCGTCGGTGACACGTCCGGCCTCGACCGGCACGTTGATGTCGACGCGAACCAGGGCGACCTTGCCCTTGAAGTCCATGTCGTCGATGGTTTTCCAGCTCATCAAGAGAATCCTTTCGGGCCGTGCGTTTTTTCAAGACTTACGCGCCAAATCGCCCGAAGCATAGGCGAAGGTCAACCGACCGGAACGCTTTGGCCTTTTCTTGCGCCGCGCCGCGCTCTAGGGTCGCCGCCGAAATCGAAGGAGGCGTTCATGCCAGAGATCAAGGACCCCGAAAACACCATCATCATGACGCTGAAGAACGGCGACGTGGTGATCGAGCTTCTGCCCGACGTCGCGCCCAAGCATTCGGCGCGCATGAAGGAACTCGCCCGCGCCGGCAAGTATGACAACGTGGCCTTCCACCGGGTGATCGAGGGCTTCATGGCCCAGACCGGCGACGTCCAGCACGCCAACATGGAGCAGAACTACAACCCCGGTCGCTGCGGCACCGGCGGCTCCGACCTGCCGGACCTGCCGGCAGAGTTCTCCAAGCTGCCGCACGATCGCGGCACGCTCGGCGCGGCGCGGTCGCAGAACCCCAACTCGGCCAATTCGCAGTTCTTCATCAACTTCAAGGACAACCATTTCCTCAACGGCCAGTACACCGTCTACGGCCGAGTGATCTCGGGGATGGAGCATGTCGACAAGATCGCCCGCGGCGAGCCGCCCGCGTCGCCCGACCGGATGATCTCGGTGAAGGTTGCGGCCGATGTCTGACGCCCGCGTCATCATCGGCGGGGTCGCCGCCGCCGCGGTGGCTGTCGGCGCCGCGTTCTTCCTCTATGTCAAGTCCACCGGCAGCGCCTCGGCGGCCGAGGACGGACCGGGCCCGAACCTCGTGATCGAAGTCGCGGGCGAGGCCAACGGCGCTATCACGATCGACCTTCTGCCCGACATCGCGCCGAAGCACGTCGCCCAGGTCACCGAATTGGCGCGCCGTGGCGCCTATGACGGCGTGGTCTTCCACCGGGTGATCGAGGGATTCATGGCCCAGACCGGCGACGTCCAGAACGGCAAGGCCGGCGGCGACCTGTCGCTCGCCGGAACCGGCGCGTCGGACCTGCCGAACATCCCGGCGGAATTCTCCGAGCATTCCTTCATGCGCGGCGTCGTCGGCATGGCCCGCTCGGCCGATCCCGACAGCGCGAACTCGCAGTTCTTCATCATGTTCGCGCCTGGAGAGTTCCTCAACGGCCAGTACACCGTGATCGGCCATGTCATCGGCGGCATGGAAGTGGTCGACGCGATCAAGAAGGGCAATCCCGACCTGAACGGCACCGTGAGCGAGCCCGACCGCATGGTCAAGGTGACGGTCGAGGACTGACACGACTTTTCACCTTCGGGTGAGACCGGCGCCCCGGCGCTGGCAAAATACCCCCGCCCGCGCCAGACTGCCGGGCGGGGGTTTCCATGTCCACGATCCGCCTGTCGGCCGGGTTGCTCCCGGCCCTCATCGCAGCCTTAGCGCTCGCCGCCGCAGCCCTTGCCGCGCCCGAAAGCTGGCGCTCCGAATGGCCGCGCACCGACTTCTCCCGTACATCGGTGGATTTCGCCGAGATCCTCTCCGGCGGCCCGCCGAAGGACGGCATCCCCGCGCTCGACGGCGCAAGGATGATCCCCGCCGGTTCGGAACGCCGCCTCGACGACCGCGAGCCGGTGATGGTCCTCGAACTCGGGAAGGCCAAGCCGCGCGCCTGGCCGATCCGCTACCTGACCTGGCACGAGATCGTCAACGACGAGGTGGCGGGCGTGCCGGTGGCGGTGACCTTCTGCCCGCTGTGCAACGCCGGGATTATCTTCGACCGCCGCCTCGGCGGGCAAACCCTGAGCTTCGGCGTCTCGGGCAAGCTGCGCCATTCCGACCTGATCATGTACGACCGCCAGACCGAGAGCTGGTGGCAGCAGGCGCTCGGCGAGGCGATCGTCGGCAAGCTGACCGGGCGCAAGCTCACCCAGCTTCCGGGCTGGATGGAAAGCTGGGGCGCGTTCCGCGCCCGCAATCCCGACGGGCTGGTGATGGGCGAGCCCGACTGGCCGCGCAGCTACGGCCGCAATCCCTATGCCGGCTACGACAGCCTCGCGCGGCCGTTCCTCTACAACGGCGAGATGCCGCCCCACGGGATCGAGCCCCTGTCCCGCGTGGTGCGCGTCGGCAACCGCGCCTGGCCGCTCGACCGGGTGGCGCGGGCGGGCGAGATCGCCGAGGCCGGGGTGCGGATCGGCTGGAGCCGGGGTCAGGCCTCGGCGCTCGATTCGGGGCGCATCGCCAAGGGCCGAGAGGTCGGAAACATCCGCGTGAGCGACGCGGCAACCGGCCGCGACCTCGTCCACGACGTCATCTTCGCCTTCGCCTTCCATGCCTTCCACCCGGACGGCACATGGATGATCGGCGACTGAGCCGGTTCCGAATGCGCGCCTGCGGCGCAAGACTTTCTTCTCGTCGTCGGCCTTCCGGCCTCCTCCTCGGCGGCCTCCGGCGGGAGTATTTGAAGACAGAAAGTGACGCATCGCCGCTCACTTTCTGTCTTCAAATACTCTCGGGGGGAGCCCCCGACCCGTCGGGGGCGTGGGGGGCAGACAGCCCCCCCGCTCCGTCGAAGCTCAGCGCGACGCGACCGTTGCCGCCCAGACGAGGCCGTAGAGTACCGGTTGATGGATAAGGTAAATGGCAAGGCTGTGGCGTCCGGGCCAGGCGAGCGCCTGCAACGAGGCGGAGGGCAGGTGCGCTTCGGTCCGGCGCAGCCGGTCCCAGACCCCTGCCTGCCCGGCCAGCCGCGCGAGCGCGATCCCGGCGAGGCAGGGGGCGAGCCAGGGAAAGACCGGCACGAAATCGACCGACGGCCGCGTCGTCGTCGCGAGGCCGAGCCAGTGCAGCCACGGCGCCTCGAAGACCTCCGGGGCCGGCATCCGCGCGATGGCGACAACCGCCGCCGCCGCCGCAAGCGTCACGAGCGCCGGCAGGCGCAGGAAAGCGAGCCCGATCACGCTCGCCACGGCGATGGAGTGGAGGATGCCGAAATAGACGAACTGCTCGGGCAACGCCATGTAGGTCGCCCCCGTGACCAGCAGGGCCGCGCCCGCGATCATCGCGAAGCGGCGCCCGAAGGCGCGCGGGCGCATGCCCTGGCCGTGCGCGAGTTCGAGGCTCACGCCCGCGAGGAAGAGGAAGCTGCCCGCGACGAGGCGCGCGAAGATCGCCCAGCTGCCCATGGCGGTGGTGCCGGGCGCGAGATGGCCGAACATCTGCAGGTCGAAGGTGAAATGGAAGACCGCCATGCCGACCAGCGCCAGCGTCCGCGCGATGTCGAGCGTTGCGATCCGCTCCGGCCGTCCCGCCATCTCGGCTCCCATCTCCATCGTCCCGCCCCGGCGCCCGGCCTGCCGGCGTCCGCTTGGGCTCAGTCCAGCACCACGAGCGCGTGGCGCTTCTTGCCGGCGGTCAGCTTCAGCGGGGTATCGAAGTGCCCCGCGCCGAACATCTGACCGGCATCGGCGGCGATCTCGTCGTTCACCCGCGCGCCGCCCTCGGCGATGAGCCGCTTGGCATCCTTGCCCGACTTCGCAAGGCCCGAGCGCACGAAGAGCTGGGCGAGGCTGATCCCGTCCGCAACATCCCCGGCCGAGAGCGCCAGCGTCGGCAGGTCCTCGCCCACGCCGCCGCGCTCGAAGACCTCGCGCGCGGTGGCCTCGGCCGCCAACGCCGCCTCGGTGCCGTGGGCAAGCGCGGTCACCGCGTTGGCGAGCACGATCTTGGCCTCGTTGATCTCGGCGCCTTCAAGCGCGCCGAGCCGGTCGCATTCCTCGACGTCGAGCTCGGTGTAGAGCTTGAGGAACCGCCCGACATCGGCATCCGTCGTGTTGCGCCAGAACTGCCAGAACTCGTAGGGCGAGAGCATCTCGCCATTGAGCCAGACCGCGCCGGACTGGCTCTTGCCCATCTTCTTGCCGTCCGAGGTGGTCAGCAAGGGCGAGGTCAGCCCGTAGACCTCGTCGTCGAGGATCCGGCGGGTGAGGTCGATGCCGTTGACGATGTTGCCCCACTGGTCCGACCCGCCCATCTGCAGCAGACAGCCGTAGCGGCGGTGCAGTTCGAGGAAGTCGTAGGCCTGCAGGATCATGTAGTTGAACTCGAGGAACGACAGCGACTGCTCGCGGTCGAGCCGCGATTTGACGCTCTCGAACGACAGCATCCGGTTGACCGAGAAATGCCGCCCGATGTCGCGCAGGAAATCGAGGTAGTTGAGCGTATCGAGCCACTCGGCGTTGTTCAGCATCAGGGCGTCGGTCGGCGCGTCGCCAAAGCTGACATAGGCCGAAAAGACCCGCTTGATGCCGGCGATGTTGTCGTCGATCTGGGCGGGCGTCAGCAGCGGCCGCTCCTCGGCCCGGAACGACGGATCGCCGACCTTGGTCGTGCCGCCGCCCATCAGGACCAGAGGCTTGTGGCCGGTCTTCTGCAGCCACCTCAACATCATGATCTGGATCAGCGAGCCCACGTGCAGCGAGGGCGCCGTCGCGTCGAAGCCGATGTAGGCCGGCACCACGCCCTTGGCCAAAGCCTCGTCCAGCCCCTGATAATCGGTGCAGTCGGCGAGGAAGCCGCGTTCCATCATCACGCGCATGAAATCGGATTTCGGGTGGTAGGTCATCGCGGTCTCGTCCATTCTCGTGCCGCAACCGCTATATCGGCGGGCGGGTGCGAGGGAAAGGGCATGATGAAGGCAAAGGCGGTCTGGGCTCTGGGTGCCATGTCGGGAACCTCGCTCGACGGGGTGGACGCGGCGCTGGTGAAAACCGATGGCGAGCGCATTCACGCCTTCGGCCGCACCGCCTACCGCCCCTATGCGGAGGCCGAACGCGAGGTGATCCGCGCCGCGCTCGGCCGCTGGCCCGGCGAGGCCGGCGTCGCCGAGGTCGCCGAGGTCGTCGAGACCGCCCATGCCGGGCTTCTCTCCACCCTCGCGGGCGAGGCCGAGATCGTCGGTTTCCACGGCCAGACGCTGGCCCATGATCCGGGCGGGCGCGGCACCCATCAGGCCGGCGACGGCGCGGTCCTGGCCGAGGCGCTCGGCCTGCCGGTCGTGTGGGACTTCCGCTCGACCGACGTGGAGATGGGCGGGCAGGGCGCGCCGCTCGCCCCCTTCTTCCATTTCGCCTGCGCGAAATGGATCGGCGCCACCCAGCCCCTCGCCTTCCTCAATCTCGGCGGGGTCGGCAACCTCACATGGCTCGACCCATCGGCCCCGGCGCCGGAAGCGCCCGGCGCCTGTCTCGCCTTCGATACCGGCCCCGCCAACGCGCCGGTCAACGACCTCATGCAGGCGCGGCGCGGCCTCGGCCTCGACGAGGGCGGTGCGCTCGCCGCCGGGGGCAGGCCCGACGAGGATGTCGTCGCCCGCTTTCTCGATCACCGTTATTTCCGAAAGATGCCGCCGAAATCGCTCGACCGGAACGATTTCCACGGCCTCCTCGCAGCAGTCGAACAGCTCGCCGACGCCGATGCCGCCGCGACGCTGACCGCCGCCGCCGCCGCCGCCGTGGCGCGCGGAGCGGGGCATTTCCCGGCCCCGGTCGCGCGGATCCTGGTCACAGGCGGCGGACGCCACAACAGGACGCTGATGGCGATGCTGGCGCGCCTGGTGGAGTGCCCGGTCGAGCCGGTCGAGGCGGCGGGCCTTGATGGCGACATGCTCGAGGCGCAGGCCTTCGCCCACCTCGCGGTGCGGGTGATGCGCGGACTGCCGACCTCCTGCGCCACGACCACCGGGGTCGCGGCCGCGGTCGGCGGCGGCCGGGTCAGCCGGCCCGCCGCCGCCGCTTCCGCGACTGTCTGAGCATCGAGCCGGTATAGAGGAAGAGCGCCGCCCAGATCATCGGGAAGGCCAGTGCGCGGGCGCTGCCGAAGGGTTCGCCGAAGACGAAGACCGCGGTGAGGAGGATCATCGTTGGTGTGATGTACTGCATGATCGCGATGGTCGAGAGCTTGAGGAGCTTCGCGCCATTGGCATAAAGGATGAGCGGCACCGCCGTCACCACGCCGCAGCCAAGCAGCATCAGGGTGTCGAAGGGCACGCCATGCAGGAAATGGCTCTCGCCCCTGGCGGCCAGCCAGAGCACATAGAACAGTGCCGGTGGCGTCAGCAGCAGCACCTCGAGCATGAAGCCCTGGTTCGGTCCGATCGGCAGCTTCTTCTTGAGGAACGCGTACCCCCCCCAGGTCAGCGTCAGCGCCAGCGCGACGATGGGCAGCCGCCCCGCCTCGAAGGTCAGTATCGCGACAGCGACGGCGGCGAGGCCGATCGCCAGCCATTGCGCCGGGCTCAGCCTCTCGCGCAGGAGGACCGCGCCGAGAAGGACCGAGATGAGCGGGTTGATGTAGTAGCCGAGTGCTGCCTCCAGCGCCTGGCCCGAGCCGATCGCCCACACATAGATGCCCCAGTTGAGCGAGATCAGCACCGCCGTCACCGCCGCCATCGCCACCATGCGCGGGTTGCGGAGCGCGGCACGCAGGTCCGCCGTGCGGCCGAGCGCGACGAGGATCAGCCCCGCGACCGGCACCGACCAGAGTACCCGGTGGGCGATGACCTCGGCCGGCGTCACATGGGCCAGCGCCTTCATGTAGAGCGGCAGGAAGCCCCAGAGCAGATAGGCCGAAAGCGCGAATCCGAAGCCGGCAAGGCTGTCGTCGCTCTTCGGGGCGGGGATCGGGGCGTCTGTCATCGGCGGCTCGGGGTCGGGAACGCCGCCTGCCTACCGGATAGGGCGGGACGACGCCATGCGAACATTGTGGCGGGTACATTCCCGCCCGGAGCCGTTCAGTGCCGCCGCGCGAGATAGTCGCGGGTGAAGGCGGCGTAGCCGTCGGCGGTGACCTTCAGCTCGTTCCGGATCAGCCGGTGCAGCGCGGGCAGCTTGTGGAACGGGACCGCCGGAAAGACGTGGTGCTCGACATGGTAGGGCATGTTCCAGGCGAGGAACCGCACGATCCGGTTGGTGAAGGTGGTTCGGGTGTTCTCGAACATGTTCGCGACCGTCGGGCAGTCGCCGTGCTCGGCGAGAAGATAGAGCCGGAGGAACGGCTGGCCGAGGAGGACCGGCACCAGCCAGACCCAGATGAGGACCGGCGACCAGAAAAGCGTGAGCGCCGCCACCGCGTAGAGCGCGAGCATCACCCGCGCCTCGCGCTCGGCGCGGCCGCGCGCGGCGTCGGGCAGGAAGGCGGGCCGCTCGCGCCCGAGCACCAGCCGCCAAAGAAGCCGCGCGTTGGCCCACCAGACCGGCAGGCCCGAGAGATGCCGGACCCAGCCGCGAATATCCGCCGGCTTCTCACCCTCGAGCTCGGGGTCGCGGCCGGGAAGGTTGGTGAAGCGGTGATGCGCGAGGTGGAAGTAGCGGAACCACTCGAAGGGCAGCAGGATCAGGAGGCCGCAGACGCGACCGACCCAATCACTGAGGCGCGTCGACTGGAACGGCGTGCGGTGGGTGCATTCATGCTCGAGCGTGAAGAGGAAGATCACCAGCACGCCCTGGACCGGCAAGAGGAGCGGCCAGACCGGCACGCGAAGCGCGATGAGCGCGCCTGTCAAAAGGATGAGCCCGCCATGCAAGGCCAGATGGACGAGCCCGGCATGGTCGCTCGTCTCGGTCAGCGCCGCCTTCTCGGCCGCGGGCAGCGCGGCGAGAAACGACCGGTGGTCGATCTCCCCCTGCGGTTTTCCACCCTGATGCGCTATACTGGTCTGGGACGTCATGGCGCATCCTCGCCGAAACTCCACCCTCCGGCAAGCGGGAGCGTGGGACTTGAGATGGGTCAAGGCGCGCCCGTGCCCGGTCCGGCAAAGTGACGCGAAAACAAACAGAAAGGAAGGTTCGATGTCGCTATCCAAGCGCCAGGTCGCGATGATCCGCGAGAGCTTTCACCGGCTCAGGGAACGGCTCGAGCCCGCCTCGGTCTATTTCTACGAGGCATTGTTCCGCCTCGACCCCTCGCTCCGGACGATGTTCCGTGACGATCTCGCGGGACAGGGCATGAAGTTCATGACAACTCTCGGGATCGTGATCGAGAACCTGGATCACCCCGAGGCGCTGGGCGAGCGGTTCGCCGAACTCGGTCGCGGCCATGCGCTTATCGGCGTCAAGGCCGCGCATTTCGCACCGATGGGCGAGGCGCTGATCGAGACGCTGCGCAACGAACTCGGCGGCGAGTTCACGCCCGAGCTGGAAGAGGCCTGGCGCGCCGCCTACGCGGAGCTTTCCGAACGCGTGATCCGCCGCGGCGGGATCGAATGATCGAGGTTCACAGCGCGCCGAGCCGCAGAGCGATCACAAGATGCAAGATCGATGCCGCGGCGAAGGCCGCGGCCCAGGCCGGGCCGTGACTGGCCGCCAAGGCGACGCTTCCCGCCGCGAACATCACTGCCTTGAACGCCAGCAGCCCCGCGCCGGTCAGCCGGTGCCCCGATTTCGGTGCGGCGAAATATCCCCAGAGCGCCATCGTGGCGAATGCCGCCAGCGCGGCCAGAACCCAGCCCGCAATCCCTGCCCCGCCGAGCCCGTAGCCGAACCGCGCGACCGCGACGACCAGCATGAGTTCCAGCAGGAACGCCAGCGCCATGTTGGCCGCGCGCATCGGACCGCTCGGCCTCAGCCCCTCAGGATCGAGGCGCCGGCGTATTCCGCCGTCTCGCCCAGCATTTCCTCGATGCGGATGAGCTGGTTGTACTTCGCGAGCCGGTCGGAGCGGGCGAGCGAGCCGGTCTTGATCTGGCCGCAGTTGGTCGCTACCGCGAGGTCGGCGATGGTCGCGTCCTCGGTCTCGCCCGAGCGGTGCGACATCACGTTGGTGTAGCGGGCGCGGTGGGCCATGTCGACGGCCTGCAGGGTTTCGGTCAGCGTGCCGATCTGGTTGACCTTCACAAGCATGGAGTTGGCGCAGCCCTTCGCGATGCCTTCGGCGAGGCGGGCGGGGTTGGTGACGAAAAGGTCGTCGCCGACGAGCTGGCATTTCGCCCCGAGGACGTCGGTGAGATGCTTCCAGCCCGCCCAGTCATCCTCGGCGCAGCCATCCTCGATCGAGATGATCGGGTAGTCCTTCACCAGCGCTTCGAGATAGGCGACGTTCTCTTCGGAAGAAAGGGTTTTCCCTTCTCCGGAAAGCACATACTTGCCGTTCTTGAAGTATTCCGTCGAGGCGCAGTCGAGCGCGAGATAGATATCCTCGCCCGGCGTGTAGCCGGCCTTCTCGCTCGACTTCAGGATGAAGTCGAGCGCGTCGCGGGTTGACGATAGGTTCGGCGCGAAGCCGCCCTCGTCGCCGATCCCGGTGGAGAGCCCGGCCGCCGACAGTTCCTTCTTCAGCGTGTGGAAGACCTCCGAGCCCATCTGCACCGCGCCGCGGATGTCGGGGGCGGCGACCGGCATGATCATGAATTCCTGGATGTCGATCGGGTTGTCGGCATGTTCGCCGCCGTTGATGATGTTCATCATCGGCACCGGCAGGACCCGCGCCGAGGTGCCGCCGACATAGCGGTAGAGGGGCTGCATGGTGAAGTCCGCCGCCGCCTTGGCGACCGCGAGCGAGACGCCGAGGATCGCGTTGGCGCCGAGCCGGCCCTTGTTCTCGGTGCCGTCGATCTCGATCATCAGCCGGTCGATGGCGACCTGCTCGGTCGCGTCCTCGCCGATCAGGTTCTCGGCGATCTCGCCGTTGACGGCCGCGACCGCCTCGAGGACGCCCTTGCCCATGTAGCGCGACTTGTCGCCGTCGCGCTTCTCGACCGCCTCGTGGGCGCCGGTGGAGGCGCCTGACGGGACCGCGGCGCGGCCCATCGTGCCGTCTTCCAGCGTCACGTCGACCTCGACCGTCGGGTTGCCGCGGCTGTCGAGGATCTCGCGGGCGTGGATGTCGATGATGGTGCTCATGTTCGTCGGTCCTTTCGGCGGGAAATGGCTTTTGGCCGGGTGTTTACGCGCTCGCGCGCCGTGAGGGAAGAGAGATCACGCCGCCACCGCGGCGCGCGCCACCTTCCGCTCCCTGAGATAGGTGTAGAAGGCCGCCGAAAGGATCAGCGCCGCGCCGGCGAGCGTCATCGCGTCGGGCCGTTCGGCGAAGACCGCGACGCCGATCGCGAGCGAGAAGACCAGCCGCGCGTAGCGGAACGGCATCAGCGCCGAGGCCTCGGCGTCGCGCATCGCCGCGACGATCGCGTAATAGCCCGCGGTGCCGCAGAGGATCGCGGCGCCGATCTGCGCGCCCGCGGTGGCGGTGATCGCCGCCGGCGCCGGCCCGAGGACGAGCAGGAGCCCGCCCGCGACGACGAGCGCGAAGAAGCCGTGGAACGACACCGCGAGCGAGGGCACCTCGGCCGGGATCCGCCGGGTGACGAGGTCGCGGAGCGCGATCGCCGCCACGCTGACGAGGACGAGCCCGGCCTCGGGCCGGAAGCCCTCGAGACCGGGGCGCAGGATCATCAGGACGCCCGCGAACCCCGCGCCGACCGCGCCCCAGCGCCGCCAGCCCACGGCCTCGCCGAAGACCAGCGCCGCGCCTGCCGTGACCGCGAGCGGCGTCGCCTGGAAGACCGCGGCGACCGTCGAGATCGGCACCAGCGACAGCGCGGTCACGAAGGAGACCGCCGCGACCGCCTCGGCGAGGCTGCGCAGCGCCACCTGGCGCACCGCGAGCGCCGCCCCGATCCGCCGCCAGCCCGCGGGTCCGGTCAGCGCCGCGAAGACCGCCGCACCGCCGAAGCCGAGGCAGATGAGCACCTGGCCGACCGGCAGGCTCGCGGTCAGCACCTTGATGAAGGCGTCCTCGACCGAGAAGGCGGCCATAGAGAAGAGGACGAGAAGGATGCCGTGGAGGTTCTTCATGCGGGCCACCTTGCACTCGGACGCGCCGTGCAGAGCGCAATCGGGCGTCGCGCGCAAGCGAATTCGGACCCCGTCGCGGAATGAAAAGCCCCCTTGGCGGGGCGGCAAGTGCGCTCTACCACTTGCGAAAACGGGGAGGACAATGGGACTCGAGGACAGAAGCGGCTGGATCGCGCTGGCGGGGCAGGCGGCGGCGTTTCCCGCCGTGGCGGGCGATGTGACGGCAGATTACGCGATCGTCGGCGGCGGCGTGACCGGCCTCGCCGCGGCGCGCAGGCTGGCCGAGATCGCACCCGGAAAGCGGATCGTGCTGATCGACGGCAAGCGGCTCGGGCAGGGCGCCAGCGCGCGCAATTCGGGCTTCGCCGTCGCCCATGAAAGCCCGGTCCATGCCGACCTCAATTCTCCGGAAGGACGCGCACGCTACGCTCTGACGAACCGGATCGACCGCGCCGGCGTGGCCGAGCTTCACCGCCTCGTGGCGGCACATCGCATCGACTGCGACTGGGAGGACACCGGCACGATCTACGCCGCGCACAACATGGCGAATTTCGCCACCCTGCGCCGGCACTGGAATAGCTTCACAGAGCTCGGGATCGACGCAGACCTGATCGAGCGCGACGCCCTTGCGCGCCGCCTCGGAACCGGTCATTACGGCCTCGGCGTCGAGACCCGGGGCGGCGCGCTCCTGCAACCCGGCAAGCTCCTGCGTGGCCTCGTCGAGGCCCTCCCGCCCGCGGTCGAAGCCTTCGAGAATTCGCCCGTTCGGCGGATCGCCCGCGCTGGCGCGGGCTGGGCGCTTGAACTCGACTTCGGCACCGTCCGCGCGGCAAAGGTCATCGTCGGCGTCAACGCCTTCCTGCCGAGGCTCGGGCTGAAACGGATGCGGGTCTTCCCTCTCGCTTTGACGGCGAGCCTGACGCGCGCCCTGAGCGCGGAGGAGGAGGAGCGGATCGGCCGCCCCGACAGCTGGGGCATCCTCTCGCCGCGCCCGCTCGGGGCCACGGTGCGGCTGACACGGTCGCGCCGAATCCTGATCCGCAACACCGCAGAATATGCGCCCGGCGGGATAACTCCGTCGATGCTCGCGGCGCGGCGCCGGGTTCATGCCGAGGGGCTCGCCCGCCGCTTCCCCTTCCTCGGGGAGGCTGATATCGAGCACAGCTGGTCCGGCGCGGTCTGCATCAGCCGCAACGAACGGCCCGTCTTCGAGGAGACCGCGCCCGGTCTCTTCCTTTGCGGCTGCTACAACGCCTCGGGACTGTCGCGCGGCACGATCCTCGGCCGCCTGATCGCGGATCTGGCCGAGGGCGGTGCTGACCCGCTCCTTGCTGACGCCATCGCGCTCGGCGGGCCGAACCTGATCCCGCCGAGGCCGGTCTTCGATATCGGAGCGAAGTTCAGGCTCGCCTGGGAGCGGCGGCGCGGCGCGACCGAGATCTAAGCCCGAGCCCCGCGTCAGGTCTTCTTCAGCGGCACCCCGAACAGCTCCAGCCGGTGGCCCTTCAGCCGGTAGCCGAGGCGCTTGGCGATTTTGTCCTGCAGCGCCTCGATCTCCGCGTCGACGAACTCGATCACCTCGCCGGTCGTGAGGTCGATGAGATGGTCGTGATGCTCGCGCTCGGCATCCTCGTAGCGCGCCCGGCCGTCGCCGAACTCGAGCTTGTCGAGGATCCCCGCCTCGTCGAAGAGCTTCACCGTCCGGTAGACCGTCGCGAGCGAGATCTTCGGATCGACGGCGCAGGCGCGGGCATAGAGCACCTCGGCATCCGGGTGGTCGTCGGATTCCTCCAGCACGCGCGCGATGACCCGCCGCTGCTCGGTCATCCTGAGGCCCTTGGCCTCGCAGCGTTCGATGATCGACAGGCGCATGGCCGCTCCGGATTGCGTGGTCCTAGCGGTTTAGGGGAAATCTCGCGGGGGGTGAAGGCCGAAATGCCGGGGCGGCGGCTGCGGCGCCGGGGGCAGGGGACGGCGCGCCGCCTCCGTGACAGGCACCCGGGGCCCCGGGAGGCTGCGGGCTCAGACCGGCCAGATCCACCAGACATAGCCGCCGTAGCCCGCGAGCAGCGCGGCCCCCTCGCGTCTCGTGATGCGAAACCCGGTAAGGGCGGCGGCGATCAGCAGGGCGGACGCCACGACCATCGCCGGGCTGTCGAACCGCACGATCTGCTCGGGCACCTCGGTCGGCGCGATCAGCGCGGTGACGCCGCCGATGCCGAGGATGTTGTAGATGTTCGAGCCGACGATGTTGCCGAAGGCGACGTCGCTCTGGCGGCGGATGGCGGCGACGACCGAGGTCACCAGCTCGGGCATCGAGGTTCCGACCGCGACGATGGTGAGCCCGATCACGGTTTCGGAGATCGCCATCGACCGCGCCAGCGCCACCGCGCCGTCGACCAGGAAGCCGCCGCCGATCACGACGAGGACGAGCCCGCCAATGGCCGTCGCGAGCGACTGCGGCATTCCCGGCCCGGCGACGGGCGAGGGGGTGACCGCGGGATCGACGGCTTCGAGCGCCGCGGCCTTGTCGTAGGCGGCGCCGTGATCGGCGCCCGCCGAGACCCGCTCCATCCGGAAGGCGAGGTAGACGTAGAGCGCGAGTGCGGCGACGAAGACCAGCCCGACGCCGCGCGACATCGGCATGGCCCAGACGATCGCGGCGAAGGCCAGGGCGACGCCAAGCATGACGCCGCCGTCGCGGCGGAGCGCGGCCGAACTGACCGCGATCGGCGCGAGCAGCGCCGCGGTGCCGCCGATCAGGAGGATGTTGGCGATGTTCGAGCCGACGATGTTGCCGTAGGCGATGCCCGGAGATCCGTCGAGCGCGGCCCGGACCGATGTCACCAGCTCGGGCATCGAGGTGCCGAAGCCCACCAGCGTGAGGCCGATCACCAGCGGCGAGACGCCCAGCCGCTCGGCGACGCGCACCGCGCCCCGCACCAGAAACTCGCCGCCAAGGACGAGGAGAACGAGACCGCCGAGGAGCGGAAGCCAGATGTCGAACATGTTGGGCCTTTATGTGTCGGTGGGAGCCGTCGGCCCTAGATGCGGATCGCGCCACCACAGCTGCAAGGGGGCGCCGGAAATAAAGCGCCGGGCGGGGGCAATCGCCCGCGCCGACCGACAGGGCCGATGTCGCGAACGGGAAAGACCGCCCGCCGTCCCGCTGAAAGGCTGGGCCCGACAAGGAGGCGCCATGGACGAACAGCATCGCCGCCGGGGCCGGGCCGCGCGCCGCACCGAGGCGCCCGCGCGGGTCGCGGACTACCGCCATCTCCGCCACCCCTTCGCGCCGCAGAAGGTGCTCTCCGACGACGCCGTCGCCGCCATCCACGAGATGGCGCTGCGCCTGCTCGAAGAGCTCGGCCTGCGCGTCCTTTTGCCGGAGGCACGGGCGCTCTACGCCGCCGGCGGGGCGCTGGTCGACGAGGGGACCGAGATGGTCCGCCTCGGCCGCGACATCGTCGCCGCCGCGCTTGCCTCGGCGCCGCGCAGCATCCGCATGCGCGCCCCGAACCCCGGCCGCGACCTGACCTACGAGGAGGGCGCCCTCATCTTCTCGCCCGCCGGCGGCTGCCCCAACGCCACCGACGCGCTGCGCGGCCGCCGCCCCGGCAATCTCGCCACCTTCGAGGAGACGCTGAAGCTGCACCAGAGCTTCGACGTCATCCACAAGCTCGGCCCCTCGGCCGAGCCGCAGGACGTGCCCGCGCCCCTGCGCCACTACGCGATGATGAGGGGCCAGCTCACGCTCTCCGACAAGCCTCTCTTCGTCTATGCCCGCGGCCGCGCCCAGGTCGCGGAGAGTTTTGAGATGATCCGCCTCGCGATGGGGCTACCGGAGGAGGACTTCGCCGCCGCCGCCTGGGCCACGACGGTGATCAACACCAACTCGCCGCGCCAGATCGACAAGCCGATGGCCGAAGGCATCATCGACTTCGCCCGCGCCGGCCAGCTCTCGATCATCACGCCCTTCTGCCTCGCCGGCGCGATGGCCCCGGTGACGGTCGAGGGGGCGCTGGTCCTCCAGCACGCCGAATGCCTCGCCGGGATCACGCTCGCCCAGCTCGCGCGTCCCGGCGCGCCGGTCAGTTACGGCGGCTTTTCCTCCAACGTCGACATGAAGTCCGGGGCGCCCGCCTTCGGCACGCCCACCCATATCCGCATGGCGATCGGCACCGGCCAGCTCGCCCGCCATGTCGGCCTGCCCTGGCGCTCGGCCGCCGGTTCCGCCTCCAACACCGCCGACATGCAGGCGGCGGGCGAGAACCACATGGGGCTCTGGGCCAACCTCATGGCCAATGCCACGCTGACCGTCCATTCCGCGGGCTGGCTCGAGGGCGGGCTAACCTTCGGCTACGAGAAGTTCATCAACGACATCGAGGCGCTGCAGACCATCGCCGAACTCTGCGCGCCCCTGGCCTCCACCGAAGGCGACCTCGCCTGGGACGCCTTGCAGGATGTCGCCCCCGGCGGCCATTTCTTCGCGACGCAACACACGATGGATCGCTTCGACCGCGCCTTCTACGCGCCCCTCGTCGCCGACCTCTCGAACCACGGCACCTGGGAAGCCGCCGGTGCGCGGACCTCGACGGAGCGCGCGACGCAGATCTGGCAGCAGGTGCTCGCCGACTACCGCCCGCCCGAGGGCGCGGCCGAACGCGGCGACCGTATCGCCGCCTTCATCGCCCGCCGCAGCGCCGAGGGCGGCGCGCCGCCTGCGGATTGACCGGCCGCGAACGCTCGGAAAACCACCTCCTAAACGACTTCACGCCGGACTTGACTTTGCGGCGCTCCTGCCCGATAAGCCCGCATCCCGGCGAGGCCATGCCCCGACCGGGATTCTTAAGTTTGAAACGATCGTCCCCGAAACGGGGGCGCGCTGTCCGAGGCGGGGACACCCGAAACACCGGTCGAGACCGGGGCCACAGGGCGCGGCAGAGAAAAGGAAAGACCCATGTTCGCGGTCCTCAAGACCGGTGGCAAGCAGTACAAGGTTCAGGCGGGCGACGTGCTCCGCGTGGAACTCATCGCCGCCGCCGCTGGTGAAAAAGTCCAGTTCAACGAGATCCTGATGGTCGGCGGCGACAAGCCGGTGCTCGGCGAGCCGCTCGTCAAGGGCGCGGCCGTGCAGGCCGAAGTCATCGACGACATCAAGGCCGACAAGGTCATCACCTTCTGGAAGCGCCGCCGCAAGCACTCCTCGCAGCGCACCCGCGGCCACCGCCAGAAGCTGACGCTCGTCCGCGTCACCGACATCCTCGCCTCGGGCGCGGAAAAGTCGGGCGTGAAGGAAGCGATCGGCACCGCCGCCGCCCGCGTCGCCGCGCATGACACCGCGCCGGCCGGCGAGGCCAAGGCCGAGAAGAAAGCCGCCCCGGCGAAGAAAGCTCCGGCCAAGAAGGCCGAGGCGAAAGCCGCCCCGGCGAAGAAAGCCCCGGCCAAGAAGGCCGCGGCCAAAGCGAAGGAGTAACGCACCATGGCACACAAGAAGGCAGGCGGTTCCTCCCGCAACGGCCGCGACTCCGCTGGTCGGCGTCTCGGCGTGAAGCTCTATGGCGGCCAGGCCGCCCAGCCGGGCGCGATCATCGTGCGCCAGCGCGGCACCACCTGGTGGCCGGGCGAGGGCGTCGGCATGGGCCGCGACCACACGATCTTCGCGACCGCCGAAGGCCGCGTGACGTTCCGGAAGGGCCTCAAGGGGCGCACCTTCATTTCGGTCCTCCCGGCGGCGGAGGCAGCCGAGTAAGCCGAAGCCTTACCGTTCGATCGTAAGGGGGACCGGCCGAAAGGCCGGTCCTTTTCGTTTCGGCGGGACCGTGCGGCCCTGCGGTCCCGTTCGCGCGATTGCTGCATGTTCGTCGGCGGCGGGCGCGGTCAGGGATTGATCCGGCCATGCTCCCGCCCCATTTCGGATGTATCGGAAAACAAGGCGCCGCCACCGGAAAGCCGGGAAAGGCGTCGATGTGAGAGTGATGCAGGGTTCGGGGCCGGTAGGGGGCCACGTTCCGGCCTTTGTGTTTCTCGGGAGGAAGGAAGGCATGATCCAGGAACCCATCGTTGTGCAACCCGCCCTGGCGGCCGAACGTTTTGTGCTCCGCGCGCTCCGGCGCTCGGATGCCGGTCTGATCGCGATGTACATGGCCGACCGGCGGATCGCCGAAGGCACCCGCGCGATCCCGCATCCGCTGCCGCCTGGCGCGACCGAGGCGTTCATCACCCGCGCCCTGTCAGAGGGGCGCGGCGCCGATGTATGGGTGCTGGACGGTTCCGAGCGCGGCCATGCCGAGGTGCTGGGCCTCGTCAGCCTGACCCATATGGAGCGCGAGCAGAGCGAGATCACCTACTGGGTGGCGCCCGCCTTCTGGAACACCGGCTACGCCTCCGAGGCGGTCCGCGCCATCGTCGAGGCGAACCCGCACCGCTCGCGCACGCTCTTCGCCGAGGTCTTCCAGGACAACCCCGGCTCGGCCCGGGTGCTGACGAATTGCGGCTTCGAATATCTTGGCGATGCCGAGGCCTTCTCGGTCGCGCGCGGCGCCACGGTCCCGACCTGGACCTACCTGCGCAAGATGGACTGACACAGATGCCTGTCCGCGCCGTGATCCATACGGCGCGGCTCACCCTGCGCCCTCCGACCCCGGACGACGCGCCCGCGATCGCCGCGGCGCTCGCGGACTGGGAGGTCACGCGCTGGCTCTCCGCGCCACCCTGGCCCTACGGGCTCGACGACGCACTGAGCTTTCTTTCGGGCGCCACCACCACCGGCCATTGGGCGATCGACCGCGACGGCGCCCTCGCGGGGCTGATCGGCACGAAGCCCGATCTCGGCTACTGGCTCGCGCGCCGGTTCTGGGGCCAGGGCCTGATGCGGGAAGCGGCGGGCGCGGTCGTCGCGGCCCATTTTACCGATCCCGATGCGGGCCCGCTGGCATCCGGCCATTTCGAGGGCAACGACCGCTCCGCCCGGGTGCTGCAACGGCTGGGCTTTGCCTATCGGGGCACCGGTCCCGCCTTCGCCCGCCCCCTCGGCCGCGAGGTCGCGATCCGCCGGATGGAGCTGACCCGCGCGGACTGGTGCGCCGCCGCTCCTCCCGGCACCGAGCGGCCGGCGCCGTAACCCGTCGCGCCCGACCGGGACGTGGCGCGGCGTCCCCGAGAGCCGCGGCTTCCCGCGGGACCGGCACCGGTCCGGATCCGGCGTC
Organism: Defluviimonas sp. D31; assembly: GCF_033436765.1. Taxonomy (NCBI): domain Bacteria; kingdom Pseudomonadati; phylum Pseudomonadota; class Alphaproteobacteria; order Rhodobacterales; family Paracoccaceae; genus Albidovulum; species Defluviimonas sp. D31. The sequence goes on from NZ_JAWQFN010000002.1 coordinate 86,605, forward strand.
GCCCCACCTCATCTTTTTCATTGCCGAAATACCCCGGGGGGTGCGGGGGGCTGGCCCCCCCCGCCNCGGCTTCCCGCGGGACCGGCACCGGTCCGGATCCGGCGTCGCCCCACCTCATCTTTTTCATTGCCGAAATACCCCGGGGGGTGCGGGGGGCTGGCCCCCCGCTCCTTTAGCCCGAGGCCGACCCCTTAACCCGCCGCACGCCCCTGCCATACCATGTGCCGACCCTTCGCCGACGCCCCGCCGCCCTTGCGAAAACCGCCGCCACGGGCTATCGCCACTCGACCCCAAGGAAAGCGCTGCCATGAAGTTCCTCGACCTCGCCAAAGTCTACATCCGCTCCGGCGGCGGCGGTGCGGGCTGCGTCTCGTTCCGGCGCGAGAAGTTCATCGAGTTCGGCGGCCCCGACGGCGGTGACGGCGGCAACGGCGGCTCGGTCTGGGCCGAGGCGGTCGAGGGGCTGAACACGCTCATCGACTTCCGCTACCAGCAGCATTTCTTCGCCAAGTCCGGCCAGCCCGGCATGGGCTCGCAACGCACCGGCAAGTCGGGCGACGACATCGTGCTGAAGGTGCCGGTCGGCACTGAGATCATCGACGAGGACGAGGAGACGCTGATCGCCGACCTCACCGAGGTCGGACAGCGGGTACTCCTGGCGCAAGGCGGCAACGGCGGCTGGGGCAACCTGCGCTTCAAGTCCTCGACGAACCGCTCGCCGTCCCGCGCCAATCCCGGCCAGGACGGTGTGGAGCGCACGATCTGGCTGCGCCTCAAGCTCATCGCCGATGCCGGGCTTCTGGGGCTCCCGAATGCCGGCAAGTCGACCTTCCTCGCCGCGGTCTCGAACGCGCGGCCGAAGATCGCGGATTACCCCTTCACCACGCTCGTGCCGAACCTCGGCGTCGTCGGCATCGACGGCAAGGAATTCGTCATGGCCGACATTCCCGGCCTGATCGAGGGTGCCTCGGAGGGCCGTGGCCTCGGCGACCAGTTCCTCGGCCATGTCGAGCGCTGCTCGGTGCTCCTCCATCTCGTCGACGGCACCTCCTCGACGATCGCCAAGGACTACCGCACGATCATCACCGAGCTCGAGGCCTATTCCGAGACGCTGGCCGAGAAGCCGCGGATCACCGCGCTGAACAAGATCGACGCGCTTGATGCCAAGACGCTCGCCAACCGCAGGCGCAGCCTGGAAAAGGCCTCCGGCGGCCCGGTCCACGCGATCTCGGGCGTCTCCGGCGCGGGCGTTCCGGAAGTGCTGCGCGCGCTTCACCGGGTGATTTCGGCGGATCGGGCCGGGGACGGCCCCGAGGAGGGGACATGGCAGCCCTGACCCCCGACATCGGCGCCGCGCGCCGGCTCGTCGTCAAGATCGGCTCGGCGCTTCTCGTCGACCGCGCCGGCGGGCTGAAGCGCGACTGGCTCGCCGGGCTCGCCGAGGACGTGGCCATGATCAAGGCGCGCGGCGCCGACGTTATCCTCGTCTCCTCCGGCTCGATCGCGCTCGGCCGCGGCGTCCTCGGCCTGCCCGCGGGCGCCCTCACGCTCGACCAGAGCCAGGCCGCCGCCGCGGTCGGCCAGATCCGCCTCGCGCGGGCCTACGAGGAGGTGCTGGCGCCGCACGGGCTGACGGCCGGGCAGGTGCTGGTGACACTCGAGGATACCGAGAACCGCCGCCGCTATCTCAATTCCCGCGCGACGATGGAGATGCTGCTCGGCCTCGGCGTGGTGCCGATCGTGAACGAGAACGACACGGTCGCGACCGACGAGATCCGCTTCGGCGACAACGACAGGCTCGCGGCGCAGATCGCGGTGACGATCGGGGCCGACCAGCTCGTGCTCCTGTCGGACGTCGACGGGTTCTACTCGGCCAACCCGAAGGAGGATCCGACCGCGCGGCGCTTCGACCTCGTCGAGCGGATCACGCCCGAGATCGAGGCGATGGCGGGCGATCCGGTCTCGGGCCTGTCGAAGGGCGGGATGAAGACCAAGCTGATGGCGGCCAAGACCGCGGTCGCCGGCGGCTGCGCGATGGCGATCATGGAAGGTTCGGTGATGCGGCCGCTCTCGACGCTGGCGGCGGGGGCGGCGAAGACCTGGTTCCTCGGACAGGGCGACCCGCAGGTCGCGCGCAAGCGCTGGATCGCGGCAATGAAGCCCAGGGGCGAGATCCGGCTCGATGCCGGCGCGGTCGCGGCCCTCGGGGCCGGCAAGTCGCTTCTGCCCGCCGGGGTGACGGCGGTCGCGGGCGCCTTCGGGCGCGGCGATCCGGTGGCGATCCTCGGACCCGAGGGCGAGGCGCTCGCCAAGGGGCTCGTGCGCTACTCGGCCGAAGAGGCGCGGGCGATCGCCGGGCGGCGCTCGGGTGACATCGAGGCCATTCTCGGCTATGCCGGGCGCGGACCGGTGGTGCATCGCGACGACATGGCGTTCTGAGGGGAGCGCGCGGGCGCGCGCTGCCTCCGGCGGGTATATTTGGGACAAGATGACGATGAAGGATTCTTCCGATATCGCCGAGCTGATGGCCGGGATGGGCCGGGCCGCGCGGGCGGCGGCGGCGGAGCTTGCCTTCGCGGCGCCGGAGGCGAAGCGCGCCGCACTCGAGGCGGCGGCGGACGCGGTCTGGTCGGGGCGCGAAGCGATCATCGCGGCCAATGCCGAGGATCTGGCCTTCGGCCGTGACAAGGGTCTCAGCCCGGCGATGATGGACCGGCTGATGCTCGACGAGGCGCGGATCGGCGGCATCGTCGCCGGGCTGCGCTCGGTCGCGGCGCAGGCGGACCCGGTCGGCGCGGTCATCGCCGAGTGGGACATGCTATCGGGGCTCCATATCCGGCGGGTGCGGACGCCGCTCGGCGTCGTCGGCGTGATCTACGAGAGCCGGCCGAACGTGACCGCCGATGCCGGCGCGCTCTGCCTCAAGTCCGGCAACGCGGTGATCCTGCGCGGCGGGTCGGAGAGTTTCCATTCCTCCCGCGCGATCCATGCCTGCCTCGTGGCGGGGCTGAAGGCGGCAGGTCTGCCGGAGGCGGCGATCCAGCTCGTGCCGACCCGTGACCGCGCGGCGGTGGCGGAGATGCTCAGGGCGGTCGAGTTCATCGACGTGATCGTGCCGCGGGGCGGCAAGGGGCTCGTCGGCCTCGTGCAGAAGGAGGCGCGGGTGCCGGTCTTCGCGCATCTCGAGGGCATCTGCCACATCTATGTCGACAAGGACGCCGACCCGGAGAAGGCGCGACGGGTGGTGCTGAACGCCAAGACCCGGCGCACCGGGATCTGCGGCGCGGCGGAATGCCTGCTCGTCCATCGCGATGTCGCCGCGACGCTCGGGCAGGGGATCGTCGATGCGCTGATGGCGGCGGGGGTCGAGGTCCGGGCCGAGGGGCTGCGGGGCAGCAAGCCGGCGGCGGAGGAGGATTTCGGCCGCGAGTTCCTCGACATGATTATCGCTGCCCGGGTCGTCGACGATATCGACGCGGCGATCGCCCATATCCGCCGCTACGGCTCCTCCCATACCGAGGCGATCGTCACCGAGAGTGACGCGGCGGCCGAGCGGTTCTTCACCCGGCTCGACAGCGCGATCCTGATGCGCAATGCCTCGACCCAGTTCGCCGATGGCGGCGAGTTCGGCATGGGCGCGGAGATCGGCATCGCCACTGGAAAGATGCATGCCCGCGGCCCGGTCGGCGCCGAGCAGCTTACCTCGTTCAAGTATCTCGTCACCGGCGACGGCGCCGTGCGGCCGTGACGGCGGAGCCGATCGACGCCGAACTGGCCGCCCGCTACCGGCCGCGGATCGAGGCCGAGCTGGCCGAACTCGATGCTGCAAGCGAGGCGACGAGCGGCGACCGCGCGCCGGTCACGCTCGACCAGCAGAGCGTCGGACGGTTGAGCCGGATGGACGCGTTGCAGGGGCAGGCGATGGCGGCGGCGCTGGAGGCGCGGCGCGGGCAGCGGCGGCTGGCGCTCGAGGCAGCACTCAGGCGGATCGGCGAGGGCGAGTTCGGCTGGTGCGCCCGCTGCGGCGATTTCATCGGCGAGGGCCGGCTCGACATCGACCCGGCGGCGATGACATGTGTCGTGTGCGCCGGAGAAGCGCGTCAGTAGCCGATCGCGATCCGGCCCTCGGCGCGGGCCACGCGCAGGCGCCGGCCGAGTCGGGTGGCCTCCTCCGGCAGGAGCGCGAACTGGACATGGGCGGGGGCGATCTGCGCGGCCTCCGGCGCCGCGCCGTCGAGCCGCACCCAGAGCGCGTCGTCGATCTTCATCTTCTCGGCCTGCGCCTCGATCCGCCAGCCGCAGTCGTCGGCCGTGACCGTGATGCGCCCACCGAAGGGCAGGGCGGTTTCGAGGCACTGCAGCGCGAGGAAGGCGAGCTTGGTCTCGGGCCGCGGCGGATCGCCGGGGATGCGCCAGTCGATGTTGAGCCGGCCGCCGCGGGTCATGTCGTCGAGGATCGAGCGAACCTCGCCCCGTGACACGGTCTGGCCGGGCGGTGCCATCCCGTAGGCGATGCGGAAGAAGCGTATGCGCGCGGTGGCGTTAGACACGCTTTCGGAGATCAGCGCGATCTCGGGGCCGGTCGTGTCGCCCGACATCATCAGAAGCTCGACCCCGTTGCCGATCGCCCCCAAAGGGCTGATAAGATCGTGGCAGATGCGCGATCCGAGAAGGGCCGTCAGGTCGGGATTGTCAAATGCCATCGGGGACTCCTTGGGCTGGAGGGCGGGTCGTGAACGAAGTGCTGGAGCCGGGAATGCTGGTGCGCCATCCGGTCCATGAGGACTGGGGGCTCGGCCAGGTGCAGTCGCGCATCGGCCTGAAGATTACGGTGAACTTCGAACACGCCGGCAAGGTCGTGATCGACGGGACGCGGGTGGAACTTGTACTGGTCATGGACCCCGATGCATAACTTCCGGCTGTCAGGAGTACGGTAGCACAACCTATGGGGGTGTCAACGCGAGGTCGCGACGGCCCTCTGTTGCAAATGGCCGGGGCGCCGCCTAAAACCTCCGGCATTCTTTGGGACGCAATATCCGGGCGCCTGTGATGATCCCCGACACCACGCACTTCCAGGTCCGCCTTGCCGCCGGAGAGACCGACTTTCTGGCCGCGCAGCGTCTGCGCTACCGTGTCTTCGTCGAGGAGCTTGGCGGCGACGGGCCGCTCGTCGACCACGAGCGAAGGTTTGAGCGCGATGCCTTCGACCCGGTCAACGATCACCTGATCCTCGTCGACCGCCGCCGCGATGCCGCGGCGCTAGATCATGTCGTGGGGGTCTACCGGCTCCTGCGCGGCGACCAGGCGGAGGCGTTCGGCCGCTTCTACTGCGACAGCGAGTACGACCTCGCGCCGCTCCGCTCCTCGGGCCGGCGGTTGCTGGAGCTGGGCCGGTCTTGCGTCGATGCCGGGTATCGCGGCGGCACGGCGATGTTCCTCCTGTGGAACGCGCTCGCCGATTATGTGCTCGAGCACGGGGTCGAGGTTCTGTTCGGGGTCGCGAGCTTCCACGGCACCGATGTCGAGGCGTTGCGGATGCCGCTGTCGTGGCTCCATCACCACCATCTCGCGCCCGAGGCATTGCGCGTCCGCGCCCTGCCGGAGCACTTCCAGCGCATGGATCTCGTCGCGCGCGACGCACTCGAACGGCGCGCGGCGATGGTCGAGATGCCGGCGCTGATCAAGGCCTATCTCCGGCTCGGTGGCTTCGTCGGCGAGGGCGCGTTCATCGACCGCGATTTCAACACGACCGATGTCTGCCTCCTGATGGACACCGCCGCGATGAGCGACCGCCACAAGGGGTTCTACACCCGCAAGCACGAGGCGCGGGCGTGACCACGTGGCGCGCCGAGGCGCCGGGCGACCGGATGCGCGTCGGCCCGGTCGGGATCGCGATCGCGACCCTGCGCGGCGGGGTGCTCGGCGCGGTGACCTACGGCGGGCTCGCGCTCCTCCTCGCGATCCGGCTGGTAGAGCGGCCCTTCGCCGGGCAGGACCGTCCGGTTTCGCCGCATGTCACGCGCATCGTCTGCCGCGCGGCGCTCGGGATCATCGGGCTCAGGTTCCGGGTCGAGGGCACGCCGATGCAGGACCACGGCGCGATCGTCGCCAACCATGCATCCTGGCTCGATATTTTCACGCTGAATGCCTGCCAGTGCGTCTATTTCGTCTCCAAGTCGGAGGTGGCGGGCTGGCCGGGGATCGGCTGGCTCGCGCGGGCGACGGGGACCGCCTTCATCGCCCGCGATCCGCGCGCCGCGAAGGTCCAGCAGGAACTCTTCGCCGACCGGATCCGCGCCGGCCACCGGCTTCTGTTCTTCCCCGAGGGCACCTCGACCGACGGCCGCCGGGTGCTGCCCTTCAAGTCGACGCTCTTCGCGGCGTTCCACGATCACGGGCTCGAGCACGAGATGCGGATCCAGCCGGTAAGCGTCCTCTACCGGGCGCCCGAGGGCCAGAGCCCGCGCTTTTACGGCTGGTGGGGCGACATGGCCTTCGCGCCGCATCTCCTGAAGACGCTGGCGCAGCCCCGGCAGGGCTCGGTCGAGGTGGTGTTCCATCCGCCGGTGCGCGTCGATGCCTTCGCCTCGCGCAAGGATCTCGCGCGGCACTGCGAGGAGGAGGTCCGGGCGCGGATCAAATCCGCGCTCGGCACCGACTACGGCACCTGAGGCGCCGACGTCAGGCGATCGGGGCGAGGAGCCGCCTGAGCGCCGCCACCGGGTCGGCGTCGGACCAGATCTCGGCGCCGATGCCGAGGAAATCGGTGACCGGGGCAAGGGCCGCGACGAGCTCCGGCGTCAGCCCGCCTTCGGCGACGACCGGCACCTCGATCATCTCGGTCCACCAGTCGAAGAGGTCGGGCTCGGCCCGCGCGCCGGTTCCGAGCGCCGTCTCGCCCACCGGGCCGAAGGCGACGTAGTCGGCGCCGGCCTCGCCCGCCGACATGCCGTCATGCCGCGAGGCGCCGCAGAAGGCGCCGACGATCGCATCCGCCCCGAGCGCCTTGCGCGCCTCGCGCACCAGACGGGCGCCATCGGTGAGGTGAACGCCGTCGAGCCCGTGACGTTCGGCGATCTGCAGGTGGTTGTCGATCACGACCGCCACGTCGCGCTCGTGCGCGACGAGCCGGGCGGCGTCGGCGGCGCGGCCGATCCGGTCGGCGTCCGAGCCCGCCAGCGCAAGGCGCAGACAGGCGATCTCGGTCGCATCGAGCACCCGCGCGAGCTGGTCGGGGAAGGTCTCGAGCACGAAGTCGGGAGGCGTGATGAGGTAGATCTGCGGGCGGTCTTCGCTGGCCATGTCCGGCTCCGGTGTCTCTGGTCGGATGGGCCTTAGCGCAGAAATCCCGGCTTGGCTACCGCGGCGCTTTGGGTGGCAGCGATTTCACGAAAGAAAGCGCCAGCGTCATCAGCCGGCCGCGGCGGGCGTCGTCGGCCACCGCCTCGTCCGCGAGGTCGATCATGCCGCCCATCTTGCGGCCCGTGAAGGCCATCGGCGCCGCACCCGGCACCGAGAGGGCCGCGGCTTCGTTCGCCTTGCCGACCCGGAACATCGCGCCGTCCTTGTGGACGCCGCAGACCATGTGGCCGTCCAGCAGGAAGGCGAGCCCGCCGAACATCTTCCGCTCGGTCACCCGCTCGCCGGCCAGATCGTCGCGCATGAGCTGTGCCAAGCCTTCGTCAAAGGCCATCGCCGCCTCCTTGCGATATGGGTCGGTCCATCGTATCAGGCCGCGAAACCCACGGATATGCCATGTCAGAGCTTCAGCCCGCCTTCATCCTCGTGCGCCCCCAGATGGGCGAGAACATCGGCGCCGCGGCGCGGGCGATGCTGAACTTCGGGCTCTCGCACATGCGGCTCGTCGATCCGCGCGACGGCTGGCCCAACCCGCGCGCCGTGGCGATGGCCTCGGGTGCGGCGGGGCGGGTCCTCGACCATGCCGGGGTGTTCGAGACCCTGCCCGAGGCGATCGGGGACTGCGCCTATGTCTTCGCCACCACGGCGCGGAACCGCGACCTGACGAAGCCGGTGATGACGCCCGAACGGGCGATGGAACACGCCCGCGCGCTGTCGGCGGCGGGGCAGAAGGTGGCCTTGCTCTTCGGCCCCGAGCGCGCCGGGCTCGAGAACGAGGACGTCTCGCGCGCAAACGCGATCATCTCGGTGCCGGTGAACCCGGAGTTCGCCTCGCTCAATCTCGGCCAGGCGGTGCTGCTCTGCGCCTATGAGTGGCGGCGGCAGGGAGACGCGACGGCGCCGGAAGTGTTGGCGCTCGCCGGGACCGAACTGGCGCCGGCGATCGAGGTCGAGCGGCTCGGCGACCATTACGAGGAGCGGCTGGAGGAGGCAGGGTTCTTCTTCCCGGCCCAGAAGGCCGAGGGGATGAAGCTGAACCTGCGCAACCTCTGGAGTCGGATGCCGCTGACGCGGGCCGATGTCCAGACGCTGCACGGGATGCTGAGGCAGATCGTCCGGCGCCGGGACGGGTAGGGGCGCCGACCGTCCTTCCGGGCGTTGCCGCGCCGGGGCTAGTTGCACTGCCGGTAGGTGTAGTCGCCGAATTCGAGCCAGTCCTCGCCGGCGTCGCTGAACACCAGCATCTCGCCGCGGTCCTCGAGCAGCAGTGCAAACTGGAAACCCTTCGGTACGGGGCTGTTGCCGAAATAGCTGTATGCCGTCATCGCTCTTTGGGTTTCGCCGTTCACCGTGACGATGGCATCCCATTCACCGTCGCGCTGCGCGAGGATCGCGTATTCGATCTGCCGCTTGATGGCGTCGCCACCGCAATACACGATGCCTTCGGGTGCTTCCATCGAAGCCGACCCCGTTGAGGTGGAGGAGGCCGGCGCCGCCCCGGAACCGCAGGCTGCCCGCAACGAGCGGATCGCGGCACCCGATCCCTTGAGGTCGAACAGGCCGTAGGTGACGTCTCGGTCGATCATGGAAAGGTTCAGCACCGCATTTCGGGCTATCCCGTCGAGAACGAAGGCATGGTCCGCGGCGTCGCGAAAGACGATCTCGACGGGGAAGTTGTCGACGATGCCGACGGAGGCGTTGTCCGCCCCAACCTGGAAGGCGCCGGCCTCGGTCGATCCGTTCTTCATGAACCTGATCGACAGTCCCTGCTTGGCGACGATGTCCTGAGCGTCCTCGTAGGCGGCGGGGGCAAACCGGATGCGGTCGCACTGCACCTCGACCGTCATGTCCCCCGATTGCACGAAAGCGTTTGGCAACGGATCGCCGCTGAATCCCCATTGTGCATGTGCCGGTCCGCCTGCAAGAACAAGGGCGGTGAGAAATATGGCGCATCTCTTCATGTCACGTCTCCTGTTGGTCGCAAGTCTGGTGCCGCATCGCGGTTGCGGGCGAACTTCTACTAGTCCATAGCTCGCCCTTCAGGGCAATTCCCTCAGGTATAAGCCATTGGTATGGGTGTGGGTGGCGTTCACGGGCACTTGAAGCTCGTCCGGCCGACGCCTAGTGTCCCGCGCGTTGAACGGAGGGGCGCATGGCCGGCAAACGCAGCATCTTCGAGGACGTCGGGCAGGGGGCGAAACCCGCGGAAGGCCCGCAGGGCGGCATGATCGACAAGGACCGCGGCGACGCGCGGGGGGCGATCCGGGTCTGGCTCGCGGTGCTCTTCGCGCTCGTCGTCGCGATGATCGCGGTGGGCGGGCTCACGCGGCTGACCGACAGCGGGCTCTCTATCACCGAGTGGCGGCCGGTCACCGGCGCGCTGCCGCCGATGGACGAGGCCGCGTGGCAGGCCGAGTTCGAGAAATATCAGGAAAGCCCGGAGTTTCAGCTCCAGAACCGGCTGATGGACCTTGAGGCTTTCAAGTCAATCTACTGGTGGGAATGGGGGCATCGCCAGCTTGGCCGGGTCATCGGTCTGGTGTGGGCGGCGGGCTCCGTCTTCTTCTGGGCGACGAAGCGGCTGCCCGCCGGCTGGACCGGGCGGCTTCTGGGGCTCGGGGCGCTGGGCGGGCTGCAGGGCGCGATCGGCTGGTGGATGGTGGCCTCGGGGCTGACCGGCCGGATGGTCGATGTCGCCTCCTACCGGCTCGCGATTCATCTCGGCCTCGCCTTCGTGATTCTCGGGCTCATCGCCTGGTACATGCTGTCGCTCGCCCGGCGCGAAACGGAGCTTCTGCAGGCGCGCCGGTCGCGCGAGGCGAAGCTCTTCGCGCTATCGACCGGGGTGATGCATTTCGCCTTCCTGCAGATTCTGCTTGGCGCGCTTGTCGCCGGGATCGACGCCGGCCGTGCCTTCCCGACCTGGCCGCTGATGGGCGAGAGCTTCTTTCCCGCCGATGCCTTTTACCTGCCGGACGGCGGGCCGGCGGTGCTGGCCTTCTTCGAAAATCCGGGGCTGGTGCAGTTCACCCACCGGATGGCGGGCTATCTCCTCTTCGCCTTCGGGCTCTTCGCCTGGTGGCGCGCGCGCGGCTCGGCGCATCCGGCGACGCGGACCGCATTCGACTGGATGGCGGCGATGCTCTTCGGGCAGGTCGTTCTTGGCATCGTCACGGTGCTCCATGCCGCGCCGCTCGCTCTCGGGCTCGTCCATCAGCTGGGCGCGGTGGTGCTCTGGGTCCTGATCCTGCGGGCTCGCCACCGGGCGCAATACCCGATCGTCGCAACCATAAGGGGCCGCAAATGACCGCCTTCGCCGCTCTCATGGCCTACCAGCGCGAGACCGAGGCGCTGGCGCAGATCGCCGGCCGGCTGGGCTGGGACCAGGAGACGGTGATGCCCGAAGGCGCCGCCGAACAGCGCGGCGAGGAGATGGCGGCGATCGAGGGCGTGCTCCATGCCCGCCGCACCGATCCGCGCGTGGGCGACTGGCTCGCCGCGGCCGAGGCGCCGGATCCGGCCGGTGCGCGGGCGATCGAGCTCATCGGCCGCGCCTACCGGCGAAACGCCGCGGTCCCCGCGCGGCTCGCTTCGGAATTCGCGCGTGTGACGAGCCTCGCGCAGGGCATCTGGGCCGAGGCGCGGGCGCGGGACGATGTCGCGCATTTCCTGCCGACGCTGGAAAAGGTCGTGGCGCTGTCGCGCGAGAAGGGGCAGGCGCTGGCCGCTGCCGGGTTCGGCGGCGGGGATGCCTATGACGCGCTTCTCGACGATTACGAGCCGGAGGCGACCGCCGAGAGCATCGCCGCGATGTTCGACCGGATGCGGCCGCGGCTCGTGGCCCTGCGCGAGGCGGTCCTCGGCGCGGCGAACCCGCCCGCGCCGCTCACCGGGCAGTACGCCGAGGCGCGCCAGATCGGGCTTGCCCGCGATCTCGCCACGGCCTTCGGCTACGACTGGAGCCGTGGACGGCTCGACCTCGCGGTGCATCCCTTCTCCTCGGGGTCGGGCAACGATGCGCGGATCACCACGCGGGTCGTGGAGACCGACCCCTTCAACTGCTTCTACTCTACGATCCACGAGGTCGGCCACGCGACCTACGAGCTTGGCATCGATGCCGCGCATTTCCTCACGCCGCTGGGTCAGGGCGTCTCGATGGGCGTGCACGAGAGCCAGAGCCGGATCTACGAGAACCAGCTCGGCCGCAGCCGCGCCTTCACCGGCTGGCTTCACGGCCAGATGCACGCGGTCTTCGGCGGGCTCAGCATCGGCTCGGCCGAGGAGTTCTACCGCACCGTGAACCGGGTTTCGGCCGGCTTCATCCGCACCGAGGCGGACGAGGTGCATTACAACCTCCACATCATGATGCGCTTCGATCTCGAACGCGCGCTGTTCGGCGGCGGGCTAGAGGTCGCCGATCTCGAGGATGCCTGGAATACCCGCTTCGCGAGGGATTTCGGTGTGGCGGTGGATCGCCCGGCGCACGGGGTGCTGCAGGACGTGCACTGGTCGGTGGGGCTTTTCGGCTACTTCCCGACCTATACGCTCGGCAATGTCTATGCGGGCTGCCTCCATGCCGCCTTGCGGGCGGATCTGCCGGATCTCGATACCGCGCTCGGCTCCGGCGACGCGCGGCCCGCGACCGGTTGGCTTCGCGAGAAGGTGCAGCGTCACGGCGGGCTTTACCGCCCGGCCGAGGTGATCGAGCGGGCCTGTGATGCCGCGCCCTCGGAGGAACCGCTTCTCGACTATCTCGAGGCGAAGTTCCGCGCCATCTACGGGCTCTGACCGATGGCGCGGGCGGAGCGTCTCGGCGTCTGGCTGCTCGCGATCGGCCAGACGCTCGGGTTCGCCTCGCTCGTCTATGTCTTCGGCGCGATCCTGCTCGCGCTCGAATCCGGCAGCGGCTGGAGCCGGGCGGAGCTGTCGCTCGGGCCGACGCTGGCGCTCCTGACCCAGGCGCTGCTCGCGCCGTATTCAGGGCGGCTCGTCGACCGCGGGCTTGGCGGGCTTCTCCTCGGCGGCGCGGCGGCCCTGGGCGCGGCCTGCCTCATCGCGCTGTCGCAGGTGACCCATCTCGGCCTCTGGCTCGGTCTCTGGGTGGTGATCGGCGCGGCGCAGGCGGCGAGCCTTTACGAGACCTGCTTTTCCTTCCTGACCCGGCGGCTCGGCCGCGACGCCCGGCCGGCGATCATCCGGGTGACGCTGGTCGCGGGCTTCGCCTCGACGCTCGCGTTCCCGATCGGGGCCTGGTCGGGCGCCGAGTTTGGCTGGCGCGGGGCGCTTGTTACCTTCGCGATCCTGCAGGTGCTGATCACGGTGCCGGCGAATGTCGCCGGGGTGGCGCTGCTCCGGCGCGGCGAGCGGCGTGGGGCGCCTCTTTCGGAGACGCCGAAGGGCGCGATCCGGGCGGCGCTGCGGCGGCCGGAGTTCTGGGCGCTTGCCGGGCTCTTCGGGCTGATGATGGGCAATCACACGATGCTCTTCACCTTCGCGCTGCCGGTCCTGACCGACCGCGGAGCGGCCCCCGGCCTTGCGGTGCTCGTGGCCTCCTCGGTCGGACCGATGCAGGTCGCGGGGCGGGTCGCGTTGATGCTTGGCGGGGCGCGGATCCATGCCGGGGCGGCGGCGCGGGCGATCGCGCTCGTCATGTGCGCCGCGAGCGTGGCGCTGCTTGTTGCCTCCGGCGAGGCGTGGCTCCTGTTCTTCTACGCGGTCTGCCAGGGATCGTCGATCGGCATCGCCTCGATCCTCCGGCCGCTCCTGACCGCGGAGGCCCTGGGTTACGAGAACTTCGGCGCGCTGAGCGGGGCGTTGGCGATCGCGCCGCTGACTGCCGGGGCGGCGGCGCCGTTCCTCGGGGCTTTGCTGATCGGGGCGGGGGGAGTGACGCTCCTGCTCTCGGTCACGCTGCTCCTCGCGCTCGGCGCGGTCGCGCTGGCCGTGTGGCTCAGGACGCGCGGAATCTGAGAGTCTGGCGCCTGGCGAGGACGGCGGAGGGGGCGCTGCCCCCTCTGCGGCTATCGCCGCATTCACCCCCGGGATATTTGGGAAAAGAAGATGAGGGTCAGGACCAGTCGGGTCGGCGCTTTTCGAGGAAGGCGCTGATCCCCTCCTCGGTATCGCGCCAGAGCATGTTTTCGACCATCACGGCGGCGGCGTGGTCGTAGGCGGCGGCGCGGGTCATCTCGATCTGGTCGTAGAAGGCGCGCTTGCCGATCTTGACGGCGGCCGTGAGTTTATGCGCCACAGTCTCGGCGAGCGCGCGGGTCTCGGCGCCGAGCGCCTCGGGTGCCACGACGCGGTTGACGAGACCGACCTCGGCGGCGCGGGTGGCGTCGATGAACTGGCCCGTTGTCAGCATCTCGAAGGCGACCTTGCGCGGCACGTTGCGCGACAGCGCCACCATCGGGGTCGAGCAGAAGAGCCCGATGTTGACCCCGTTCACGCCGAAACGGGTGCCTTCGGCTGCAACCGCCATGTCGCAGGTCGCGACCAACTGGCAACCGGCGGCGGTGGCGATGCCGTGGACCTCGGCGATGACCGGCTGGGGCAGGGCGGGGATCATCTGCATCACCTCGGCGCAGCGCGCGAAGAGATCGGCGAAATAGGCGCGGCCCTTGTCGGGCGCCTGCCGCCCCGCCTGCATCTCCTTGAGGTCGTGGCCGGCGCAGAACGCCTTGCCCGCGCCCTTGAGGACCACCGTGCGGATCGCCGGTTCCTCGGCGAGTCGGGCAAACTCGGCCCTGAGTGCCGCGAGCATCGCATCGGAAAGAGCGTTGAGGCTCGCGGGCGCGTTCAGCGTCAGCGTGGCGATGCCGCCATGGTCGTCGCGCAAAAGGATCGGGTCGCTCATCTTGTCATTCCTTGCCGGTTTCGTGAAATCTACGGGCATGGGGGAGGAGAGGGAAGATGGCGACGGTGATGAATGAGGCGGAGCTTGCCGCCTTTCTGGTGCGGGATTTTCCCCAGGTCGAATCCGATTTCGTGATCGAGCGGCTGACCGAGGACGGAATCGTGGTACGGCTCAAGGTCGCCGAACGGCACCTCAGGCCGGGCGGAACCGTCTCGGGCCCGTCGATCTTCGCGCTCGCCGACGTGGCGGTCTATCTCGCGATCCTCGCGCGGATCGGGCCGGTGGCGCTTGCGGTGACGACGAATGGCGGCGTCGATTTCCTGCGCAAACCACTCGCCGGCGCCGATCTTATCGGCTCGGCGCGGCTCCTGAAGCTGGGCCGGGTGCTCGCGGTGGGCGACGTTCTGATACGTTCCGACGGTCAGGACGAACCCGTTGCGCGGGCCTCCATGACCTATTCAATACCGCCTAGGCACTGAGTTCGGATGGGGCGGTGCCTGGATTTGTGGGGTATTCTAATACCTATTTTGCAAGTTATTGAAACTGCTTGTTTAAATCATAAACAAGTCTCTTGACGCGGCTGTGCGAATTGCGGAAAAGCCCCCATCCGAATTCCGGGCGCCCTCGGGGCGTCCTTTCGATCCCGAACTCGAAGGGCTGACAATGAAAACCTATACCGCGAAACCGGCGGAGATCGAGAAGAAGTGGATCCTGATCGACGCAGAGGGCGTCGTTCTGGGCCGCCTCGCCACGATCGTCGCCATGCGCCTGCGTGGCAAGCACAAGGCGACCTTCACGCCGCACATGGACATGGGCGACAATGTGATCATCATCAACGCCGACAAGGTGCAGATGACCGGCAACAAGCGTGCCGACAAGCGCTACTACTGGCACACCGGCCATCCGGGCGGGATCAAGTTTCGCACTGCGGGCCAGGTGCTCGACGGCGCCCATCCCGAGCGCGTTGTGATCAAGGCCGTCGAGCGCATGATCTCGCGCAACCGCCTTGGCAAGCAGCAGATGTCGAACCTGCGCGTCTACGCCGGGGCCGAGCATCCGCATGAGGCGCAAGCCCCCGAAGTCCTCGACGTCAAGTCGATGAACCCGAAGAACACCCGGAGCGCATGAGCATGGCCGACGAAATCAAATCCCTCGACGATCTGAAGTCGGCGGTCTCGGGCACCGCTGCCGCCGTCGAAGCCGAGGCTCCGCGCGAGCCGGTCCGTGACGAACTTGGGCGCTCCTACGCTACCGGCAAGCGCAAGGACGCGGTCGCCCGCGTCTGGATCAAGCCGGGCTCCGGCAAGGTGACCGTCAACGGCAAGGACATGGGCGCCTATTTCGCGCGTCCGGTGCTGCAGATGATCCTGCGCCAGCCGTTCCAGGTTGCCAATGTCGAAGGCCAGTTCGACGTGATGGCGACCGTCGTCGGTGGCGGTCTCTCGGGCCAGGCCGGCGCGGTGAAGCACGGAATCAGCCGCGCGCTGCAACTCTATGAGCCGAGCCTGCGCTCGGCGCTGAAGGCCGCCGGCTTCCTGACCCGCGACAGCCGCGTCGTCGAACGGAAGAAATACGGCAAGCGCAAGGCGCGCCGGTCCTTCCAGTTCTCGAAGCGCTGATATCGCTTCCGGCACTCGCCGGACCGCAAGATCTGGGGCGTGGCCTGTGGGCCGCGCCCTTTTTCGTATTTTCATAATGTGTTTACGATGTTGCGGCATTGACGCGCTCACGCGGATGTGTGGGGTGGGCGGATTGACGCTAGGCCAGGCATGCCCCCATGTTCGTTTCATAGAGGCAGATAAAACGAGCAGAAAATGCCCATCCAGATGTCGTACCACAGCTCTCTCGGGGGCTTCGATTACCTTGCGCTCCGCAGGGCGCCGTCGGGTGCCGTCGAGATCGTCTATGACGATGGCGTCAAGCGGCGCATGGTCTGGCGCGTGCGCTCGCAGGCGCAGGAGAACGTGATCGGCGACGTGTTGCGCCACGCGGTCAACCAGACCCGGGTGCTTCCGGCGCTCTATTCCGAGCTGAAGCGCCGTTCGATCGCGATCGAGGCCGTGGCCTGACGCAGCGATAAAAAAAGTGGCCGGGCAGGGCCCGGCCGAGGAAGAGGGTCAGCCGTCGGGGAGGGACGGGACCCGGGTCTAGCGCCAGAACGGCGCAAGGACTTCGCGGTCGCGCGCGAGGCGGTCGACTCCGATATCCTTCAAAAGCCGGTCGTCGAGGCGGGCAAGCGCATGTCGGCTGCGGCGCCGCGCCGCCCAGTCCACGACTGTCCGGTAGCCAAGCTGGTACAGCGCCACAAACGAAACGTGTGCCAGGGGGGTGGCAGCGTTCGGGGAGGGTTTTGCGAGCTGGTCCATGATGCACCTTTTGTATTGATACAATCGAAAATAACTGATATTTGTATAAGTACATTGGTGAAAGCATGAACGCCACAGGTACATTGTGACGGATACAAGTTGGCTCCCGGACCTCGGAGGTTTTGACGGGCCGAAATACCTCGCCCTGTCGCACTCTCTGCGCGAGGCGGTGCGAATGGGCGAGTTGCCCGAGGGTGCGCGGCTACCGCCGGTGCGCGATCTTGCCTGGCGGCTCGGCATGACGCCCGGCACCGTGGCGCGGGCCTACCAGATCGCGACCCAGGAGGGGCTGCTCGAAGCCTCCGTTGGACGCGGCACGTTCGTGGCCTCTTCGCGGCCGAGATTCGGCCCATCTCAACCGCTTATGGCGGAATATCGGCCGGTCGGGCGACCGGCGGCCGAGCCGGCGACCGGCCCAGTCGACCTGCGCACCTCGCAATTGCCCGAGGTCGGGCAGGGGGTGGCGATCCAGGCTGTGCTTGCGCAACTCGCAACAGGTGCCTGCACGGACTATCTCGGCTATCCTGGATTGCGACGCGACGGCCCGGTTCGGGCGGCCTTCGTCGACTGGCTCTCTGACCGGGTTCTCGGCCCGATCACTGCCGAGGACATTGTATTGACACAAGGTGGCCAGAACGGGATCAACCTCGCCCTGCAATGCTGCCTAAAGGGAGCACGGCCGCAGGTGCTTTGCGAGGAGCTGGCCTATCCGGGCTTCCGCCACGCCGCGCGGCTCAACCGCGCCGAGATCGTGTCGGTGGAGATCGACGACGCCGGCATGTCCGCCAAGGCGCTGGACGCGGCCTGCCGCCGTTCCGGCGCGCGGATCGTCTGCGTCACCACCGATGCGCAGAACCCCACGACCGTGCGGATGCCGCCCGAGCGTAGGGCCGCCATCGCCGATGTGGCGCGGCGCCACGACCTGCAGATCATCGAGGACGACTGCTATTCGGTCCATGCCACCGCCGACCCCGCGCTCCGGGCGATCGCAGCGGAACGGACCTGGCATGTGACCTCGATCTCGAAATCCTTGGTGGCGGGTCTGCGCTTCGGTGCCATCGTCTGTCCGACCGGGCTTGGCGAGGCGGGCCGCCTGGCGATGCAGCATTCCTGCTTCGGTCTCGCCCGCCCGGTGACCGACATCGTCCACGCGCTCCTCGCCTCGGGCGAGGCGGCGCGTTTGCGCGACCGCGTGCAGGAGGTCTTTGCCCGCCGGCTGGAGATGACGCTCAATATCCTCGGCGCTTTCGACCTATCGTGGCAGAAGGGTCTCGCCTTCGTCTGGCTGCGCCTTCCGCAGGGCTGGCGCGCCTCGACCTTCGCCCGCGAGGCCGAGGCGCAGGGCGTGCTCGTGCGCTCTGCCGACGAGTTTGCGCTGATCGAGAGCCACACGCCGAACGCGGTGCGGATCGCGCTGAACGGGGCGCTGAGCGAGGCAGAGTTCAACCGGGCGATCGGGACGATGGCGCGGCTCCTGCGCAATCCGCCCGGCGATCTTCCGGTCTGAGCCGATGGTCGGCCGCATCATCGAGACGCCCGCCTGTGTCGCCGAGGGCGCCGCCTGGCTCGCCACGCGCGAACCACGTTTCGCGGCGCTCCTTGACGAAACCGGACCGCTGCCCTTGCGCCGAAAGACCGACGGCTTCGCCGCCCTCCTCGATGCGATCCTCGGCCAGCAGGTCTCGACGGCTTCGGCCGCGGCCCTCTGGGAGCGGCTCGAACTCGCCGGCCTTGTCACCGAGGACGCCGTTGCAGCAGCCGGCGAAGCGGCGCTGCGGGACTGCGGCCTCAGCCGGCAGAAGATCCGCTATGCCCGGGCGCTGGCCGAGGCGCGGCTCGACTATGCCGACCTGCGGGAGGCACCGGATTCCGAGGTCATCGCCAGGCTGACCGCGCTGCCCGGCATCGGGCGCTGGACGGCGGAGATTTATGCGATCATCTCGCTCGGCCGGGCCGATGTCTTCGCGCCCGGCGATCTCGCGCTGCAGGAGGCGGCGCGGATGCTCTTTGACCTGCCCGACCGGCCGACCGAACGCGCGCTCCGCGCGATGGCCGAGGACTGGAGCCCGTGGCGAGCCATTGCGGCGCGCGCGCTCTGGGCCTACTACCGGCACATGAGGAGCCGCGAGGGGATCAGATGACACGCGAACTGCAATTCGGCCGCAAACCGGCACGCTCGGGGCGGGCGACCTCGCTCATCGTGTTCCTGCACGGCTATGGCGCGGACGGTGCCGACCTTCTCGGCCTCGCCGATCCGCTGGCGCCGCATCTGCCCGACACCGCCTTCGTCGCCCCCGACGCGCCTGAGCCCTGCGCCGGCAACCCGTTCGGCCGGCAATGGTTCCCGATCCCCTGGCTCGACGGCTCCTCCGAGGCCGAGGCCGCGTCGGGCCTGATCCGCGCCTCCGCAGATATCGACGCCTTCCTCGATGCGCGCCTTTCCGAGGAGGGGCTCGCGCCCGACCGGCTCGCCGTGATCGGCTTCTCGCAAGGCACGATGATGGCGCTCCATGTCCTGCCGCGGCGGTCCCTGCCGGTCGCCGGCCTCGTCGGCTTCTCCGGCCGCCTGCTCGAGCCGCAGCGCCTCGCGGCGGAATCGCAGTCGCGACCGCCGGTTCTGCTCGTGCACGGCGACGCCGACCCGATGGTGCCCTTCGCCGAGATGGGGCTCGCCGGGCAGGCACTGACGGATGCCGGGTTCGAGACCTACGGCCATGTGATGAAGGGAACCGGCCACGGCATCGCACCCGACGGGCTGTCGGTTGCGCTCGCCTTCCTCAAGGAGAAACTTCCGGGGGCTTGAAACCTCCGCGCGGGACGCTAGGTTTCCAGTTACGAACCTGAAGGAGAGCCCGACATGGAATTCGCCGCAATGACCGCCCTTGCCCTCATTGCCGTTGTTTTCGCGGTTTTCCAGTCCCGTCCGCAGCCGCAGCGCCTGCCCGTCCGCGTCGATCGCCGCGACCGCCGTCGCTGAACCGGCGCCCCCGCCAGCCCGAATCGCTCAGAACCAGAGCGCGGGCTCGGCGAATTCCACCGAGTTTCCCGCCGGATCCCGCACATAGACCGAGCGCGCGCCGTTCGGCCAGCGAAAATCCGCCTCTATCTCGATGCAGGCAGCTTCGAGATGCGCCCGCCAGGCATCGAGCGCCTCGGTCGCGACCTTGAAACAGTAATGCCCCGGCCCGCTGGCGCCATGCCCAGGCACCGGCAGCGGCGATCCAGGGTGCGGCGGATGCGCAGTCGATTCGGGGTTGAAGACCAGCAGGAGCGAGTCGCCCACGCGGAAGAAGACATGCCGTCCCTCCTGCCGGGTGACCACCGGAAGGCCCAGCGTTCCGGCATAAAAGGATTCGGCGGAACCGAGGTCATCGACGTAAAGCGCGGATTCGAGCGTTCCGAGCACGGGTGGGACCGGCATTTTGCTGTCACTCCCCTGTCACTTTGCTGCGATACCAGCTTACAGCAGATAGCGGGGCTTGCCAGAGCCGATACGCCAGATATAGTTGTGGATAAGCAGGGGCGGGCGCTCCCGCCCCAGGTGCCGAAGGGCACGCAGGGCGAGGACGTTGTTGAGATGCTCGACAGACCGGCCGAAACCGAGTTCAGGACCAGCTTCGTGCGGGAGCCGTCGGCCCTGAAGCATTATCCGGCGCTTGTGCTCAACGCCGACTTCCGCCCGCTCTCCTACTACCCCCTGTCGCTCTGGCCCTGGCAGGAGGCGATCAAGGCGGTCTTCCTCGACCGGGTGATGATCCTCGCGGAGTATGACGAGGTCGTGCGCTCCCAGCGCGCCGCGATCCGAATACCGTCGGTGGTGGTGCTGAAGGACTACGTCAAACCCCAGAAGCGCGTGGCCTTCACGCGCTTCAATCTTTTTCTGAGGGACGAATTCTGCTGTCAGTACTGCGGCTCGAAGGGCGATCTGACCTTCGACCACGTCCTGCCCCGGTCGCGCGGCGGGATCACGAGCTGGGAAAACGTCGTCGCCGCCTGCGCGCCCTGCAACCTCAGGAAGGCGAACAAGCCGCTGAAACAGTCGGGCCTGACGCTGAAACGGCCGCCCTACCAGCCCTCGGCCGAAGACATGCAGCGCGCCGGCCGGCGCTTCCCGCCGAACCATCTGCATGACAGCTGGGTCGATTTCCTCTACTGGGACGCCGAGCTCGACGCCTGAGACGCGGTTGCACAATCTCTTGTTTGTGAAGGAAGGCGAACTGCGGCTGCATCCGCAGATCGGCGGGCTTGTGGAGGGGGCGACGCTGGCGAACGTCAATGCTTCCCAACCCGAAAAGGCGGAGTGACGGCATATCTTCCCCGGCCGCCTGCCTGCGGCGGCCAGGAAACTCACCCAACCCCAGAAAGTCGGATGGAATGACGAAAGTAGGAACGTCTGGCCGCGCCTTTCGACCCGGCACGGCGCAGGTGCGCGAGATGGTCCGGCTTCATCGCCGCGAGGGCATCGTGGCATGAGCACGATCCTGAAGTGGGGCGCGGTCGCCATTCTGGTACTGCTGGCCGCGGTCATCGCCCACGACTGGCCGGTTCTGCGGCTGGCCCTGCCCTTGCCCCCGTCGGGCTCGGTCGAGGAGAGCTGGCACCAGCGTATGACGGTGGTGATCGAGACGTCCTCGGGCGAAGTCAGCGGCAGCGCGGTGCAGGCCATCCGCTGGCAGGGTCTGGACACGGCGCACCGGACGACGACGCCGAGCAACGGCGCCCGGTCGCGCTTTTACTCGCAGGGCGAGGTGGTGGCGGTCGAGGTGACACCGGGGCGCTGGCTCTTTGCGCTCTTGAAGGGCGCGCAGGGCTGGCGCGGCGAGCCGGGTGCCAAACTCGGTTTTGCGTTGGCGGTGCCGCAGGGTGCCTACGCCAGTTCGGTCGAGGCGATGGCGCTGATCAAGGCCCTGCCCAAGGACCGGCCGGTGACGCTGCCATCCGAGGCATACCCGCTGTTCGTTACCTTCGACGACATCGCCGACCCGAAGTCGGTGCGACAGGTCGACCCGGCGGATCTGGCGGCCACGTTCGGCCCCGGCGTGCGGCTGAAGGCGGTAACGCTGGCGGTGACGGAGGAGCCGGTGACCGAGGGGAATGTGGAAGGGGTGTTGGGGTGGTTCTGCAGCTACGTGAAGCCCTACCGCCGCCTCAGCGGTAAGAGCGGACCAATAGCTGACAACGAATTGGCCAATAATCTTGGGCCGGGCGTGCTTTCGATAGGAACATGTAAATGACGATTTCCAAAGAAATTTTCCTCGCCATCCTGTCGATGGACGCCTAAAATCGTGGTTATGGGGCGGGTATCGCCGACGGTGGTGAAGGCGATACCGACGGTCTTGGCGATAGCCCTGGCACCCGAATTGGAACGGCAACCGTCAAACTGGTATCGGATTCGGATCCACTAAGCGCCGAAGTTGCCGCCGGCTTCTCCGCCATTGCCTACGATACGCCCTACGGCACGGTAATCTCCTACCGGGGGACGGATTTCACGCCCGCCGAGGATTTCGCCGCCGATCAATCCGAGGGCTGGCCGCTCGGCGCCGGAAACTTCCTCAAGGAGCAGACGCGGCTCGCCACCAATTTCCTCGATGCCGTGCAGCCCGATGACAGCGCGAAAAGCGTCATCCTCACAGGCCACTCCCTGGGCGGCGGGCTCGCGGGCTTTCAAGGCCGGATCTATGGCAACGAGGCGATCGTCTTCGACCCGATGACCTTTCTGCGGTCGGCCGAAAACCTCATTGAAATACTCAGGACCGATTCGAGCTTCGAGTCGGCGACCGCCCACATAGCACTTCGCCTAGATCGGTCGTTCTGCGAAAGGGTCGCCGCGTGAAAAGCGCCACAAAAGCCCTTCGGATACTGTCCCTTGGCGCGGTGGCCGCAATCGCCATCTGGCTGTGGCCGTTCTTTAGCCTTTTCATCCAGGATCATCACGTCTGGCACCAGAAGCTGGAACTGACAGTGGAAACCGCAGAAGGAATGAGGACCGGGACGGCGATCGTTGAAGTGCGCGCAGCCTTTGGGCAACAGCCGCTGTCGGGCAACGAGGTGAGCTACGAACTCTCCGGCGAGGCGACGGTGGTCGAGCTGGCGCCGGGCCGCTATCTCTTCGCGCTCTTGGGCGGGACGGAAGAACGCTACGCCTGCGCCGCCGGAAAGGCGCTGGGATGGGGCGGCCCATGGAACCCTTCGAATGGCGGCCTTCAGCGCGGAGAATGGTTGGCCGACGTGCCTCGTCAGGTGGGCAGGCCCGCGGTTTCGGTGTCAAAGGGCTGCCTTCCGGCAATGGTGACCTTCGACGACATCACCGATCCGAAGACGGTGCGGAGGGTCGACCCCGACGACCTCGCGGCCACGTTCGGCCCCGGCGTGCGGCTGAAGGCGGTGACCCTGGCGGTGACAGACGAGCCAGTTGCTCCATGGCAGGATGGGCAGGTCGCGGAAGTCCTGCCAAAAGCCTTCTTCGACGCCTGGGGGGCAGTTCACAGGGGCGCCCTCGCCCAAGGCATCCGCGATCCATACTTCTCAAGCCTGCTCGGTCAGCTGTCGCGTTCAGATCTTCAGATAGGTGGATAGTGACGATTTCGAAAGAGCTCTTTCTCGCGATCCTTGCCATGGATTCCTACAATCGTGGCTATGGAGCCGGGATTTCGGGACTGAACAGCTAGCACTCCGGATTCGCGAAGTGAATCCTGCTCACCGATAAGTGCAACAACGCCCATCTGATGAGCGGTCAATACTTGACTGAAATACTATGCTATTGTATCGGATTTGGACATCGCGACCCCTGATAGACCGAGGGCACCTTGTTCCATAGCTTTGATGCCCTGCAGTCGTACGGGGACAGGCCGGCGCTGCTCGCGGGCGATAGCAGTATGAGCTATTCGGAACTTGCCGCGGTCTCGGCCCGCTTCGCCTGCAGATTTCCCCGGCGGCGTGGCCTTATCGCGATCGAGATGGCGCCGACACCGATTACGATTGCCGCCTATCTCGGCGCATTGCAGGCAGGCCATGCCGTGATGCCGCTTCCGGCAGGGCAGACGGATCTCGCGCTGAACCTCGAAGCACGGTTTCGTCCCGCCGCGAGCTGGAGGCGGGTCGGGGATCGCTACCGCATGCTCTATCATGATAAGCCGGCCGGCCTTGATCCCGCTCTTGCGCTTGTGATGATGACCTCCGGCAGTACGGGACAAGGCCGCGGCGTCCGCCTCTCCCGGGACGCCGTGTCGGCAAACGCCTTGTCCATTGCCGAGTACCTGGCGATCGGCGCGGAAGACCGCGCCGCGCTGGTGCTGCCGCTGCACTATTCCTACGGCCTGTCGGTTCTTCACTCGCACCTCGCCTGCGGGGCAAGCCTTTGGCTGAACGAGGGAACGATCCTCGATGAGACCTTCCTGCCGCGCCTCGCGGCGTCTGGGGCGACAAGCCTGGCCGGCGTTCCCCATCTCTTCCGCCTGCTTGAGTCCGCGATCGCAGAAAACGAGCTGCCGGCCGGGCTGACCTGCCTGACGGTGGCCGGAGGCGCGATGCCGCCTGCCGATGTGATGCGCTGGACGCAAAGGATGTCGGAGCGGCGCGGCCGCTTCGTGGTGATGTACGGTCAGACCGAAGCGACTGCCCGGATCGCCTACCTGCCGCCCGAACTGGTTGCGCGCGCGCCGGAGGCGATCGGCCGGGCCATCCCGGGCGGATGCCTGTACTTGCGGGACGATGCCGGCGACACCATCGTCGGGCACGGGCGGGAAGGCGAACTGATCTTTCGCGGACCCAACGTGATGATGGGCTACGCGGCCGGTGCCGCGGATCTTGGCCTTGGCGCCGAAACGGACGAGCTCGCCACGGGGGATCTCGCAGTGCGCGGGGCTGACGGTCTCTACCGCATCACCGGGCGGCGCTCTCGCATGTCGAAGATCGCGGGCCTGCGCGTGGGTCACGATGCGCTGGAACAGGCGCTTGCCGCATCGGGAGAAGACGCGGCCGTCTGGGGCGATGACGAGCACATTTGGGTGGCGACGGCGCGCCCCGCCGAGGCACTCCAGACGCGCGTGGCCCGGCTCGCTGGCGTCGGCGCCCGGCATGTGATCCTGGTTCCGTGCGATCCTTTGCCTCGGCGCCCGAACGGTAAGATCGACTATCCGGCGCTCAAGGCGATTGCGTCGCCGCCGCCCCCTGACAAGAGCCTGTTGCCCCTGTTCGCGCGGACCTTCGCGCCGCAGGCCGTTCGGCGGAGCGACAGTTTCCAGAGCCTCGGCGGCGACTCTCTTCAGCATGTGGAGCTCTCGCTCGCGCTCGACCGTCATTTCGGGGGATTGCCGGACGGTTGGGAGCGGCGTCCGATCGCTGAGCTCGAAGGCGCCGCCACGGAAAGGTCGAGCCTGGTTCCGATGCCGCTTCTCGCGCGCGCCCTGGCCATTCTGGCGGTGGTCGTCGCGCACCAGACGCTGTGGCCCGTCTACGGCGGTGCGGCCGCCATGGTCATCCTGCTGGGCATGAGCGTCGCGGAGCACCGGTCGCGGTTTCTGGCCATGGGGGAGGTGTCGGGCTTTCTCTCTCCGGTTGGGCGCGTCCTGATCCCCTATGCCGTCGTCCTCTTGGGATACGCCGTGGCCTGGCAGCAGATACCCTGGGCGTCCGTCGCGCTGGTCGGCAATTTCGCCGTGACGAAGCCAGAAACGCACCTCATGCTCCCCTATCTCTACTGGTTCGTCGAAGCCTACGTTCAAATGTGTCTGCTTCTCGTGGTGGTCTTCCGCCTGCCGGGGATGCGTCGCTTGCTGGCGCGCTCGCTGTTCGGCACGGGCCTCTTCCTTCTGGCCCTTGGCGTGCTCCTGCGGGTGACCCTGCCCGAACTCTGGCCGCTCCCAGCCGGACGCTCGCAGTTTTCCGTGCCTTGGGTCTTCTACCTCTTCGCGCTGGGCTGGTGCATCGCTGCGGCGAAGAACGTCTCACAACGGGTCATGATCCTCGCAGCGGCGGCGATGATCCTGTCGCTCGCCGCCTGGCTTGGTGGCAACTGGTACGGGTCCTGGTCCAAATACCTGAGCCTGCTCGGGCTAACCTGCCTGCTGCTTTTCGTCGAGTCGGTGCCGATGCCGCGAGTGGCTGTGCGCGCGGTCATGCGATTGGCGCACGCGGCTTTCCCGATCTACTTGCTGCATCGCCTCGCGCCCGAGTTGCTGATGCCCTTCATGGAGCCATACCTGTCTCCAGCCGCATTCGACGGCTTGGCAATCCTGGCCGGAATCGGCCTGGGCATGCTGGCAGGAGGCGCGCTTGCCTGGCTTTCGCGGGCGCTGATCTCCTTGCCGGCATCCCGCAAGATTTGGCTCCTCCACCCCACAAGATGCTAGGTCGTTTTGACAAAAGGGGCCACGGGACGCGCTGATCATGATTCAAGCTGGTATCTGCGATCGAGGTCAGCTTGGCGCGAGATCTGATGTCGGAGGAGGAATGGTGGACTGTCCCCATCGAGTGGTTCGGTTTGATTGTTAGCGCATCATCGGCTGGACTTGCCCCCAACGCTGGACGGCCCCGCCGTTAGCGCCGCGGTGACGGGCTCGTCGCGACTGATGCGGGCCAGTTCGCGTTCGATGACATGGGTCAGAAATTGGCGGGCATCGTCGCGGGAAAGGCCTTGGGTCATCATAGCATCGAAAAGGGGATTGCTCTCGGCGGTGACAATCGGCCCATACGCCGCGCGATCAAGGGGGCATTCGTCCGCAGGCTGATCTGGATAATCCGACCGCCAAGAGCCGCAGGCATGCGGCGGCGCGATGCATAGGTCGGGCCGCGCTGGAAGGTGTTCGATTTCAGTCCCATCGGGGCCTCCGTCTGAAGGCGCTCATGGGGCCGAGGCGGCATTTCCCGTCACATGTATGACAGGAACGTGCGGTTCACCCGAAAACGGGCGATTGCCAAACGATCACAAGGACTTGGGAATTTTGGCTCCGGCGGTAGGGATCGAACCTACGACCAATTGATTAACAGTCAACTGCTCTACCGCTGAGCTACGCCGGAACACGGGGGGCGATATAGCAAGCGCGAAGTGGGGCGTCCAGAGGGTCTTGAGATAAATTTCGAGGATATTCACAGAAGCCGGAATCTGACGTCGATGCCGGGATCCACTTCTGGCGCCGCGATGTTTCTCTCCATGAGATCAATGAGATGAGCGAAGACGTTTCGCATGGCCGCAGGCATGAGCGGCGCCGGGGTTTCAGTGTAAATCATGGCGGCGAGGATAGCTGCGTCCGCAGCCCCCTGGGACAGCGCCTCCCGGATCGCCGTTTCGCGCTCTCGGCGGTGGGCCGCCAGCTCGGCGATGCGCGTCGGCGCGTCCGGAATCGGGTCGCCGTGGCCGGAATAGAATCGTTGCGCACCGGCCGCCCCGAGCCGGGCGAGGGAGGTCATGTAGGCTCCCATGTCTCCGTCGGGCGGGGACACAAGCGACGACGCCCAGCCCATGACGTGATCGCCGCAAAAGACCGCGTCCTGCCAGGCGAAGCAAAGGTGGTTGCCCATGTGACCCGGCGTGTGAAGCGCCTGCAGCGTCCATTCGGCGCCCGCGACCATCTCGCCGTCACCAAGACGGATATCGGGGGCGAACCCGGTATCGACGCCCTCGCCACCGGCGAGCCCGCCAGACGCCGCCAGCCGCTCCATCAGCGCCGAGCGCCCGGAGCGCGCGTCGCCGTAGGCGAGGACCGGGGCGCCGGTGGCCTCGGCCAGCGGCCGCGCCAGCGGCGAATGGTCGAGATGGGCATGGGTGACGAATATGTGGCTCACGCGTTCCCCGGGAGAGAGCGCGGCAAGCAGCGCCGCGAGATGGGCCGGATCGGCCGGCCCCGGATCGATCACCGCGACCTCGCCCTCCCCAAGGATATAGCTGTTTGTACCGTGGAGCGTCATCGGAGAGGGATTGGGCGCGAGCACCGTCCTGAGCCCCGGCTCCAGAAGCACCGCCTTGCCGGGGCGGGGAGGGATTCGCGGTTTCTCCGTCATCTTGCGCTTTCTCTCCCTGACGGCCGCGGCTAGGCTCCGGCCATGAGTTTCAACTGGTTCAAGAGCATCATGCCCCGTGGCCTTTACGGCCGCGCCGCGCTCATACTTGTCCTGCCCATCGTGATGATCCAGATCGTCGTGTCCATAGCCTTCATCCAGCGCCATTTCGAACGCGTTACGGCGCAGATGACCCGGAATGTCGTGCTGGAGATCTCCTTTCTCGCTGAACGCGCCGACGCCGCGGGGGATGTCGAGGCCGCCCGGTCCGAGCTTGGGCGGCTGGCAGAGGCGCTGGCCATGACCGTCGACCTTCCGGCGAGCGCAGATGCGCCGGCGGAGGATGCGAGGGTCTTCTATGATCTCTCGGGTCGAGTCGTCATCAGGACGTTGCGCACCATGGTCTCGCGTGTCGTTGCGGTCAACGTCTCGGACCTGCGCACGGTAGGGATCGTGATGGTGACCCGGCACGGTCCAATGGCGATCCGCTTCGAACGCAGTCGGGTCGCGGCGACCAACCCGCACCAGCTCCTCGTCCTGTTGCTGGCAACGGGCCTTCTGATGACGCTGATCGCTTTCATCTTCCTGCGCAACCAGCTCAGGCCGATCCGCAGGCTGGCCCGCGCCGCCGAGGCCTTCGGCAAGGGCCGGACGGTACCCTATCGCCCCTCCGGCGCGATCGAGGTCCGTTCGGCAGGCAACGCCTTTCTCGACATGCGCGCCCGGATCGAGCGCCAGATCGAGCAGCGTACGCTGCTTCTGTCGGGCGTCAGCCATGACCTTCGCACACCGCTGACGCGGCTGAAGCTGGGCCTGTCGATGCTCGGCGACGATCCCGAGGTCGCGGCGATGAGCCGCGATGTCGATGACATGCAGCGGTTGCTTGACGCGTTTCTGGCCTTCGTCAGGGGTGACGCTGTCGAGGAGGAGGCGCAGGTCATGGATCCGTTGCCGCTCGTGACGGCGGTGATCGAGGATGGACGGCGGGCGGGGCAGGACGTGGTCCTGTGCTCTGTCACCGGAGCCGGGGTGGCGCCTCTTCGGGCGGGATCGGTTCGAAGGGCGCTAGAGAACCTGATCGGCAACGCGGTGCGCTACGGCAGCCGCGCCGAGGTGTCGCTGTCGATTCTCGACCGCGCGATCCGGATCACGGTGGAGGATGACGGTCCCGGCATCGCGCGCGAGCGGCGCGAGGAGGCGCTGCGCCCCTTCACGCGGCTCGACACCGCGCGCAATCAGGACCGCGGAACCGGAGTCGGACTGGGGCTGGCGATCACCGCAGACATCGCGCGCGGCCATGGCGGCACGCTCCGGCTCGGCGAAAGCGAGCGGCTCGGCGGGCTCAAGGCGGAACTGGTCCTCGCTCGCTGAGCAGCGGGCTGGCTGGCAGGGTTCGGGGATGGACCGCTCGGCGGTTGGATCCTCCAATGCCGCGTTGAAGCGCGTGCTATCATCGAAGCCCGCATCGGCGCTGCTCACGATGCGTTCGCATTGATCGCGGGTCTCCCGACCGTCAGCGACCAGCGTCGTGCCGGGCCGCCGGCGACCCGTAATCAACAGGTCCTTGTAGTCCTTTGTAGTGCTTTTTAGCGGCAATACTCACTTGAAATACAAAATTGTGCTGCCAGACTGAACAGCGGGTTCGCTGCGACGTGCGACCGGCAACCCCAAATTTATCAGCAGGGAGTATGATGATGAGGACACGCATACTGATTTCTATTGCGATATGCACTTCGCTTTTCGTGTCTGGCGGCGTGATGGCGCAGGAAAGCTCTGACACCGAAAAGCCCAACATTCTGGTCATCTGGGGCGACGATGTCGGGCAGTCCAACATCTCGGCCTACACGATGGGCTTGATGGGGTACCGCACCCCGAATATCGACCGGATCGCCGAAGAGGGAATGATCTTCACCGACTATTACGGCGAACAATCCTGCACCGCGGGCCGGTCCTCCTACATTACGGGGCAGTCGGTGTTCCGGACGGGACTTTCCAAGGTTGGCTTGCCGGGTGCCGAACTCGGATTGCGGGAGGAAGATCCAACCATTGCCGGCCTTCTCAAGGCCCAGGGGTACATGACCGGGCAATTCGGCAAGAACCACCTCGGTGACCGTGATGAGCATCTGCCCACAAACCACGGATTCGACGAGTTTTTCGGCAACCTCTACCACCTCAACGCTGAGGAGGAGCCTGAGAACGAGGACTACCCGGGCGACATGGCAACGGCTGATGGCTCGACCTTCCGCGAGAAGTTCGGGCCGCGTGGCGTGATCAAGTCCACCGCGGACGGGTCGATCGAGGATACCGGACCGCTGACCAAGAAGCGCATGGAGACGATCGACGAGGAATCCGTTGCGGCCGCGATCGACTTCATCAAGCGGGCGCATGAGCAGGGCCAGCCCTTCTACGTCTGGTGGAACGGCACCCGCATGCACTTCCGTACCCACGTCAAGGACGAGATGCGCGCCCAGGCGAACGAGATCGCCGGCGGCGTGGTGGACGAGTACACGGCCGGCATGATCGAGCACGACCTCCATGTCGGGCAGTTGCTCGGCTTGATCGACGAGCTCGGCATCGCCGACAACACCATCGTGCACTACTCGACCGACAACGGTCCGCATTACAACACCTGGCCGGATGCCGCCGCGACTCCGTTCTTCGGCGAAAAGAACACCAACTGGGAAGGCGGATGGCGCGTGCCGTCGATGGTCCGCTGGCCCGGCAAGATCGAGGCCGGCTCGGTCACGAACGAGATCGTGCATCATATGGACTGGCTGCCGACCTACCTGGCCGCCGCTGGCCGCGACAGCATCAAGGACGAGCTGATGCAGGGCGGCGTCGAGGCCATTGGCCGGACCTACAAGGTCCATCTCGACGGCTACAACATCCTGCCGCTGCTGACCGGCGAGACGGACAAGAGCCCGCGCAAGGAGATCTTCTACTTCTCCGACGACGGCGACCTGACCGCACTGCGCTACGAGGACTGGAAGCTGATCTTCATGGAGCAGAAGGAATACGCCACCTTCCGCGCCTGGATGGAACCCTTCACGCCGCTCCGCGTGCCGCTGATGTTCAACCTGCGCCGCGATCCTTACGAGCGCAGCTACCGCACCTCAAACACCTACTACGATTGGCTCCTGGACCGCGCCTATTTCCTGGTGCCGGCACAGGCCTATGTCGGGAACTTCCTCGCGACCTTCCAGGAATTCCCGCCGCGCCAGAAGGCGGCGAGTTTCTCGCTGGAACAGGTGATGGACAAGATGACCGCTCCGGTCGGCGATTGACCTGACGGGAATCGCGAAGGCGGGCCGCTCCGGTGGGCGGCCCGCCATTTCGTTGCCACGACAGACCACGCCGGAAGCACTCGCGTTCGGATGCGCAACGCCTGAATCCGGATACACGAACCGACCGGTGGCGGCATCTTTTGCAGGATACGGCGGCCATCTCTCGCCCCTCGGTGACAGCGGATTCGATTTAAGGGTTCGGTGGGCCCGAAGGCACTTCCTGACGCGCAAAGGTTCAAGGAGTCTCGCTGCTCCAACAGCACAGGTGGCCGGCAACGAACATGATTGAAGGCGCTGCAGCCTCGCGCAAGCGACAGATTTGATCCCAGGGCTTTGCGCTAGGGCCGCGTGAAAACAGTCACGCCTTCCTTGATCGTTTCCATCACCTGGATCGTGTTGATCTTTGCCGGGTCGATGGTGAGAGGGTTGTCGGAGAGGATCACCATGTCCGCAAGCTTGCCAATCTCGAGCGATCCCTTTGTACCGTCTTCGAAGTGCTGGTAGGCACCCCAGATGGTTATCGCTTTCAGACCTTCGACCGGCGTGACTCGCTCGTCGGGCCCCATCACCTTGCCACTGCGTGACGTGCGATTGACCGTCGCCCACATCACCTGCATGAGGTTGGGAAGCGCAACCGGCGCGTCGGTGTGGCTCGAGGCGATCAAACCGGCATCCAGCACCGAGCGCATGGGCGAGATTTGTTGCGCCAAGTCGGGTCCGATGATCTGATCGTACCAGTCTCCCCAGTAGAACGTATGCATCGGAAAGAGCGACGGAAAGATCTGTAGCTCCTTAAGGTCGGGGATCTGATCCTTGCGCAGGAACTGGCCGTGGATCAGCGATATGCGCCGGTCGCCCAGGCCATACTTTTCTTGCGACCGGCGGATCGCCTCGATCATCTGATCGATTGCGGCATCGCCGTTCGCGTGCACATGCACCGGCCAATCCTTTTGATATGCCTCGTCAATCAGGTCCGCGATGACTTGCTTGTCGGGAATAGCCGGGTAGCCCTTGTATCCCTCCTCTTGGCCGTCCGGCGGCAGAAGGTACGGGGTCGTCCGCCATGCGGTCCGCCCCTGCGGCGATCCGTCGAACGTGATCTTCATCCCGGCCACCCTGTAGCGGTCTTGATAGGCCCGGCCTATGAGGGGAAGAACATTCTTCGCCGTGTAGTCGGCATAGGACATTACGTCGATGTCGAGAAGGCCGCGCTCTACCGCACTGACCGCGTCGGCCTGCTGGAACGCCATCAACCGTCCCTCATTGACGGTCGTGTATCCAAAGCTCTTGGCGAGTTCGAGGCCCTTCATCAGGAAGTAGTCCTTGTCTTCCGGACTTGAGGCGTTGATGGCCGGGATCATCACCGGAATGCTCGCTAGCTCTTCGAGCACACCATTCGGCTCCTGACTGCCTTCAGCCTCTAAACATAAGATATGGCAGTTGCAGTGTTCGGAAACCGCCAAACTCGTCCGGTTGATCGACTTGGCCGAGAGGGGCTGGACGGCGTGCAAGGCAACGGCCTCGACTAGTCACCGAAAGCTGTTCGAGATCGCTCACTGCGCCGCTGCCGTCGACCGTCATCGGGCGGTAAGGGGCCAGCCGTCCGTAAACGTTGTCGCCAATGCCGAATACCTGGTTCGAAATGCCCTTTAAGATAAGGCTTGTCTTAGCTTGGGTGGTAGGCCCGGAGGGACTCGAACCCCCAACCAAGGCGTTATGAGCGCCCTGCTCTAACCAGTTGAGCTACAGGCCCGACCTGCGCATTCACTAAGGCGCGATCTTGGGCAGGTCAATCGGCTTTACGCTTCGGCGCGTGGGCCGATCGCGCGTTGCCCCCGCGAGCGGTTTCGGCTATCGCAGCGGCGACAGAAGCCGGGGGATGCCATGACAGCCGGGAAGAACGGTCTTACCTATGCCGATGCCGGCGTCGATATCGACGCGGGCAATGAACTCGTCGAGCGGATCAAGCCGGCGGCCAAGCGCACCCAGCGCCCCGGCACGATGTCGGGGCTCGGCGGCTTCGGCGCGCTCTTCGACCTCAAGGCCGCGGGCTACAGCGATCCGGTCCTTGTGGCCGCGACCGACGGCGTCGGCACGAAGCTCCGCATCGCCATCGACACCGGCAATGTCGACACGATCGGCATCGACCTCGTGGCGATGTGCGTCAACGACCTCGTCTGCCAGGGCGCCGAGCCGCTGTTCTTCCTCGACTACTTCGCGACCGGCAAGCTCGACGTCGACCAGGCCGCCCGGATCATCGAGGGCATCGCCGAGGGCTGCGCGCAGTCCGGCTGCGCGCTCATCGGCGGTGAGACCGCCGAGATGCCGGGCATGTACCATTCCGGCGATTTCGACCTCGCGGGCTTTGCCGTCGGCGCGATGGAGCGCGGCCGCGACCTGCCGTCGGGGGTCGAGGAGGGCGACGTGCTTCTCGGCCTCGCCTCGAACGGGGTCCATTCCAACGGCTATTCCTTCGTCCGCAAGGTCGTCGAGATCTCGGGCCTCGGCTGGGATGCCAAGGCGCCGTTCGGCGCCGGCACGCTCGGCGACGAGCTGCTCGCGCCGACCCGGCTCTACGTCACCCAGGCGCTGGCCGCGGTGCGCTCGGGCGGCGTCCACGCGCTTGCCCATATCACCGGCGGCGGCCTGACCGAGAACCTGCCGCGGGTCCTGCCCGAAGGCCTCGGCGCCGAGATCGACCTCTCGTCCTGGGATCTGCCGCCGGTTTTCCGCTGGCTCGCCGAGACCGCCGGGATGGCGGAGCCCGAACTCCTCAAGACCTTCAACTCGGGCATCGGCATGATCGTCGTCGTCGGCCCCGAACGCGCCGCCGACCTGCGGCTCCTGCTCGAATCCGAGGGCGAGACCGTGCACGCGCTCGGCCACGTCGTGCCGGGGCAGGGGGTCCGCTACCGGGGCCGGCTTCTTTGAAGCGAGTCGCGATCCTGATTTCGGGGGGCGGCTCGAACATGGTCGCCCTTTGCCGGAGCATGACCGGCGACCACCCGGCGCGGCCCGTGCTCGTCGCATCGAACGACCCCGAGGCGGCAGGGCTCGCGAAGGCCGCCGATATGGGCATTCCGACCGCTGCCGTCGATCACCGCCGGTTCGCAGGAGACCGCGCCGCATTCGAGGCCGAGCTTCTCAAGCCGATCATCGCGGCCGAGCCCGACATCCTCTGCCTCGCGGGCTTCATGCGCGTCCTGACACCGGGTTTCGTCGAACGGTTCAAGGGGCGGATGCTTAACATCCATCCTTCTCTATTGCCCAAATACCCCGGTCTCGACACCCACGCCCGCGCGCTCGCTGCAGGAGATGCAGAAGCGGGCTGCACGGTGCACGAGGTTACGCCCGTCCTTGATGACGGGCCGATTCTCGGCCAGGCGCGGGTGCCGATCCTGGCCGGCGACACGCCCGAGGCGCTGGCCGCGCGTGTGCTTGTCGAGGAGCACAGGCTCTATCCTGCGGTGCTGCGCCGCTTCGCTTGCGGCGACCGGACCCCCGTCCTCTCCTGACGATTGCCCGACACCGACGGGACTGCGAGCGACGCAGACCGGCAACGGTGCGCGACATTGCGCGCGGCCGTCACCGTGTGCCCTTTCCAAGCCCGGAGGGCTCGCCTAAGACGGACGGACCGGCGGGATGACCCCGCGCGACAACGGATTTTTGATGCATACGATCACCACGACCGAAGACCTCGCCCGCTTCTGCGACGTCGCCAAGGCCCAGCCCTACGTCACCGTCGATACCGAGTTCCTCCGCGAACGCACCTACTACTCCAAGCTCTGCCTGATCCAGCTCGCGCTGCCGGGCGAAAAGGGCGAGGCGGTGCTAGTGGACCCGCTTTCAAACGGGCTCTCGCTCGAACCGCTCTACGACCTCTTCCGCCACGAGGGTACGGTCAAGGTGTTCCACGCCGCGCGGCAGGATCTCGAGATCTTCTTTGTCGACGCCAAGGTCTTTCCGGTGCCGCTCTTCGACACCCAGATCGCGGCGATGGTCTGCGGATTCGGCGACCAGGTCGGCTACGAGACGCTGGTCCGCAAGATCGCCAAGCAGAACCTCGACAAGACCTCGCGCTTCACCGACTGGTCGCGCCGTCCGCTCTCGGACGCTCAGAAGACCTACGCGCTGGCAGATGTCACCCACCTGCGGGTGATCTACGAATTCCTCGCCCGCGAACTCAAGCGCACCGGCCGCGAGAGCTGGGTCGTGGAGGAGGAAGCGGTGCTTCTCGATCCCGAGACCTACATCACCCGGCCCGAGGAGGCCTGGCAGCGGGTCAAGACCCGCACCACCTCGGGCCGCTTCCTCGCCATCGTGCGCGAGCTTGCGCGGTTCCGCGAGGACTACGCCCAGACCCGCAACGTGCCGCGCAGCCGGGTCTTCAAGGACGACGCGCTGCTCGAGCTTGCCTCGACCAAGCCCGCAAGCCAGGAAGAACTCGGCCGCTCCCGGCTCCTGCTGCGCGAGGGGCGCCGCCCTGACATTGCCGAGGGCATCCTCGCCGCGGTGCAGGCCGGGCTTGCGGCAAAGCCCGAGGACTGTCCGAAACCCGACACCTCGCGCGAGCAGCTTCAGGTCGATTCGGCGCTTGCCGATCTTCTGCGCGTGCTGCTTAAGGCCAAGTCGGAATATACCGGCGTGGCCCAGAAGCTGATCGCCTCGACCGGCGACCTTGACCTTCTTGCGGCCGGCGACCGGTCGGTGCCGGCGCTAAAGGGCTGGCGCGGTGAGGTCTTCGGCTCCGACGCGCTCCGGCTCTGCAAGGGCGAGATCGCGCTTTCGGCGCGCGGCGGCGCGGTCAGGGTCGTGCCGGTCTGAACCGGCTCAGCGCCGGCTCGTCCGGCTGGAGCGGCTGCCGAGCACGACGATCTCGCGCACACCCGCGAGCCGGATATCCGAAAGATGCACCGCGGCCGTGACCTCGCGCGATTGTGGCGTTCCGACCGGTTGCGCCGAGGTGGGCGGCGAGACGACGAAGCGGTACGTAAGAACGCCGTCGACGGGCTCGCCTCTGTTCTCGGCCACGAGATCGCTGTTCCAGTACCCCTGGGTCGGCGGCAGGCCGGTGGCCTGCACGATCGCCCCGCCGGGCCGGCGCGCGATCTCTAGTGCGGTCACCTCGTCGACAAGCGGGCGCGGATCCTGGGGCGCCGTCGCGATCCGGGTCTCGACCCCGGTACCCGCGGTGGAGCCGCCGAACCAGTTGACGGGGTTGAGCCGGCTCTCGCTGGCGGCTTCGCAACCGCCGAGCGTCAGGGCGGCAATCAACATTCCGGCGACAGGTACGCGCATCTTCAGGGCTCCCCTAGATCTCGGCATGTGGGTATCCCATCCGCGGCTCCGTGAAAAGAGGTGCGGACGGCTGGACCTCGGCGCCGATTGTGACTACCTCATGGGGACCAATGAGAGTGTGCACATGGCCAGCGCCGCCTTCGAAGACATTGCCGAGACCTTCGAGTTCCTCGACGACTGGGAGGACCGCTATCGCCATGTGATCGAGCTTGGCAAGGCGATGGAGCCGCTTGACCCCGCCTTCCAGGTGCCGGCGACCAAGGTCGAGGGCTGCGCCAGCCAGGTCTGGTTCCGACCGCTGATCGAGGGGCAGGGTGCCGCCGCGCGGTTCGATTTTCAGGGCGACAGCGACGCGATGATCGTGCGCGGCCTGATCGCGATCCTGCATGCGCTCTATTCCGGCCTCGATGTCAGCTCGGTGCTGAAAGTCGATGCCGCCGCCGAACTGGCGCGGCTCGGACTCGACGAGCACCTTTCCTCGCAGCGTTCGAACGGGGTTCGAGCCATGGTTGGCCGCATCCGCAAACTCGCTGCCGAGGCTGCAGGGTAACAATTTTTCGGCGAAAGATTGCTGCGAATTCTCGCCGAGAATTCGACCCAGGTCAGAGCCTCGATAGCGCGGGCTCCAGATCTCCGTAGCCGGTGAAGCGCCGTTCGTACGCGAGTCCGAGCCGCGACGCGCACTCCCGTGCCTTGGCGTCGAGCGTCGAATCCTCGGTCTGCGCCTGATAGACGAGCTTCTCGTAATTTCCGAAATACATGTCGCGCAACTCGGGATGGCGGTCGAGTCCCATCGGCTTCCAGACGAATGCATCGAACTGCCGGACGAGGAAGTCGGTCAGATAGAAGGCGGTGAATTCCTCGCGCGCGGCGAAGGTATCGTTGCCCTCGAAGAAGGAATAGCAGTGCGGCCCTTGGATCATCTCGACACCAAGCTCATCGCATCGCGCCTGAAGCCCGCCGCCGGTGCCGCAATCGGCATAAACGACGAATATGCCGTCATAGGTGTCGCGATGCTTCGCCACCGCCTCGGTCACCGCCTCGGTGATCTTCTCGGGCCAGAGATGGTATTTCGCTGGCAGACAGGTGAGGTCGAGATGGTTCCAGCCGTTCGCCGCCTTCAGGTCGAGGATCTCGCGCGCCAGCGCACCACAGGCGATCAGCAGGATCCGGCCCCTGCGCGCCGGGTCGATGCCGGTTTCGGTGAGGGTCTCGTCGCTCGGGATCATGGCCGCCTGCGCCGCAGACGCGCGATCAGCGCCGCAAGAAGCAGGACCGGCCCCATCGCCGCCAGCCAGAACGGCGCGCCGGTTCCGGCAAAGGCAAGGGCCATCGCAACCGTCGCCGCGCCCGCGGCGAGTACCAGAGCGATGATCAGAACAAGACGGCTTTTCGGCATCGGCGACTCCATTATCCCAACCTGTGTCCACTGGAGGGTCTTGTGAACCCGGCGGCGAAAAAAAAGTGCCCCGCGGGCAGAGCCGCGGGGCTGACAGGGAGCGTCACAATTCCGGCGTGGCTCAGCCAGCGGCAAGCTTGTTGTGCTTGCGCGACATGTAGTCCTTCGCGGTCTGCACCGCGACGGCCGCGTCGCGGCAGTAGGCGTCGGCACCGATGGCCTTGCCGAACTCTTCGTTCAGCGGCGCACCGCCCACGAGGACGATGTAGTCCTCGCGCATGCCCTTTTCCTTCAGCGTGTCGATCACGACCTTCATGTAGGGCATCGTCGTCGTCAGCAGCGCCGACATGCCGAGGATGTCGGCATCTTCGCGCTCGAGAGCCGCGATGTAGTTCTCGACCGGGTTGTTGATGCCGATGTCGACGACCTCGAAGCCCGCGCCTTCCATCATCATGCCGACGAGGTTCTTGCCGATGTCGTGGATGTCGCCCTTGACGGTGCCGATCACCATCTTGCCGACCTTCGGCGCGCCGGTCTCGGCCAGGAGCGGCTTCAGGATCGCCATGCCGGCCTTCATCGCGTTGGCGGCGAGAAGCACTTCCGGAACGAAGAGGATGCCGTCGCGGAAGTCGGCGCCGACGATGGTCATGCCGGCGACCAGAGCCTTGGTCAGCACGTCATACGGCGTCCAGCCGCGGTCCAGGAGGATGCGCACGCCCTCTTCGATCTCGTCCTTGAGACCGTCATAGAGGTCGTCGTGCATCTGAAGCACAAGCTCTTCGTCGTCGAGCTCGGAAAGGATGATGTCTTCTTCGTCGGCCATGCTGATCTCTCCTGGCGGTTCTTGCGCCCGTAATGCGACCAATGATGCCAGATCACTTGGCGATTTGCGACATCGGCCGCGCATTGCGCGACAGTGTGCGACAAGGGGGCGGTAACAATGCTCGCTCTGCTTGATTTATGTTCGCTAAATGTTCTAATCTGAGACATGAGTCTTCCGCCTCCCGACCCGTTCCTGCGCCTGAAGGCGCGCGGTGCTGCCGCCAACGCGGCCGGGCGGTTCGAACCCTATGCGCGGATTCGCGATTCCGACGGCTGGGACCTGCCCGAGGAAGAGCGCCTCGCACAGACCGAGGTCAGCGAGGAGCGCCCCCGGTCGGTGATCAACCCGGTGACCTCGCCCGATCTGGGTTTCGACCGTTCGGTCAATCCCTATCGGGGCTGCGAGCATGGCTGCATCTACTGCTACGCTCGGCCGAGCCATGGCTATCTCGGACTGTCGGCGGGGCTCGACTTCGAGACGCGGCTCGTCGCGCGCCCGACCGCGCCAGCCGTTCTCGCGCGTGAGATCGCGCGGCCCTCCTATCGCGCCCGCCCGATCGCCTTCGGCACCAACACCGACCCCTACCAGCCGATCGAGGCGCGCTACCGGATCATGCGCGCGATTCTGCAGGTGATGTCAGACTGGAACCATCCGGTCACCCTCGTCACCCGCGGGGCGCTGGTCGAGCGTGATCTCGACCTGCTCGCCGGCATGGCGCGGCGCGGTCTGGTCCAGGTCGGCATCTCCGTCACCACGCTCGATCCCGGCCTCGCCCGTCGCATGGAGCCGCGCGCGCCCGCTCCGGCGCGCCGCCTCGCGATGATCCGGGCTCTTGCCGCGGCCGGGGTTCCGGTCCGCGTCATGGTCGCGCCGGTGATCCCGGTCCTGACCGAGCCAGAGATGGAGCGCATCCTCGCCGCAGCGGCCGAGGCCGGTGCGCGGGCGGCAAGCTGGATCCTCCTGCGCCTGCCGAACGAGGTGGCGGAACTGTTCCGCGACTGGCTCGCCCGGGCCGAGCCGGGCCGCGCGGCGCATGTGATGAACAAGCTGCGCGAGATGCGGGGCGGGAGGGACTACGATCCGGATTGGGACCGAAGGATGCGAGGCGAGGGGATCCACGCCGATCTGATCGCACGCCGCTTCGCGGTCGCGACGAAGCGGCTCGGCCTTGCCGAGGGCCTTCCGCCGCTCGACTGCGGGGCCTTCGCGCCGCCGCCGAGGCCCGACGACCAGCTCTCGCTCTTCTGACGCGGCCTCCCGCTCCTGCGCCGAGCCGATAGCGCCGAAGTGGCGGTTCTTGTTCTTCGGGCGGGTCAGGCCGGCATGGATCATGCGGCTGTCGCCGTCGATGATGCTGGTGGAATGCCCGTCGACGCCCCTCCCGAACAGTCGGGGATCGCGATGAGTCCGGCCGTGTCGCGGTGCATGTCCCCCAGGTCCGGAGCGGGCCGACCGCGCGCCGGATCGGCGTCTCGGCAGGCCGCGATGCCTTCTCAAGCGAAAACGGAAGCGTGTCATTGAAGGGAAGGCGGACCGAGAAGTCCTTCAGGCGTTGGCCGCAGTGGTGTTTTCTCATCGCCGTTCCGGACCCCGGACCGCACAGATCGGGCGCTCTGGTCTCGTTTCCGGCGCGACCGCGGGCGTACCAGACCCTTGCGCCTCGCGGGCGCGGCGGGCATATGAATAAGAAAGCACCGCAAATTCCAGATGGGGATCCGCATGACCACTTTCGACGAGCGCGAGCAGGCTTTCGAGGCGATGTTCGTCCATAATGAGGAGATGAGATTCAAGGCCGAGGCGCGGCGCAACAAGCTGCTCGGGCTCTGGGCGGCGGAGCTGCTTGGCAAGGTCGGCGAGGCGGCCGACGCCTATGCCCGCGAGGTCGTCGTCGCCGATGTCGAGGAGTCCGGCGATGACGATGTGTTCCGAAAGGTCTATGCCGATCTCGAGGGCAAGTCTGACGCGCCGACGATCCGCGCCAAGATGATCGAGCTGATGGCCGAGGCCAAGCGCCAGATCGCCAGCGAGGCGTGAGCGCGAAGACCCGCCCGGCGCCGTGCTTACGCGTTGCGCCGGTGCGGCGTTCGGATTGCCGGCCTGACGGGGTTGGGCCGGCAAGGAATCGCGTCCAACAACCGATCCGCGATCCGGCGGCCGCGGGTCAGCAATCCCCGTCGGGGCAAGCTCAGTCTATCTGAACGCCTGCTGCACGATCGCCCGCGCATAGGCGTGGACCCAAAGCGAGCTTTGCCAGGACGCGGAGAAATAGACGACCGCCGTGTCGGTTTCGGGCGAGATGTAGATGCACTGTCCCCCGCGCCCGGATTTGTAGAGATCGCCGTCGGCAAACACGGCATCCCATTGGTAGGACGCGCCCATGCCGCCCTCGCCGAAGTGAGCTTCCATCCGGTCCCCCATGTCGCCGGTGAATTCCGCAACTTTCGCAGCCGCGTAGACCTTGGGCAGATACTCCTCCCCCACGACCCGCTCGTCTGCAACGGCGCTCCAACTCGGCGTGTAGAGCGTTGCGTAGCGGGCCAGATCGCGCAGGCGCGACGCGAAGATTCCGAAGGCGGAGGGTTCGCCCGCGGGTGACAGGCCGAGCACGGCGTCGCCCTCCATGCCCGCCTTGCTCCACAGCCGCTCGGTCAGGAGGTCGTGGAACGGCTTCCCGGTGATCGCTTCCGCGATCATGACCATCATCATCGTGTTCATCGAGGAATACTCGAAACGCTCGCCGGGCGCGCGCAATGTGCCGGCCTTTTTCATCGCATCCGCAAACGAGGCGTTCTCCGGCAGGAAAGAAGCCCCGGCGAAGGTCGCGTAGAAAAGCGTCGTCGGATGATCCGGATCGCCGAGGTCCGCTTCCCGGATATCGAGCCCGGACCTCTGGTGAAGCACATCGGCGACCTTGAGCCCTTCCCAGGCCGTGCCGCGAAAGTCCGGCAGGTATTGACCGACGGTCTCGTCGAGATCGAGAAGGCCGTCGCGTTCCAGGAGGTATGAAACAACTCCGACCAGCGACTTGGCGGCGGACGCCCAGATATGGTTGTCCCAATCGCGCATGCTCAGGTATTCCTAGAAGACGATCTTACCCTCGTGCACGACAACGATGGCTTCCATCCTCGACCGCTCGTCCGCCATCGTCTCTTTCAACGTCATCGTGCCGAGGTCGGTCGTGGCCACCACCTCGCCGATCTCGGGCATGATGTTTTCCTCGAGGATGGCAACCGGGCCTTGCCGGTGTACCAGAGCCGCGGGCAGGACCTCGCTCAAGTGCTTGATCGCATATGCGCCGTCGTCCTCGCCCGCCGTCAGCGTATTGTCATTGTAGGCCTGGCGGAACTTCAGGCTGTCAGCGGCCGAGTAGCCGTCGCGCCAGGTCGCAAGCGGCGTCAGACCAGCCGGGATCGTGTATGTATCCTGAGCCGTCGCGGAAAGCGTCATGGCAAGACCGAAAAACACTATAGCGCACGAGCGATTGATCGTCCTCATCGGCATATCCTCCCATCGCGTATTCCCGATTGCGCCGCCGTGCAGCCGGGCTACGGCGCGCTTGCACCGGTCAGACTGCCAAAAACGAGCACGTGGCGAAACCCGGGTGCCACGATTCGTCGCGCCGGGTGTCCCGCACGGGGTCGGATCTGAACGCGGTCCCCGGCTGCGACCGATGCCGCGGCAGGTGAAGAAAATGCGCCGGATCGAAGATCATGTTGATCAGGTTCGATTTGCATCGGCGCGCGCGGCATGGCACATCCTGCCGCAAGGCCGCGCGGATGCGGCCCCTTCTGAAAGGTCATGCGATGAGCACCTCCCTCTCCCGTCTGCTGGAAACCCGCGACTGGATCCTCGCCGACGGTGCGACCGGCACGAACCTGTTCAACATGGGGCTCACCGCCGGCGAGGCGCCGGAGCTGTGGAACTCCGACCGGCCGGACAATATCCGCACGCTCTACCGCGGCGCGGTCGATGCGGGGTCGGACCTGTTCCTCACGAACACCTTCGGCGGCAATGCGAGCCGGCTGAAGCTGCATGACGCGCAAGGCCGGGTGCGCGAACTGAACAGGGTTGGCGCGAGCCTCGGCCGCGAGATCGCCGATGCCGCGGGCCGTTCGGTCGTTGTAGCGGGGTCGATGGGCCCGACGGGCGAGATCATGGTGCCGATGGGGGCGCTCACGCACGAGCTCGCGGTCGAGATGTTCCACGAACAGGCCGAGGGGCTGAAGGAGGGCGGCGTCGACGTGCTCTGGGTCGAGACGATCTCGTCGCCCGAGGAATTCGCGGCCGCGGCCGAAGCCTGCGCGAAGGCGGGCATGCCCTGGTGCGGGACGATGAGCTTCGACACGGCGGGGCGTACGATGATGGGCGTGACCTCGGCGGCGATGGTGGCGCTGGTGGATCAGCTGGCGAACCCGCCGCTCGCCTTCGGCGCCAATTGCGGCGTCGGCGCGGCGGACCTGATGCGCACGCTGCTCGGCTTCGTCGCCGCCGGGCCAGAGCGGCCGATCATCGCCAAGGGCAATGCCGGCATCCCGAAATACCACGATGGCCATATCCATTACGACGGCACGCCGGATCTGATGGCGGAATACGCGGTGCTGGCGCGCGATGCCGGGGCCACGATCATCGGCGGCTGCTGCGGCACGATGCCCGAGCACCTCGCCGCGATGCGCCGGGCGCTCGAGGAGCGGCCGCGTGGCGCGCGCCCGACGCTCGACGAGATCGCCGCGAAGCTCGGCGGGTTCTCCTCGACCTCGGACGGCACCGGCGCGGACGAGGGCGCGGGGCGCGAGCGGCGCGGCCGGCGGCGCGGCTGAGAACCGCGGCAGGGGCATTGGCCGGCCGTCACGTAGACAGGAATGAGCCTGCCGGTTTCAGTATCTTTCGCTGGCGGCTTGATCAGGCTTCTGCAGCATTCGACCGCACGACAGGGGCTCGGCGGATGACCGAAGCCGTTTGC
Organism: Defluviimonas sp. D31; assembly: GCF_033436765.1. Classification (NCBI taxonomy): domain Bacteria; kingdom Pseudomonadati; phylum Pseudomonadota; class Alphaproteobacteria; order Rhodobacterales; family Paracoccaceae; genus Albidovulum; species Defluviimonas sp. D31. The sequence goes on from NZ_JAWQFN010000002.1 coordinate 129,945, forward strand.
GTTGCAATCGCGCCTGTGGCCGGCGTTTTGCCCCGATCTGATCGCCGTGCAGTCCTGAGCGGCGGTCTCTGACTCACAATCGGGATTCTCGGTCGTCAGCCGAGAGGTTCCCATGAGGGGGGGGCGGTGCGGCCCTGTGCCTCAGCCGCCGGGGCGGGCGTGCACGTCCAGACCGATGCCTGGCCCCCCAACGACCCGAACTCAGACCTCGACGCCGCCGCGGCGACCGGCCTCGACCTGCCGCCGCCTGGCATCGTCAACGCCTGCCGAGGCGGCCCTGTGCGCCTGCGGAAAGAGGTACAGGCCATGCGCAATGCGCGGCGCCTCTTCCCGGGCCTGTTCCGCGCAACGAGCCGCTGCACCGACGTCACCGGCATGGGCGGCCGGCCCGGCACCGCCCACCTTCCGGCTTTGGCTTGCGGCACCGGACCTTCTGGCCTATAGCGGCGCAAGGAAAGGCCGGAGGCGCCCGGCCCGTCGAACGGAGCTTACATGGCACGTCGCAAGAAGATTTACGAAGGCAAGGCGAAGATCCTTTACGAAGGCCCGGAACCCGGGACCTTCATTCAGTATTTCAAGGACGACGCCACCGCCTTCAATGCGCAGAAGAAGGACGTGATCGACGGCAAGGGGGTCCTGAACAACCGCCTCAGCGAGTACTTCATGAGCGGGCTGACCAATATCGGCATCCCCAACCACTTCATCCGCCGCATCAACATGCGCGAGCAGCTGATCCGCCAGGTCGAGATCATCCCGCTCGAAGTGATCGTGCGCAACTTCGCCGCCGGCTCGCTCTCCAAGCGCCTCGGCATGGAGGAGGGCACCGCGCTTCCGCGCCCGATCGTCGAGTACAGCTACAAGAACGACGCGCTCGGCGACCCGATGGTGAGCGAGGAATACATCCTCGCCTTCAACTGGGCCAACCAGCAGGATCTCGACGACATCGTCTCGATCGCGCTTAGGGTGAACGACTTCCTCTCGGGCGTCTTCTACGGCGTCGGCATCAAGCTCATCGACTTCAAGATCGAGATCGGCCGGATCTGGGACGGCGACTTCATGCGCCTCATCGTCGCCGACGAGATCTCGCCTGACAGCTGCCGGCTCTGGGACATCAAGACCGGCCAGAAGCTCGACAAGGACGTGTTCCGCCGCGACCTCGGCAGCCTGACGGACGCCTACAGCGAGGTCGCGCGCCGCCTGGGCGTGCTGCCGACCCAGACCACGCATCTCACCAAACCGACGCTGATCAACTGAAAGGCCCCGCGATGAAAGCCCGTGTCCATGTCATGCTCAAGGATGGCGTTCTCGACCCGCAGGGCGAGGCGGTGCGCCATGCGCTCGGCACGCTCGGCTTTTCCGGCGTCGAGGCCGTGCGCCAGGGCAAGGTGATCGAACTCGACCTCGCAGCGACCGACCGCGCCGCGGCGGAGGCCGAGGTCGCGCGGATGTGCGAGAAGCTCCTCGCCAACACCGTGATCGAGAAATACACCGTCGAGATCGCCTGATGCGCGCCGCGGTCCTGACCGGGTACCGCGCGCCCCTCGACCTTGCCGAAATCGCCGAGCCGGACTGCCCCGCGGACGGGGTGGTCCTCTCGGTCCTCGCCTGTGGCATCTGCCGCTCGGACTGGCACAGCTGGACCGGGGCGGACCCCGATGTCACCCTTCCGCACGTCCCCGGTCACGAATACTGCGGCGTGGTCGAGGAAGCGGGCCCCAGCGTCACCCGCTGGAAGCGCGGCGACCGCGTCATCGCCCCCTTCATCCTCGCCTGCGGCCAGTGCCCCGCCTGCGCGAGCGGCAACCAGACGACCTGCCCGACGCAGGTCATCCCCGGCTTCACCCATCCCGGCGCCTTCGCCGAACGCATCGCGGTGCCGCGCGCAGACCACAACCTCACGCGGCTTCCCGAGACGATGGAGCCCGCGCTCGCCGCGGCACTCGGCTGCCGCGTCACCACCGCCTGGCACGGGCTCACGGGCCGCGCGGCCCTTCAGCCGGGCGAATGGCTCGCGGTCTTCGGCTCGGGCGGAATCGGCCTCTCGGCGCTCCTCCTCGCGAAGGCCATCGGCGCGCGGGTGATCATGGTCGACGTGGTCGCGGAGAAACTCGCCCATGCCGCGGCGCAGGGCGCCGACGCCACCGTCAACGCCGCGACCGAGGACGCGCCGGAAGCGATCCGCGAGATCACCGGCGGCGGCGCGGATGTCGCCATCGAGGCGCTCGGGATCGAGGCCACCACGATCGGCGCGATGCGGTCGCTGCGAAAACTCGGCCGCATGGTGCAGATCGGCATGCCCGCCGGCCCGCACAGCCAGATGACCCTGCCGATGGACGTGCTCTATTCCGGCCAGCTCGCGCTTTTCGGCACCCGCGGGATGCCCGCCTGGCGCTATCCGAGCCTCCTTTCGCTGATCGACGCAGGCCGGGTCGACCTCACGCCCCTCATCGCCCGCCGCGTTGCGCTCTCCGCCGCCTCGGCCGAGCTTGCCGCCTTCGACCATCCGGCACCGCCCGGCGTGGCGGTCATCACCGATTTCACCCGCTGAAGCTTCTTCATTGCCGAAATACCCCGGGGTTTGGGGCAGCGCCCCAATCCGCCGCTGGAACCGGCGCGAAGATTGGGTTACAGCGCAGCCAACCCGACCAGCCCGAGGACCGACCATGAAAGCCGCCGTCATCACCTTCCCCGGATCGAACTGCGACCGCGACCTCGCCGTCGCCTTCGAGCGCATCGGCGCCGAGGTCGTCCGGGTCTGGCACAAGGACGCCGAGCTGCCGAAGGGCATCGACATCGTCGGCATTCCCGGCGGCTTCTCCTTCGGCGACTACCTGCGCTGCGGCGCCATCGCCGCGCAATCGCCGGTCGCCGCCGCGGTGAAGGACTTTGCCGGCAAGGGCGGCTATGTCATCGGCATCTGCAACGGCTTCCAGATCCTCACCGAGACCGGCCTCCTGCCGGGCGCGCTTCTTCGCAATGCCGGGCTCAAGTACGTCTGCAAGGCGCTCGATCTCAGGGTCGAGACCGCCGACAGCGCCTTCACCTCCGGCTGGCACAAGGGCAGCCTCGTGCGGATCCCGATCGCCCATCACGACGGCAACTACACGATCGACGACGAGGGGCTGAAGCGTCTCAAGGACGAGGACCGCATCGCCTTCACCTATGCCGACAACCCGAACGGCGCCACCGCCGACATCGCCGGCGTCCTTTCCGCCAACCGCCGCGTCCTCGGCATGATGCCGCATCCCGAGCGGATGGCCGAGCCCGAGCATGGCGGCACCGACGGGTCGGTGCTTTTCCGCTCTCTCGCCGCCACGATGGCGCTCGCCTAAGCGCGGCCGCTTGAGGCGCCCTCCAGCGAGGCCTAGACTGGCGCCATGTCCGACGAGGCGACACCGAAAGACGAGCAGGGGCGCGCCGCCGATACCGGCGGCGCCTCGGCCGGCCTGCCGGTGCCTGCCGAACCCGTGCCGGGCGGGATGATCCGCAACCCCTGGTTCCTGCGCCTCGTCGTCATCGCCTTCATCGTCACGGCGGTCTCGGTGATCTGGAACACCAACGCCTTCCTCACCGACCGCTTCAGCGAGACCACCCGCAACCGTGCCGAGGTGCGCCTCGCGCTCTACACGGGCCACGTCCTGAGCGAGCTGCAGCGCACCTCGGTGGTGCCGCTCCTTCTCGCCCGCGACCCGGCGCTGATCTCCTCGCTCAACTCCGGCGACTTCTCGGTGACCTCGCAGCGGCTCATCACCGCCCAGACCGAGATCGGCGCCGCCTCGATCGTGCTGCTCGACCTCTCGGGCCGCACCGTGGCCGCCACCGACCGCACCCGGCTCGGCGCAAGCCATGCAAGTGCGCCCTATTTCGTCGATGCGCAAAGGTCGAAGGACACCGTCTTCACGCTTTCGGAACGCGCCTCGGGCGGGTTCGAGTTCACCTATTCGCGGGCCGTCCTCTCCGACAACCGCGTCGTCGGCGTGATCGTGGTCGGCGCCGAGCTTGCCAAGTTCGAGCGGGTCTGGTCCGGCATCACCGACGCCGTCGCGGTGGTCGACAGCGAGAACCGGGTGATCCTCTCGACCGAGCCGCGCTGGCGCGGACTCACGATCGGCCAGGCGCTCGCCGTGCGCTCCGCGCCCTCGGCGCTCGAACGCGCCTTCCAGCTCACCGCCGACTGGACGAACAACGCGCCCGACGCCTATGTCCGCGGCGAGGCGGTGATGCGCAACGAGGCGCGGATCCCGTTCCGCGGCTGGAAGCTCATCAGCTTCACCACCTATGATTCGATCCGCGAGCAGGTGAACGCCGTTCTGGCGCTCGAGATCATGGGCTTCGCGGTGCTGCTGGCGCTGATCTTCTACTTCCTGTCGCGCCGGGCGCGGCTGCAGTCGGTGGTCGCGCGGCGGGAATCGGCGGAACTGCGCCTGCTCAACGCTCGCCTGCAGCGGGAAGTCGCCGAGCGCGAGAAGGTCCAGAAAGACCTCGCCGTGGCTGAACAGACGCTCGCCCAATCCTCGAAACTCGCCGCACTGGGCGAGATGTCGGCCGCCGTCAGCCACGAGCTCAATCAGCCCCTCGCGGCGATGAAGACCTACCTCGCTGGCGCCCGCCTTCTCCTCCAGCGCAAGCGCGCCGAGGAGGCTCTGTCCTCGTTCCAGCGCATCGACGACCTGATCGAGCGGATGGGCGCGATCACCCGCCAGTTGAAGAGCTACGCGAGGAAGGGCGGCGAGGCGTTCGAGCCAATAGACGTTCGCTCCTGCGTTTCCTCGGCGCTGTCGATGATGGAGCCGACCCTGCGCAACCGCGCGGTCCGGATCAGCCGGGTCCTGCCGCGCTCGGCGGTGATGGTCATGGCCGACCGGGTGCGGCTCGAACAGGTGATCATCAACCTGCTTCGCAACGCCCTCGACGCCACCAAGGAGGTTCCCGAACCCCAGGTCGAGATCCTGCTCACCTCGGGCGAGACCGCGACGCTCGCGGTGCGCGACAACGGCCACGGCATCGCCGATCTCGATAACCTTTTCGAGCCGTTCTACACCACCAAGAAGCCCGGCGAGGGCGTCGGGCTCGGCCTTGCCATTTCCTCGGGGATCGTCAAGGACCTCGGAGGACGTCTTACGGCGCGAAATGCGCCGGGCGGGGGGGCTGTATTCGAAGTGAAGCTCCCCATATTGTCGGAGAAGACGCAAGCGGCTGAGTGAGGTGAGCGATGGCGCGTGCTATGAAAGTTGCGATCGTCGATGACGAACAGGACATGCGGCAGTCGATCAGCCAGTGGCTGGCGCTGTCGGGCTTCGATACCGAGACCTTCGCCAGCGCCGAGGATGCGCTGAAGGCGATCGGCCCGGACTATCCGGGCGTCGTGGTCTCCGACATCAAGATGCCGGGCATGGACGGCATGGCCTTCCTCAAGCGGCTGATGAGTATCGATTCCGGCCTGCCGGTGATCATGATCACCGGCCACGGCGACGTGCCGATGGCGGTCGAGGCGATGCGGGTCGGCGCCTACGACTTTCTCGAGAAGCCCTTCAACCCCGACCGCATGACCGAGCTTGCCAAGCGCGCCAGCCAGACCCGGCGGATGACGCTCGACAACCGCGCGCTCCGCAAGGAACTCTCGGACGGTTCGACGATCATGAAGAAGCTGATCGGAAACTCGCCGGCGATGGAGCGGCTCCGCGAGGACATTCTCGACCTCGGCCAGGCCGACGGCCATGTGCTGATCGACGGCGAGACCGGCACCGGCAAGACGCTCGTGGCGCATGCGCTCCACGCCGTCGGCCCCCGCGCCGGCAAGAAATTCGTCGTGCTCTCCTGTGCGGCCTTCTCCGAGGAACTGCTCGCCACCCGACTCTTCGGCCCGATCGAGGAGGGCGGCCAGATCCCGCTCGTCGAGGAGGCGCGCGGCGGTACGCTGGTGCTCGAGGATGTAGAGGCCCTGAGCCAGGCGCTGCAGGCGCGGCTCCTGACTTTCATCAACGACCAGGGCACCCCGGCCGAGACCCGAATCATCGCGATCTGCAACGACCACGAGCAGGGCCGCACGGTCGAGGATGCGCTCCGCCCCGACCTCTACTACCGGCTCGCGGCCCTGAAGATCATGCTGCCGCCCCTTCGCTCGCGCGGCGAGGACATCCTGACCCTCTTCACCCGCCTCGCCGAGCAGTTCTCCGAGGAATACGGTTGCGACGCGCCGCAGGTCACCGCGCAGGAGGCCGCGCAGCTTCTCCAGGCGCCCTGGCCGGGCAATGTCCGCCAGCTCATCAACGTGGCCGAGCGCGCGGTCCTGCAGAACCGCCGCGGCTCGGGCTCGATCGCCTCGCTCCTCATGGCCGAGAACGAGGAGGCGGGGCCGGCCATCACCACCGAGGGCAAGCCCCTGAAGGACTACGTCGAGAGCTTCGAGAAGATGCTGATCGACAACACGATGCGGCGCCACAAGGGCTCGATCACCGCGGTGATGGAGGAACTCTGCCTGCCGCGCCGGACCCTCAACGAGAAGATGGCGAAATACTCGCTCCAGCGCGCCGACTATCTCTGAGCCCCGCCACGGCGGCTCGGTCAGCCTTCGGGACCGTATCAGATCGTTGACGTTTAGGCGCGTTCCTGGTGGACCGTCTGCGCCCCGCCGGGGATCGGCACGCCGAACCGGATCGCGTCGTAGACGATCCAGCGCGGGTTCGGGATCCCGATGACGCGGGCGTAGTAGAACGCGGGCCGGGCGGGATCGAAGTCCGGGTCAGTCCAGACCGTGCCATGTTCCGATGCGCCAATGGTACTGGTCCAGTTCGCGTTGGAGATGTCGACGGTGTTGCCGACCGCTGGCAGGGCGCCGCTGGCGTCGGGCTCGCGCCCCGCGGACCAGGCCACATCGTAGACCTTACCGGCCGTCGAGCCGTCGGCGTTCAGCCAGCCCTTGACGATCTGGATGCGGTCGAGGTTCGCGCCGATCGGATCGCGCAGGGCGTAGACCATGAAGGTCGGCGCGCCGTCACCGGCGGCGGTCGCCGCGGTATCGCCCCCCTGGCTCGGCGCGTCTTACCAGTTCCTGCCCTGTTCGGTCGCGACGCTAGCGGGCGCCCGGGCGATCAGATGGGTGGCAAAGCCCATCATGTCGGAATGGTCAGCGACCACCAGCCAGTCGAGCGGCCGGCCGATCTTCGCGGGCTGCCCGGTGGAGCTTGTCACCTCCTCGCCGCGCGCGAACCGGTAGGCCTCGTCGAGCCCCAGCCGGTTGACCATGAGCCCGGCGTCGGGCGAAGGCGCGGTGTGGAGACGGGTGTCGCCCCGGTAGACATGGTCCGGGCAGGTCCGTTGCGCGTAAGGCGAATACGCCTTGCCGGCATAGGCCGCCGCGACGCCTCCCGCCGCGAGAGGCCCGTGGACCATTTTCGCCATTGTCATGGCGCGGCCATCCCCGCTATTGTGGCCGCCAGTCGGCATTGAACGCATTCGCGCCAGCCGACTTGTGGAATTCTCTGCCTGATTGCGGACGGGGCATCGACTCCGAAGGGCAATCCGGCGGGTGTCATTGGCCGAAAGGCCGATTCAATACCCCGGCGCCGCAACCGGCGAGGGGCCAGCTAGGGACGCCCGCGCGGCGTTCAGGACAGAACCGCGATGAAACGCGTGAGGACAGAGCAGCAGAATCCGGGCAGGCCGTCGGCCGCCCCCGCAGCTGTTCTTACGCCGTCACTCGCCCAAGCAATTGAACGCGGCTTCCGCGCCGGCCCCTCGGGGGGGCGGCCACCAACCGCGTTCGGAAAGATTTCATGGCCAAGAAAATGCTCATCGATGCCACCCACGCGGAAGAGACCCGCGTCGTGGTGGTTGACGGAAACAAGGTCGAGGAATTCGACTTCGAGACCGTCAACAAGCGCCAGCTCGCCGGCAACATCTATCTAGCGAAGGTCACGCGGGTCGAACCCTCGCTGCAGGCGGCATTCGTCGATTACGGCGGCAACCGCCACGGCTTCCTGGCGTTCTCGGAGATCCATCCCGACTATTACCAGATCCCGGTCGCCGACCGTCAGGCGCTCCTCGAGGAGGAGCGCGCCTATGCAGAGGCGCTCGAGGCCGAGGAGAACGGCCGCTCGCGTCGCCGCGGCAAGCCCCGCGCCGAAAGAAGCCGCCAGGACGACGCCGTCGCGACCAGCGACGAGATCCCCGGAATGACGCTTGTCGATCTCAGCGACGGGGAAGAGGACGAGAACCGGACCGAGGCGGAGGCCGGTGAGGCTTCTCGCGATGCCGGCCGTGACGTCGATGCCGCGGACGCGCCGGACGAGTCCGCCGTCGAGGAGCCGGTGGAGGAACCCTCCGCCGAAGCCCCGCGCGAGGAGCCCTATGTGGCCGCCGACCACGCCTCCGAGACCGACGACGACATCGAGTCGGTCGCCGACGAGGACGTGATCGAGGAGATCCGCCAGCCGCGCAAGCCCCGGCCACGCCGCTACAAGATCCAGGAAGTGATCAAGGTCCGGCAGATCATGCTGGTCCAGGTCGTCAAGGAGGAGCGCGGAAACAAGGGCGCCGCGCTCACCACCTATCTCTCGCTCGCCGGCCGCTACTGCGTGCTGATGCCGAACACCGCCCGCGGCGGCGGCATCTCCCGCAAGATCACCAACGCCGCCGACCGCAAGAAGCTGAAGGAGATCGCGGGCGAGATCGAGGTGCCGGAAGGCGCCGGCCTCATCATCCGCACCGCCGGCAGCCAGCGCACCAAGGCCGAGATCAAGCGCGACTACGAATACCTGATGCGGCTTTGGGAGCAGATCCGTGATCTCACGCTGAAGTCGATCGCGCCCGCGCCGATCTACGAGGAAGGCGACCTGATCAAGCGCACGATCCGCGACCTATACAACAAGGACATCGACGAGGTTCTCGTCGAGGGCGATGCGGGCTACCGCGCGGCCAAGGACTTCATGAAGATGATCATGCCGTCCCACGCCAAGAACGTGAAGCACTACCACGAGGGCCTGCCGCTCTTCGCCCGCTACCAGGTCGAAAGCTACCTCGCGGCGATGTTCAACCCGACCGTGCAGCTCAAGTCCGGCGGCTACATCGTCATCGGAGTGACCGAGGCGCTCGTCGCGATCGACGTCAACTCCGGCCGCGCGACCAAGGAAGGCTCGATCGAGGAGACCGCGCTCAAGACCAACCTCGAGGCGGCGGAGGAAGTCGCGCGGCAACTGCGCCTGCGCGATCTCGCCGGTCTCATCGTCATCGACTTCATCGACATGGAAGAGCGGCGCAACAACGCCGCCGTCGAGAAGCGCCTGAAGGAAAAGCTCAAGACCGACCGCGCCCGCATCCAGGTCGGCCGCATCTCCGGCTTCGGGCTTCTGGAGATGAGCCGCCAGCGTCTGCGTCCCGGCATGCTCGAGGCCACGACCGCGCCCTGCCACCATTGCCACGGCACCGGCATCATCCGCTCCGACGACAGCCTCGCGCTGCAGATCCTGCGCCAGCTCGAGGAGGAGGGGACGCGCAAGCGGTCGAAGGAAGTGCTCCTGAAGGCCCCGGTCGCGGTGGTGAACTTCCTCATCAACCAGAAGCGCGAGCATCTGGCCCAGATCGAGGCGCGCTACGGCATGGCGATCCGGATCGAGGCCGATCCGGCGATGGTGAGCCCCGATTTCTCGATCGAGAAGTTCAAGACCGCGACCCGCTTCGTGCCCGAACCGACCACGCAGGTCGTGTCGGTCGATGCGCTGCGGATGGCCGATCTCGAGGAGGACGAGGAGATCGTCGAGGAGGCCGAGGAGGCCGACGAGGCGGAGGACGCCTCCGAGGCCGCGGCCGAACCTTCGGCGGGCGCCGCGGGCGAGGGCGAGCCCTCGCGCAAGAAGAAGCGCCGGCGGCGGCGGCGGCGCAAGGGCGGCGGCAACGGCGAGGCCGCAGCCGAGACCGGCGCAGAAGCCGAATCCGACACCGAGGAGACCTCGGCCGAGCGCGTTCAGGACGAGACCGGCGAGGTTTCGGAGGTCGAGGCGGGCGCCGAGGAGCCGGCCAAGAAACCCAAGTCCCGCCGTGGCCGTGGCCGCGGCAAGGCGAAAGCGACCGAGGAGGCCGTTGCGGCGCCCGATGCCACTCCGGCGGAGGTTGTCGAAGCGCCCGAGCCTGAGGCGCCCGCGAGCACAGCCGTGACCGAGGAACCGGCCGAGAAGCCCAAGGCGCGCCGCTCCCGTGCCAAGGCAAAACCGGCCGAAGGCGAGGGTGCCGAGCCCGCGCCGGCCAAGCCCCGCGCGCCGCGCAGCCGCAAGCCCGCGGCCGCACGCAAGGCCACCGAAGCCGCCCAGGCGTCTGTGGAAGCCGCCGTGACCGCGCCTGACGCGGAGACGGCTCCGGCCGCACCGGCCGACGAGGCGCCGGTCGCCGCGTCCCAACCGCATGCCGAGCCGGTGGCCCCGGCCCAGCCGGTTCCGGCGCTGAGCCCCGCGGCCGCCGCGCCCGCGGCGCCGATCCAGCCCGACCCGCAGATGGCCGAGGCGAGCGCCGATGAGGCGGACGACGACAAGCCCAAGCGCCGCGGCTGGTGGTCGCTCGGCCGCTGACGGAACGAACGCGGAAGCCGGGTCGACAGACCCGGCTTCTTCATTTTCACCGGGATCATCCGCCCGCAGCCCCTCGGCCGCGCGCCAGCATCCGGCCGCGCGATCGCCTATTTGAAGACGACCTCCAGCTCGTCCTCAAACCAGGTCTTCAGCCCGACCATCGGCTGCTCGCCGGTCTCGGAGAAGGCGAAGACGTGAAAGGCGTCGTTATGCATGGTCACCCGGCAGAAGCGGCCCTCTCCGGCAAGCGCCGCCGGACATTCGGCGAGGTTTACATGTCCCACCGCGGTCTCGAACATCTCGTAGGTGAATTGCGCGGAATCCTGCGCCAAAGCCGCCGTCCCGAAGAGCGCGGCGGCACAGGTCAGTGCCAGTCTTGTCATCTTAACCACCTCCCTTTGCGCCCATCACTCCGGTCATGGACCCTTCCATCCTCGCACGGCGCTCCGCCCCGGCCTCTGACGGCGATCAGCCGCGCCACGACCTTGTGAGAGCCCGTGACGCAATGGCCCCGTGACGGCGCCCGAAGCTTGCGCTAAGGCTGGGCCATGTTGGAAACCGGCATCATGGACGCGGGCTTCGTGCTCGCCGCGCTGATCGCGCTCTTCGCGGGGGTTCTCTCGTTCCTGAGCCCCTGCGTGCTGCCGATCGTGCCGCCTTATCTCGCCTATATCGGCGGCATCACCGTGAGCGAGATGAGCCAGGACGAGGCGCGGCGGCGGCCGACGCTGGTCCCCGCGGCGTTCTTCGTGCTCGGGCTTTCGACGGTGTTCCTGTTTCTCGGCTTCACCGCCTCGGCCTTCGGCCAGTTCTTCCTGCAGAACCAGGACGGATTCGCGATGCTCGCGGGTGCCGTGGTGATGGTCTTCGGCGCGCATTTCCTTGGCATCTTCCGGATCCCCTTTCTCGACCGCGAGGCGCGGTTCTCGGGCGGCGACCGCGGCGGCTCGGCCTTCGGCGCCTATGTGCTCGGCCTCGCCTTCGCCTTCGGCTGGACCCCCTGCATCGGCCCGCAGCTCGGCATGATCCTGGCGCTCGCCGCGCAGGACGGCTCGATGCTGCGCGGCACCGGGCTCCTTGCGGTCTATGCGATCGGGCTCGGCATCCCGTTCCTGCTCGTTGCCGCTTTCTTTCCCCGCCTCCGGGGCACCATGGCCTTCCTCAAGCGCAACATGGACCGGATCGAGCGGATCATGGGACTTCTCCTCTGGACCATCGGCCTGCTGATGCTGACCGGCGGATTCAGCCAGTTCTCCTACTGGCTGCTGGAGACCTTCCCCTCGCTCGCGCTCCTCGGCTGACCCGCGCGGACGCGGTCACTCGGCCACGAACCGCACGACCTTGCGTCCCGGAAACGCCGCCGCGAGCGCCTCGGTGTCCAGATCGCCGGTATCGCGCAGGAAAACCGGCGCCGACCCGCCGAGCCAGGGATCGTTGAGAAACAGCGCCGATCCCGCCTGCGTGACCCCGTCGAAGATCACGACCTTGTCGTCGAAGAGACCCGCGGCCGCGAGGTCGCGCATCTGCGGATCGAAACCGCCATAGCCATGATACTTCTCGACCCCGCGCCAGGACGTGAACACCGTTAGCCCGAAGACGCAGCACAGTCCGAGGATCGTGTCGATGCGGATAGCGCTTTCCTCGTCCTTGCCCCGAAAGCGGTTTCTGAGCGCGTCGTAGCCGCGCGCCGAGAGGTAGAGCAGCGGAAAGGACGCGAGGAACCAGTAGCGCGGGCCGAGATAATAGCTGTCGGCGAACCAGTAGAGGGCCAGTGCCGCGACGACCGCGCCGACGACCGTGATCATCGCCACGTCGAAAAGGCGCAGCGGCCGCTGCCAAAGCAGGAAGGCGAAGACCAGCGACAGCGATCCGACCGACCAGCCGAGCATGTCGAACTGCAGGCTCGCCGCCATGGTGAGCACGTTGATCGCCGCCTCGGTCGGCGAATGGCCGGGCCAGAGGTCGATCACCTCCCGGCCGCCCGGTGCCCCGATATCGGCGCCGAAGCCGTAGGCGTCCGCTCCCGGTGCCCAATGCTGGTCGAGATAGGCGCTGAGAGGGGTCGTCATCGCCGATCCGGTGATCGCGGCATTGTAGGCGAGGAGCAGCCCCACGACGACGAGGCAGCCCGCCCCGAAAGCTGTCGCGCGCCGCATCGACCCGCCCGGCCCGGCGAGGATCCAGAGCCCGGTCACGGCGCCGATCACCAGCCCGTCAAGCGGCCGCGCCGCGACGATCCAGCCGATCGCAATGCCCGCAAGCGCGAGCCTCCGGAGCTCGGCCCGGTCCGACCCGCCGCGCAGCGCCATCCACCAGGCGAAGAGCATCAGCGCCAGCGTCAGCGTATGCGGCATCAGCGTTCCCGCCGCCGCCAGCAGCCAGGGCGAGGAGGCCATCATCGCTGCCACCAGGTCGGCCTGGTCCTGCCCGACCTTGCGCCGGGCGATGTCATAGGCAAGGAGCACCGAGACCCCGGCGAGGAGTGGATTGACGAGCCACGGCAGCCCGCTCACGAATCCGATCGCCAGCGCCGCCGGCCAGCCGGGCATGGCGGCGGCATACCAGCGCCCGTCGCGGACCTCGAACAGATAGGTTTCGAGCCCCGCTTGCGCCGCCTCGGGCGGCGCCGGAACCGTCACCGCGCCGCCGGCGAAGGTGCGCGCCTGGAAGATGAAGGCGGCCTCGTCCTCGTCATGGGGGATGTTCTCGAAGGCGAATTGCGCCAGCAGTAGGCTCGCGACAACGGCGAAGGTCGCGGGCACGATCGGCGATACGCGGTGGACGCCACGGATCGGGCTGCGGACCTGGCTCATCGCAACCAGCACCGCAAGATGCAGCACCATCAGCGCAGCCATCGCCGCGACATGGGCGAGGTACGCACCGTAGGCTCCCCTCCAGACATAGATCAGGAGCGGCACACCGAGCCCGAAGCTTGCCGCGAAATAAATCCCGATCCGTACACCTCCGAGCCGCCGCCTGGCCTCACCAAACAGCCGCTTCGGATCGCACTGTCCCAGCATCCGGATCGCGACCGCCGCCTCGAGCGCGATCACCGCGACCATCAGCCACTCGCGGCCGTTCTGCGGCCTCAGGTGCAGCGTCGGGAACCAGAGCGCCTCGGTCATGTAGAGTTGCGCACCGCCGCCGGTCAGAAAGACGAAGGCGAGCACGCCGAACCGCGCCGCGCCGCAGCGCATCGCATAGCCGAGTGTGGCGAGCGCAAGCGCCAGCACCGAGAGCGCCCAGCGGTCGAGCGGCTCGAGCGCGAGTCCGGCCAGTTGCGAGGGCAGCGTGAGCGCTGCCCAGAGCACCACTCCCGCGCAGATCATTGCCGCGAAGCCGGTCCGGAGGTTCGGCTGGACGGGCACAGCCTTCATGTCCCGGCTGCCGCGAGCGGATTGCGCGTGTCTATCACGGGTGCCGCGTGGCGCCAGCGTCCAGCGTCTTCTGTTTCGTCAGTGCAGGGCGAAGCGACGGTATGTGTCCGCATATGGCTCAATCTTTCGTGCCGCGTCCAAAGGATAAAAGAACCCGCCCGGGCCGTCCGGCCGGGAGAGGGGCCGAGCCTTGCCAATGTAGCCCAAGTTTGGGGCCGCGATCCGAATTTCCGGTTCGGGCCCGTGCTTTATGGCCGAGGCGATGGAAATAAGCATCCAGTCTCGCCATTGTGGAGCGAACGTGAACAACGGTGCGGGGGGCCGGCTGCCGCGATCAGCCGCCCATCTGGCACGGGTTCATTTCGCAATGTGCGAACAAGAATTCGCTATTGGTAAATTGGTCGCCGATGGCATGGCTATAGTCGCAGCAACCAGGGAGGATTCCGATGCCACTTGCCATGAACCGCGAAGTCTTCATCACCTGTGCCGTGACCGGATCGGGCGGCACCCAGGACCGCAGCCCGCACGTCCCGCGCAGCCCCGAGCAGATCGCGAAGTCCGCGATCGACGCCGCCAAGGCCGGCGCCGCGATCGTCCATTGCCATGTCCGCGACCCCGAGACCGGCAAGCCCTCGCGCGACCTGAAGCTCTACCGCGAGGTGACCGAGCGGATCCGCGACGCCGAGGTCGACGTGGTCCTCAACCTCACCGCCGGCATGGGCGGCGACATCGTCTTCGGCGGCGTCGAGAGCCCGTTCCCGGTCAATGCAGGGGCGACCGACATGGTCGGCGCCACCGAGCGCGTCGCCCATGTCGCCGACTGCCTGCCGGAGATCTGCACGCTCGACTGCGGCACGATGAACTTCGCCGAAGCCGACTACGTCATGACCAACACGCCGGGCATGCTCCGCGCGATGGGCCGGATGATGACCGAACTCGGCGTCAAGCCTGAGATCGAGGCCTTCGACACCGGTCACCTCTGGTTCGCCAAGGAACTGGTGAAGGAGGGCGTGCTCGACGGTCCGGCGCTGGTGCAGCTCTGCATGGGCGTGCCCTGGGGCGCGCCGGACGACCTAAATACCTTCATGGCGATGGTCAACAACGTGCCCTCGGACTGGACCTTCTCGGCCTTCGCGCTGGGGCGCAACCAGATGGCCTATGCCGCGGCCGCGGTGCTCGCGGGCGGCAACGTCCGGGTCGGGCTCGAGGACAACCTCTGGCTCGACAAGGGTGTCCTGGCGACCAACGCCCAGCTCGTCGAGCGCGCCGCGACGGTGGTGACGAACATGGGCGCGCGGGTGATCGGACCGGAGGAGGTGCGCGCGAAGCTCGGGCTCACCAAGCGGGCGCCGGTAGCCAAGTGATCAGGCTTGCGGTGGCATTCGTCCTCGGTTTGGCGTCCGCCGCATCCGCCGAGGCCTATCGGGACCGGTCGGTCCCGATAGAGACGGTGTCCGAACTGGATATCGAAAGATATGCTGGCCGCTGGTACGAGATCGCCCGCTTCCCGAACTCGTTCGAGAAGGGCTGCGTCGGGGTAACCGCCGATTATACGCTTCGAAAAGATGGGCAGGTGAGCGTACTGAATACCTGCCGCAAGGGGGCGCTCGACGGGCCGGTCAAGACCGCGAAAGGCGTGGCCCGCATCGAGGGGCCGGGCAAGCTGTCGGTGACCTTCGTTCCGTGGCTTCCCTTCGCGCGCGGCGACTACTGGGTGCTCTACCTCGACGCCGACTACTCGCTGGTGGCGATCGGAACCCCGCGCGGCAAGACGGGCTGGATATTGGCGCGGCAGCCGATGATCAGTGCCGAGCAAAGATCGCGAGCCGAAGCGGCGTTGCGCCGGAACGGATATGACACAAGCAAACTGATCGACGTGGCGCAATAACCGCTCTGAGATCTTGAACAGACGGAAAAGGAGAGGCAGTCATGAAGACGGCCGCAATCATCGGTGGTGGCGTGATCGGCGGCGGCTGGGCCGCGCGGTTCCTTCTGAACGGCTGGAACGTTCGTGTGTTTGATCCTGACCCGCAAGCCGAGCGCAAGATCGGCGAGGTGCTGGCCAACGCCCGCGCCGCGTTGCCGGCGCTATCGGACGTGCCGATGCCGCAAGAGGGTCGCCTGAGTTTCGCCGCGACCGTCGCCGAGGCGGTGGACGGCGCTGATTACATTCAGGAATCCGTCTCGGAACGGCTCGAACTCAAGCACCGCGTCTTCGCCGAGATCCAGGCGGTTGCGAAGGGCGTCCCGATCGGCTCCTCGACCAGCGGTTTCAAGCCGTCGGAACTGCAGGAGGGCGCCGCGGATCCCTCGACGATCTTCGTCTCGCACCCCTTCAACCCTGTCTATCTCCTGCCCCTTGCAGAGATCGTCCCGAGCGCGAAGTCGGATGCGAAAGTCATTGAAAGCGCCAAGGAAATACTTCGTGAAGTGGGCATGTTCCCGCTCCATGTCCGCAAGGAGATCGACGCCCATATCGCCGACCGTTTCCTCGAGGCTGTCTGGCGCGAGGCGCTCTGGCTGGTGAAGGACGGCATCGCCACGACCGAGGAGATTGACGAGGCGATCCGCATGGGCTTCGGCCTGCGCTGGGGCCAGATGGGGCTGTTCGAGACCTACCGGGTGGCGGGCGGCGAGGCCGGCATGAAACACTTCATGGCCCAGTTCGGCCCCTGCCTGCAGTGGCCCTGGACCAAGCTTACCGATGTCCCCGAATTCACGGAAGAATTGGTCGACCTGATCGCCGGCCAGTCCGACGAGCAGTCGGGAAAATACACGATCCGCGAGCTCGAACGCATCCGCGACCAGAACCTCATCGGCTTCCTGCGCGCGCTTAAGGACCGGAACTGGGGCGCGGGCAAGGTGCTCCTCGACCACGACAAGCGCCGCCGCGCCGCCTTCCACGAGGCGGGAAAGACCGGCGAGGGCGCCCCGCTGGTGATGGCGCAGATGCAGGTCCTGCCGGGCTGGATCGACTATAACGGCCACATGACCGAAAGCCGGTATTTGTTTGCGTCATCAGAGACTTCCGATGCGTTCCTGAGGCTGATAGGCGCCGATATGGACTATGTCGCGAACGGGCACAGCTACTATACCGCCGAGACCCACATCATGCATCTCGGCGAAGCGAAGCTTGGCGACCGCCTGACCGGCACGCTCCAGGTGCTGCATGCCGACGAAAAGCGCCTCCATGTCTTCATCCGAATCCTGCGCGGCGACGAGGTGGTGGCGAGCCTCGAACAGATGCTGCTCCATGTCGACATGAAGGCCGGCAGGACCTGCCCGGCCGCACCCGAAGTGCTCGCGAAGCTCCTGCCCATCGCCGAGGCTCACCGCCCCCTGCCGCGCCCGGAAGCGGCCGGCCGTTTCGTCGGACAGCGCAAGTGAGCCAGCGGGTCCTCATCACCGCCGGGGCAGCTGGGATCGGCCTCGCCATGGCCCGGACCTTCGCAGAGACCGGTGCCGAGGTTTGGGTGACGGATGTCGACGAGACCGCGCTCAAGGCGGTGCCAGCCGGCATCCGCGCCTCCCGCGTGAATGCATCGGACGAGGCCGAGATGGCTGCTTTCTTCAAGGAAGTGAGGGAAGTATGGGGCGGCGTTGATGTCCTTTGCGCCAATGCCGGGATCAAGGGGCCGACGGCCTCGGTCGAGGAGATGCCTCTGGGCGAATGGCGCGACTGCATCGCCGTCAATCTCGACGGCGCGATGCTGGCCGCGAAATATGTGGCACCCCTGATGAAGGCCCAGGGCAAGGGCGTGATCCTCTTCACCTCCTCCACCGCCGGGCTCTACGGCTTTCCCTACCGCGCGCCATATGCGGCGGCGAAATGGGCGGTGATCGGTCTGATGAAGACCGTCGCGATGGAGCTTGGCCCCCATGGCATCCGCGCCAACGCCATCGCGCCCGGTTCCGTCACCGGCCCGCGCATCGACCGGGTGTTCCATGCCGAGGCCGAGGCGAAGGGCATGACCTACGAGGCGGTCCGGGACGGCTATGCGGCCGGAACTGCCCTTGGAAGACTCTCCGACCCCGAGGATATCGCCAACATGGCGGTCTTTCTCGCCTCCGACGCCGCCCGCATGGTCTCCGGCCAGGTTCTGACCGTGGACGGCTTTACGATCAACCCCGACCCGAAGGTGTGATAGATGGATTTCGGACTGACCGAAGAACAGCGCATGATCGTCGAGACGACGCGGGCGTTTGTCGAAAACGAGCTTTACCCGCACGAGGCCGAAGTCGAGCGCAGCGGCCACCTGCAGATGGAGCTGATAAAAGAGATCCAGGCCAAAGCGATAGAGGCCGGTCTTTATGCGGCCAACATGCCCGAGGAGGTCGGGGGTGCCGGTCTCGATACCCAGACCTGGCTCCTTTACGAGAAAGAGCTCGGCAAGGCCAATTACGCGCTCCACTGGACCTGCGTCGCGCGTCCCTCGAACATTCTTCTGGCCGGGACGGACGAACAGAAGGAGCGGTACCTCCATCCCTGTATCCGTGGCGAAAAATGGGACTGCCTCGCGATGACCGAACCCGGCGCGGGCTCCGACCTGCGTGGCATGAAGGCCTCGGCACGGGAGGACGGGGACGACTTCATCCTGAACGGGACGAAGCACTTCATCTCCCACGCCGACATAGCGGATTTCGCCATCACCTTCATGGCCACGGGCGAAGAGCAGACGCCGCGAGGCGTTAAGAAGAAGATCACAGCCTTCTTCGTGGACAAGGGCACCAAGGGCTTCTCCGTGCGCGAGGGCTACCGCAATGTCTCGCATCGCGGTTACACGAATGCGGTTCTGGAGTTCGACGACTGCCGCCTGCCGAAATCCGCGATCCTCGGCGAGGTCCACAAGGGCTTCGAGGTGGCCAACACATGGCTCGGCGCCACCCGGCTTCAGGTCGCTGCGACCTGCCTCGGCCGCGCCGAACGGGCGCTCGGACATGCGGTCTCCTATGCCGCCGAGCGCGAGCAGTTCGGCCAGAAGATCGGTAAGTTCCAGGGAATCTCTTTCAAGCTTGCGGACATGGCGACGGAACTTAAAGCCGCGGAACTGCTCACTCGCGAGGCCGCCTGGAAGTTCGACCAAGGCATCGTGACGGAAACCGACATGTCTATGGCCAAGCTCAAGGCGACCGAGACCCTGGCCTTCATCGCCGATGAAGCGATCCAGATCCATGGCGGCATGGGGCTGATGGATGAGCTTCCCCTCGAACGGATCTGGCGTGACGCCCGCGTCGAGCGGATCTGGGAGGGAACGAGCGAGATCCAGCGTCACATCATCAGCCGCGAACTTCTCCGCCCCCTTGGCGCCTGAGCCCGCTACCCCGGGGGGCTGTCTGCCCCCCGGACCCCCGAGGATACTTGCAAAAAAGAAGAAGCAACGAAATGTTAACTATTCGTGGGCAGAGTGATGTCACGGTGCAGGCGGGGACGCCGATGACCGTAAAAGGAGAAGGCGCTCCGTCCCGTTCGGGGCGGAGCGTTTCTTCATTCTTCTTTTCACAAGTATCCCGGGGTCCGGGGCAGCGCCCCGGTGCTTTCCACGGGCGCGGAGGCTGGGCATGAGCCGCGACCTCTCCCGCCTGCTGCGTCCTCGTTCGATCGCCGTGATGGGGTCGGTCTGGGCCGAGAACGTCATCGCCCAGTGCCGCAAGATGGGCTTCGCGGGGCCGGTCTGGCCGGTCCATCCGACTAAGGCCGAGATTGGCGGGCTACCGGCATACACTTCTCTCGCTGCTCTGCCCGACGCGCCGGATGCGAGTTTCATCGGTGTCAACCGCCACGCGACGGTCGAGGTCGTGGGCGAACTCGCGCGGATGGGGGCGGGCGGGGCGATCTGTTTTGCCTCTGGCTGGACCGAGGCCGGCGAGAAGGGATTGCAGGACCGTCTCGTCGCAGCGGCGGGCGGGATGCCGGTGCTTGGGCCGAACTGCTACGGCGTCATCAACTACCTCGACGGGGCGCTTCTCTGGCCTGATCAGCACGGCGGGAAACGGGTGGAGAAGGGGGTGGCGCTGCTTTCGCAGTCCTCGAACATCGTCATCAACCTCACGATGCAGGCGCGCGGTCTTCCCGTCGCCTACGTCGCCTGTCTCGGCAATGCCGCGCAGATCGGGCTCGCCAAACTTGCCGGCGCGCTCCTGGCCGATGACCGGGTCACAGCGATCGGCATGTATGTCGAGGGGATCGACGATGCCCCGGCTTTCGCGGCGCTGGCCGAGGCGGCACGGGCCGCCGGCAAGGGTGTGGTTTGCGTAAAGTCCGGCAAGACCGAGGCGGCGCAAAGTGCTGCGGCCTCACATACAGCGGCCCTCGCCGGGGGCGGTGCGGCCTCCTCCGCCTTCCTGCGCCAGTCCGGTGTCGCGGAGGTGAACACGCTCGCGGAACTCGTTGAGACGCTGAAGATATTCCACGTTCATGGGCCGCAGATCGGCACCAGGCTCTGCTCGCTCTCGTGTTCGGGTGGCGAGGCGGGGCTGGTGTCGGATCTCGCCGCGCCCTACGGGCTCGACTTCCCGGCGCCGAGCCCGGGCCAGCGCCGGCGGCTTGGCGAGATTCTCGGGCCGATCGTCGCGATCGCCAATCCGCTCGACTACCATACCTTCATCTGGGGCGACGGGCCGCGCACCACGGATGTCTTCACGACGATGCTCGAGGGCTATGATGCGGGCATTTTCGTCATCGACCCACCGCGCCCCGACCGCTGCGATCCGGCCTCGTTCCAGCCTGCACTCGACGCGATCGAGGCGGCGGGGAAGGCGACCGGCAAGCCCGCGTTCCCGGTCTCCTCGCTGCCGGAGAACTTCGACGAGGCGCGGGCCGAGGCGCTGGTCGCGCGCGGCGTCGCACCCCTGTTGGGGCTCGAGACCGCGCTCGGGGCGCTGAAGGCCGCGCAGACCGGGCCGGGGCGGCCGGGTTGGCGGCCCGCGCCGGCACTCGAGCCTCGCGCCACAAGGCTTCTCGACGAGGCCGAGGGCAAGCGGTTCCTCGATGCCGTGGGCGTGCCGATCCCGCGCGGGGTGATCGGCGCGACCCTGGCCGAAGTGCGCGAGAAGGCGGCGGGCCTCGCGGCGCCCCTCGTCCTCAAGGGGCTCGGCTTTGCCCACAAGACCGAGGCCGGCGCGGTGCGGCTCGGGCTCGCCTCGCTCGATGGCGAAGCCGGGATCGAGGGCGCGACCGGCTATCTCGTCGAGGAGATGGTGACCGGGGCGGTGGCCGAGGTGCTGCTCGGGCTCCGGCGCGATCCGGTCTACGGGGTGACGCTGACGCTCGGTCTCGGCGGCGTGGCGGCAGAGCTTCTTGCCGACACGGTGACACTGGTGCTGCCGGTCGGCGAGGACGAAGTGCTCGCTTCCATGCAGCGGCTTCGGCTCTGGCCGCTCCTCGACGGCTATCGCGGCCGGCCGCGCGCCGACATGGCGGCGGTGGCGGGGATCGCGGTGCGGCTCGGGCAGGCGATGCTCGACCGTCCTGAACTGGAGGAAATCGAGATCAACCCGATCCTCGTCCGGCAATCGGGCGCGGTCGCGGTGGACGCATTGATACGGGAGGCGACGTGATGGCTGGAATGCAGATGCGGACCGAGGGTCCGGTTCGGACCAGGCGCGAGGGCGGCATCCTCGAGGTGACGCTCGACCGGCCCAAGGCCAATGCGATCGACCTTGCGACGAGCCGGATCATGGGGCTCGTGTTCCGCGACTTCCGCGACGACGACAGTTTGCGAGTCGCGATCCTGCGCGCCGAGGGCGACAAGTTCTTCTGCCCCGGCTGGGATCTCAAGGCCGCGGCCGGGGGCGATGCGGTCGACGGCGACTACGGGGTGGGGGGCTTTGGTGGCCTTCAGGAACTGCCCCATCTCAACAAGCCGGTGATCGCGGCGGTGAACGGCATCTGCTGCGGCGGCGGGCTGGAGCTCGCGCTTTCCTGCGACCTGATCCTCGCCTCCGACAATGCCACCTTCGCGCTGCCGGAAATCCGCTCCGGCACGGTGGCCGACGCCGCCTCGATCAAGCTGCCGAAGCGCATTCCCTACCATGTCGCGATGGACCTTCTTCTGACCGGGCGCTGGTTCGACGCCGAGGAGGCGTTGCGCTGGGGGCTTCTGAAGGAGATCACGTCCCAGGCCGACCTTCTCGCCAAGACCTGGGAACTCGCCCGGCTCCTCGAAAGCGGTCCGCCCCTGGTCTATGCCGCCATCAAGGAGGTCGTGCGCGAGGCCGAGGCGATGCGCTTTCAGGATGCGCTGAACCGGATCACCAAGCGGCAGATGTCGACGGTGGATCGGCTCTATGGCTCCGAGGACGTGCTTGAGGGCCAGCGCGCCTTTGCCGAGAAGCGCGATCCGGTCTGGAAAGGGCGGTAGAACAGGGCCCGAACCGGGGCGTCCGGAGGTGGCCGCGCGCTTCCGTCCCCCCTTGTGGGGGAGGGAGGGGGGGGCTGGAAGCCCCGAAGGCCCGAGGTCACCCCCACCCCCATCCCCTCCCCACGGAGGGGGAGGGGAGGCGCCTGCTTCGCGCGTGTTTGTTTGCGGCCCGGGCGCGAGCCGGCCCGGCCCCCACCGGTTGGGATCAGATCGAGAAGCTCGTGCCGCAGCCGCAGCTCGATGTGGCGTTCGGGTTCTCGACCACGAACCGCGCGCCGATCAGCTCGTCGGCAAAGTCAATTACCGCGTTCTGCAGGAACGGCAGCGAGACGCTGTCCACCAGCACCTTTTGCCCCTCGCCCTCGAGCACCAGATCGTCCGGCGCCGGATCGTCGAGCCGGATGTCGTACTGAAAGCCCGAGCAGCCGCCGCCCTCGACCGCGACGCGCAAGGCCTTCGCCTCGCCGCTGGCCGCGTTGATTTCTGCCAGTCGCGCGAAGGCGCGGGGCGTGACTTTCGGCGGCAATGTCAGGTCCATGACGGAATCCCATGTCAATTCGCGGGCAATGCCCATATATGATCGCGCGAAAGACGCGACAAGAACAGGCCGTTATGACGCTTGCACCCTATGCCTGCCATCCGGAGACATCCCGAGGCCGGCTCTTCCCGGAAACCATGTCGACCTTCCGCTCGCCCTTCCAGCGCGACCGCGACAGGATCATCCATTCCTCCGCCTTCCGGCGCCTCAAGCACAAGACCCAGGTCTTCGTCGAGCATGAGGGCGACTATTACCGCACCCGGCTTACCCATACGATCGAGGTGGCGCAGGTCGCGCGCACCATCGCCGGGACGCTCGGGCTCAATGTCGAGTTGGCCGAGGCGGTGGCGCTCGCCCACGATCTCGGCCATCCGCCCTTCGGCCATACCGGCGAGGACGCGCTCCATGAGCTGATGGCGCCCTTTGGCGGCTTCGACCACAACGCGCAGGCGATCCGCATCGTCACGCGGCTCGAGCGGCACTACGCCGATTTCGACGGGCTCAACCTGACCTGGGAGACGCTCGAGGGCATCGCCAAGCACAACGGGCCGGTGATCGGGCCGAACGCGCAGGGCTCGCATTCGGTGGCCGACCCGGCCGACATGCCCTATGCGCTGGCCGAGGTGAACGCCCAACATGATCTGGAGCTTCACACCCATGCCTCGGCCGAGGCGCAGGTGGCGGCGGTGGCCGACGACGTCGCCTACAACCACCACGACCTCCACGACGGGCTCCGCGCCGGGCTCTTCACCGAGGCGGACCTGATGGAGCTGCCGGTGACCGGCCCCGCCTTCGAGGAGGTCGACCGGCTCTATCCCGGCCTCGACCCCTCGCGCCGCCGCCACGAGGCCCTGCGCCGGGTCTTCGGGGTGATGGTGGAGGACGTCATCGCCGTCGCCCGAAACCGGCTGGAGGCGAGCCAGCCCCAGTCGGCCGAGGAGATCCGCGCGATGGAGGGGCCGATCATCCGGTTCTCGAAACCGCTCTACCAGAACCTCAAGGCGATCAAGTCCTTCCTCTTCACCCGCATGTACCGCGCGCCCTCGGTGGTGCGCGAGCGCCAGCGCGTGACGGCGATGGTCAAGGACCTCTTTCCGCTCTTTCTCGAAGAGCCCTCGCTCCTGCCGGACGAATGGCACGCCGACATCGCGAGGGCACAGGACAAGACCGAGCTTGCCCGCGTCGTCCTCGACTATGTGGCGGGCATGACCGACCGCTTCGCGATCCAGGAGCACGAGCGGCTCTGCCGGGCCGGGGCGGCCTGAGCGATGGCGCGGAGGAAATTCACCACCAGCCTCCCCGCGCCCTATCTGAAACGGGTGACGGTCATCGCCGACAAGTACGATCCGGGGCAGGGCTACCCCTTCGACCTGCCCTGGCTCGACGCGGATTTCGCGCTCGACTTCACCACGCCCGTCACCGTGCTCGTCGGCGAGAACGGCACCGGAAAATCGACCCTCATCGAGGCGCTCGCCGCGATGGCCGTTTATGACGAGGCCGGGGGTGGCAAGGGATTTGCGCCGGTCGATCACAGTCGCGCCATAGACTGCTGGAGATCACCCGGTTCGGCATTTCAGAGACCGACTACCGCAACACCCGCCATTTCCGGCTCTACCGCAGCTTCGCGGCCGATCCCGAGGCGTTCGTCGCCGAGGCGCTGCGCGGCGAGTGGTGAGGCCGGACCCCGATCGCGCCTTCATCGTGCCTGAGATATTCCCGGGGATGTGGGGGCGTCGGCCCCGCACGGTCGGCCGGCCAAGGGGCCGGCCGAAGCCCGGCCGCGCAGCCTGAGCATTGACGCCGCAAACCGCCTCTGGCATGGCAACCGGGACGGAAGGATATGCAGATGAACCTCTTTGCCGAAATCCGGGCGCTCGTCGTCGAAAGCCTCGCCGACATGGTCGCCAAGGGTGACCTGCCCGCGGGGCTCGACATGGTCAATGTCGCGGTGGAGCCGCCGCGCGACGCAGCCCACGGCGACATGGCGACCAATGCCGCCATGGTGCTCGCCAAGCCCGCCGGCCTCGCGCCGCGTGCCATCGCCGAGACGCTGGCAGCGCGCCTCGCAGCCGATCCGCGCATCAGCACCGCCGAGGTGGCCGGGCCCGGCTTCCTGAACCTCCGCCTCGCACCCGCCGTCTGGCAGGGCGTGGTGCGATTGGCCCTTGCCGAGGGCCGAGATTTCGGGCGCTCCTCCATGGGGCAGGACAAGCGCGTCAATGTCGAGTTCGTCTCGGCTAACCCGACCGGGCCAATGCATGTCGGCCATACCCGCGGCGCGGTCTTCGGCGACGCCCTGGCAAGCCTGCTCGACTTCGCCGGCTTCGACGTCACCCGCGAATACTACATCAACGATGGCGGCGCGCAGGTCGACGTGCTCGCCCGCTCGGCCTACGAGCGCTACCGCGAGGCCAACGGCCTCGATCCCGAGATCGCCGAGGGGCTCTATCCCGGCGATTACCTCATTCCCGTGGGCGAGGCGCTGAAGGCGAAATACGGAACGAGCCTGCTCGACCGGCCCGAGGCCGACTGGCTCGCCGATGTGCGCGCCTTCGCCACCGCCGAGATGATGGCGATGATCCGCGAGGATCTGGCGCTCCTCGGCGTAAAGATGGATGTCTACTCCTCGGAGAAGGCGCTCTACGGCACCGGCAAGATCGAGGGTGCCATCGACACGCTGCGCGGCATGGGGCTGATCTACGAGGGCACGCTCGAGCCGCCGAAGGGCAAGCTGCCCGAGGACTGGGAGGAGCGCGAGCAGACGCTGTTCCGCTCGACCGCGCATGGCGACGACGTCGACCGGCCGGTGAAGAAGTCGGACGGAAGCTGGACCTATTTCGCCCCCGACATCGCCTACCACTACGACAAGGTCAGCCGCGGCTACGACCTCCTGATCGACGTCCTCGGCGCCGATCACGGCGGCTATGTGAAGCGGCTGAAGGCGGTTGTCTCGGCGCTCTCGGGCGGCAAGGTGCCGCTGGAGGTCAAGCTCATCCAGCTCGTCAAGCTCTGGAAGAACGGAGCGCCCTTCAAGATGTCGAAGCGGGCTGGGACCTTCGTCACGCTCCGCGACGTGGTCGAACAGGCCGGCGCGGACGTCACGCGCTTCGTGATGCTCACCCGCAAGAATGACGCGGCCCTGGACTTCGACTTCGACAAGGTGCTCGAACAGTCGAAGGACAACCCGGTCTGGTATGTGCAATACGCCCATGCCCGGGTCTCCTCGGTGATCCGCAAGGCCACCGCGGCCGGGATCGCCGCCGATGACGCGACGCTCGGCGCGGCGGATCTTTCGAAGCTCGGCCACGAGGCCGAGATCGGGCTCGCGAAGAAGATCGCCGAATGGCCGCGCCTCGTCGAGATCGCCGCGCGCGGGCAGGAGCCGCATCGGATCGCGTTCTACCTCTATGAACTCGCCTCCGATCTCCATGCGCTCTGGAACCGCGGCAACGACGATGCCAGCTTGCGCTTCCTGCAGGAGGGCGACGCGGCCACGAGCCAGGCCAAAATCGCGCTCGCGCGGGCCACGGGCGTTGTCATTTCCGCCGGCCTTGGTATCCTTGGCGTGACCCCGGCCGAAGAGATGCGCTGAGACAGAACGCCAGCCGGGACGACGCAGGCAAGACGGACCCGGCGCCGCCGAATTTGGGCGCGGCGCGCGAGCGAGGCAGAGCATGGCGGAAGCGGATTATGACGACTACGACGCCTATGACGGCTACGCCGAGGCGGCGTTGACGCGCGCCCGGCGCGGCGGGGCGGTTCAGAAATGGATCAACGGCGCCGGCGCGGTGACCTCTCTGGCGCTGATCGTCGGGTTGGGCATCTGGGGATACAATCTCGCGGTGCGCGATGTGCGTGGCGTTCCGGTCGTGCGGGCGCTGGAAGGTCCGGCGCGGATCGCCCCCGAAAATCCCGGTGGCGAGCTTGCGCTGCACCAGGGCATGGCGGTCAACGAGATTGCCGCCGATGGCACGGCAGGCGATCCGGCCGAGTCGCTGACGCTCGCCCCCCGCCCCGAAGGGCTTGCCGACGAGGACCAGCCGATGGGCGCGATCGCTGAAGCCGGCGGTCAGCCGGCGCCCGACGCTCCGGCCGGGACGGTGGAGCCCGCGCCGATCGACCCGGCGCTGTCCGGTGCCGAGACCCCCGCGCTGCAGGAGCCGCTGCCGGACGGGCCGGTCGAACCGGTCGGGCTCGAGACGGAGCTTGCGATGGCTGAGGCGATATTCGTGGCCCCGGACGTGATCGCAGCCGACATTCCCGGCGTCGCTGTCTCGCGCCGCCCCGCGTCGCGGCCCGGTGGCGCCGCGATTCCGGATGCGATGCCCGATGATCTGTCCGATCCGATGGCGGAAGCCGCCGCCGCCGCCGTGGCGCTGGCGCTCGCGCCGCAGCTTGCGGCCGATGTGGCGCCCGGATCCCTGGCCTCGGGCACACAGCTCGTGCAGATCGGCTCCTATCCCGAAGAGTCCGAGGCGCGGCTCGAATGGGACAAGACGGTGGCGCGGTTCGGCGCGCTAATGGACGGGAAGCGCCGGGTGATCGAGCCTGCGGAAAGCAGCGGCCAAGCCTTCTACCGGCTGCGGGTCGCGGGGTTCACTGATCTTGACGACGCCCGGCGGTTCTGCGCCGCGCTCAAGGCCGAGAACGCCGAATGCGTGCCCGCCGTGGTGCGCTGATGGCCAATTCCGCAACGATTCTCGGCTGCGAGGGCAGCCGGCTTGGTGCTGGCGAGGCAGAGTTTTTCCGCGAGGCCGATCCATGGGGCTTCATCCTGTTTTCGCGCAATGTCGATTCACCCGACCAGCTTCGCCGCCTGACCGGCGATCTGCGGGCTGCGGTGGGCCGCGAGGCGCCGATCCTCGTCGATCAGGAGGGCGGCCGGGTCCAGCGGCTCGGCGCGCCGCACTGGCGCGAATGGCTGCCGCCGATGGATCAGGTCGCCCGGACCACACCCGAGGCGATGGAGCGCGGCATCTATCTTCGCTACCGGCTGATTGCGGCTGAACTGAGGGCGGTCGGCATCGACGCGAACTGCGCACCCACGGCCGATATCGCCGGATCCGATACCCATCCGTTCCTGAAGAACCGCTGCTTCGGCACTGATGCCGAGACGGTGGCGAAGGCGGCCCGCGCCTCGGCCGAAGGCCTGCTTCGGGGCGGTGTGCTGCCGGTGGTGAAACATCTGCCCGGACACGGTCGCGCGGTGGTGGACAGCCACCTGCAGCTGCCGCGCGTGGGGGCGGCCATAGATGAGCTCGACGCGACGGACTTCGTCCCGTTCCGGGCACTTTCCGACCTGCCGATGGCGATGACCGCCCATATCGTCTTCGACGTGCTCGATCCCGAGCGCCCGGCCACCGCCTCGGCGGACGCGGTCACTTTCATCCGCGACGGAATCGGCTTCGGCGGGCTCCTGATGACCGATGATCTGTCGATGGAGGCGCTCACCGGCACGCTCGCAGATCGCGCGGCGGCCGGGATCGCGGCGGGTTGCGACATCGCGCTCTACTGCAAGGGCATCCGGGCCGAGGCCGAGGCGGTCGTCGTCGCCTCCGGGCGCCTCTCCAGCGCCGCCGCGGCGCGCGCCGACAAGGCCCTGGCCTGCCGCCGGAGCCCCGATGCCATTGACACCGCCCTTCTGGAGGCCGAACTTGAGGCCCTTCTGATGGGACAGGTCCATGGCTGATCCGACAGAGTTCGAGGAAGACCGGACCTCGGTCAGCGAACGTCTCGCCGCCGAGGCGCTGATCGTCGATGTCGACGGCTTCGAAGGGCCGCTCGACCTGCTCCTGATGCTGTCACGCACGCAAAAGGTCGACCTGCGCAAGATTTCGGTGCTGACGCTCGCCGAGCAATACCTTGCCTTCGTCGAAAAGGCCAAGGTGCTCCGGCTCGAACTCGCGGCCGACTACCTGGTGATGGCGGCATGGCTCGCCTTCCTGAAGTCGCGGCTCCTCCTGCCGCCCGATCCGGAGGACGAGGGACCGTCGGGCGAGGAACTGGCCGCCCATCTCGCCTTCCAGCTCGAACGGCTGCAGGCGATGCGCGAATCCGCCGCCCGGCTGATGGCGCGCGACCAGAAGGGCCGCGACTTCTTCGTGCGCGGCGTCCCCGAGGACGTGATGCGGGTCCGCAAGGTCACCTACACCGCGACGCTTCTCGACCTGATGCAGGCCTACGCCCGCATCCGTACCCGCGACGAGTTCCGCCCCTATGCGATGGACCGCCACCATGTCTTCACCATGGAACAGGCGCTGGACCGGATGCGGGGGTTGATCGGCTTCGCCGGCGACTGGACCGACCTCGCCGTCTATCTGCCGGAGGGCTGGACCGCCGATCCCGCGCGCCGCCGCTCCGCCACGGCATCGACCTTCGCCGCGTCGCTGGAGCTTGCCAAGCAAGGCCGGATCGAGTTGAGACAGGCCGAGACCTTCGCACCCATCGCCATCAGACGGAAAGAGACGTGACCGAGACCAGCGCGCCCGAGAAGAGCCTGTTCGAGGCCCCGCCCATCGCCGAGCAGGAGCGTATGGTGGAGGCGATCCTCTTCGCCTCGACGGACCCGGTGACGGTCGCCGACCTCGCGGCGCGGATGCCGCATGGTTCGGACCCGGCCGAGGCGCTCGTCTACCTGCGCAAACGCTACGAGGGCAGGGGTGTCCGGGTGGTGAAGGTCGGCGATGCCTGGGCGATGCGCACCGCGCCCGACCTCGGCTTCCTGATGCAGAAGGAGACGGTCGAGACCCGCAAGCTGTCGCGCGCGGCGATCGAGACGCTGGCGATCATCGCCTATCACCAGCCCGCAACCCGCGCCGAGATCGAGGAGATCCGTGGCGTCGCGGTAAGCCGGGGTACGGTCGACCAGCTCCTCGAGATGGAGTGGATCCGCTTCGGGCGCCGGCGGATGACGCCGGGGCGTCCGGTGACCTATGTGGTCACGCAACAATTCCTCGACCATTTCGGGCTGGAATCGGCGCGCGACCTGCCGGGGCTTAAGGAACTGAGGGCCGCCGGCCTTCTCGACAGCCGGCCGTTGCCGGGCACGGTCAGCCTTTCGGACGAAGAGGCGGAAGATCAGGCCGGCCAGAGCGAACTTTTCGAGGATTGAGACCGGGCCGGACGCCGGGTCTCGATTTTTCGCCGAAAAATCGGCGCCAGGCGGTCATGCCGCGCGGAAGTGCTTGCTGAGTTTCAGCCCCTGGCCCTGGTAGTTCGAGGCGATCCCCGTTCCATAGAGTCGTGCCGGGCGCGCGGCCATGCGCTCGTAGACGAGCCGGCCCACGACCTGCCCGTGTTCGAGGACGAAGGGCGCCTCGTGGCAGCGCACCTCCAGCACCCCGCGCGAGCCCGCGCCGCCGGCTTCGGCCCAGCCGAAGCCCGGGTCGAAGAAGCCCGCGTAATGAACCCGGAACTCGCCCACCATGGCGAGGTAGGGCGCCATCTCGGCGGCGTAATCAGGCGGGATCGTCACCGCCTCGCGGCTGACGAGGATGTAGAACGCGCCGGGGTCGAGGATGATCCGGCCCTCGGTGGTGCGGACCTCCTCCCAGAAGTCATGGGGCGCGTAATGGCCGATGAGATCTAGGTCCACCACCCCGGTATGGGGCTTGGCGCGGTAGCCGACGAGGTTGTCCGACGCGGGCTTGAGATCGACCGAGAACCCGAGCCCTTCGGAGATCACCGCGGTGCCGGAAACGAGGCTCTCGGCCGCGTGCAGATCCCGTAGTTCCCCGTCCGTCAAGAGCGCCTGGCCGCGGCGGAAGCGGATCTGGTTGAGTCTCATACCGGGCCGCACGAGGACCGAGAAGGAGCGCGGGCAGATCTCGGCATAAAGCGGGCCGTGATAGCCTTCGGGAATGCGGTCGAATTCCTCGCCGCCATCGGTGATCGTGCGGGTCAGGAGGTCAAGCCGGCCGGTCGAACTCTTGGCATTGGCTACCGCCGTGAGACCCTTCGGCAGCGCCAGCCGTTCGGCCAGCGGCACGACATAGACGCAGCCTTTCTCGAGCACCGCGCCCTGGCTCAGGTCGACCCGGTGCATCTCGAACTCGGCGAGGCGCTCGGCCACGGTGCGGCCCTTGCCGGCGAGAAACGAGGCGCGGACGCGGTAGGCCACGGGTCCAAGGCGTAGATCGAGACTCGCAGGCTGGATCTGGATTTCCTCGACCGCGGGTTCGGCGGCGATCCGGCCCGTCGCGATCATCCCGCGCAGCGCGTCGTCGGCCAGGACGCCGGTTTCGCCGGTCTCAACGCTCATCTGCCGCCTCCCGATATGCGAACGCCCACCCCGGCAAAGGGGTGGGCGTTTCGGTGATGGTCGGGCCGGCGAGATTCGAACTCGCGACCTTCCGCCCCCCAGACGGACGCGCTAACCAGGCTGCGCCACGGCCCGACGAAGCGGGGTATAGGCCGATTGCGGGGGCGGGGGCAAGCGCCAAAACGCATGTCTGAACCAGAGCCGGAATGGATCGCACCGCCCCCTTAGCCCGGCTGTTGCGGATCCAGCCCGGCAAGCCGGTCGTGAAGCGTCAGGAGGCGGTGGTAGAGCGATCGCAGCTCTGTTCGCATGCTGCGTGCGCGCCCGTCGTCCATGGCCCGCAACAATGCCGCGGCGGAACGGTTCGTGCCGCCCGTTTCAGGTGTGACAGCGGCCGGGCGCGCGGTCTGGCGATCCAACGACAGGACGTTGCCCGGCGATCCCGCCGGCAGGGTCGGGACATCCGCCTGCATCGGCGCTTCGGACGCCGGAGTTGCGGGTTCCGGGGCAAGTGGGAACAGGCTGCCCTGCGCCGGGTCGCGATAGGCCGCAGCGTCGGGCCGGCGCGGTTCCGAGGCCGGGCGCGCTGCCGGGGGCGGGGCGGGCGCGGGCGCGGGCGCCGGCGCCGCCGTTTCCGCCTCGGACGGCTCGTCTTCGCCGGGCGACAGCGCCGCGACATGACGGATCCCCGATTCCCTGAGAATCTTCTGGACGCCGCGGATCGTCAGCCCGTCCTCGTGCAAGAGCTTCTTGATTCCACCAAGCAGCGCCACATCGTTCGGCCGGTAATAGCGCCGCCCGCCGGCGCGCTTCACCGGCTTCACCTGGGAAAAGCGGCTTTCCCAGAATCGCAAGACATGGGCCGGCGTGTCCAGTATCTCGGAGACTTCGCTGATCGTGCGAAAGGCCTCGGCCGATTTCTCCATGCCCGCAGCCTCAGCCCTTGTTGCCCGCCGCGACGCGGTCCTTCATCAGATGCGAAGGGCGGAAGGTCAGCACCCGGCGCGGATGGATCGGCACCTCGTCCCCGGTCTTGGGGTTGCGGCCGACGCGGGCGGCCTTGTCGCGCACCGAGAACGTGCCGAAGGACGAGATCTTCACCGTCTCGCCGGAGACGAGCGCGTCGGACATGTGCTGCAGCACGCCTTCGACGAGTTGTGCGGATTCGTTGCGCGACAGGCCGACCTCGCGGAAGACGGCTTCGCTCAGATCCATGCGAGTCAGGGTCTTTTCACTCATGACGGTTCCCCGGTTGTTTGCGGAGGAGGATGAGTGGTTTGAAAACCCAAGTCAATATCAATGGCTTGGGTGCGCCAATTCAAGCGGAAATCTACCAGCGGAGGACGACCGAACCCCAGGAAAGGCCGCCGCCGATCGCTTCGGTGACCAGAAGATCACCTTCCTTGATCTGGCCGCGTGCCTTGCCGACCGAAAGCGCGAGCGGAATCGACGCGGCCGAGGTGTTGCCGTGGTCCTGCACGGTCACGACGACCCGCTCCATCGGGACCTGCATCCGTGAGGCGGTTGCGGTGATGATCCGCAGATTCGCTTGGTGCGGCACGATCCAGTCAACGTCGGCGGGCGTGAGACCGGCCTTTTCGAGGGCGTTGTGCGCGGTCTGGGCCAGCTTCTCGACCGCGTGGCGGAAGACCTGGTTGCCCTGCATGCGCAGATGCCCGGCGGTGCCGGTCGTCGAGACGCCGCCATCGACATACAGCAACTCGCGGTGGGTGCCGTCGCTGTTGAGGTCCGTCGCGAGGATGCCGCGATCCTCCGACGTCCCCGTGCCGGCCGAGGCTTCGAGCACCACGGCGCCGGCGCCATCGCCGAAGAGTACGCAGGTGGAGCGGTCCTCGAAGTCAAGGATCCGGCTGAAGGTTTCGGCGCCGATGACGAGCACGCGTTTCGCCTGTCCCGAGAGAATCAGGGCGTTGGCATTCGCCAGCGCGAAGACGAAGCCCGCGCAGACCGCCTGCACGTCGAAGGCGAAGCCCTTCTTCATGCCGATCTTCTGCTGGATCATCGTCGCGGCCGAAGGGAAGGTGAGGTCGGCCGTCGAGGTCGCGAGGATCACCGCGTCGAGGTCGTCGGCCGTCATCCCGGCATCGGCCAGCGCCGCGCGGGCGGCATGAGCGCCGAGATCCGAGGTGGTTTCGCCGTCGGCGGCGAAATGGCGACGTTCTATCCCCGTGCGGGTGCGAATCCACTCGTCCGACGTGTCGATCCGGGTTTCGAATTCGGAGTTCGGAACGACGCGCGCAGGCAGATAATGCCCGACACCACGGACCACGGCACGGAGAGTCATTCGGAAGCCCTGTTCTGTTCGAGCGGTTGCGCGGCATCCTGCCCCGCCAGAGCGGCAGAGGCAACCCGCGCCGCAAGGCGGTCCTGGAAGCCGGATTCGGCGAGCCGGAAGGCAAGCTTGATCGCCGCCGCCACGCCCGTCGCATCCGCCGAGCCGTGGGACTTCACGATGGTCCCGTTCAGGCCGAGGAAAACGCCGCCGTTCTGGCGCCGCGGGTCGATGCGCTTGCGAAACCGCGTCAGCAAGCCGAGCGCCAGAAGCCCCGCGAAGCGCGACAGAAGCGTGGCGTTAAACTCCTCGCGCAGAAAATCGCCGATGAGCCGCGCGGTGCCTTCGCCGGTCTTGAGCGCGATGTTGCCGGTGAAGCCATCGGTGACGATCACGTCGACCCGCGACGACGGCAGGTCGCCGCCCTCGACGAAGCCGACATAGTCGAACCCGCCGGTCTCGGTCGCCGCCGCGATGAGGTCCTGTGCGGCCTTGAGCTCGGCGCGGCCCTTGTGCTCCTCGGTGCCAACATTGAGAAGGCCGATGCGCGGCCGCTCGATACCGAGCCCGTTGCGGGCATAGGAGGCGCCCATCAGCGCATATTGCAGGAGGTCGGGGGCGTCGGCCTTTATGTCGGCGCCGACGTCGAGCATCAGGTTGAAGCCGCCGGGATTGCGCGAGGGCCAGAGGCAGGCGATTGCCGGGCGGTTGACGCCGGGCAGCTTCCTAAGCCGGATCACCGACAGCGCCATCAGCGCGCCGGTATTGCCGCAGCTCACCGCGACGGTGGCCTCGCGGTTGCGCACGCTCTCGATCGCCGACCACATCGACGTGCCGGAGCCGTTGCGCATGACCTGGCCGGGCTTGTCGTCCATCGTGACGACGCCCTCGGCATGACGAATCGTGCAGCGGCCCGAGAGTTCGGGCCGCTTCGCGACGAGTTGTGCAAGTTCAGGCTCGGGGCCGTGGACGATGAACTCGATTGCCGGGTTCTTCGACGCGGAATCGGCCATGCCGGCGACGACGGCCGCCGGCCCCCTGTCGCCGCCCATGGCGTCGACGGAAATGACGATCCGCCCCGTGGAACCGGATAGCGGGCCTTCAGGCTGCGGATCGCGCGCTGACAGCATGTCGGTCGTGCTGCCGGGACCCGGCCTCAGGCCGCGTCTTCGTCCATATCGACCTCGGCGGCCTGGGCGACGACTTCACGGTCGTCATAGTGGCCGCAGGCGCCGCAGACGTGATGCGGGCGCTTCAGCTCGCCACAATTCGAGCATTCGTTCGGATTCGCGGCGACCAGTGCATCGTGGGCGCGGCGCATGTTGCGGCGGGACCGCGTGACTCGGTTCTGAGGGACAGCCATGTCTCAACCTCGGGCTTTTAATGGGGCAAGGCCCCGGTTTTCCTGCGGTTTCGTCACTGGTTGCCTAGTGCTACCGGGTGCGAACCCAACGTACAAGCGAGGCCGGGAACATACTGGGATTCTCCCCGGGCGCAAGTGTTTTCTGGCGCGTTTTACGCACCGGATGCGGCAACTTCCGGATCACTCCCCGCCGCCGCCTTTTTTCATCAGATCGGCAAGTCCCGCGAAGGGGCGCCGCTGCTCTTCGGCGAGAGGCTCGGCGCCCGGCGGGGTGACGCTCGCGGTGCCGATCTCGGCCCCCTCGGCGCGCGGATAGAGCGGCAGCGCGAGCGTCAGCGCCTCGATCATCACCGCGCCGGCGTCGATTACCGCGGGCAGCGGCTCGGCGGTCTCGTCCTCGGGCATCTCGATTTCCTCGCCCTCGGGCTCCGGCATGTCGGCGAGATAGCGCCGCTCGACGGTCTCATCAATCCGAGTCACGACGGGCGCGAGGCTGGCCACGCAGGCCTGGGTGACCGTCGCGCCCAGTTCGGCCCTGAGCAGCCAGTCGCGCCGTCCTTGCGGCACGAGTTCGCCGCGGAATCGGAGCTTTGCGACGGCGATGATGCCAATCTCGGCG
This sequence comes from Defluviimonas sp. D31, assembly GCF_033436765.1. Lineage (NCBI taxonomy): Bacteria > Pseudomonadati > Pseudomonadota > Alphaproteobacteria > Rhodobacterales > Paracoccaceae > Albidovulum > Defluviimonas sp. D31. The sequence continues at coordinate 165,314 of NZ_JAWQFN010000002.1, forward strand.
GCGATCCGCTGCAGCGTCTCCGACTCCGGGCTGATGTCGAACCGCGTCGGTTTGCGGGCGGCGAGATCGGCGACGCGGAGCGGGTGGGGGGCGACGGTCGGTTGCGAGCTCATGGGACGGGTCCTCGGCCTGATCCGGGTGCGCGGTGGGGCGGCTTCGTCCTTGTAGGACCGCCCCGGCTTGTTGTAAGGCGGATAGAAGGCTTGAGGCGACAAGGCAAGAGGGCGGTATGGGTTGGCTCGGTTCCGGGATGCGACACGGCGTATTTGTGCTGTCGGTCGTTACGCTCTCGGCCTGTACGGCGATTTACCAGAATCACGGCTATGTGCCGCGCGACGACGAACTCGCGAAGGTCGTTGTCGGCGAATCGACGCGTGAGGCGGTCGCCGAGACCGTGGGCCGGCCGACCTCGACCGGGCTCCTGACCGGCGCGGCCTGGTACTATGTCGGCAGTCGCTTCCGCCAGTATGGCATCCGCGCGCCCGAGGAGATCGAGCGCGAGGTCGTGGCCATCAGCTTCGACGAAGCCGGGCTGGTCGAGAACGTCGAGCGCTTCGGACTCGAGAACGGCCGCGCCGTGGTGATCTCGCGCCGTGTGACGGACAGCAACGTCAAGGGATTGAGCTTCCTGCGCCAGCTGCTCGGCAACGTCGGCAACATCGACGCGAGCCAGGTTCTCGGCGAGAACTGAGCCGACGCGTTCTTACTTTGGCCGATGGCTCAGGGCGACGCCATTGATGCAGTAGCGAAGGCCGGTAGGTTCCGGGCCATCGGGAAAGACATGGCCGAGATGGGCGTCACAGGCGGCGCAGTGAACCTCCGTCCGGCGCATGAACCAGCTCCGGTCCTCGGTCTCGCCCACCGCCTCGGCGCTGATCGGCCGGGAGAAACTGGGCCAGCCGGTTCCGGAGTCGAACTTTGCCTCGGAGTCGAACAGCGGATGGTCGCAGCAGACGCAATGAAAGCGCGCGGCTCCCTTCGGGAAGCTGTCATGCGTGAACGCGCGTTCGGTCGCTTGCTTGCGGGTGACGCGATAGGCTAGATCCGAGAGAGCGGCCCGCCATTCCTCGTCGGGTTTGCAGATCTTCTCGACCATCGGCGCCTCCCATTCGGTTATCTTTCTTTCGGGGTTCTCTGCTAAACCAGTCGCGACAGATGTAGGTCGCGCGGACCGCCGCGCAAGCCGGAGACGGGGCGCATGCTGACATTGCACAGGGGCCGCTACAGGGTGCGCCTTGCGGAGACGCCGGAGGACGTCGCTCAGGCGCAGGAACTGCGCTGGCGGGCCTTCCGCGCCGCACAGGGGGCTGGCGGACTCGACCGTGACCGGTTCGACCCCGTCTGCCAGCATGTCCTGGTCGAGGAGCCCGCCACCGGCACGCTCGTGGCGACCTGGCGCCTGCTCCCGCTTTCCGACGGCAGCCAGATCGAGCGGAGCTACGCAGCCCAGTTCTACGATCTCGCGCCGCTTGCGCGACTCGCGGGCCCGATGGTCGAGATGGGACGTTTCTGCCTTGATCCGGAGCGCCACGACCCGGATATCCTGCGCATCGCCTGGGGAGCAATGACGGAATTTGTCGATCGGACCGGGATCAAGATGCTGTTTGGGTGCGCCTCCTTTCCGGGAACCGATGCCAACGCCTATCTGGACGCCTTCGCCTATCTCGGTGCGCAGCATCTCGCGCCTCGAGCCTGGCGGCCTGGAATCAGCGCGGCGGAAATCATCTCGTTTGCACCGGAGCCGGCGGCGTCCGAGCCCGACCTGCAGCGGGCGCTGCGGTCGATGCCCCCGTTGCTTCGAACCTATCTGGCGATGGGAGGTCGGGTCAGCGACCACGCCGTCGCCGACCGCGATCTTGGTACGCTGCATGTCTTCATCGGGCTCGAGGTGACGCAGGTTCCTGCGGCCCGCGCGCGCGCGTTGCGCCTGAGTGCCGAGTAACGATTTTTCGGCGAAAATCGGCGCAATTTTTCGCCGAAAAATTGGGTCAGCAGATTACGCGCATGCCGTCCTGATTGCAGATGACGATGAGCTGACCGCCACATTCCACCAGGTGAAAGCCCCGTCGGCGGACCTCGAACTCGAACCGGCTCCGACCGACTTCCCGATCAACCCAGCGGTCGTCGCGCCGCACGATGCCGCCCTTGGCTACGGCCTGGGCGGCAAAGATCGTGGCGATCCAGTCATCGGGAGCTCTGGTGCGGGCAATGTCCATGCCCCGGACGATGCCGGAGCATGGTTAAGATATTGTTGACGGCTGGTCTGGTTCAGCCGCGGGCGCGGCGGCCGCCACGGCGGCCCGATGCGGCCGAGGATTGCGCGGCCGAGGCTTCGGCGAAGCTCATGCCGCCTTCGACGGCTTCCAGAACCTTCGCGAAGCGGATCCACTCGCCGCCATTGGGGTCGTGGGCCGACAGGAAGTTGGCGGCGCGGATCGCCTCCATCTCGACCTGGCGGACCGGGTTCATGATCGCCGAGGTCATGCCGGCGCCGATCGCCATCGGCAGGAAAGCGGCGTTGATGCCGTGCCGGTTGGGCAGGCCGAACGAGATGTTCGAGGCACCGCAGGTGGTGTTGACACCAAGCTCTTCGCGAAGGCGCTGCACCAGGGCGAAGACCTGACGGCCGGCGGTCGCCATCGCGCCCACGGGCATCACCAGCGGGTCGACGACGATGTCATGGGCCGGAATGCCGTAGTCGGCGGCGCGCTGCACGATCTTTTTGGCGACTTCGAAACGGACATCCGGATCTTCCGAGATCCCGGTGTCATCGTTCGAGATCGCCACGACCGGCACGTTGTACTTCTTGACCAGCGGCAGCACGAGCTCCAGCCGATCTTCCTCGCCGGTCACCGAGTTCAGGAGCGGACGACCCTGCGCCGCCGCCAGACCGGCCTCCAGCGCCCCCGGCACCGACGAGTCGATGCAGAGCGGCACGTCGACGAGACCCTGGACGATCTCGATCATCTTGGTCATCAGCGGCGGTTCGGTCTCGTTCGGGTTGGGGTTCGAGTTGTAGACCACGCCCGCGTTCACATCGAGAACCATCGCGCCGCAGGCGACCTGCTCGAGCGCGTCCTTCTCGACGGTCGAGAAGTTGCCAGCCTCAAGCTCGGCCGCGAGCTTCTTGCGCCCGGTGGGGTTGATCCGCTCGCCGATCACGCAGAAAGGCTCGTCAAAGCCGATGACGACGGTTTTCGTTTTCGATTCAATGACGGTGCGGGTCATGGTTCACCTTGTCTCTTTGTTATCCGTTCAGGCCTGCGCGGCAGGAACAGCGGACTTGCCGCCATTCTCGATGGCCCAGGTTGCGTTGGTCTTGATACCGCCGAGCGGGAAGAAGTGCACGGATTCGATTCCGAACTCCGGGTTCTCGGCCTTGTGGGCGGCGAGCTCGGAGATGAACTCGTTCGGCTCGTAGGGCAGCAGGAGCTTGGTCACGTCCATCGCGCGCTTCTGCAGCACCTTGAGCGAGGGGCCGACGCCGCAGGCGATGGCGAACTTGATCATGGTCTGCAGCTTCGCCGGGCCCGCGACGCCGATGTGGACCGGGATGTTGATGCCTTCGGCCTGCAGGCGGTTGACCCATTTGATGACCGGTTTCGCCTCGAAGCAGAACTGGGTGGCCATCGCCAGCTTGGCGTCGGTGCGCTCCTTGAAGGCCTGCTTCCAGCGCAGGGCCTCCATGACGTTCTTGTCCGACCCGTCCGGGTCGATGTCCTTGTTGCCTTCCGGGTGGCCGGCGACATGGAGGCGGTCGAAACCGTCGAAGAGGCCGGTTTCCATCAGCTGCATCGAGCAGTGGAAGTCGCCATGCGGCTTGGAGATGCCGCCGCCGAGAAGGAGCGCCTGCTTGACGTCGGCCTCGCCCTGATAGCGGGCGATCCAGTCGGCGAGCGTCGCCTTGTCCTTGATGATGCGCGCGGGGAAGTGCGGCATGACCGGGAAGCCCTCGGCGGCGATGCGCTTGGCGGTCGCGACCATGTCCTCGATCGGCGTGCCGTCGATATGGGCGATATAGACGCGCGTGCCCTTCGGCAGGAGGTCACGGAAATCCTCGACCTTCTCGGCGGTGCGCGGCATCACCTCGATCGAGTAGCCGTCGAGGAAAGCCTCCACGGCGGCATTGGCGCCCGAGGGCGCAGCGGTTTCCTTGCGGCGGAAATTCAGAAGTGCCATCGCTACCCTCCGGCGGTTAAACGGGCTTCATGCCCAGCCATTATTCTCGATGAGCGCCTTGATGCGCTCCTTGTCGTATTCGGCGTCGATCCGCGCCGCTTCGGCGGCGGCGACAGCTTCGTCCTCGCCCTCGATCGTGACCGGATCGGCCTTGCGCCATTCGGCGAGATAGGCGTCGGTTCCGGCCGCGCCGATCTTCATCGCGCAGCGGTCGATCGCCTGTTCGAAACGCTCCGGGAGCGGCTTTTTCACGCCGCGACGGCCCTTGCCGACGATGACCTGGGCCGGGATGTCGCGCCAGTAGACGATAGTGACTTCAGCCATGACGAATCCTCTCGTTCGCGCACTCAATACCCTTCGGCAGGCTCTGGCCGATGACGTTTTTCGACATTGTGCGGGGCCGGAGCGACCTGCGCCCGGAACGCGAGGCCGTTGCCGGGTGGCGGTCGATGCGCAAGCGTAAGGCAGCAAGCCCGCGGACGGGCAGGCGAGGCGTGAGACGGGACCTTGCGCGGAACAAAATGTCGCAGGCGGGCAGGGGCGTCGCTTGCGCTGCGCTCCGGTGCCGACTAGATTGAAACCAACAGCATATCGGAGGGCGCGAACATGGCGCCCAGGCGTCCCGGTGGTGCGGGCGCGTTCCCGAAATCGGTCGAGCCGCCCGGCACCCCAAGGCCAGACCCTGCGCAGCTTTATGCGGCGCTGGATCTGGGAACCAACAGTTGCCGCATGCTGATTGCCCAGCCGAAGGGCAGTCAGTTTCATGTGGTCGACAGTTTCTCGAAATCGGTCCAGCTCGGGCACGGGCTGGAGGCTTATGGGCGTTTGTCGCGGAACTCGATGGCGCGGACCGTGCAGGCATTGCAGATCTGCCGCCGCAAGATCGAGCAGCACGAAGTGAAGCGCATGCGGCTTGTGGCCACGGAGGCCTGCAGGCGCGCGACGAATGCAGGCGAGTTCCTGCGTTTCGTCCAGCGCGAGACCGGCCTGCCGCTCGAGATCATCCAGCCCGAGGAGGAGGCGCGGCTCGCCGTCGTCTCCTGCGCGCCGCTGGTGTCGACCAAGACCGAACAGCTTCTCGTCGTCGATATCGGCGGCGGCTCGACCGAACTCGTATGGATCGACCTTTCGGCCGTGCCGCGCCACGACCGGCCGCGCGCGATCATGCGGCTCCACGCCGGTTTCCACCCGCCCGAAAGCCCGTTCCCTGCGGCGAAGGTCATCGACTGGATCTCGGTGCCGCTGGGAGTCGCAACGCTCAAGGACCAGTTCGCGGATGTCGAGGACGATGCCGCCCGGTTCGCGCTCATGAGCTGGTTCTTCGAGGAGAACCTCGCCGATTTCTCGCCTTACAACGCATCGCAGCCGCGCGAGGGCTTCCAGATCATCGGCACCTCGGGCACGGTGACGACCGTGGCGGCGAGCCATCTCGGCCTGAAGCGCTACGACCGCAACAAGGTCGATGGTTTGCGGATGACTTCAGACCAGATCGACCGGGTGATCCGGGACTATCTTCATCTCGGGCCGGACGGGCGGCGCGACGATCCCAGGATCGGGCGTGACCGGCATTCGCTGATCATGTCCGGCGCGGCGATCCTGCAGGCCTTGATGCGAATCTGGCCGACCGACCGGCTCTCGGTCGCTGACCGGGGGCTGCGCGAGGGGCTCCTTTATGCCCAGATGTCGGCCGATGGCGTCCTCGAGGACGGGCCGTTCTGAGGCTTCGGACAGCCCGCGATTGCCTTGGCGGCGCGTGGTGGGTATTGGGGCCGGGAAGACATGCGGAGGGCCCGTTCGGGGCGACGAATATGGCGAAGACACCTTCGGGCAAGACATCGGGACGCGGGCAGCGCGATCTCAGGGTGCGGGTGAAGACCGCCAAGGGGCGGAAACTGTCCTCGACGCTCTGGCTCGAGCGGCAGCTCAACGATCCGTATGTCCAGCGCGCCAGGAAGGAAGGCTATCGCGGCCGCGCGGCCTACAAGATCCTCGAGCTTGACGACCGGTTCCGGTTCCTCGTGCCCGGCGCACGGGTCGTCGATCTCGGCTGCGCGCCGGGCGGCTGGTGCCAGATCGCCGTCGAGCGGGTCAATGCGCTCGGCCAGAAGTCGGGCAAGCAGGTGGGCACCGTCCTCGGCATCGATCTCCAGGAGGTCGAGCCCATTGCCGGCGCCGAGATCCACCAGCTCGACTTCCTGTCCGACGGGGCCGACGAGAAGGTCAAGGAATGGCTCGGCGGGCGTGCCGACGTGGTGATGTCGGACATGGCTGCGGCGTCCTCGGGGCACAAGGGGACCGATCACCTGCGCATCGTGGCGCTGTGCGAAGCGGCCGCCTATTTCGCCTTCGACGTCCTGGAGGAGGGGGGAACCTTCGTCGCCAAGGTGCTTGCCGGCGGAGCGGAGAACGAGTTGCAGGCGTTGCTGAAGCGGGCGTTCGCAAAGGTGGCGAACGTCAAGCCGCCGGCGAGCCGCGCGGACAGTTCCGAGAAGTTCGTCGTCGCGACAGGATACCGCGGCCTTCCCGCGGAAACCGACCAGGACGAGTGAGCGCGGCTTAGGGGCTCGTGCTCACGCCGACCCCTTCGACCAGGACCGAGGCTGGCGCCCCGCAATGGAAGAGATGGTAGGTCAGCATCGTCGCGGGGCTGCGCATGATGCCGGGACGGTTCGTCAGATCGCGCGCCAGTCGGAAGTCCGGCCGAAATTCGCCGGATCCGGCATTGATCTTCTGGTGCGGCGAGACACGCAGGTCGGTGCGTGGCCTCCCCGGTCCGAGAGCGCCTGCTGGTATAAGGACCGGCAACGCGTCCGGATTGGCACTGAGGAAATCCTCGTCGAGGTGGATCCGGTCGACCCATGCGACATTAACGAGTGATCCCTGAAGCGTGCGCAACGGGTCGCGCGGCCGCAATGCCTGAACAGGCAGATCTCCGAAGCTCGTCGCGACGCGGGCGTTGCCGAAAAAACCTGGCAGCGTCCAGAGAACCGGCTCGCGGGGGGCGTTGCGGACCGCCCCCCGTCCGACCGCGCGCGACTTTCCGGACTTGCCGGCTGCGCCGTTGGTCTCGTCGTCGTTTTCCATAACCCACTCGAATCCATTCATACTCACAAACTATCCGCTATTGGTGGCGGAACATGCCGGGGCGAAGCCGCCCGCCCCGGCATGCCGGCACCGAACCTACATGGCCCGGCTTGCGCCGGTCTACTCGTCACAAAGGTAACTCGGTTCACTCGTTACGCCGCCAGGCGGTGCCAAGCCGTGGCGTACCTCAGTTAAAGACCGGTGAATCGGGCCAGTCTGTGGCGCAAATGTTCCGGAAACACGCGCATGTCCGGGCATGGTTTCGTGGAGGGTGGCGGCTTTGGAGTGAGCTTGTCCCCGGTGGCGCGACAATCACGCGGCACACGTTTCGCTCTCCTTGCGCGGTGCCGGGTTCGATCTGAGATTGTTCACTCGCGCGGATGGGGGACTAGTCTTTTTAGACAGGTGAAAAATATGACATTCTTGACAAATTTCACCGTCATCCATTGAGAAACACTGAGTTGATCGGTCTTTTTACGTAACGTCATTCGGTGCGGGGAAAACGAATTCCGGTTTCGGCGGGCCGCGATCGCGGCGATTCTCGCCCGCCAATGAATGGATGTGCCCGTCTTGCCGGCGCTCCCGGATCGGCGGATTGCATGCGCTGTGCCAACTTGCCGGTTCCGAAAGATGTCACGACTGCGGGACCTGGCCACGTGCCGCTGATGATGAGGTCGCGAGGCTCCCCCGATCGACTCGCGTCGTGGCGTTCGGAGGCGAGCGCGGAGCGGCGTTTCCCGGACATCGGCCGCCTCGCGCCTGAGAAGCCTCCCCACCTTTTGCGACATGCGGCCCGAAACAGGTGCGGCAAGGCTATCCGGCGCTCCTGCCGGGGCGCATCCGGAGGTGAGCCGAAACGAAAACTGCCGACATCGCTGCCGGCAGACCAATTACTATCTTATTCCATAAGCGTATCGAAGGCGCCGTCGCGTCTCCGGACGGGGCGGTTTCAGCTGCCCCAAGTGCGGATCGGTCCGCAATCCATGTGCACGAAGTTGGAGCGCGAATACTTGCCGACGCCGCCCGCCTCGCAGGCCGAAGCTGCACGGTACATCTGCGACACCGAGCGGGACCGCAGCCGCAGGTCCGCCGCCTGTGCCTTCATGTGCAGCGAATTGCGGGCGACCCCACGCGAGGACGAACGCAGTAGCGCATTGGATTTCGCTGTGCGGTAGCCCGACAGCAGCATGTAGGGCTCGCTCACGTCGAGAAGCGAATGCGCGGCAGCCGCGATGTCGATCGTGCGCGGGTCGATGTCCTTGGTTTCGTTGGAACGCCAGTCACGCATGAAATAGGTGATTTCGTTGAGCGCCTCGGGGATGTACTCCCCCTCGATCCAGTAGACGGTGTCGAGGCTCTCGCCGGTGCGGCCCGAATACATGCGGATACGGCGGACGTCGCCGGCCCCGCGGAGAAAACCGAAAGCATTCGAGCAAGTCGGAGCTGCCACCACGGCGGTCGCCGCAAAAGCTGCAAGAATTCCACGCCGAGTGAAACCCGATCCTGAGTGATCTGTCATGACTAATGCCTGTCCCGTAACGCTCTACCGCTTTTTCAGCGGCTTGTTGTCTCAAGTCATCCCCAAGTGCTGCAATGTTATGGCACAGGATGATTCCCGCGCCAACCGGACAAATTGATCGCAGCCGGGAAACGCCCTGTATCGGCGAAATCTCGCTGAACTTGGGTGCCTCGTGCCGAAATGCGAAGGTCGCCACCCCGGCGTTGCTGAAAAGCGACAGCTCGGGACGGGCCCCATGTGCCCTGTCTGGAACGTGAATGGACTTGATGGCGGAAATCCCGGACATTCTGGGAACGACAAAGGATCAGGACGCAGAGGTTTACATGACGGCGACGGCCATTCCCCCGGGAATTTTAGGTCTTGTACATTTCCTAAGCATTTCTCTTTTCCTGTTGCTTGTCGCCGTTCCCCGGCCAGCGATGGCCAACTCGCCTGCCTATCGTCAGGCGGTGGCGGAGGCCGCGGCGTCGGATCGTGCGCTGGCCGAGTTCTACCGCGAGCGGAACTATCAACCACTCTGGACCTCGGGTGCCGATTCCGGACGCCGGGCCGCGCTCTTCGGCGCGCTCGACAGGGCCGGCGAGCATGGTCTGCCGGTCGAACGCTACGGCGCCGCCGATCTGCGCACGGCTTTCGCGGAGCTGCGCTCCGAACGGCAGCGTGGACGGCTCGAAGTCAGGGTTTCCGCAGCCTTCCTGCGTTACGCGCGCGACGTGCAGACCGGATTCGTCGATCCAGCCAGCGCCGATGAGGGGATCGTGCGGGAGGTGCCGAAACGCGATCCGCTCCAGACGCTGCGGTCCTTCGCGGTCGCCGATCCGGCCGCGTTCATCAATGAATTGCCGCCGCAGATCCGGCAGTACGGGGAGCTCCGCCGCGCTCGCCTCGATCTCGAGGCGGTGATTGCCCGGGGCGGTTGGGGCGCGACGGTCACGGCCGGTACCCTACGCCCGGGTGACAGCGGGCCGTCGGTCGTCGCGTTGCGCGACAGGTTGATCCGCATGGGCTACGTCGAACGCTCGGCGACCCCGACCTTCGACGGCGCCCTCCAGAAGGCGGTGCAGCGGTTCCAGTTCGAACACGGCCTGGCACCCGATGGCGTCGCCGGGCCGGGCACGCTCGCCGAGGTCAACGTCGGCGCCGAGGCAAGGCTGCACGCGGTCCTGGTGGCCATGGAGCGGCTGCGCTGGATGAACGGCATCGACCTCGGCAAGCGCCACATATGGGTGAACCTGCCGGATTTCACCGCCAAGATCGTCGACGACGGCAAGGTGACGTTCGAGTCCGTGACTGTCGTGGGCATGAACGAGAACGGCAGACGCAGCCCTGAGTTTTCCGACCAGATGGAATTCATGGTCGTCAATCCGACCTGGAACGTGCCGCGCTCGATCACGGTCAAGGAATACCTGCCGATGCTGCAGAAGAATCCGCGGTCGGTGGGGCACCTCAGGATCACCGACCGGCACGGGCGGGTGGTGAACCGCGAAGCGACCGATTTCAGCCAGTTCACCGCGAGCAACTTTCCGTTCCGAATGTCGCAGCCGCCCGCGGACGACAACGCGCTCGGCCTCGTCAAGTTCATGTTCCCCAATCCATGGAACATCTACCTGCATGACACGCCCTCGAAGTCGCTGTTCCAGAAGGAGGTGCGGGCCTTCAGCCATGGCTGCATCCGGCTCGGTCGGCCCTTCGACTTCGCCTATGCGCTGCTCGCGCGGCAGACCGACGATCCGGTGGGTCTGTTCGAGCGGCATCTGAAAACCCGGTCCGAGACCACGGTGCGGCTGGACCAGCCAGTGCCGGTGCATCTGGTGTATTTCACCGCCTGGCCCTCGGCTCGTGGCGAGATCGAGTATCGCCGCGACGTCTACGGCCGCGATGCGCGGGTTTTCGACGCGATGCAGGCTGCCGGGCTGGTCTTGCGCGATGTTCGGGGATAAGCCTGCCACGGGGCCATAACGGCGCCGCAGACGGGAACTTCCGAGATGCGAAAATCCTTCTCCATTACCGAGATCGCCGAAGCACTTGGCGGCCAGGTCGAGGGCGACAACACGTTAAGGATCACCGGAGCCGCCGAGCCTCGCATGGCCGGGCCCGATGATCTCGCGCTCGCCATGGATCCGAAATATGCAAATGGCCTTGCCGAGGGGAAGGCCCGCGCGGCCTTGCTCTGGGAGGGCGCCGACCGGGCCGAGCTCGGCCTCGAGGCGGCGATCTTCGTAAAGCGGCCGCGGCTCGCAATGGCCGGTGTGACCCGCGCCCTCGATCCCGGACCGGGGATCGCGCCGGGCATCCATCCGGCCGCGATCGTCGATGCCTCGTCCGAAATCGGTCCGGGCGCGGCGATCGGCGCCTTCGTGGTGATCGGCGCCGGGACGCGGATCGGCTCCGGGGCGCGGATCGCCGACCATGTCACGATCGGCGCCCGGACTGTCATCGGCGCGGACGCTTTGATCCATTCCGGGGTCCGGATCGGAGCCGGGGTGACGATCGGTGATCGCTTCATCTGTCAGCCGAACGCGGTGATCGGGGCCGACGGCTTTTCCTTCGTCACGCCCGAAAAATCCGGCGTCGAGGAGATCCGGGAATCGCTCGGAGACCGTGCCCAGATCCGTGAGCAGCGCTGGACCCGGATCCATTCGCTCGGCGGCGTCGAGATCGGCGACGACGTCGAATTCGGCGCCAACGTCACCGTCGATGCCGGTACGATCCGGCCGACGCGGGTTGGCTCGGGCACGAAGATCGACAATCTCTGCATGGTCGGCCACAACGTGACCATCGGGCGCGACTGCCTCTTTGCCTCGCAGACTGGCGTCGCCGGGTCGACGAAGGTCGGCGACCGGGTGGTGCTGGGCGGGCAATGCGGTGTCTCCGACAACATCTTCATCGGCGATGACGTGATCGCCGGCGGCGGCACCAAGATCTACACCAACGCGCCCGCCGGCCGCGTGCTCCTCGGCGCGCCCGCGCTGAAGATGGAGACCCATGTCGAGGCATGGAAGAACATCCGCCGGCTCGGGCGTCTTTTCGCCCAGGTCGCCGAGCTTCGTGATGCTGTTACACGGATCGGCGATGGAGCGGCTAAAGGGGGATCCGATGCTGACATCAGAACTGACGATTGAGGACCGCGTGATCGCGATCATCGCCGAGCAGGCGGTGCTCGACATCTCCGAGGTCCGTCCAGAGATGAGCCTCGAGGAGCTTGGCATCGACAGTCTCGGGCTGGTCGAGTCGATCTTCGCGATCGAGGAGGCGTTCGACATCTCGGTGCCGTTCAACGCCAATGAGCCCGACAAGAACGAGTTCGACATCTCCTCGGTCGCCGCGATCATCGGCGCCGTCGAAAACCTGGTTGCGCGATCGAAATGAGGCGCGTGGCGATCACGGGCGCAGGCACGATCAACGCGCTCGGCCACGACGTGGCCTCGACCTTGGAGGCGATGCGCGAGGGGCGCTGCGGTATCGGGCCGCTCGACTTCCGCGACGTGGAGCGGCTGTCGATCCGCATCGGCGGCCAGATTCGCGGCTGGGAGGCCGAGGCGCAGTTTAACCGCCAGGAAATCGCGCTCTACGACCGCTTCACCCAGTTCACCATGCTCGCCGCGCGCCAGGCTGTGGCGCAGTCGGGGCTCGACTTTCGCGGCAAGCTCGGCCTCGACTGCGGCGTCGTGCTCGGCACAGCCGGGGGCGGTGTCAACACCTGGGACGAAAACTATCGGACCGTCTACGAGGAGGGCAAGAACCGCGTCCATCCCTTCGTCGTTCCGAAGCTGATGAACAACGCCGCGGCCTCTCATGTCAGCATGGAATGGAGCCTGCGCGGGCCGTCCTTCACGGTGGCGACCGCCTGCGCCTCGTCGAACCACGCGATGGGGCTCGCGTTCCAGATGGTCCGCTCGGGGGCGGCGCGGGCGATGATCACCGGCGGGTCCGAGGCGATGCTCTGCTTTGGCGGCATCAAGGCCTGGGAGGGGCTCAGGGTGATGTCGAAGGATGCCTGCCGGCCGTTCAGCGCCAACCGCAACGGCATGGTGCAGGGCGAGGGGGCCGGTGTCTTCGTCTTCGAGGACTGGGACCACGCCGTGGCGCGTGGCGCCGATATCCTTGCCGAGGTCGCGGGATTCTCGATGACTTCGGATGCTTCCGACATTGTGATGCCTAGTCAGGCCGGCGCCGAACGCGCGATTTCCGGGGCTCTGAGGGATGCCCGGCTGCAACCGGGCGATATCGGCTACGTCAACGCGCACGGGACCGGAACCGCGGCCAACGACAAGACCGAATGCGCCGCCGTGGCCCATGCCTTCGGGCATCATGCCGACCGGCTGATGATCTCGTCGACGAAGGCCATGCACGGCCATCTGATCGGCGGCACCGGCGCGGTCGAGCTTCTGGCCTGCATCATGGCGCTGCGCGAGGGCGTGATCGCGCCGACGATCGGCTATGAGGAGCCCGATCCTGAATGCGCGCTCGACGTGGTGCCGAACGTCGCGCGCGAGGCGAAGGTGGGCGCGGCCCTGTCGAACGCCTTCGCCTTCGGCGGGCTGAACGCGGTGATCGCGCTCAAGCGCGCCTGAGCGGTACTTCCCGGCATGAAAACGCGAAACGCCGCCCCGAGGGGCGGCGTCCTGTGAGACCGGCGAAGGTCTGGTCCGATTACTGCGGCGCATTTGCCTTCGTGACGGCTTCGAAACCGGCGGTGAAGCCGCTGAGCGAAAGCTCGATGTCGACGGTGCGCGACGGATCGGCCACCGGAACCACCGAGAGCACCGCAACCTTGCCCTTGCGGAAGCCGTCGAGGTCTTCCTTCGTAAAGCCGACCCGCGCGACGCAGCCGACCTCGGCGCAGAAGGTGAACGGGTAGCGCTTGGCCTGGCCGCCATCGATCGAGATGCTGAGTTGCTTGGTAAGGAGCGTCTCGAGCGGCATGATCACGGTCGCGCCGGCCGCCGCCTCGGAGCCCTCGGGCAGGGCGAGCAAGCTGATCTCGGCGATCGGCTTGTCGGTGCCCTTGTCCTTCAGCAGTTGGTAGAGTTGGCAGGGATCGGCCCCCTCCTTGGCGCGCAGACAGCGCAGTTCCCAAGTGTCGAAATTCTCGGCAACATAGGGTTCGCCGGCGCCTTCGGCGGCAGCTTCCGGAGCCGCGTCGGCCGCCGGTGCCTCGGTCTGGGCCGCCTCGTCGGCGGGGGCCTCAGGCGCGGTCGCTTCCTGCGCCCAGAGCGGAGTGGCCGCGAGAGCAAGCGCCAGCGTCAGGTATTTGGTAAATGAGGACATTTGAGCTTCCGTTGATCGGTGAGAACAGTTGCGCCGCGTTTATCATGCGCGTCCATCGGTGTCAGCGCCGAAAAGCTGTGGCGATCGCGATAGCGGCTTTTCGCTCAAGCATTTTTCGGCCGCTGCGGTTCGTCGCGGCAAGGCCAGGGGTCGGACAATAAAAAAGGGCCCGGAAGGGCCCTTTTTCTATTTTTCGCTCCCTGTCGGACAGGCCGACTTAGTCATTGGCCCGAACGCTATTCAGTTCGCCCGGTTGCGTCAACAAGAAAATACACATGATCCACAAATCTGATTTTGTTGAAAAAAAGGGCCGCGACCCACGACGACGCCATTACAACCGGGAGAAGGAAACACTCGGGCATCAAGGATGCATGCCCGGACGCGATCGCTCTGGCATGGCGAGGGTTAGGCTGTATTGTTCAGGGAAGCAGAACCGGCGAAACGGAGGGGCGGCGTGCTGACAGACGCGGGGATATTTGTTGGCGGTGGCGGCGAGGGGTACGGGACGCCGCAGGAACTTCTCCTGAAATATGGCAACCGTCACGGGCTTGTCGCCGGCGCGACCGGGACCGGCAAGACCGTCACCCTGCAGATCCTTGCCGAAGGGTTCTCGGCCGCAGGAGTCCCGGTCTTCCTCGCCGACGTCAAGAGCGACCTTGCCGGGCTCGCCGTTGCGGGCTCGCCCGAGGCGAAGCTGCACGACGCCTTCATGAAACGCTGCGCGACGATCGGCTACGACCTGAACTACCGGGCTTTCCCGGTGGCGTTCTGGGATCTCTTCGGCGAGCAGGGCCACCCGATCCGCACCACGGTGACCGAGATGGGGCCGCTCCTTCTGTCGCGGCTGATGGATCTCAGCGACGCGCAGGAGGGGGTCCTGAACATCGCCTTCCGGCTCGCCGACGAGGAGGGGCTGCCTCTTCTCGACCTCAAGGACCTGCAGGCGATGCTGGTCTGGATCGGACAGAACGCGGCAGAGATCGGCCTGCGCTACGGCAATGTCGCCGCCGCGACAGTGGGCGCGATCCAGCGACAGCTGCTGGTGCTGGAGAACCAGGGCGGCACACGGCTTTTCGGCGAGCCAGCGCTCGATCTTGCCGACATGATGCGCCTGGCCCCGGACGGCCGCGGCCAGGTCAACATCCTCGCCGCCGACAAGCTGATGGCCTCGCCACGGCTCTACGCGACCTTCCTCCTCTGGCTCCTGTCGGAGCTTTTCGAGGAGCTGCCCGAGGTCGGCGACCCGGACAAGCCGAAGTTCGTCTTCTTCTTCGACGAGGCGCATCTGCTCTTCGACGACGCGCCGAAGGCGCTCGTGGACAAGGTGGAGCAGGTGGCGCGGCTGATCCGCTCGAAGGGGGTAGGGGTGTTCTTCATCACCCAGAACCCCGCCGACGTGCCCGACGACATTCTCGGCCAGCTGGGCAACCGGGTGCAGCACGCGCTCCGCGCCTTCACCGCGAAGGACCAGAAGGACCTCGCCCGCGCGGCGCAGAACTACCGGCCGAACCCCGCCTTCGACACCGAGACCGCGATCAAGGAGGTCGGGACCGGCGAGGCGGTGACCTCGTTTCTGCAAAACAAGGGCGTGCCCGGCATCGTCGAACGCACGCTCGTGCGACCGCCGGCGAGCCAGCTTGGCCCGATCACGCCCGAAGAGCGCCGCGCCGTGATCGCGGCGACGGGGCTCGGTTACAAGTACGACCAGACCATCGACCGCGACTCGGCCTTCGAGCGGCTCCAGGCCCGCGCCGAGGCCGCGGCGCAGGCCGCTGCGGAAGCCGAGGCCGCGGAGGAATGGCTCGCCGCCGACGAACGTGCCCGGAAGGAGTCGCGCCGCTACGAGGGACGCAGCCGGCGCGGCTCGTCGCGCTCGGACAGCATCGCCACGGCCTTCGGCAAGAGCCTCGCGCGGCAGCTTGGTACGAAGACCGGCCAGGCGATCGTGCGCGGCATCCTCGGCTCGCTCTTCAAGTCGCGCTAGACAGACGGTCGCGCTCGGCAGGCTGCGCGATTCGCCGGATCCTGTAGTATTATCAATGCCGAAGGCGCGCGATTCCCACGATTTCCGCGTATTCGACGCATGCGCAGGAGGATTAAGAAGAATGAAAAAACCGACGAAATCGGACGAAGATCGGGGGCCGACGGAGACGAAGAAAGAGCGGCCGGACGCCAAGGTGCCGGAATGGGCGGAGGATATGGAGCATACGCTTCGCCGCCTCGTCAGGGAGAGGGAGAAGGAGCGGTCGAAGAATCCCGGCCTCTATCGCTGAAGCAGCTTTTACGCCCGCTACCGGCCGGCCGCGCGCGGCGCTCAGAGCGGCCGGATCTTCAGCCGGGTGATGCGGTTCTCCTTGCGGCTCAGGACTTCGAAGCGGAAGCCGTGGAAGGAGAAGACCTGGCCCTCCGCAGGAATCATCTGCGCCTCGTGGATGACAAGACCGGCGATCGTGTTGGCCTCGTCGTCGGGCAGCGACCAGTCGGTCGCGCGGTTGAGGTCGCGGATCGTCATCGCGCCGTCGACGACGCAGTCGCCCGCCTCGGTGCGCTTCAGGGGATGTTCGGAGTCGATGTCGAACTCGTCGGTGATCTCGCCGACGATCTCCTCGATGATGTCCTCGAGCGTGAGAAGGCCGCGCAGGTCGCCGTATTCGTCCACGACCAGCGCGAAATGGGTGCGCCGCTTAAGGAACTCGCGCATCTGCTCGTCGAGCGGCGTGGTCTCGGGTACGAAATAGGGCGCCTTCGCGACGCTCATCACGTCGAGGTCGCGGATCGAGGAAAGGTTGCCGTCCTCGCCGCGCACGACCTTCTCGACGGCGCGCAGAAGATCCTTGGCATGGATCACGCCGATGATGTTCTCGCGCTCGCCGCGATAGATCGGCAGGCGCGTGTGCGGCGAGGCGAGCACCGTCGAAAGGATCCGGTCCGGCCCGGCATCGGCGTCGATCATCTCGATCTGGCTGCGGTGGCGCATGATCTCCTCGACCGTGCGCTCGTTGAGGTCGAGCGCGCCGAGGAGCCGGTCGCGGTCCTCCTTCAGCACTGCCCCCTCGGAATGGCCGAGCGCGAGCGCGCCGACGATCTCGTCGCGGAACGAAAGGATGTGGCTGTCGGGGTCGGTGCGGACGCCGAAGAGGAACAGCAGGCCGCGAACGATCAGCCGGACCAACGTCACGATGGGCGAAAGGACGAGGATCAGAAGCCGGATCGGCCGCGCCACGCGCGAGGCGGCACTTTCGGGCGCGGTGATCGCATAGGTCTTGGGCAGGACCTCGGCGAAGATCAAGACCAGCGTCGTCATCACCAGCGTCGCCACCGCAACGCCGTTCGCGCCGAAGAGGCGCGAGAAGAGCGCGGTCGCGAGTGCCGCTGACAGGATGTTGGCGACGTTGTTGCCCAGAAGGATCGCGCCGATCAGCTTCTCGCCGTCCTCGGTGACCCGGAGTGCCGCCTGCGCGCCGGGGTTGCCCTTGTCGGCCTGCGCCCGGAGCTTGCCGCGCGAGGAGGCCGTCAGCGCCGTCTCGGAGCCCGAGAAGAAGGCTGAAAGCAGCAAAAGCCCCAGGATCGCCGCGGCCGTCAGCCAGAAGGCGGTGTCATAGACCGTGCTCGTCTCCATCGGATCCTTCCTTTCAGTCTCGGATGTTTATGGGGAGTCTCCGGCCCGCCTTCAAGCGCCGCCGGCGGTCACTCCGCGTCGCGAGCCAGGGGATGGTGCTCCAGCACCAGTTCCCTGAGCCGCGCGTCGAGCACATGGGTATAGATCTCGGTCGTCGAGACATCGGCATGGCCGAGCAGCGTCTGGATCGCCCGGAGATCGGCGCCGCCTGCGAGGAGATGGGTCGCGAAGGCATGGCGCAGCACATGGGGCGTGACCTTCGCCGGCGCGATCCCGGCCGACAGCGCGAGTTCCTTGAGCAGCGCGTGGAACGACTGGCGGGTCATGTGGCCCGCCCGGCCGCGGGCCGGGAACAGGTGGCGGCCGGGCGCGATCTGCGCCTTGAGCCGCGCCTCCTCCTCGGCCGCGTCGCGCGCCGCGAGCCAGTCGGCAAGCGCCTCGCGGGCCGGGGGCGAGAGCGGCACCATCCGTTCCTTGTCGCCCTTGCCGCGCACCATCAGCATCCGCGGGTCGCCGCGTGCCGCGGCGACCGGCAGGCCGACAAGCTCGCTCACCCGCATGCCTGTGGCATAGAGAAGCTCTATCAGGCAGGTGTTGCGCAACCGCTCGAAGTTGCCGCGGCCACTTGCGCGGGCGGCCTCGAGCAGCCTGCCCACCTCATCGACGCTCAGCACCTTCGGCAGGCGTTTGGCGCGTCCCGGCCCGGTGATCTGGATCGCCGGGTTATCGCCGCGCCAACCCTCGTCATAGGCGAAACGGTAGAGCTGGCGGATCGACGACAGCCGCCGCGCACGGGTGGCGCGCGACAGGCCCTCGGCCTCGCAGCCGACCAGATAGGCTTCCACGTCGGACCGCGCGGCCCGCTCGAAGCCGAGCCCTCGGCGCTCAAGCCAGCCGGCGAAGTCCTTCAGATCGCGCCCATAGGCGAGAAGAGTGTTGCGCGCCGCCCCGAGTTCCGCCGCCTGGGCGTCGAGGAAGGCCGATATCCAGCGGTCCGCGCCCTTCATCCTCAGCCCCGCCGCTCCAGCAGCACCAGTTCGAGCGCCGCGCGCCGGGCGACCGTCTCGTGCCCGAGATGACGCAGCAGGACCAGCGCCTCGGTCACGTCGCGCAGCTCTCCGCGCGCGCCCTCGGTGATGTCGTCCACCGCGGCGAGCAGCGCCTCGCCGGTCCGGTTCTCGTCCAGGAGCGTCGCATATTTCGCCGCCGGCGCCTTGCCGGGCTCGAAGCCGGCCTGAACCGCCGCGCCCATCTGGTCGGACGGGCTTTCACCGGCGGCACGGCCGGTCGCGAGGCCGATCAGGAACGCCTCGGTATCGTCGGCAGGGGACCGCGTCTCAGCGACGCGCTCGAAATCGCCGGAAAGGAGGCCTATCCGGAACGCGAGCATGCCCGCCTCGCCCTCAAGACGCGCGCCGGACAGCGCGCGGCCATAAAGCACGGCGAAGGGAACCTCGAGCTCGATCGCGGACATCTGCGCCCAGGCTTCGGGCAGGATCTCCGCGGTCCGGGCCGCGTCGTGGGCGGTAATCGCCGCATCGAGGCCTTGGATCAGATCAACCCGCTCCCAGACCCCGCCCGACGCCGCCGCCTTGCGTTCGGTGTAAAGCCCGAGAAGCCGGTTCGGCTCGATCGCGCCGGTCCGCGCCAGCCGCTCGCCGGCCTCCAGCCGCGTCTTCCAGCCGGCGTTGGAGCGCAGGTCGGCCTGCGCGAAGGCCACCGGCAGCGTCGTCGTCGCCAGCGGCTGTCCGATCGCCTCCATCAACCGCAGCACCAGCGGCGAGGGGCGCGGCGGCACAGGCAGGGGCGGCTCGCCTTCGAAGAGTTCGGGGTCGAGGAACCGCTCGAGGAGCGCCGCGGTCGCGGTGTCCACATAGCCGAGCGTCTCGCCGGTCCTGAGCGACAGCGCCGCGGCGTTCCAGTCGCCGCCGCGCGCGAGGCAGAAGACCCGCGCCGGGAAGGTCGGCGCGATCTCCGGGGTCTCGCGCATCTTCACGCAGGCCCGGTCCTCCTGGCCGATGAGAAGCGCCACGTCGAACCAGCGGCGGAACGCCTCGGCCTTCGGGTCCTCGACCAGCTCCAGAAGTGCCAGCGCAGGATCGAGCGCGCCGAGATCGAGAAGCTTGTCGACCCGCGCCAGGAACAGCGCGCCGCTGCCGTCGGAATCGGCCGGCGGGGCGAGTTCGGCCAGGAGGAGCGTGTAGAGCAGCGACTGGATCGCCGGCAGCGTATCCACGCGCTCGGCCCGGATCAGCCGGGCGAGGTCGTCCGAGGCAGTGGTGCCCCACAAGCCGCGCGGCAAGCCGGTCTTGGATTGGGGCAGGAGGCCGAGCCCGTCGAGCGTCGGCCCGTCGATCGGGGAAATGGAGATCGGCGAGCGTGACACGCCCGCCGCCACCGGCGGCTCGATCCTCGTCGCGGGCGGCAACGGCCGCGATGACGCACCCGCCACCGATTTCGACAGCCAGTCGATCGCCGACAGCGGCGCGGCGCCGGGTGTCTCCGCGTGCAGCGGCGCTGCGGTCAGGAACGCGGCGGCGAGAACGCTACTCCTAATTTTCCACATTCAGTTCGACCGGCTCGTTGACCTCGGTCTGCTTCGGCGCCATGTCGCCAAGATAGGCGTAGCCCGCCAACCCGATGAAGCCGAGAAGCGCGAGAATGAAGATCGCCTTGAGGAGTCGCAGCATTATTTCCTGCCGTTTTCTTGTCGTTTTCCGGGACTTGCCCGTTGCCTGTATAGGACCCGAGGGTCCGATCCGCGAGGTTCCGGCGCGAATACACGGATTATATATGGCATTCCCGGCGAATTCACGCCATTCACGACAGAAAGTTTCGTCATGGGCAGGAGGCCGCCACACCGGCGGACCCGCTGCCGGGCCGGGGGTGAGAGGCGCCGTGTGCGGCAAAAACTGAAAAAGACGGTCGTGCTCGTAGGCATGATGGGCGCGGGCAAGACCGCGGTCGGCACGGCGCTGGCGCGGCTTCTCGGCGTCGGTTTCCTCGATTCCGACGAAGAGATCGTGCGCGCCGCGCACATGTCCGTCGCAGAGATCTTCGCCCGCGACGGCGAGCCGTTCTTTCGCGCACGCGAATCGGAGGTGCTGGGACGGCTTCTCGCCGGCCCGCCTTGCGTCCTGTCGACCGGCGGCGGCGCGTTTCTTTCGGCCGACAATCGCGCGTTGATCGCCGAGAAGGGCGTGGCGGTCTGGCTCCGGGCGGATCTGGAGCTCCTCTGGCAGCGGGTGCGCCACAAGAACACCCGGCCGCTCCTGCGCGCCGCCGACCCGAAGGCGACGCTGGCCGCGCTTCTGGACGCGCGCGCGCCCATCTACGCCGAAGCCGGTGTGATCGTCGACGCGCGGGCCGAGTATTCGATCGAGGATATGGCCGGCCAGGTGATCGCCGCGCTGGCCGCGCGTCCGGACATACTGGAGAAGGCATGACCGACACGACAGAAACCGTCCATGTGGATCTTGGCAGCCGCAGCTACGACGTGCGCATCGGCGCCGGACTCGTGACCCGCGCGGGGGCCGAGATCGCGCCCTTGCTGAAGCGGCGCCGCGTGGCCGTGCTGACGGACGAGACCGTGGGCGCGCTGCATCTCGAGGCGCTCCGCGAGGGGCTCGGCGACATCTCCATGACGGCGCTCGCGCTGCCGGCGGGGGAGTCGACCAAGGGCTGGCCGCAGTTTTCTCGCGCCGTCGACTGGCTGCTGGCCGAAAAGGTGGAGCGGCGCGACATCGTGGTCGCGTTCGGTGGCGGGGTGATCGGCGATCTCGCGGGCTTCGCCGCCGCGGTGCTGCGCCGCGGCGTGCGCTTCGTCCAGATCCCGACCACGCTTCTGGCGCAAGTCGACAGTTCGGTCGGCGGCAAGACCGGGATCAACTCGGTCCACGGCAAGAACCTGATCGGCGCGTTTCACCAGCCCGCGCTGGTGCTGGCCGATATCGGCGTGCTGTCCACGCTGCCCGCCCGCGATTTCCTCTCGGGCTACGGCGAGGTGGTGAAATACGGGCTCCTCGGCGATGCTGCCTTCTTCGACTGGCTCGAGGCGATGGGGCCCACGCTTGCCGCGGGCGACATGGCGGCGCGGCAATATGCCGTCCGTCGCTCGGTCGAGATGAAGGCCCGCATCGTCGAACGCGACGAGACCGAGGAGGGCGACCGAGCGCTCCTCAATCTCGGCCACACCTTCTGCCACGCGCTCGAAACCGCGACCGGCTATTCCGACAGGCTCCTCCACGGCGAGGGGGTGGCGATCGGCTGCGCGCTCGCCTTCGAACTCAGCCAGCGGCTCGGCCTATGTTCGCAGGAAGCCCCGAGCCGGGTCCGCGCGCATCTGAAGGCGATGGGTATGAAGACCGATCTTGCCGACATTCCCGGCGACCTTCCCGGCGCGGAAGCACTCCTGGCGCTCATGGCGCAGGACAAGAAGGTCGTCGACGGAAAGCTGCGCTTCATTCTGGCCCGCGGCATCGGCGAGGCCTTCGTGACCTCCGATGTGCCGGGCGACGTAGTGCGAAAGGTTCTGGACGAGGCGCTCGCCCGCCGCTGAGGGCGCCCGCCCGGAGCGGCCGCCTCCTCTTCTTCATTGCCGAAATACCCCGGGGGTGTGGGGGCAGCGCCCCCACGCGCCGGGGTCGTCAGCAGCCAATCAGAACGGGATCTCGTCGTCGAGATCGGAGCGGCCGCCGCTACCGCCGCCGCCCTGGCTGCCACCGCCGTAGCCGCCCGAACCGCCGCCATAGCCGCCGGAGCGGTCGTCCTCGTAGCCACCACCACCACCGCCGCCGCCTTCGCCGCGGCCGTCAAGCAGCGTCAACTCGCCCCGGAATTGGCGCAGCACGATCTCTGTCGTGTAGCGGTCCTGGCCGGACTGGTCCTGCCATTTCCGGGTCTCGAGCTGGCCCTCGATATAGACCTTGGAGCCCTTCTTCAGGTATTGCTCGGCGATCTTGACGAGGTTCTCGTTGAAGATCGCGACTGAGTGCCACTCGGTCCGTTCCCGCCGCTCGCCGGTATTGCGGTCGCGCCAGTTTTCCGAGGTGGCGATGCGCAGGTTGCAGACCTTGCCGCCGTTCTGGAACGACCGCACCTCGGGGTCGCGCCCGAGATTGCCGATCAGAATGACCTTGTTCACCGATCCCGCCATGCGGACATCCTCCTCGCGATTCCATTCGCCCCGTTAGACCATCCGGCCGCCGCCGATGGAAGGCCAACATCGTGAAGGAATCCCTAATTCCGGCCCGTCCGCGCCTCCGGAGGGCCTGCAACTTCGGTTGCAGACGCCCTCTCATCGGGCCTCTGGTCCTGCGGTTCAATGGTGCGGCGCGGGCCACTGCCCCAGATCGGGGACATCGAAGCCGGGACATACCGCCCCGGCAACCAGGGAGTCCGACATGATCCGCAAGATACCCCTCGCCGCAGCCCTCGCGCTCGTCTGCGGCTTCCCCGCCGTCGCGAGTTCGATGCCCGATGCCGCGACCCAGGCGAAGATCACCGCCGACCTCAAGGCCCAGGGCTACGAGGTCCGCAAGATCGACTCAGAGGATGGCATGATCGAGGTCTACGCCGTGAAGGACGGCAAGACCTACGAACTCTACCTCGACGCCAACCTGAAGATCGTGCGCAGCAAGGAAGGCAGCTGAGCCGGTTCCGGGCGGCGGGCCCCGTCCGCCGCCCGGCCGCGCCGAGAGGCAGAACATGCTAAAAGTTAAGGTCTGGGATCCGGTCGTGCGGATCTTCCACTGGTCGCTCGTTGCGGGCTTCACGGCGAACGCATTCTTCACGGACCCCGAGGGCGAGACCCACGAGGTGATCGGCCTCGCGCTGCTCGCGCTCGTCGCGCTGCGGATCGGCTGGGGCCTCGTCGGATCGCGTCATGCGCGCTTTTCCGACTTCCGGCCGTCACTCGGGGCGGCATTCGGCCAGCTCGGCGAGATGGCCACGGGACGCCGCCGGATCCATGCCGGCCATTCGCCGCTCGGGGCACTGATGATCTACAACCTGATCGCGGTGCTCATCGTGATCGGCGTCTCGGGCTACGCGATGACGACCTACAGCTACTTCGGCAGCAAGTGGCTCGAGGACGTGCACGAGATCGCGGTGCATTGGGCAGAACTCTCGGTCCTCGCCCATGTCGCGGCGGTCGTGTTCGAGAGCCGCAGGCTCGGGATCAACCTTCCGAAATCCATGGTGACCGGTTACAAGACCCTACCGGCAACCGGGACGCAGGAATGACCGACGGCACGGCTCCAGGCAAAGACAGGCAGGCGGCGATCCTCGCGCTCATGGCAGTGCAGGGCTTCTGCGCCGCCTTCTTTCTCTTCGACGCGACCACCGATCTCCTCGCCAACCCCGACTCGCTGTTCCAGGGGCCGCACATGGTGCTCGAACTGATCGCCACGCTCGGGCTGATCGCCGGGATCGCCTTCGAGGGCGCCTATCTGGTGCGGCTCCTGCGACGGCAGGCCCATGTCGAACGCGCGCTCTCGGTCGCCTCGGGCGCGCTGCATGACGTGATGGAGAGCTATTTCGAACAGTGGCAACTCACCCCGGCCGAGGCGGACGTCGCGCAGTTCACAATCAAGGGCTGCTCGATCGCCGAGATCGCCGAACTGCGGGGCTCCGCCGAGGCGACGGTCAAGACCCACCTTAACGCGATCTACCGCAAGGCCGGGCTCCGTGGCCGCGCCCAGCTTGTCAACCTGCTGATCGAGGAACTGCTTGGCGGTCCGGTCGCGCAAAGAGTGATTGATAATAGTGCTTGAACAACCTGAGGCGGAAATTCGCGCAAGACTCTGTTCGACGATGAAAATTTCGGTATAGTCCCGGGCGGTAAAATGCCGGACGAGGGACCAATGCGAATTTGCAGGGCAGCATTCGTGGCTGCGACCTTGGTGTCGTCGGTGGGTGCGGCGCAGGCCGAAGGTCTGGTCTTGTCGAAACCGGGCAGTTCGTCGGGATCGCGACTGGCTCAGTTTCACAAGCAGACCGCGGTGCTGGACAGCCGCGCGTCGACCCAGTACGCCGCCTCGACGCGCCTGACGCCGAACGGCAAGAGCCCGGTGTCCTCGGTGGCAATCCCGTCCTATTCCGGGCGCTATCGCGGGCTCTATCTCGATGCGGCCAAGACGGCGGCGCGCCGGCATGGCGTACCGGAGGACCTGTTCCTGCGCCTCGTGCAGCAGGAATCGGGCTGGAACCCGAAGGCGGTGTCCAACAAGGGAGCGACCGGTCTTGCCCAGCTGATGCCTGCGACGGCACGGCGGCTCGGCGTGAACGCCACCGATCCGCATGACAACCTCGACGGCGGCGCGCGCTACCTGCGCATGATGTACGACCGCTTCGGCAACTGGAAGCTCGCGCTCGCGGCCTACAACGCGGGGCCTGAGGCGGTTGCCAAGTATGACGGCGTACCGCCCTATGCCGAGACAAAGGGCTACGTCCGGGCGATCCTCGGCATCTGAACCGGCCTCTCGGATCAGCGGCGCTGCGTCGCGGCCGGCTCTTCCTCGATGACGTAGTCGCGCGGGATCCCCTTCGTCGCGCGCGCCCAGATCGTCGCCGCGGCGCGGGCCCGGTGGGCGTCGAACGCGGCCCGGTCGCGGAACGTCTCGGCGACCGCGAAGCGGCACGGGTCGGCATGCGAGCGCAGCACCTCAAAGCGCAGGCAGCCGGGCTCGGCCCGGGTCAGGCGGATGTGATCGGCCAAAAGGCCAGAGACGCGGTCGGCCTCTTCCAGCGACCGGCAGACCAGAAAACCAGAAAGTTTGACGTGCGACATGTCGAAGACCGTAGAACCGTTTCGGCGTGAGGCAAGAAAAATCCGACGCCTTGGCATCGTGAGCGGGCGATTTCCGGCGAAAACCGCATGAAACCGCACATGGGACGGCTATGGCGGACCTCGGCCACATAGGTCGTCGCGACGGATGGATCCGGCGTGCGCCAGTGCTACCCTGTCGCCATGTGCGGACGATTCATCCTCGGTGACGGCAGCTGGGCAGAATATCACGACGCGCTCTCGGTCGTTCGCGGCGCGACGGGCCGGGTCAGCTACAACATCAAGCCGACCGAAACCGTGAGCCTCGCGTTCCGCGGCGCCGGCGGGCTCGAGGCCGGTGTGGCGCGCTGGTGGTTCGTGCCGCACTGGCACAGGGGCGAGGTGAAGGAGTGGAAGGCCACGACCTTCAACGCGCGGATCGAGAGCGCGCATGAAAAGCCGGTGTTCCGGGCCGCCTGGACGGCGGGGCGCTGCATCCTGCCCGCCTCGGGCTATTACGAGTGGACCGGCGAGAAGGGGCGCAAGCAGCCCTGGCTCATCACGGTCGAGCAGAACCTGCCGGTCTTCTTCTTCGCGGGCCTGAAGGCGGCGCGTCCCGATGGTAGCCTGACCTGCGCGATCCTCACCCGCGCCGCCGACCCGTCGATCCGGCACCTGCATCCGCGGATGCCGGTGATCCTGAGTTCGGAGGAACTGCTGCCGTGGCTCGACGCTGCGACACCGGATGAAGACGTGGTGGCGACGCTCGGCACCGGCTGGTCGGGGCGCTACCTCACACGCAGGGTCCGGCCCTTCGGTATTGCCGATGACGGGCCCAAGCTGATCGAGGCCGACGGCTTCGATCTCTGAGCCGTCCGGTCAGCCGCCGCGCTGCATCTCCGCCTCGATCCAGTCGGTGAAGGCGCGGGTCGCCGGGGTCTCGGCATGGCCGGCGGGCGGCAGCAGGTAATAGGCCTCGAGCAGCTTCAGCCGGTGCGGCCAGGGCTCGGCGAGTGGCGTGGTGCGGCGGATGCCGTCGATCATGAAGCCCTGCGCAAGGGCGAGGCCCTGGCCGGCGATCGCGGCGGTAAGGCTGATGACATAGGTCGAGGCGAGGTGGATCTTGCGCCCCGCGGGCAGGTCGTGACCCTGGGCCTGCAGCCATGTCTCCCAGTTCGACATGACGCCGGCGCAGTCGAACAGCGGATCGCGCCGCCAGTCCGGGGCGCCGCCCGCGAAGCCGGGGGCGCAGACCGGGGTGATGGTCTCCTCGAGGATCAGCCGGGCGCTTGCCGACATGTCCTCGCGCCGGCCGAAACGGATCTCGATGTCGCTGTTGCCGGGCGCGTTCTCGGCCCCCCAGGTGGCGGTCTGGATGTTCAGGGTAAGCCAGGGCAGCGCCTCGGCAAGCTGGCCGAGCCGGGGCGCGAGCCACCAGGTGGCGAATGTCATGTTGCACAGGATCCGGAGCGTCCGCCCGCGCTCGCCGCCGGTGAAGGCGCGGGTGCCGCGGGCGAGCGTCGCGAAGGCCTCGCGCACCATCGGCAGGTAGTTGGCGCCGGCCTCCGTCAGCGTCAGCGCCCGGCTCTGGCGGTGAAAGAGATCCTGCCCGAGCCAGGATTCGAGGCTGCGGACATGCTGGCTGATCGCCGATTGCGTCAGGTTCAGTTCCTGCGCGGCGAGGGTGAAGGAGAGGTGCCGCGCGGCCGCCTCGAAGGCGCGCAACCAGGTCAGCGGGGGCAGGTTCAGGCCGGACATCGGGGTCGCGCAATCCGTGCATTAACTTTTCTAATGGCATAGCCTCGAATTCATCGCTGGTAAACGGATCCGATTGGCCTAGGACTTGCACATCAGCCGTGGGAGGACGGAATGAACGAGATGACGGGAACCGCGCGGGCGAACATCGCCCACTGGCAGGAGCGCTGCGACATGGCGGCAGCCTTCCGCTGGACCTATCGCATGAACCTGCACGAGGCGGTGGC
Organism: Defluviimonas sp. D31; assembly: GCF_033436765.1. Lineage (NCBI taxonomy): Bacteria > Pseudomonadati > Pseudomonadota > Alphaproteobacteria > Rhodobacterales > Paracoccaceae > Albidovulum > Defluviimonas sp. D31. The sequence goes on from NZ_JAWQFN010000002.1 coordinate 192,733, forward strand.
GAACCACTTCAGCCTCGCCGTCAACGAGGACGGCACGAAGTTCCTGATGAACCCGAACCAGATGCATTTCAGCCGGATCCGCGCCTCGGACCTCTTGCTTCTCGATGCCAACGACCCGAAGACGCTGGATCGGCCCGACGCGCCCGATCCGACCGCCTGGGGGCTGCATGGCGGGATTCACCGGCTGGTTCCGCATGCGCGCTGCGTCATGCATGTTCATTCGATCCATGCGACCGTGCTCGCCTGCCTCGCCGACAGCACGCTGCCGCCGATCGACCAGAACACCGCGATGTTCTACGAGCGCCACGTCATCGACGGGGATTTCGGCGGCCTCGCGCTCGGGGACGAGGGTGAACGCTGCGCCGGGCTGCTCAAGGATCCGAAGACCACCGTGATGATCATGGGCAACCACGGCGTCCTGGTGATCGGTGCCACGCCGGCCGAGGCCTTCAACCGGCTCTACTATTTCGAACGCGCGGCCGAGACCTATATCCGCGCGCTGCAGACCGGCCGGCCGCTTAGGGTGCTGAGCCACGAGATCGCCTCCACGACCGCGGCCCAGCTCGACGATTATCCGGGCTACGCGACCCAGCACCTCGCCGAGCTCCGGCGCATCCTCGACACCGAAGGCGACGACTACGCAAGCTGAGGAGCGTGCCATGCCGGATTACGTGCCGACCAACGCCGCCTCGTCCGGCGTGACTCTCGACAAGAAGCTCCTGAAGCAGATCGCGGCGCGGAGCGACCGGCCGGGGCTCGTCTACCTCGCCCGGTGGGCGGCCGCGCTGATCGCCACAGGCGCGCTGGTGTGGCTGACGCGCGGCACCTTGTGGCTCTGGCCGGCGATGTTCGCCTACGGCACGGTCCTGACCGTGCCGGCCTATGCGTTCAGCCACGAGACAGCGCATGGCACCGCCTTCCGCAGCCGCTGGCTCAACGAGGCGGTGCTGTGGCTCACCTCGCTGATCTACATGGAGGAGCCGCTCCACCGCCGCTACACCCATACCAACCACCACACCTTCACCTGGCATGTCGGCAAGGACAGCCAGATGCCCTTCGACACGCCGATGGGATTCGGCGGCTGGCTGGCCGAGGTGACCGGGTTCGGGCTCCTGAGGTTCCACATGGCGGTGATGGTGCGGCTCGCCTTCGGACGCTACTCCGACGTGATGCGCGACGTGACGCCGGCGGGCGAGTTCCCCAGGATGACGCGGAACGCGCGGGTCTTTCTCTTGATCTACGCCGCCATCGCCGCCCTGATCTCGGCGGGCCAGCTCTGGCCCCTCTGGTTCCTCGTCCTGCCGCGGATGCTCGGCGCGCCGGTGATGCTGCTCTTCACGCTCACCCAGCACGTCGAGTTGCAGGAAAACTCGCCCTCGATCCTCGACAGCACGCGGTCGTTCCGCACCTCCTTGCTCGGTCGGTTCCTCTACATGAACATGAACAACCACGTGGAGCACCACCTTTATCCACAGGTGCCGTTCCACGCGCTGCCGACACTCGCCAAGGCGATCGAGGCGCAGGTGCCCGAACCCGATCCCGGCTTCTGGCGCACCAATGCCGAGGTGTTCGGGGTCGTGCTGCGGCGGTCACTGGGGCTCTCGACCAGGGCGCCGTCGATCCGGCAGGCGCCGCACATGATCACCGAGGGCGGTCGCGTCGAGCGGATCGCGCAGCGGACGATGTGAGGAAACGCGCCATGACGAACTGGGTGCGCGCCTGCGCCGCCGACGAGATCGACGAAGAGGACCTGATCCGCTGGGATCACGAAGGGCATGTCTACGCGATCTACAATACCGAGAAGGGCTTCTTCGCCACCGACGGCATCTGCACGCACGAGCATCAGAGCCTGGACGAGGGGTTGGTGATCGGTTGTGTCATCGAATGCCCGCTGCACGGCGGGCGCTTCGATATCCCGTCCGGCAAGGCCCTGTCGGCCCCGGTCTGCGTCGATCTCGCGACCTATCCGGTGCGGATCGAGAACGGCGAGGTGTTTGTCGCCACCGGCTAGGCCGCCGCGCTCTCCAGAAGCTCGCGCCAGCGGTGGCAGGCGACCTCGTGCCCGTCGCCGGGATGTTCGAGCATCGGCTCCTCCTTCTTGCAGCGATCGACCGCATGGGGGCAGCGCGTGTGGAACTTGCAGCCCGAGGGCTGGTTGGTGGGTGAGGGGATCTCGCCGATCAGCTTCTGGGCGCGGCCCCGGTCGTCGGGATCGAGCGACGGGATCGCCGAGAAGAGCGCCTTGGTGTAGGGATGGCGTGGCGCCTTGAAAAGCTCGCGGGTCGGCGCGGATTCGACGAGCCGTCCGAGATACATCACCGCGACGTGGTCGCAGGTATGGGCGACGACCGAGAGGTCGTGGCTGATGAAGAGAAAAGTGATCTTAAGATCGCGCTGCAACTCTTTCAGAAGATTTAGAACATCGGCCTGGATCGACACGTCGAGGGCAGCGACGCTTTCGTCGGCGACCACGAACTTCGGCCCCGAGACGAGCGCCCGGGCGATGGAAATCCGCTGGCGCTGGCCGCCCGAAAAGGCGTGCGGGAAGCGCCGCAGATGTTCAAGGTTCAGCCGGCACTTCGCTGCGATCTGGCGCACCCTTGCGTCCGTCTCCTCGCGGGTCTTGGTCAGCCCCATGACCTCCAGGGGTTCCGCGATGATGTCGCGCACCGTCATGCGCGGCGAGAGCGCCGCGTAGGGATCCTGGAAGATCAGCTGCGCCCGCTTGCGGTAGTCCTTCAGCTCCGGCCCGGCGAGCGTCGTCAGGTCGTAGTCGACCTCGCCATCGGCGTAGCTCGCCGACCCGCCGGTGATCGGCACGGCCTTCAGAAGCGCCCGGCCGAGCGTGGTCTTGCCCGAGCCGCTCTCGCCGACAAGGCCGAAGAACGAGCCCTTCTCGATGTCGAGATCGACATGATCGACCGCTTTCAGGATCTGTTTGCCGAAGAAGCCCGAGCCGATCTTGAAGCCGACCGAGAGGTCGCGGGCCTTGATAAGGGTCTCGCTCATGCCGGGACCTCCGTGTGGATGTGGCAGGCGACCCGGTGGGTGGGATCGACCTGGACATCGTGGGGCAGGCGGGTCTTGCACTGGTCGCCGACGATCTTCGGGCAGCGGGTGTGGAAGACGCAGCCCGAGGGGCGTTCGAGCGGCGAGGGAATGTCGCCCGCGACCGGGGTCAGCGGCGCGTCGAGATTGTCGAGCTTCGGCAGGGCGGCCAGCAATCCTTGCGTATAGGGGTGTTTCGGGTTGCGGATCACCTCGCGCACCGGGCCTTCCTCGATAAGCCGTCCGAGATACATGACCGCGACCTTGTCGGCGGTCTGGGCGATGACGCCGAGGTCATGGGTGATGAAGATGATGCCCATGTGGAATTCGTTCACGAGGTCTTTCATCAGGTCGATCACCTGCGCCTGGATCGTCACGTCCAAGGCAGTCGTCGGCTCGTCCGCGATCAGGAGCTTCGGCTTGGTCGACAGCGCCATCGCGATCATCGCCCGCTGGCGCATGCCGCCCGACAGTTCGAAGGCATACTGCCCGAAGCGGCGGGAGGGGTCGGAGATGCCGACGCGGTCGAGCATCTCGACCGATATTTCCTTCGCCTTGGCCTTGGACATGTCCGCATGGAGCCGGAGCTGCTCGACCATCTGGTCACCGATGGTGATGGCGGGCGCGAAGCTTGCCATCGGCTCCTGGAAGATCATCGAGATCGCACCGCCCCGCACTATCTTCAGGTCCCGCGCGGTCTTCAGCTTCAGCACCTCGACCGGACCGGCTTCCGTGTGCAGCGTGATCCGGCTGTCGGGACCGTAGACGGCGTTCCTTGCATTCAGATGCATCAGCGCCTTGGCCGTCACCGACTTGCCCGATCCGCTTTCGCCGACGAGCCCCATGACCTCGCCCTTGTCGATGGAAAAGCTCACATCGTCGACCGCCGTCACCAGGCCCTCGTCGGTCCGGAACTGGATGGTCAGGTTCTTGACTTCGATAAGTGCCCTCATTTCTTCGTATCCGAGTAGGGATCAGCCGCGTCGCGCAGCCCGTCGCCGACGAAGACGAAGGCGAGAACCAGCGCCACGAAGAAGATGACGGGGATGAAGTACCACTGGTAGTTCAGGAGAACGTCCGCCTTGGAGACGTTCTGCATCAGCGCGCCGAGCGAGTTCACCGGGTCCTTGAGCCCGAGCCCGATGAAGGAAAGCGCGGTCTCCGAGCGAACCATGTAGGGGAACGAGATCATCAGATCGACGATGATGTAGCTTGTGAACGAAGGCAGCAGGTGGCGGCGGATGATATGGCCCGGCGGGGCGCCGCAGAGCTCGGCCGCGAGGACGTATTCCTGTGTCCGTTCTGTCAGGAGATGGGTGCGAATCCGCCGCGCCAGCGTCGGCCAGCCGATCAGGCCAAGGATGATCGAGATGAAGAAGAACCGCGTCTCGGATGACCAGTGGTCGGGCATGAAGGCGGCGAGCGCCATGAAGAGGGGGATCGACGGCACGGTCCGGATCGCGTCGGTGATCATTTGCAGGACGGAGTCGATCCAGCCGCCGAAATAGCCGGCCACCCCTCCTATCACCAAGGCGAGCACGAAGGAGATGAGGACGCCGAGGGTCCCCACCGCGAGCGAGGTCCAGATCGCGTGCAGGGTTCGCCCAAAGATGTCCTTGCCGCTCGCATCGGTTCCGAAGAGGTGGATCATGCCGCCCTCGTCGAGGCCGAAGAGGTGTATGTTCGAGGGGATGACGCCGAGGAGCTTGTAGTCCCATCCGGGAACGAAGAACCGCATGTAGAGCCGGTGGTCGCGGTTTTCCGTCACGACCCAGCGGAAGTTGGTCTTGATCGAGCGTTCGCGCTCGGTCGCGTAGACGAAGGGGCGGGCGGAAAAGCCGTTCTCATCCCAGAACTTCGGAAATTGCGGCGCGCCGTTCTCGTAGTTCTCGTCCCGGCCCGCGATGGTCGGGTCATAGGGCGAGAGGAACGGCGCGAAGAGCCCCATCAGGATCATGATGACGAGCGCCCAGGCGGCGATCATCGCGGTGCGGTTGCCCCTGAAACGCGCCCAGATGAGCTGCCCCTGCGAGGCGGTGAAATAGGCCTCCTTGGCCTTCTGGTCGATTCCGGCGGTGGCGGTTTTCCTGCGTCCGAACATGTGTTTACCCCATCATGCCGCGGCGGACGCGCGGGTCGATCAGGGCGAGCAGGATGTCGGTGACGAAGTTCAGCGCCACGATGCTCGCCGTGAGAAGGAAGATGATCGCGCCGGCCAATTGCTGGTCGTTGGAGCGCGCGAGGCTTTCAAAGAGAAGGGCGCCGGATTCGGTCAGCGTCAGAATGAGCGCCACGATCGGCAATTCGTTGAAGATCCGGTTGAGGTCGAAGCCCAGAGAGTTGATCACCGGCCCGAGCGAGTGCTTGGCCGGGTAGCGCCAGAGGAGCTTCGCGCCCGAGACGCCGCGCGCCGAGGCGGCCGTGACATAGAGCTTGCCGATCTCGTCGAGCATCAGCGCCCGTACCGTCTGCAGCGCGAATGCGGTGGCCGACCAGCCAAGGATGAAGACCGGCAGCCAGGCGCGGCTGATGAAATCTCCGAACTTCGCCCAGCTCCAGGCCGCGTCGCGGTATTCCTTGGAAAAGAGCCCGGTCAGGCTGTCGCCGAACAGCACCGTCGAGATCAGCATGATGATGAGCGCGAGAAGGAAGTTCGGCAGCGCGAGGCCGAGATAGCTCACGAACCTCAGCGAGTTGTTGGTGACGGGGTTCGTCGAGCTTGCCGATATGATGCCTATGGGCACCGCGATCGCATAGGACAGGATCAGGGCCGCCATGCAGATGCCGAGCGAGATCCAGAACTTGTCCGCCAGAAGCTGGTTGATGTTGAGCCTGAGGATGCAGCTGTCGCCGAACTCGCCGTGGACGAAGACATTGTAGACCCATTTCCCCCAGCGTTCCGGGAACGGCCGGTCGAGGCCGAGGCGTTTCTCCTCCGCCGCGATGTCGGCGATGGTGATCTGCGACCCTTGGGTGTTCTTGAAGGCGAGGTAACGCTCCGCACAGGTGCCGGGCACAAGTTCCATCAGCGTGAAGACGATGAGCGAGACGGTCAGAAGCGTGATCAGCGCGAGAAAGGCGCGGGTCAGCGCGAATTGGGCGAATTGGGCCATGTGGATGCGCGTCCTGTCAGTCCGAGAGCGGGCCTCTGCGGCCGGGGCGGACAGTCAGGTCCGCCCCGGCCGGGTTTCAGGTAGTCACGACATCACTCGTCGAAGTACCACTGGCTCGGCCGGTACGGATAGGTCCGGTAGTATTCGTAGGACGCCGTCTTGAACTCCGCAAAGTTCTTCAGCGCGTTGCGGTGATAGATCGGGTCCGGTGTCAGCGCCGTGCCGATGAAGAGGAGGTTCGAGACCATGTTCTCCACCAGCCGGTTCGCGGTCGCCTTGAACTCGTCGGTGCCCGACGGCGCCGATTGCAGCGTGTTGATGTCGTCCATCATCTGCTTGACGTAATCGGGCGGCTCGACGCCGCTCGCGCCGTTGGTGTCGACCCATTCGGCCCAGAGCATGCCGGTCCGGTGGTCGAAGTAGTTGTTGAAGGGCGGCACCCAGAGCTCGTTGTTGCCAAGGACGATGCCCACCGGCTGGCCCTTTTCCCAAAGCCCCACGTCAAGCTGGTTGGAGGATTGGGCCGAGCGGTACTCGTCCGGCGTGATCTCCTTCACCGTGGTCTTGATGCCGACATTGGCCCAGTGCTGGCCGATCAGTTCGACGACCTGGCCGGCGATACCTTGCGTCGCGAACTGCAGGTTCAAGACCAGCGGCGCGCCGTTCGGCAGGTCGCGGAACCCGTCGCCGTCCTTGTCGACGACGCCGACCTCGTCGAGAAGCGCCTTGGCGCCGTCTGGGTCATACTCGGTCGCGAAGGTCTTCCATTTCGGGTCGACGTAATCCGGCAGCGGCGAGAAGCCGGTATATTGCTGGATCACGCCCTCGCCGAAATAGGCGGTCTCGTTGATCTCCTCGCGGTTGATCGCGATCGACATCGCCTGACGGAAGCGCAGGTCGCCGAAGACCTTCCGCTTCTCTTCATCCGCCGAGGTGACGTTGAAGGACACCGCATGTATGGTGATCTTCGGCTTCAGTTGCACCGAATAGCCGCCCTTCTCCTGGTTTTCCAGGAGGATCGGCGCGTCGGCGAGTTGCAGCGACTGTGTCTTGTAGTCGGCCTCGCCGTTGACGAGTTTCAGCAGACGGACCTCCTGGTCGTTGGCATAGACCTCGTCCAGTTCGTTGATATAGGGCAGCTGCTGGCCCATCGTGTCGACCTGGAAGAAATAGGGGTTAGCCACGAAGTGCCGCCCCTCGGTCGTGTCGCGGATGACGATGTGGCTTTCGAGCGTGGGCATCGTGTCGGCCGGCATCTTCGCGATCTTGTCGGGCGAGTTCAGCTGCGGCGTCGGCGTGTCGGTCCAGTCCGAATTGCCGAAATAGGCCATGATCACGGCATAGCCGTTCTCGAAGCCCATCTCCTGCGCCAGCTTGTCGGCGTCCGGGTTGATGTCGGGGTGGAATTGACCGAGGAAGTGTTTCGGCTGGAACCCTTGCGCGAAATGCGTGGCGAAATGGGCCAGAAGCCCCGGCTTCGGCGCCGGCAACTTGAAGATGACGGTCAGGTCGTCGGGCGTCTCGACCTCCATCCGTTCGCCCGCAACGGTGACATAGTCCTTCGGCTTCTCGTTGACATTCGGATCGAGTGCGAGGTTGTCGTACCAGAACTTCACGTCGGCCGAGGTGAAGGGCTGGCCGTCCGACCACTTGTGGCCCTTGCGGAGATAAAAGGTGAGCTGGGTGTAGTCCTCGTTCCATTCCCAGCTTTTGGCGACGTTCGGGACAATGGTCTCGAGGTCGTCGGAATAGCGCACGAGGTTGACGTGGCGAACCGAGAGGAAGTCCGACGTGCCGGCCTCGGTGGCATTCGACAGGGCATCGAGCGTGCCGCCATACTTGCCCACCGCGTCATAGGGCACGACGACCAGCGGTTCCTCGGGCAGGCGATCGGCGAGCGCCGGCATCTCGGGATTGCCGCGGATCTTGCCGTTCAGCTCGGCGATCGCGGGGTTCTCGGTGAATTCCATCGTGCAGCCGGCGGCCGTCTGGAAGTCCGCGAGGTCGTATTGCTGGGGAAAGGCGCCGGGGGCGATGCCGCCCATGTCGGCGACCGTGATGCCGGGGCAGCTCGCCGCCGCGGCCATCGGAAATGCCAGCAGCGCGACGCTGCCGAAAAGTAGTCGTTTCATGATTTCTCCCGTTGCTTGGCTTCTTTATGAATTATTATTCTTCCTGGAATCCGGCCCTCAGTCCGAATGCCGAGATCGGCCGGCAGTGGTGCGTGTCTCCAGTTCCCTCCCTCTGATGTTCAAACCGCGCGGTGACCGGCGGACGGTCGCGAGCCGCGCGATCCTGTCGTTCTCCCGTCTCGAGGCGAGTATGTCCGCGCCACCGAGACGCCGTCAAGTGATTGCTCCGTTTGCATTTCTACCAGCCCAGGTTCATTCGCGCGGCACCGTGACGGCGCCGTCGGCGGTGATCATGGTGCGCGTGAAGCGGCTCGCCGCGTGGCGCATCCGATGGTCCGTCATCTCCCGGTAGAGGCTCAGGAGCGTCTCGCGCATCGCCGGATCACCAGCAAGGTCGCGCCGCTCGCCGTCCGCCCGGTGATCGAAGAGCAGGGGCGGCAGGCCGCCGTTGAAATGCACCAGCGTGTGGTCCTTGCCGCGCAAGACGGCGAGGTTCGTCGTCTCCGGGTCAAGGCCGAGCGTGGTCTGCGCGGGCGTCGGCTCTACCGGGTTGCCGAAATCGAGTTCCGACCAGGTGAAACGCCGCCAGCCGGCCGGTGCCTCGCCGCGAAGAAACGGCATCAGGCTCCGGCCGTTCATCGCCTGCGGCACGTCGAGGCCGAACCGGTCGAGGATCGTCGGCGCGACGTCCACGGATTCCGTCGGGTGGTCGTGGCTCGTGCCGAACGAGCCGGGCAGGGCCGGGTCGCGGATGATCAGCGGCGTGTGATAGGCCGCGTCGTGATAGGTCGATTTCGCCCAGATGTAGCGGTCGCCCAGCATCTCGCCGTGATCGGCGGTGACGACGATCAGCGTGCGGTCGTACTGGCCGGTCGCCTTCAGGAAGTCGATGATGCGCCCGAGATGGTGGTCGACCTCGGTGGCCAGCCCGAGATAGATCGCGCGGAGCTTGCGGATGTTGTCGTCGCTCGGCTCCATGTCCGGGAAGCCCTCGACCATGCCCGAGATCGGGTTCTTCGCGTGGCAGGGGGCGATGAACGGATGGACCGCACGTTCCTCCTCGATGGTGCCGATCCGCTCGGGCAGGGGGATCGTCGCGGGGTCGTACATCCGGTTGTAGGGCTCGGGCGCGACCAGCGGATTGTGCGGACGGATATAGGTCAGATGCGCGAACCAGCCGGGCGCGCGGGCCCGGAGCGCGCGGAGCGTTTCGTCGGTGAGAAAGGCGGTGTCGCTGTCCTCGGCACGGTAGAGCGCGGGATCGTCGGGGTTGGGGCCGGTCGGGCGGAAGATCTCGGGGTAGGGCGGCACGTCATAGCCCTTCGCCATCAGGTCGGCGCGCCACGGCAGGCTTTCCTCCAGCCGCATCTCGACCGCCTCCTGAAACCCCGGCAACACCTGCTCGTAGCTCTTGAGCACGGGATCGCCTGGCGCGTGGACGCGCGGATCCGGCGTCGCGTCGGTATAGCCGAAGAGCAGCGGCAGCCAACCGGCCTTGCGCATCTCAGTGGCGAGGTTTGGCGTGTCATGCGGCAAGGGCGTGCCGTTCCGGACCGAGCGGTGGTTCATCGCGTACTGGCCGGTGAGCAGCGACGCGCGCGAAGGGCCGCAGGGATTGGCCACGGAGTAGTGCCGCGTGAAGCTTGCGGCATCGGCCATCAGCGCGCGGAGGTTCGGCAGGCGGACATGCCCGGACAGGGCGCCGGACAGGCAGTCGGCCCGGAGCTGGTCTATCACCACGAACAGGATGTTGTCGGTCGCAGCCATTCCGGTCCCCCTTGGCAGTTGTCCCTGACGAAGGCGGCAATAGCGATTCGGGGCAACGGAAATTTGTCGGTTCGTGCGCCGGTACCGATACGGCCGCTAATCCTCGAGCTGCCCGTGGATCGCGAACTGGTCGATCCCTGCCTCGGTCGCCTCGATGAAGCGGTACTGCTCGCGCACCCCGGCATCGGTGAGGTCGCGCCAGACGGTCAGAACCGTGTTGGGCGCATGGTCGGCGCAGAGATCGGCCATCTGCGCGATCTCTTCCGCCGCCACGGGTCGCGCCGCCTCGACCGAGGGCGCGCCGTATACCTCGACGAAATGCCGCGCCAGCCGCTCGGTAAGCACCTCCAGTTCGGCTGCCTCGATCCGGGTCACGGCGACGAAGGTCACGCGGCCGAAGGTCTCGATCCCGAGCCAGCCGTTGGCGAAGGCCTGGCGCTGCTTGCCGACAAGGTCCGCCTCGCTCCAGTTCGAAAACTCGAAGCCGCCGGAGATTGCCCATTCCCCGGTCCGCGCCGGGATGGCGAAGACGTTCATGTCGCTTTCGTCGAAATGGATCGCGCGGGCGAGCTGCATGTCAGACCTCATCGATCAGGGCCGACAGCCGGATCAGCCGGGTGGTGCCGCCGGTCTCGATCAGAAGCCCGAAGTTCTCGTCGGCGCCGAGGAACCGGCCCGCCTCCTGCAGGCCCGCCGCCGTCACCGCGACGGTTTCGCCGAGCTTCCAGGCCAGACCTCGCCATTCGCGGTGCAGGTCGGCGCGACCCTCGGCATCGTCGAGCGCGTTGAGCCACAGCAGCGTGTGGCGCGACCAGGCTTCGAGGAGCCGCAGCGGATCGAGCCCGCCGCAGCCCTCCTGATCGAGCGCGGTGCGTCCGGGGGTTTCGCCGGGTTCGGCGCCGGGTGGCAGTGTCAGGGCGAGGTCGAAGCCGACGACGAGCCAGTCGGGCTCCTCTGCCGGATCGCGACTTGGAGCTGCGACCCGCAGCCGTCCCGCCTCGGCGCCGTTGAGGATGATCCCGCCCGACCAGTCGAGAAGCACCGCTGTTTCCGGAGGCGCCAGAGCGCCGAGCGCGTTCTGCAATCCGACCGCGCAGGCGATGAAGCCCGCCATCGACGGTTCGAGCGTGGATTCCGGCGCGAGTACCAGCGCCGCGCTCAGGGTTTCGGGGGTGACGCGCCAGACGAGAAGGCCGGGATCGCTATCGGCACGGGCCTCGTCGCAGGCCAGCAGGAAGGGATCCGCATCGCCGGCCGCGCGCCCCGTCATCAGGGGCGGGAAGACCGGCGCCGTGCTCATGCCAGCCCCTCGGCGACGAGCCGCCGCGCCAGCTCGCGGAAGGCGCGGGCCTGCGGCGAGGCGGCTTTCGACGCCACGACCGGCGCGCCGCCGTCCGAGGCGGTGCGGATGTCGAGATGGAGCGGGATCTCGGCCAGGAGCGGCACACCGAGCCGCGCGGCTTCGGCGCGCACACCGCCGTGGCCGAAGATATGCTCCTCGTGGCCGCAGTTCGAACAGACATGAACGGCCATGTTCTCGATCATGCCGAGGATCGGCGTGCCCATCTTGCGGAACATGTCGATGCCCTTGCGCGCATCGAGAAGCGCGATGTCCTGCGGCGTCGAGACGATGATCGCGCCCGCGACCTCGGCCTTCTGCGCGAGCGTCATCTGCACGTCGCCGGTGCCGGGCGGCAGGTCGACGAGGAGAATGTCGAGAGCGCCCCACTGGACCTGAAAAAGCATCTGCTGCAGCGCGCCCATCAGCATCGGCCCGCGCCAGACCACGGCCTCGTCCTCCTGCGTGAGCAGGCCGAGCGACATCAGCGTGACGCCGTGATTCCTCAGCGGCAGGATTGTCTTGCCGTCGGGCGAGGCGGGACGGCCGGAAACGCCGAGCATCCGGGGCTGCGAAGGCCCGTAGACATCGGCGTCGAGGAGGCCCACCCGGCGCCCCTCGGCGGCGAGCGCCACGGCGAGGTTGGCGGCCACGGTCGATTTCCCGACACCGCCCTTGCCCGACGCGATGGCGACGATGCGTTCGACGCCCGGCACCTTTTCCGGCCCCTGCGGCTTCGGCCGCGCGCCGCCCTTGAGATCGGGCGGCTGAGGTGCGGCGCTGTGCGCGGTCATCACCACCGAGACGGTCTCGACGCCGGGCAGCGCGCGGAGCCGCGCCTCGGCCTCGACGCGCGCGGGCTCCATCCGCTGCGCCCGTGCCGGGTCGATCTCGAGGACGAAGCGCACCGTGCCGCCCTCGACCGTCAGCGCCCGCACCATGCCGGCCGAAACGATGTCGGTGCCGCCGACCGGGTCGGCGACGCCTTTCAGGACGTCGAGAACGGCGTCCCGCGTGACGCTCATGCAGAGGGCCCGGTGATCTTGCCGGTCACCACATGCTCGACGTCGAGCCCCTCGACCGTCAGCACAACCTTGGCCGAGAGGGTCTTGCCCGCCGCCGCCGGCCCGGCCTCGCGCACGGCCTTCTCGATCGCCTGCTGCGAGGTCACGCCGACCTGCTTGAGGAACTTGCGCATCGACATGTTGAAATCGTCATCCATGGTCTCGTCCTTTCCGCAACGGTTGACCGGGCCGCCGGCGCGCCCCTAGCCTTGGTGCCGGGAGGGCCGCAACATGCGGATCCGGCTTGCCATCCTGTTCCTCGCCCTCACCGCGCTGCCGGCGCGGACGGAGGAGGCGCGCGAGTTCACGCTCTCGGCCCCGCCGGAGATCGTGGCGAGCGGTTTGCTCGACTATATCCTGCCGCGCTTCGCGTTGAAAACCGGCCGCCGCGCGCGGCTGGTCGACGGTACGGCCGATGCGAAGCTCGGCCCGGCCGGCCCCGGCGCGGCGCCGGTGATGGCGCGGGGCGAGGCGCTCTACGCGCTCGACCTTGCCGGAGACAACGATGCGGCACAGCGATTCGCCGACTGGCTCGGCTCCGAGATCGGGCGCAACACGCTTGCGTCCTTCGCGCCGACGGACGGGCCGCCATTCTCCGCACCGCCCGAGGTGCTGCCGGAAGCGGCCGCGCCCGTCGAGGGCGACGCGGCACTCGGCCGCGAGGTGGCCCATGAGCATTGCGCCCGCTGCCACCGCGTCGCGCCGGGCCTGACCGCGATGACGCTCGGCTCGACGCCCTCCTTCGCGGCGCTGAAGACGCTTTCGGACTGGGCCGACCGCTTCGCGGCCTTCTACGCGCTCAATCCGCACCCCGCCTTCCTTCGGGTGGAGGGCATCAGCCCGCCCTTCGACCCCGCGCGCCCGCCGCCAATCGTGCCGGTCGAGATCACCGCAGCCGAGGCCGAGGCGCTCAGCGCCTATGTCGCCGACATCCCGGCGGCCGATCTCGGGGCGGATATCCAGAGCCGCTGACATCGTCCTCAGTGATCCCGGCGCTTGGACAGGTAATCGTCGGTCGTCCGCACCGCCGGGCGCTCGCCGGCGGCCAGCGGATTGGCCTCGCCGTGATACTGGGCGCGGACGCGGCAGTCGTCGCACATCTGGATCAGCCGCCCGGCGGCGCTGTCGGCGAACATCGGGTGCTTGCCGGCGAGCTTGTCGATGATCCGCTCGACCGTGGAGCGCACGCCGAACGGCTTGCCGCATTCGATGCAGGCGAAGGGCTCCTCCTCCTTGAGGATACTCTGGCCGAGGGCGGCGTCGGAGGGATCGAAGCGCGGATCAAGGGTGACCGCATCCTCGGGGCAGACGCTCGCGCAGAGCCCGCACTGCAGGCAGGCATCCTCCTGGAAGCGAAGCTGCGGCTTGTCCGGATTGGCGAGAAGCGCCCCCGAGGGGCAGAGCGAGGCGCAGGAGAGGCAGAGCGTGCAGGCATCCGTATGGACGCGGACCGCGCCATACGGCGCGCCCTCTGGGAGCGGCAGCGGAAGCGTGTCTCCCACCAACGCCTTTGCGGCCAGCCGCGCCACTTGCCGGCGGCTGCCGAGCGGCAAGACCGGCGCGATGTCCAGAGGCTCCGGCGCCGTGCCATAGAGCGCGTCGGACAGCGCCTCGGGGTCGGCAAGATCGAGGAGCCTGACGCGATCGGCCGCGCCCATCGCCGCCGCGAGCGACGCTTCGCGTGCAAGCGTGTCGCGGTCGGTGCGCGGCGCCGTCAGCACGTCGACGCCATCGAACCCGACCGCGAGTGCGGCCAGCATCTCGGCATGGCCGAAGCCCGCCAGCGCCGCGACCTCGAGCGGAATCACCTCTGCCGGCAGACCGCGGCCGAAGCGGGCGGCAAGCGCGATCATCTCGCGGCCATGCGGGGCGTCGTGGACCAGTAGCCGGGCCGCGCGGCCACCTGCAGCGCGATAGGTGTCTGCCAGAACCGCGATGCGGCGCAAGAGATGCGCCACCGGAGGCGCGTCATAGGCGATCGCGGCCGAGGGGCAGAGCGCGGAACAGGCGCCGCAACCGGCGCAGACCATCGGATCCACCGCGACATGGTCGCCGTCCGGCGTTATGGCGCCGGTCGGGCAGGCGTCGAGACAGCGGGTGCAGCCGGTCTGACCGGCGCGGGAATGGGCGCAAAGCTCAGTGACAAGCGCGACATGGAGCGGCTTTTCGAACGTGCCGACATGTTGGGCGGCTTCGAACACCGCCGCCGCCACCCGGTTCGGATCGCCGGGGTCCGCACGCAGGTAGCCGTCGCGCTTCTCGGGCGCGGGAAAGAGCGGTGCTCCGCCCGAAAGATCGAGGATCACGTCGCAGCGCGTCTCGGCCCCGTCGCGCGCCGGACCCAGCGCGAAGGCGCCGCGCCCGCCGGGCTCCAACTGTCGGAGCGTGTCGAGCCTAAGCGTGAAGCGGCCGAGTGTCCCGGTCACGCTCACGATCCGGCCGGTGACCACCTCGAAGCCGCGCGTCACCGGCAGCTCTCCGCCCGCATCGAGAAGGACCGTGACGGCGAGCGCCTCGGCCAGCCGCTCTGCCGCCGGCAGGGCGACTTCGGCGCGGCCGATGACGAGGCACGTCCCCTCCGAGACGACATCGACCGTCTTCGTCGGCGGCACGGGCAGCAGCGCCTCGGCGAGAAGGGCGGCCATCTTCGGCGCGGTGTCGCTGCCGTCCGACCAGCCGGCGCGGTCGCGGATGTCGATGCAGGCTGGGGCAGGGCGGTCGATCTCCGCGGCAAGCTCGGCAAAGCGCGCGGCCTCCTGGGCGCAGGCGACCACCACCTCCTCCTCGCCGAGCGCCTTGGCGGCGGCGGCGATCTCGCCCGTGCAAAGCGCGGAATGGACGCGCGACACGGCAAGGCCGGTCGCCTTGGCCAGCGCCTCGGCGTCGATCTTCTGGCTTCCGAGGCAATCGCAGAGCAAGAGGCGCTTGGACATGTGGTTCCCTGGTGTGCGGCGGTGCCGGCCGCCTGGCGTGAATGCGAGCATGAAAGGACCGGCCTCGTAAAGGCGGTGTTCGCGATTCGAAGTCGATTCGTTTGGGGATTTCGCGGAAATGAAGGACAGTTTTCCCAAAAATCGGGGTTTGCTTTAAAAAGGTTCCGTTACGTCATGCGAAGATTCCACCGCTTCAAATCCTTGACTTCGCACGTTTTCGCGATTCGGTGTGATTCTTCTTTGCGAAACCGTCTGTGTGGTGCAGGCTTTGTCTCAGCACCGACCGTGAGAATGCGGGCAGAAAAGGGGGGAGGATCGTACAGCGCGATGGCGCTTGAGCGTACATCCATGCCAATCGGCATCGTCGTCCGGAAATCGCCGGGCGTTACCCGCTGGGCCGCCTGGTCGTGGAAGGTGACGGCGCTCCTGCCGGGGGCGGGGCCTGCGCGTTGGCACGAGATCCGCCGCGAGGGCGAGACGGTCGAGTACCATGCCGCGACCCTGCCGCTCGATCTCTGGTCCAGCGATACCGAAGGCTACAGGGCGACGCTCTCGTCGCGCGAGCCCGGCCTCTTAGTCGTTCTGCGCAGCGCAGAGGATCCTGCCTCCCCCATGCCCTGGACGCCGGTCCTCGTCACCGCCTCGGCCTACGAGGGCCAGGACTACATGGACAGTGGCGACGGGCTCATCGAATGCGTGCCGATGCCCGCGGGGCTGATCGGCTGGATCGGCGATTTCGTTGCGGCCCACCACGTCGAGACGCCCTTCGTGAAGCGCCGCCGCGACCGCGCGCGGGTCGGCACGGTCGAGGAGGGACGGGGCGATCCGCGGATCCGTCAGGCGGCCGACGTCTATCGGGCGCCGGGCCATTCTTCACGGGAGGGCACGGGATGAGTTCCGCGCGCCCCGACAGCGATTTCTGGAGCCGCCGCCGCGCCGCGGTCGCCGCCGAAGCCGAGGCGGAGGCCGCAGCGGTCCGTGCCACGGAAGCCACTGCGGAGCGAACCGCGCGCGAGGAGGCGCAGGCGGGCAAGAGCGACGCGGAAATCCTCGATGCGCTGGGCCTCGCCGACCCTGACACGCTGGTGCGCGGCGACGATTTCTCGGCCTTCCTGAAGGATGCCGTGCCCGAGCATCTGCGCCGCCGCGCGCTCAGGCGGCTGTGGCGGAGCAATCCGGTGCTCGCCAATCTCGACGGGCTCGTCGATCACGGCGAGGATTATACCGATGCCGCGACGGTCAAGCCGGACCTGCGCACCGCCTACCAGGTCGGGCGCGGCATGCTGCGCCATCTTGCGGCGCTGGCCGAGCCGGAGGAGACTGAGGTCGAGGCGGTCGTAGAGGACGAACTGCCGGAACCCGCGCCGGAAGACATGTGCGCTTCGGCCGATCCGATCGAGCCGGCGCCAATGGCCGTGCATCAAGACCCGGCGCCGCCGCGCCGCCACATGCGCTTCACCTTCGATGACGCCAGCATGGAGGGGCGGACATGACCGGCACCGCCACGACGCACGCCGCTATCACCGAGGAGGACCGGCTCCGCGCCGATCTCTACGGCTTCCTCTCGGCGCTGCTCGCCGCGCCGCCCGACCGCGCGCTTCTGGACAAGACCGCCGCACTGACCGGCGACGCGAGCCCGCTCGGCCGGGCGATCGCGGCGCTGGCGACGCTCGCCGCCGCCGCGACGCCCGTCTCGGCAGAACGGGAGTTCACCCGGCTTTTCATCGGCCTCGGGCGCGGTGAATTGCTGCCCTATGCGAGCTACTACCTGACCGGGTTCCTGAACGAAAAGCCGCTCATGCTCCTGCGCCGCGACATGCCGGCGCTCGGGCTGGCGCGCTCCGAGAGCGTCTACGAGCCCGAGGACAATATCGCGAGCATGATGGAGATGATGGCGGGGCAAATCGACGGCCGCTTCGGCACGTCCCGGCCGCTTGCCCGTCAGCGCGAGTTCTTCAATCGCCATCTCGCGCCCTGGGCGGGGCACTTCTTCACCGATCTCGAAACCGCGAAGGGATCGGTCTTTTACGCCCCGGTCGGCACGATCGGGCGCGAGTTCATGACCATCGAAAGGGAGGCATTCCGCCTCATGGGGACGTAAACGGGGGCGGGCAGGGCCCGCCGCAGGATTGCAAGGGAGGATAGACCGATGAGCAAGACCAGGGATGCGGACCGGCCAACTCGCCGCGATTTCCTGAAACTGGCATCGACCGCCGCACCGGCGGCAGCGGCTGCGGCCGCGCTCGGCCCCGACGAGGCGGCAGCCGAAGAGCAGCCGAAGACCAAGGGGCTGCAGGACACCATTCACACCCGCGCCTACTACGCCAGCGCCCGGTTCTGACGCCGGGATTTGCGCCCCCTGCCGGCGGAATACCGGCCCAGGGGCAAGGGGACTGACCCAGCCACCGGCCCTCGCGGCTGGACCAGCAAGGGAGATGAGGATGCTCAGGAAAAAGACGAGCAGGGCTGCGACCGGAACGCAGCATATGACGATCCTTTCCGCCGCCGGAGAAACCACGGTCGACCGCCGCGCGTTCCTGCGCGGATCGGGGCTCGCCATCGGCGGGCTTGCGGCGATCGGCGCCACCGGCGGCACGGTGCGCCGCGCCGGGGCGCAGGAGGTCGCCGCGACGGCGGTAAAGACGGTCAAGACGGTCTGTACCCATTGCTCGGTCGGCTGCACAGTCATCGCCGAGGTCGAGAACGGCGTCTGGATCGGCCAGGAACCCGGCTGGGACAGCCCCTTCAACCTCGGCGCCCATTGCGCCAAGGGGGCCTCGGTCCGCGAGCACGCGCATGGCGAGCGCCGCCTCAAGTATCCGATGAAGAAGGAAGGCGGCGAGTGGAAGCGGATGAGCTGGGAGGACGCGATCAACGAGATCGGCGACGGCATGCTCAAGATCCGCGAGGAAAGCGGGCCTGACAGCGTCTACTGGCTGGGCTCGGCCAAGCATTCCAATGAGGGCGCCTATCTTTTCCGCAAGTTCGCGGCCTACTGGGGGTCGAACAACGTCGACCACCAGGCGCGTATCTGCCATTCGACGACGGTCGCCGGGGTCGCCAACACATGGGGCTACGGCGCCATGACCAACAGCTACAACGACATCCATAACTCGAAGGCGATCTTCCTCATCGGTGGCAACCCGGCCGAGGCGCACCCGGTCTCGCTCATGCATCTCCTGAAGGCGAAGGAGGAGAACAACGCGGCCCTGATCGTCTGCGACCCGCGCTTCACCCGCACCGCCGCCCATGCCGACGAATATGTGCGGCTGCGGCCCGGCTCGGACGTCGGCCTGATCTGGGGCCTCCTCTGGCACATCTTCGAGAACGGCTGGGAGGACAAGGAGTTCATCCGCACCCGTGTCTGGGGCATGGACCAGATCCGCGACGAGGTGAAGAAGTGGACGCCCGAGGAGACCGAGCGCGTGACCGGCGTACCGGGCTCGCAGCTCCGCCGGGTGGCGATGACGCTCGCCAACAACCGGCCCGGCACCGTGATCTGGTGCATGGGCGGCACCCAGCACACCAACGGCAACAACAACACCCGCGCCTATTGCGTGCTGCAGCTCGCGCTCGGCAACATGGGCACTGCCGGCGGCGGCACCAACATCTTCCGCGGCCATGACAACGTGCAGGGCGCCACCGACCTCGGCGTGCTCAGCCACGACCTGCCGGGCTACTACGGTCTTTCGGGCGGCGCCTGGGCGCACTGGAGCCGTGTCTGGGGCGAGGATCTCGACTGGCTCAAGGGCCGGTTCGACATGCTCAAGGACGCCGACGGCAATGTCGCCAAGGACGGCGACGGCAACGACATCAGCCTGATGAACACGAGCGGCATCCCGGTCTCGCGCTGGATCGACGGGGTCCTGGAAGACAAGGCCAACATGGACCAGAACGACAACGTCCGGGCCATGGTGCTCTGGGGTCATGCGCCGAACTCGCAGACCCGCGGGGCCGAGATGAAGACGGCGATGGAAAAGCTCGACATGCTCGTCGTGATCGACCCCTATCCGACCGTCTCGGCGGTGCTGCATGACCGGACCGACGGCGTCTGGCTCCTGCCCGCCTCGACCCAGTTCGAGACGAGCGGATCGGTGACGGCTTCCAACCGCTCGCTGCAATGGCGCGAGAAGGTGGTGGAGCCGGTCTTTGAATCGCTCCCGGACCACACCATCATCCGCATGTTCGCCGACAAGTTCGGTTTCACCGACCGGCTGTTCCGCAACATCGAGATCAAGGACGGCGAGCCGGTGATCGAGGACATCACCCGCGAGTTCAACCGCGGCATGTGGACGATCGGCTACACCGGCCAGAGCCCCGAGCGGCTGAAGATGCACATGGCCAACCAGCACACCTTCGACAAGACGACGCTGCGCGCGGTGGGCGGCCCGGCGGACGGCGAGTTCTACGGCCTGCCCTGGCCCTGCTGGGGCACGCCGGAGATGGGTCACCCCGGCACCGCGAACCTCTACGACATGTCGATGCCGGTCAGCCAGGGGGGCCTCACCTTCCGCGCCCGCTTCGGGGTTGAGCGCGACGGCGAGAACCTACTGGCCGAGGGCGTCTATTCGGTGGGCTCCGAGATCCAGGACGGCTACCCCGAGTTCACCATGCAGATGCTGATGGACCTCGGCTGGGACGGCGACCTCACCGACGAGGAGCGCGCCGCGATCGAGGCGGTGGGCGGGCCCACGGCCAACTGGAAGCTCGATCTTTCGGGCGGCATCCAGCGGGTCGCGATCAAGCACGAATGCGCGCCCTTCGGCAATGCCAAGGCCCGCGCCGTGGTCTGGACCTTCCCCGACCCGGTGCCCCTGCACCGCGAGCCGCTCTACACCAGCCGGCGCGACCTCGTGGCCGATTACCCGACCTATGACGACCGCAAGCTCTACCGGCTGCCGACGATGTATGCCTCGATCCAGGAGAAGGACTTCACGGCCGACTATCCGATGATCCTGACTTCCGGGCGGCTCGTCGAATACGAGGGCGGCGGCGACGAGAGCCGGTCGAACCCGTGGCTCGCCGAGTTGCAGCAAGACATGTTCGTGGAGATCAATCCGCGCGACGCCAACAATCTCGGCATCCGCGACCGGCAACAGGTCTGGGTCGAGGGCGCCGAGGGATCGGCCGTCAAGGTCATGGCGATGGTGACCGAGAGGGTGGGCGCGGGCGTCGCCTTCATGCCCTTCCATTTCGGCGGCCATTTCCAGGGCAACGACCTGCGCGACAAGTATCCACCGGGCGCCGATCCATACGTCCTCGGCGAAAGCTCGAACACCGCGCAGACCTACGGCTACGACTCGGTCACCCTGATGCAGGAGACCAAGTGCACGCTTTGCAAGATCAGCGCAGCATAAGGAGGAACGGATATGGCACGCGTGAAATTCCTCTGTGACGCCGAACGCTGCATCGAGTGCAACGCCTGCGTCACCGCCTGCAAGAACGAGCATGAGGTGCCCTGGGGCATCAACCGCCGCCGGGTCGTGACCATCAACGACGGCAAGCCCGGCGAAAGGTCGATCTCGGTGGCCTGCATGCATTGCTCGGACGCGCCCTGCATGGCGGTCTGCCCGGTCGACTGCTTCTACCAGACCGAGGACGGCATCGTCCTGCATTCCAAGGACCTCTGCATCGGCTGCGGCTATTGCTTCTACGCCTGCCCATTCGGGGCGCCGCAATATCCGCAGGCCGGCAATTTCGGTTCGCGCGGCAAGATGGACAAATGCACCTTCTGCGCCGGCGGCCCGGAGGCGGACAATTCCACCGCCGAGTTCGCAAAGTACGGCCGCAACCGCATCGCGGAAGGCAAGCTGCCGATCTGCGCCGAGATGTGCTCGACCAAGGCGCTTCTCGCCGGGGACGGCGATGTCGTGTCGGCGATCTACCGCGAGCGGGTCGTGGCGCGCGGCTTCGGCTCGGGCGCCTGGGGCTGGGGCACGGCCTATGAGCAGAAAGCTGGCAACTGACCGGCAGCGGCGATCGGGGGAGAGCATGAGCGTTCGCGGCACCCGCGCCCTCTGGGCGGCGATCCTGGCGCTGGGCCTTGCGGCCACCGCGCCGCTGGCCCAGACCGTGGAGGGCGGCGCGGAGGATCCCCGCGCCGCCACCGGCGGGGCGCAGACACTCGAGGACATCCTCGCGCGGCAGCGGGGCGAAAAGATCGACGACAGCTTCCGGCGCGGGGAAATCGGCGATCCCGCGTCGGCCGCCGGCCTTGCGGAGCAGCTCGGCACGCTCGGCGGCGTCTCCGACCCCGAGCTCTGGCGCGCCCTGCGCTACGGCGAGGCAGCGGTGACCGTCTCGACCTCGGCGCCCGCCGCGGGCGTGGTGATCCAGGATGGCGGCATGCGCTGGCTGAAGTTCCGCGAGGGGCCGCTGCTGATCTACGGCGGCTACGGGCTCATCGCCATGATCGCGGTGATCCTGCTCTTCTTCCTTCTCCGGGGCCGGATCCGCATCGAGGGCGGGCGCTCAGGGCAGACCGTGCGCCGCTTCGGCGCGGTCGAACGCTTCGGCCACTGGCTGATGGCGGGCTCGTTCATCGTGCTGGCGATCACCGGGCTGATGATCCTCTTTGGCCGGATCGCGCTGATCCCGCTATTTGGCAAGGAAGCCTATGCGCCCCTCGCATCGGCCGGGAAATGGGCCCACAACAACTTGTCATGGGCCTTCATGGTCGGGCTCGCGCTCGTCATCGTGGTCTGGATCGGCCACAACCTCCCGAACCGGCACGATCTCGTGTGGCTCGCCAAGGGGGGCGGCCTCTTCAGCAAGGGGGTGCACCCGCCGGCGCGCAAGTTCAACGCGGGGCAGAAGATCGTCTTCTGGTCGGTTGTGGTGCTCGGCCTGTCGATCTCGCTCTCGGGGCTCTCGCTCTTGTTCCCGTTCGAATTGCCGATGTTCGCCAAGACCTTCGTGGCTCTGAACGCGACCGGCCTGCCGCAGCTTGTCGGCCTCGGGACATTGCCCGAGGTGCTCGGGCCGCATCAGGAGATGCAGTTGGCGCAGGCTTGGCACGCCATCGTCGCCTTCGCCTTCATTGCCATCATCATCGCCCATATCTACCTCGGCTCGATCGGCATGGAAGGCGCCTTCGACGCGGTCGGATCGGGCGAGGTCGACGTGCAATGGGCCAAGGAGCACCATTCGCTGTGGTACGAGGAGGTGACCGGCGCCGCGCCGGACCACCCGCCGGGCGCACCGGCCGAATGAGAGGGGAGACGGGGCGATGAAGGTGATGCTGCTCGCGTTCCTGTCGGCCGCCGCGATCGCCGTCGCGGCCGATTTCGCGCTCGACCGCGCCGGCTTCTCCGCGCAGGAGGTGACGAGCGGGCCTGCGGTCCGGCTCGACTGACGGCAAAACGGGTCCGTTCCTGCGATACGCGCGGGCCGGGAAGCCAGAAGTCCCGGGAAGACACGGGGTCGGTCCGGGTGAGTCATTCCGGGATTCGCGAGATGAAGCGGCGGCGGCCATAGGGGCGGGACCCGCGATCATCGCTTCCTGCCGGACCGACAAAGGGGCGTGGGAGGCCGGGCCAGGACGCCCTTTCAATCGGCGAACCCGTCCGAAAAGCCTGGTGCCTCTCGTCAGAACGAAGGCTTGGTCAGCATCAGCCAGACGATTGCGAGGACCGCTCCGAAGGCGGGAAACCCGAAGGCGAACCACCAGCGATAGAGCCTGTGATATCTCGCCGGGAGCGGTGTCCCGCTGTCGCGGGCCGAGATCGCCAGCTTCCGCATCCGGATCTGCATCCAGACGACCGGCAGCCAGAACGCGCCGACGAAGACATAGAGCGCGAGAGACAGTGCCAGCCAACCTTCAAGGATCGGCGAGCCGGCTTGCCGTGCGAGAAGATACCCGGTGACAGGCTGGAGCATGGCGGCAGAGGCGGTAAACAAGGCATCCGCCAGCACGACGATTCCGGAAACATGCGCTATCAGAGCCGCATCGCGACTTCGGTTGGAAACCACCATGAAGAAGGCAATGCCAGCTCCCGTCCCGAGAAGGACCGTCGCCCCGATCACATGAAGGAACAGCAAGAAGTTATAGGTCATCGTTCGTCCATCAGCAGCCAGACAATCGCGGCGAGCGTCAGCCCCGGCAAGACCTTGACCATGGGCCCAAGGGGGTCGGCCCAGAGGTCGGGCGCCGCGACGAAGCTCCCGATAATGTAGGCACAGGAAAGGATGACCATCCCCAGTGCGGCGCGTTTCGCCCATGGCCGCCAAAGGATCCCCAGACCAAGGAGGATGTCGGCCACGGCACCGCCGACAACCGTCGGTCCGATTGCTCAGGGCTGTACGGATCGCTCGGTCAGGACCGACATGGCACGGGGAAGGTCGAACAGCGTGATCAGGCCGGAGACGCACCAGAAGAGCGCCAAGGTCCCGATGGCAAGGGGCAGAGCAAGATAGGCCCGCGCGAAAAGCCGTTCCTGCGGTGTCGCGGGAAGCAGGGCCAGCGTATCGTCCAGCGATCGGCAAGGACGGCCTCCCGCGGCTTCCCATGTGGATGGGTCGCCATGTATGCCCTCCCGGAGTGCTATCAGCGCGGTCGTTCTCAGCGGTGATCGCCAGCCGAGATGCCCGAGCAGATCGGCAAGCCTGGAGGCGGCCGAAAGGAGGAAGCCGGGAAGAATGGGGCTGAAGATCGGGGCCGGGTGCCCCTGCCACCTCCGCACGGCCGCGACGAGATCCGGAAAGCTGCGCGTCTCGTGTTCCGTAAGGTCGGCGATCGTTCCCGAAGGCACCTCGCCCCTCGCCGCGGCGACGACGGCCGCGGCGACGTCTCCGACATAGACCGTCTGGAGTCTTCCGTCCGGTAGTGCCTTGGGCAGGATCAAGGGCAGGGCGGCGGTGGCGCGAAGCAAAGCGGTTCCGCCATATGCATCTTCAGAAAACACAAGTGCAGGACGCAGGATGACCCAGTTCGCGGCCTGACCTGAAACGATCTCGTCGCCGCGGGCCTTGCCGCGGAAGAACTCGGTCGACGCGTTGGCCGACACCCCCGCAGCCGAAATCTGGATGATCAGGAGTGGCATTCCCGCGGCGGCAGCGACGAGTCTGGCGACGGACGTCACGTGAATGGCCTCCAGATCGTCCCGAGCGCCATCCTGCAGGGCGCCCGATGCGTTAACGACCACATCGACCCCAGAGAACAGGGCGCGCCATTCATCGGTCTCGACCGTCGGAATGTCCCGGATTACCCGCTTGGCGGAAGGAGCCGCCGCCATGGCAGCTTCCCTTGATCGCCCGATCCCTGTGACATCGAAGCCGGCATCGGCCAATGCCCGCATGCACGAGGACCCGATCAGCCCATATCCACCAAGAACAACTGCCTTGCGCATCATCGTCCGACCTGAAGCCCCTGGCGACGTGTCTAATCCAAACCGGGGCGGGATGACCACTGGCACCCAAAATGTTCCCGAAGTGGATCTCGCTTTCCCTCTGTCCAGCATGCGGTCCGTTCCCGGCCGAGCGTCTGCCGCTGCGATCGACGGGGCAGACCCGCATCCGCGGCGGGCGGATACCCGGGCGATGATGTTGGAGGGGGCGGCGCTGGATATACGAACCTCGGACGGTCGACGTGCGCTTTTCGCGCTCAACGGGTCGTGGAGGCAGCGCGCGAGACTTCAGAGTGCCGCACCAAGGTCCGGGAAGGAGCCCGGTCCCGCCGGTACAATGGACGTGAAAAGCAAGACGCGCCGGGTTTGCGCCGGCGCGTCTTGTTTTTTGTCAGCCTTTTAGCCGTCGAAGTTCACTTCTTCCATCAGCTTCAGCGCCTCGGGCCGTGACTTCGCGACATCCATGAGGTTGAGGCTGTCCGGGGTGAACTCGCCCCAGCTTGCGACCACTTCCGACCGCGCCACGCCCGGCTTGACCGGGAATTCGTGGTTGAGCTCGGCATAGATCTTCTGCGCCTCGTCGGAGGACAGGAACTCCATCAGCTTCAGCGCCGCGTCGTGGTTCGGCGCCGACTTGGTCATCGCCACGCCGGAGACGTTCATGTGGGTGCCTGCGCCCTCGAAGGTGGGGTAGACGATGCGCACCGAGTTGGCCCATTCGACCTGCTCGGGATCGTTCAGCATCGCGCCCATGTAGTAGGTATTGCCGAGCGAGATGTCGCACTCGCCGGCCCAGATCGACTTGACCTGCGCGCGGTCGTTGCCCTCGGGCTTGTGCGTGAGGTTGGCGCGCAGCCCCGTGGCCCATTCCTTCGCCGCCTCGGGCCCGTGATGCTCGATCATCGCCGCCATGAGTGCGAGGTTGTAGTCATGCGTTCCGGGGCGGGTACAGATCCGGCCCTTCCATTTCGGGTCGGCGAGATCCTCGTAGGTCGTCACCTCGCCATCGGCCACGCGCTCCTTCGAGGCATAGACGATGCGGGCGCGGGTGGTGAGCCCGAACCACTGGTTGTCGGGGTCGCGGAACTCGGCCGGGATGTTGGCGGCGAGCACTTCGGAGGCGACCGGTTGGGTCACGCCCGCCTCGACCACCTGCGAGAGCTTGGCGATGTCGACAGTCATCACGAGGTCGGCCGGGCTGCGGTCGCCCTCGCTCGACAGCCGCTCGACCAGGCCCTTGTCGATATGGGCGACATTGACGGCGATGCCGGTCTCGGCGGTGAAGGCGTCGAAGAGCGGTTGCACCAGCTCCGGCTGGCGCGACGAGTAGACATTGACCTCTTCGGCGAGCGCGGGTGCAGCGAGAGCGGCGAGCGAAAGGGCGAAAAGCGGTGTCCGCAGGGACATAGTCGACTCCTTTGGTCAGATATTCTGACGCCCTTATTCCCGACCTGCCGGGATGCGTCAATACCTGATTAAACTGGTCGTCTATTTGGTCGCAGGCGTCATTCCCGGCGCTTTCAGCCGCGAGCGGCGGCTTCGATCGCGGCGACGTCGATCCTGGTCATCGTCATCATCGCGTCGAAGGCACGCTTCGCGGTGTCGCCGCCCGCCGCAAGCGCCTCGGTCAGCACGCGCGGCGTGATCTGCCACGAGATCCCCCACCGGTCCTTGCACCAGCCGCAGGCGCTTTCCTGCCCGCCATTGCCGATGATCGCGTTCCAATAGTGGTCGGTTTCCGCCTGGTCGTCGGTGGCGACCTGGAAGGAGAAGGCTTCGGAGTGGCGGAAGACAGGGCCGCCATTGAGGCCGAGGCAGGGGAGGCCGAGGACCGTGAACGCGACGGTCAGGACGTCGCCCGCCTTGCCCGAGGGATAGTCGGAGGGCGCGCGAAAGATGGCGTCGACCGAGCTTTCGGGGAATGTCGCCGCGTAGAAGCGGGCGGCATCCTCCGCGTCGCTGTCGTACCAGAGGCAGATCGTGGTCTTGGCGGTTGGCATCTGCGCCCCCCATGCTCGCGTGCTCTGGCTCGGGGGCCGGAAGCGCCGGCACCGCCCCGTGCCTGGATCAACGATACCGGCTCTGCCCATCGTACCGCAAGCGATCGCCGAGGCCGGGGGCGGCCGCGAGAGCCTTCGGACGGCCGGCTATTTCGCCGCCTTCTCCAGTCGCTTCGCCTCGTCCCAGAGTGCGTCCATCTCGGCGAGGTCGGACTCCTCGGGCCGCTTGCCTCGGTGGGCGAGCGCGGATTCGATCGAGGCGAAGCGCCGGGTGAACTTGGCGTTGGCGGCCCGGAGCGCCGCCTCCGGGTCGATCCTGAGATGCCGCGCGAGGTTGGCGATGACGAAGAGAAGATCGCCGAACTCCTCGAAGATCTCGGTCTCCGTCATCGTGGCGCGGGCCTCCTGCAGTTCGCGCGCCTCCTCGGTGATCTTGTCGACGACCTCTGCGGTCGAGGGCCAGTCGAAGCCGACGCGCGCGGCGCGGTTTTGAAGCTTCACCGCCCGCGTCAGCGCCGGCAGCCCCATCGCGATACCGTCGAGCGTGCCGCGCGCCTTGGCCCCCGCGCGTTCAGCCGCCTTCATCCGTTCCCAGTCGCGGGTCTGGTCCTCGGCGCTCTTGTCGCGGCTCTCGTCGCCGAAGACATGGGGGTGGCGCGCGACCATCTTGTCGGAGATCGCGCGGACCACCTCGGCGAACCCGAAATGCCCGGCCTCGGAGGCCATCTGCGCGTGATAGACCGTCTGGAGCAGCAGGTCGCCCAACTCGCCCCGCAACTCGCCCCAGGCCTCGCGCTCGATCGCGTCGGCGACCTCGTAGGCCTCCTCGATCGTGTAGGGCGCGATGGTCGCGAAATCCTGCTCGATGTCCCAGGGACAGCCGGTCGCGGGATCCCTGAGCCGCGCCATGATCTCCAGAAGCCGCGGCAGCCCGCCCTCGGGGTCGTGTATCAGACGGTCCGAGGCGTGGCGGTCGAGGGTCATTGCGTGCTCCGGGATTTTGCGGTCATCTGAGGCGCAGTATTCGCAATAGCGCCCGAGAGTCCACATGGCCGTCCTCAACCGCATCGCCGCCTACGCCCCCGAGATGGCGGAATGGCGCCGCCATCTGCACCGCCACCCGGAGCTGCGCTTCGCCTGTCACAAGACCGCGGCCTTCGTCGCCGCGAAGCTGCGCGAGTTCGGCGTCGACGAGATCCACGAGGGGATCGCCGAGACCGGGATCGTCGCCCTGATCGACGGTCAGGGCGAGGGGCCGGTGATCGGCCTCCGCGCCGACATGGACGCCCTGCCGATCACCGAGGCGACCGGCGTCGAACACGCCTCAGAAGTGCCCGGCGTCATGCATGCCTGCGGCCATGACGGCCATACCGCGATGCTCCTCGGCGCGGCCAGGTACCTCGCCGAGACCCGCCGCTTCCGCGGCCGCGTCGCGCTGATCTTCCAGCCCGCCGAGGAGGATGGCGGCGGCGGCGAGGTCATGGTGAAGGAGGGCATCCTCGAACGCTTCGGCATCGGCGAGGTCTACGCGCTCCACAACACGCCGACCGTTCCGCTCGGCCATTTCGTGACCACGCCGGGCCCGATCATGGCCTCGGTCGATACCGCCCGCGTCACCCTGACCGGAAGGGGCGGCCACGGCGCCTATCCGCACGAGTGCGTCGATCCGGTCCCTGCGCTGGTCGGCATGGTCGGCGCGCTGCAGACCATCGCCAGCCGCAACATCGATCCCCTGGACGAGGTCGTGGTCTCGGTGACCGAGATCCATGCCGGCACCGCCTCGAACATCATCCCCGAGACCGCCTTCTTCGGCGCGACGATCCGCAGCTTCCGGCCCGAGGTGCGGGCCCGGATCCAGCAGCGGTTCGAGGAGATCGTCGCCGGCCATGCCGCCGCCTATGGCGTGCAGGCCGAGATCGACTACGAACTCGGCTACCCCGCGACCGTGAACGCCTCCGACCAGACCGCCTTCGCGGTCGAGACCGCCCGCGACGTGTCGGGCGCCGCGGCGGTCGAGGCCGAGGGCGGACGCGAGATGGGGGCGGAGGATTTCTCCTACCTCCTCGAAAAGCGCCCCGGCTGCTACCTCTTCCTCGGCCAGGGCAAGGGGGCGGGGCTGCACCACCCGGCCTACGAGTTCAACGACGAGGCCGCCCCCTATGGCGCGAGTTTCTTCGCCCGGCTCGTGGAGCGCGCCCAGCCGCTCGGGTAGATCTTCCGGCTTTCATATCGCGCCGTAACGATATGAAAATTATATGAAATACCTTACACCAAGACAGCGGCGCCGCACCTTCGGGTTTCGACATGTCCGTGATTTGATCAAATTATCTTGACAAATCGGCTGGTCTCGGCTCGATATGGGGCACCCGGATCGGCGACATCTCCGGCCCCGAACGATGTCCGAAACTTCACGGAGATGGTTCCATGGCATTGGCAGATGCAAAGACCCAGGTCGATCTGGCCTTCACCAGCGAGACGCGGCGCGGGCTCGCGTATGAAAACGTGTTCGGCGGCGCGACGAGCTTCCTTCGGCGGCGCTACAGCAAGGACCTGACCGGCGTCGACCTCGCGATCACCGGGGTGCCGTTCGATCAGGCGGTGACCAACCGCACCGGCACGAGGTTCGGGCCGCGCGCGGTGCGCGAGGCGTCCGCCCTCCAGCCCTGCGATCCACCCTATGGCTGGGGCTACTCGCCCCTGGACGAGTTCGACATCGTCGATTACGGCGACCTCGCCTTCGATTATGCCAAGGTCTCGGCCTTCCCCGACACGCTCACCGAGCACATCCGCGGCATCCTCGCGGCCGGCGCGGGCAGCGTGACGCTCGGCGGCGACCACTACATCACCTTCCCGATCCTGAAGGCCTATGCCGAAAAGTTCGGACCGATTTCGCTGCTCCATTTCGACGCCCATTCCGACACCTGGGTCGACGAGGATTTCGAGCGGATCGACCACGGCACGATGTTCTACAAGGCGATCAAGTCCGGCATCGTCGATCCGAAGACCAGCGTCCAGGTCGGCATTCGCACCCATAACGACGACTTCATGGGCGTGAACGTGATCGACGCGCGCGAGGTGCACGAGACCGGTGCCGCCGCGGTCGCTCGGAAAATCAAGGGGTTGATCGGCGACCGACCGACCTATCTCACCTTCGACATCGACTGCCTCGACCCGGCCTTCGCGCCCGGCACCGGCACCCCGGTCTGGGGCGGGCTCGCCTCGTGGCAGGTCGCGGCGATCCTGCGTGACCTCGCCGGCATCAATCTCGTCGGCGGCGATGTCGTCGAGGTATCGCCCGCCTACGACACCACGGGCGCCACCGCGATCGCCGGCGCCCATGTCGCGCACGAACTGATCTGCCTCTACTGCTGGCAGAAGCGCAAGGGGTGAGGCCGGCGCTCCTCCTCTTGGCGCTTCTCGTCGGAGCGGGGCTGGCGTGGATCCGCCTCGCCCCCTCCGATCCGGCGCGCTGGCACGTCGATCCGGCCGTACCCGGCGAACCGGACGGCGCGCGCGCCACCCTGTCCCTGCCGGGCCAGGGCCCCGCCGAGACCCTGGCACGGCTCGACGCCATCGCGCGCGCCGCCGCGCGCACGGTACGCCTCGCCGGCAGCCCGGAGGAGGGCCGCATCACCTGGATCACACGGTCTGCCGTTTTCGGCTTTCCGGACTACACGACGGCGCAGGCGGTCCGGAACGGCGCCGATGTCGATCTCACGCTCCACGCCCGCCAGCGCTTCGGCCGCCGCGATTTCGGCGTCAACGCCGCCCGGCTCCGGGACTGGACCGCGGCGTTAACGACCCCTTAGGGTCGTGATGAATTTCCGGGACCCGCCGGCCCCTGCAGCCCGACGCCCCGTCGGCCCCGCGTACCCACCCCGTGCAGCAGGCGTACACACAGCGTACCGACGCGGCCCGCCGCCCCGCCTTCTTCATTGCCGAAATACCCCACGGGGGTCCGGGGGTGTGAAACCCCCGGCCTCTCCCCCCTTGACCGCCGCCCGGACAAGAGCGAAACCGCGACGATGGTACCCTTGGACAAGCTCGCCCAGATCACCCGCCGCTTCGATTTCCTCGAAGCCAAGCTCTCGGCCGGCGCCGCGCCCGCCGAGATCGCCCAGCTCAGCCGCGAGTATTCAGAGCTGAAACCGGTCGCGGCCGAGATCGCCGCCTACCGCCAGGCGCTCGACGATCTCGACGAGGCCGAGGCGATGCTCGCCGACCCCGAGATGCGCGCCCTCGCCGAGGACGAGATCCACCGGCTCAAGGCCCGGATCCCCGAGATGGAGGGAAGGCTCCGCATCGCGCTCCTGCCGAAGGATGCCGCCGATGCCCGCCCCGCGATCCTCGAGATCCGGCCCGGGACGGGGGGCGAGGAGGCCGCGCTCTTCGCCGGCGATCTCCTCCGGATGTACCAGAAACACGCCGAGGCGCAGGGCTGGCGCTTCGAGCTTCTCGAACTCAGCGAGACCGAGCTTGGCGGCGTCAGGGAGGCGATGGCGAGGATCGAGGGCGAGGGGGTCTTCGCCCGGCTCAAGTACGAATCCGGCGTCCACCGGGTCCAGCGCGTGCCGGAAACGGAATCGGGCGGACGCATCCACACCTCGGCCGCCACCGTCGCGGTCCTGCCCGAGGCCGAGGAGGTCGATATCGAGATCCCGGCCTCCGACATCCGCATCGACACTATGCGCTCCTCCGGCGCCGGCGGCCAGCATGTCAACACCACCGATTCCGCGGTCCGGATCACCCACCTGCCGACCGGCATCGTCGTCACCTCGTCGGAAAAGTCCCAGCACCAGAACCGCGCCAACGCGATGGCGGTGCTGCGCGCCCGGCTCTACGATCTCGAACGCGGCCGCGCGGACGATGCCCGCGCCGCCGAGCGCAAGGCGCAGGTCGGCTCCGGCGACCGCTCCGAGCGGATCCGCACCTACAATTTCCCGCAAGGCCGGCTGACCGATCACCGCATCAACCTCACGCTCTACCGGCTCGACCAGGTGATGCAGGGCGACCTGACCGAGATCATCGACGCGCTCACCGCCGAGGACCAGGCGGCGAAGCTTGCGGAGATGGAGGCGTGAGACGCCTCGTTCTCGGGCCTGCGGCCCTGAACATCGGCGGCGGGGCCCGCCGGTGACCGGTGCGGAACTGCTCGCCGCCGCCGTGCGGCGGCTCGGCGCGGCGGGGATCGAGGGCGCGCCGCGCGATGCCCGCCGGCTCCTCGCACATGCGCTCGGCGTCGCGCCGGAGCGGGTGAGCCTCATCCTGCCCGACCCTGTCGGCCCGGCCGCGCGCGCCGCCTTCGAGGCGGCCGTCGCGCGGCGGATCGCCCGAGAGCCGGTGAGCCAGATCACCGGCGGGCGCGATTTCTACGGACGGCGCTTCCGGGTCACGCGCGACACGCTCGACCCGCGGCCCGAGACCGAGGCGCTGATCGCGGCGGCGCTGGAGCGACGTTTCGGCACGGTCCTCGACCTCGGCACCGGAACCGGCTGCATCCTTCTGACGCTTCTGGCGGAACGGCCGGAGGCCGAGGGGCTCGGCGCCGATCTGAGCCCGGCCGCGCTCGATGTCGCGCGCGGCAATGCCGCGGCGCTTGGGCTCGAGGCGCGCGCCCGGTTCCTGCGGTCGGACTGGTTCGCCAGCATCGAGGGGCGCTTCGACCTGATCGTCTCGAACCCGCCCTACATCGCCGCGGACGAGATGGCCGGGCTGGCCCCGGAGGTGCGCGACTGGGAGCCGCACCTGGCGCTCACGCCGGGCGGCGACGGGCTCGACGCCTACCGTGCGATCGCGGACGGCGCGGCGGCGCATCTTGTGCCTGGGGGGACGGTCATCCTCGAAATCGGCGCGACCCAGGGCCCGTCGGTCGCGGAACTCTTTGAGGCTGCGGGATTCGCAAGGGTGGTGATCCTTCCCGATCTCGATGGCCGCGACCGGATCGTGGTGGCCGAAACGTGACAACCGGGTGGTTTTTGCGCTAAGATTGCCGCGGTGACAGGGGAAATCCGCCGGCGCTGCGAGATTCCGCTTGCCGACGCCCTCGCATCATGCATTAAGGGAACCGTGACGGGTGGAGCGATTGGCGCCGCCCGGACCGCTTCGCCCAGCACGTTGAGGAACCGCAGGCCGCAGTCGGACAGATCCGGCAGAGGACGCGGAACCGGGCAAGCCCGCTCACAAGCCCTTTGGCTCGGACAGACGAAAGCACATGAGATCATCCAAATCCCGTTCGCGTTCGAAATCGAACCGTCAACGCTCGCTCGGTAACATCGTCAACCGGGTCTTCGATTCCTCCGGTCCGGAGGGCAAGGTGCGCGGCACCCCGCAGCAGATCATCGACAAGTACCTTACTCTGGCACGAGACGCGCAGCTCTCGAACGATCGCGTGGCCGAGCAGAACTTCCTCCAGCATGCCGAGCACTACACGCGCATGCTGGGCGAGGCGCAGCGCGAGATGAGCCGCGAGCAGGAGCAGCGCCAACAGCAGCCCGGCGAGGGCGGCAACGGTCCGGCCCAGCCCGGGCAGGGGCAGGGCGGCAATGGCGGCGAGCGCCAGAACCAGCGGTCGCGCTACGAGGAGCGCAACGGCCGCGATTCGGGTGAGTTCCGCTCGGGGCCGATGCCCACGGCGCGCGACGAGGCCGAGGATGACGGCCCGGGGCTGGTCGAGACGCCGGAATCGAGCGTCCGCGCGATGCCGTCGGCGACGATGATGCCGGAGATGCCGCAGCCGGCCGAGGAGCCCGCTCCGGCGGCCGAGAAGAAGACCGGCCGCGGGTCGCGCGGGCCGCGCAAGCCGCGCGAGAAGCGCGCCGCCGAGCCCAAGGCGAAGGACGACACGCCGGGCGACGATTCTCCCGCCGACGCGGCCGAATAAACTTCATCCCCGGCAGATTTTCAGACGGCCCGGCCCCCAGGTCCGGGCCGTTTGAGTCAGTGCTCAGCCTTGCGCGAGCAGCCGTGCGAGGCGGCAGAAGGCCTCGAGCGATATCTCCTCGGCTCGCGCGGTGGGCGCGATCCCGGCGGCTTCTAGCCTTGCCTCGATCCCGGGCGCCACCGATTTCAGGCTGGCCCGGAGCATCTTGCGGCGCTGGTTGAAGCCGGCCGCGACGATCCGGTTGAGGATCTTCGGATCGGCCGGGAAGCGGGGCGCGGGCAGCGCGGTGAGGTGGACGACGGCCGAGTGGATCTTCGGCGGCGGGGTGAAGGCCTCGGGCGGCAGCGTCATCACGATGCGGGCGTCGGTGAGCCACTGGGCGAGGAGCGCGAGCCGGCCGTAGGCCTTGGAGCCGGGCTGGGCGACGATCCGCTCGGCCACTTCCTTCTGGAACATCAGCGTCAGGCTGTCCCAGACTGGCGGCCAGGCGGGCGGAGTGAGCCAGCGGGTCAGAAGCTCGGTGCCGACGTTGTAGGGCAGGTTGGCGACGATGCGGATCGGCGGCGTGAGATGGGCGAGCGGGTCGATCTCGAGTGCGTCTGCATTGATGACCTCGAGCCGGCCGGGATAGGCGGCAGAGATCTCGGCCAGCGCGGGCAGGCAGCGGGCATCCTTCTCGACGGCAAGCACGCGGCGTGCGCCCTCGGCGAGGAGGCCCCGGGTAAGACCGCCGGGACCGGGGCCGACCTCGAGCACGTCGCATTTCGACAGATCGCCGGCGCAGCGGGCGATCTTGGCGGTCAGGTTGAGGTCCAGAAGGAAGTTCTGGCCGAGGTTCTTCTTGGCCGCGATCCCGTGCGTGGCGATCACCTCTCGGAGCGGCGGCAGGCCGTCTAGTGCCGCCATGTGTCGTTCCCTCCGGCTTTCGGGGTGCGATTTTTCGGCGAAAAATCGGTGAATTTTCGTAGAAAATTCGGGGTCTGCTGGAGCGGTCTCATGCGCGGTCTGCCTGACGGGCGCAGGCCATCTCCCGCGCGAGTTTCAACGCGGCGATCAGGCTTGCCGGGTCGGCGACGCCCTGTCCGGCGATGTCGAAGGCGGTGCCGTGATCGGGCGAGGTGCGGATGAACGGCAGGCCGAGGGTCACGTTGACGCCGCCGGCGAAGTCGAGCGTCTTGATCGGGATCAGCGCCTGGTCGTGGTACATGCAGATCGCGGCATCGTAGCGGGCCCGTGCGGCGGGGTGGAACATCGTATCGGCCGGCAGGGGGCCGGCGATCGCCATGCCTTCGGCGCGCAGGCGCTCGAGAACCGGGGCGATCACCCGTGTTTCCTCGTCGCCCATCGCGCCGCCCTCGCCGGCATGGGGGTTGAGCCCCGCGACGGCCAGCCGAGGCGCCGAGAGGCCGAAATCGCGGATCAGGCCGGCATGAGTGATGCGGATCGCGTCTTCGAGAAGGGCCGGCGTGAGGCGGGCGGGAACGTCCGAGAGCGGGATATGGATCGTCGCGGGCACGACGCGCAGATCGGGGCAGGCGAGCATCATCACCACGCGCGCGCCGCCGGCGAGATCGGCGAGATATTCGGTATGGCCGGGAAAGGCGAAGCCCGCGCCGTCCTTCAGCGCCTTCTTGTGGATCGGCGCGGTGCAGAGTGCCGCCGCCTCGCCGCGCGTGACCAGCCTTACCGCGCGGGCGATCACCTCGATCACAGCAGGGGCATTGGCGGGCCGGGGTGCGCCCGGGGGCGCGGCCTCGGGGAAGGCATGCGCAAGGACCGGCAGCCGGTCGGCGGGCACGGCCATTGCTTCGGCCGGGTGCGCGATCTCCTCGATGCTGGAGCCCCGCGGCAGGTGCGCCGGATCGCCGATCCAGAAGAGCGGCAGTGCGGATCCGAGCGCGGCCCGCGCCTTGACGGCGATCTCGGGGCCGATGCCGGAGGGCTCGCCGCAGCTCAAGGCGATGGGCAGATCCTGCATCCGGAGTGCGTCACGGCCGCTGGATGATCGCGGCCGACCGCAGTTCGGCGAGATAGCCGTCGGCAAGATTGCCGAGGCGCTGGCTGGTCAGTTCCTCGCGCATCTGGGCGCGGCTCGGGCCGGAGCCGAAGCCGAGATCGGGATCGATGGCCGGGGCACCTTCGGGCGCGGTCGCCGCAGGGTCGGCGACCGGGGCGCCGCCTTCGGCGATGGTCGCGTCACGGTTGCAGAGCATCAGGAAGACCTGCGCGTTGCCACGGGTGAGCGCGGTCGAGACCTCGTTCCTGTCGAGACCGGCAAGCGCCGCCGCGATGTCCGCGGGAACCTGGCCGATCGGCCGCGTCTCGCGGATCAGCTGGGTAGCGGGCGCGCCGCGGAGCACGCGGTAGAGGTCGTCGCAGGTGTCGGCGCTCGCGCGGATCCGCGCGGCCTCGGCCTGGGCGGCGGCGGTGCCGGCGCCGGGGATCAGGTACTGCGCGTAATCGACCGTGACATTTCCCGGCTTGACCTCGCCGCCCTCGTTGATGCCGCGCATGCGGAAGATCGCGATGGCGTCGCCGAGCGGGATCGGCGGGCTCACCTGGCCCTGGGCGAGGCCCGCCACGGCCGGGCGGACCTGCGCGGGCAGGTTGGTCAGGGGGATCCAGCCGATCTGGCCGCCCCGGTCGCGCGAGGGCGCGGCGGAGTGGGCGCGGGCGGCGCGGGCGAAATCGGCTTCCGAACGGATCGTCTCGGAAAGCTCGGTCGCGAGGCGGCGCATCTCGTAGGAGGTGTCCGGGCGGACCGGCAGCAGGATCTCGGACAGGAGCACGCGCGGGCCGGCGCCGCGTCCGGCCTCGACCGAGAGCGCGCGGTCGATCTCGGCTTCGGAGATGACGATCCCGGGGCCGAAGCGGGCACGCACCACCTCGCGCCAGGCAAGGCCGGAGTACACGAAGTCGCGGAACGTCTCGGGCGCGATTCCGCCCTGGCCGATCGCCCTCACGAACTCCTCGGCGCTGAGATTGGCGCGGGCGGCGAACTCGGTCATGCCGGCGGCGATCTGCTCCTCGGTCAGGGTGATGTCGGCGGCCTCGGCGGCCTGGCTGCGAAGCCGGTCGTCGATCAGGCCCTTCTCGGCCTCAACGGCCGGGTCTCCGGGCGCGCGCAGGAGCTGCAGGAAGCGGGTCCTCTGCTCGAGTTCGTACCGGGTGATCGCGGCGTCGTTGACGATCACGACCGTCGAGAACCGGCTGCCCTGAGCCAGTGCCGGCAGCGCCGTGGCCGCCGCGAGGGCGAGAGAGAGGAGGAGGGTGAAGCGCATAGTCTGTCGTCCGTCTGCTCTGTTCTTCGTTTCGATTTCCGTCCCGCGGTACTCAGTAGGTGCAACTGCGGCGATAGCGCCGCCCGTCGTTGCCGGTCCCGAAACCGTTCATGACCACCGAGACGTTGAAATCCGTGCTGGGGGTCACAGTAGTCGAGGACGTGAACCGACGCGAGAGCGAAAGATCGATCGTGGCGCATTCGCTGCGGTAGGTCAGGCCGAACCCGGCGCGTACCGCGCTCGCGGCCTCGAAGTCGTAGCGCCCCGAGACCCGGCCGCGCCAGTTTCGGCTGACATCCCAGCGGGCATTCATCAGGAGTTCCGAACTCGGCGAGGGACGGCCCTCGACGGGATCTTCGACAAGCCAGAGGTAGCTGGCCGCAAAGGAATAGCGGTCGCGCGCATAGGCGATGCCGAGCTCGTCGAGGCTGAAATCCAACCCGTCGTCGAAGAGCGCGCGGTTGACCAGGGTCAGGCCCTGTCCGGAGTCGACCCGGGCCGAGACGAGCCAATCCGACACCGCCCCGTCGAGGCCGCTTCCCGGCGTGAACTGGCCGAGATCCTCGGCCCGGAAGATTCGGCCGGCGGTCACGCCCGTCGACCAGCCGCCGGGCGCGTGGCGGGTCCAGCTGAGCCCGACATTGAGCCGCGTGCCGAGCTCGTGCCGGTCGGCGCCCGGGAAGCGGTTGAAGCCGAAGAGGTTGCCCTCGTCGAAGGCGACGACCTGGCTGTCCTCGTTTGGCACGTCCTCGGTCGTGTTCGGGCTCCAGACCAGCTGGGCCACCGGTTCGAGCACATGGCTCGCCCCGCGGTCCTCGTAGCGGACCCAGGGCCAGCGGAGCTCGACCGCGGCGGCCGGAGTGAAACGGGCCACGGTGCCCGGATAACTCGCATCCTGGCTGATCGCGTAGATATCGCCCGTGGCCTGGAGCCCGGTCGAGACGACCATGCCGTTGGCAAGGATCCAGTTGCGGCGCCAGTCGCCCTGGAGCGTTGCGCGCGCGACGTCGCGGCCGTCCGTGACGCCGTCGCCATTGGCGTCGATGTCGATATTGGAACTGCGGCGCAGGGAGTGGGTCTGGACGGTGATCTGGCCCTCGCCGCCGAGCTGGCTGGGGGCGAAGCGGCGCTTCAACGTCACGTCGCCGACCCAAGTCGGCAGCACCGAATTGTCGTCGCCCGAGCGGATCGACCAGTAGCGGAAGAGGCGCGCGTCGATGTGTTCGTTGCGCTGCGTCCGGGTCACCGCGACGCCGCTCCTGAGCCGGTCGGTATCGCTCTTGTCGTAGTCGAGCAGGTAGGCGTCATCTGTCACGCCCTGCAGCGTGAAGTCGAGCCGGAAGTCGCGCGGCAGCCGGAACTGGCCCTCGGCGAAGAGATAGCCGCGGGTCTCGTTGGGCCGGATGTCGTCGTCGGTCAGGGCGCCGTTGAACTCGATGGTCCCGGAGCGGAACGCCTCGCGGTAGCGGAATTCCAGCGTCCGGGTCCGGTTGACCGAGAGATAGGGCGTGAACGTGATGTCGCGGCTGTCGCCGAGCGGCAGGAAATAGGGCAGCTTGAAGCCGAAGCCGAGTTTCGACGTCGTGCGGAAGCGCGGAATCAGGAAGCCGGGCGCGCGGTCGAGGGTCGGGTCGGGCATCCTGAGGCGCGGCGTGTAGAAGACCGGCACGCCGGAGACGCGGAACTGCGCGTGCTGATAGTAGAGCATGCGCTTCTCGCGGTCGTGGATCACCCGGCGGGCGCGGATCTCCCAGAGCGGCACGGGATTGGTCGGGCAGACCTGGCACGAGGAGGCGACGACCTTGTCGAAGGCGGTGTAGCGGCCGCCGCCCGTGCGCCGCAGTTCGACGGCGGCGAGCTGGAGCTGCTGGTCGAGCATCATCCGCGCGCTTCGGAGCACACCCTCGGTCAGGTCGCGCGACATCTCGCCGGAATCGGCGAGTGCCACCGCGCCCTGGCCGTCGATCAGCGTGATCGGGCCGGTGATGCGGATCTGGTCGCCGGTGCTGTCGTAGACGATCTTTTCCGCGGTGAGCCGGGCGCCCTTGTAGAGCACCTCGACAGCGCCCTCGGCGGTGAGCGTGTTGTCGCCGGTAAGGTAGACCCGGTCGGCGACCAGGGTGGCCGCGGCCTGCGCCTCATCCTGCGCGGCGGCGGGAAAAGCGAGCAGAAGCGCCGCGACAAAGCCTGCGAATAGGCGCATCAGCCGTCCTCCAGATGCAGCACGAGGCTCAGCGACAGGAGGGCCGCCGCGAGCGGCGGGCTCCAGGCGGCGAGCGCGACCGGGATCTGGCCGTTCTCGCCGAGGACCTGGGCGAAGTTGCGCAGGAGAAAGATCGCGAAGCCCGAGATGATCGCCATGAGCACCATCATCCCGGTGCGGCCCGAGCGGGCGTGGCGCATCGTGAAGCCGGCGCCGACAAGCACCATCGCGACGAGCAGGAGCGGCAGCGCGAGCTCCATCTGCAGCCAGACATTGTGCTTGCGCGCCGAGAAGCCGGCGCGTTCGAGGCTGTCGATGAACGCCGGCAGTTCCCAGATCGGGATCGTCGAGGGCGCGCCGAAGCTTTCACGGATCTGGTCGGCGGTGAGATCGGAGGCGAGGCGGAAGACCTCGTAATAGGTTGCGTCGCGTTCGGGATTGGCGCCGAGCATGAAGTGCCACCGCTTGGCCTCCTTCAGGAGCCATGCGCCGTCGCTCAGCGTCGCTTCCGCCGCGTCGATCCGCGAGACCGGGCCGCTTTCGGGTGCGAAGGTTGTGAACGAGGCGCCGTAAAGCGTGGTGCCGTCGGAATTGGCGCGCGCGGCGCGGATCACGGTCTGGCCATCGGGGCCGCCCTGGCGGAGCCAGAGACCTTCGCGGGACACCGACAGCACGTTCTCTTCTCCGTGCTTGTAGCGGCTCGACTTCGCCTCGTACTGCTTTGCGGTGCCCGCGACGATCGGGTTCAGCACCGTGACGGCGATGGCGCCGATGACCAGCGCGGCGACGAGCGGCGCCCCCAGCATGCTCAGCGCCGAGCGGCCGGAGGCGCGGATGACCACCAGTTCGGAGGACCGCGCCAGCGCGAGGAAAAGCGCGATCGCGGCGAGGATCACCGTCATGGGAAGGATCCGGTAGGCCGATTGCGGCGTGTTCAAGAGCGCGAGTTCGGCCGTGGCGGCGAGGCTGAGGCCCTGGTCGGCGAAGCGGCGGATCTCCTCGACCATGTCGATCAGGAAGAGTACCGCGAAGAAGCCGGCGAAGACCATGAGGAACATGGTGAAGAAGCGCCTGGCGATGTAGAGCGACAGGATCATGACGCCACCGCCCCGACGAGATCGTGCCGCACCCGCCGGCTCCGCCCCGAGATCGACAGGAGTGCTGCGGAGGCCGCAAGCCCGGCAAGGATCGGCAGGTAGACGACCGGCCAGAGCTCGGGGTCGCGGGTGGCCATGTTGGTGGCGCCGTTTACGAGGAACTGCACGCCGATCAGCAGGAACACCGCGACCACGATCTGGCGCCAGAGCCCGAAGCGGCTGTAGCCGCCAGTCAGGAGCGTCGAAAACCCGATCAGCGCGGCCACGACGGCGAGGAACGGCTGCGACAGCCGCTCGTGCCCGGCGAAAAGCATCGCGTTCCGGCTCGCGCCGATCCGCTCGGCCATCTCGGGATCGGGCCAGAGCAGCGTCGCGGTCGAGACCTCGTCCACGGTGGGCCGGCCTTCGCCCGGCCGGCCGATCAGCGCGCCGATGTCGTAGGAGTAGTTCTCGAACCGCGTCAGCGCGAGCGTCTTGGTCTGCGTGTCGAGCGTCTGGATCATCCCGTCGAACATCACCAGTTTCGGTCCGGTCTCGGTCCGGACCAGGAGTGCGCGTTCGGCGGTATAGGCGGTGCGCTCGTCGGGCGTGCGCATGTCCGAGAGGTAGAGGTCGAGCAGCTCTCCGCTCGGGGTGATCTCGCGGATATAGGAGGTGATCTGCGGCGCGGGATGCAGGAAGTCGCCGTCGCCGAGGAACCGCGCGGCGACGTTCTCGGCGATCTCGGCGCGCCGCTCGGCGAGCTTGGCCCGGCTCGCGGGGACCAGCGCATGGACGAGGACCGCCATCATCAACCCGACGACGAGACCGAAATAGAGCACCGGCCGCGCGAGGCGGAAGGGCGAGAAGCCGGTCGCCTGCATCACCACGAGTTCGCTTTCCGACGAGAGCCGGTTGGTGACATAGACCGAGGCGATGAAGGCCGCGACCGGTAGGACGAGGCGGATCACGTTCGGCAGCGTGAGCGCGGTGAATTCGAGAAAGACCCAAGCCGACTGGCCGTCGGCGATCAGCTGGTCGAAGAGCAGAACTGCCCGGTTGACCCAGTAGACCGCCACCAGCACGAGCGCGAAGAAGCCGAAAAGCATCGTCAGCTGCGACAGCATGTATCTGTCGAATCTGGACACTTCTTCTTCTCCCGTCTTCTGTGCGCCCATCCCTAACCGAAACCTCAGGGCGGGAAAACTCCTATCTGGCCAAGCACCGGAGCCGCCTGTAGGGTCCGGCAAAACCACGCCGGAGATCCCAGATGAGCGCACCCGTCGCCGTGACCTTTACCGCCACCGATTTCGATGCCCTGACCGCGGCCACCGGCCGGATCGCGGTGATCCTCGCGCCCGATACGCGGCCCGGAACGGTCGCGCGCCGGCTCGACCGGCAGATGAAGGGGGCGATCACCCGCGCGATGGACGGCAAGGCTTGGGGCAAGCTCAAGCCCGGCGAGGCGATGGACCTCGGTTACCCGGCCGGGCTTCAGGCCGAGGCGGTGCAGCTCGTCAAGCTCGCCCGCCGCGCCACGGTCGCCGAGGCGCGCAAGGCCGGAGCCGCGATTGGCAAAGAGCTTGGCGAGGGGGGCGTGACGGTGCTTGCCGCGAACCATCCGCGCGCCGCCGAGATCGCGCTCGGCCTTGCGCTTCGGGGCTACGAGTTCGCCGAGTACCGTACCGCCGAGAAGCCCGCGAAGGGCGCGGCGGTGGTCATGGCCGACAAGCCCGAGGATGCCGGGGCCGCCTTCGCGCCGATGGCGGCGGTGGCCGAGGGCGTCTGCTTCACCCGCGATCTCGTCAACGAGCCCGCCAACGTGCTGACCACCAGCGATTTCGCCGACCGGCTGGCGGCGATGAAGAAGCTCGGCCTCGCGGTCGAGGTGCTGGAGGAGAAGGATCTCGAAAAGCTCGGGATGCGGGCGCTTCTGGGCGTGGGGCAGGGGTCGGAGAGCCCCTCCAAGGTCGTCGTCATGCAATGGCACGGCGGCAAGAAGGGCGAGGCGCCCTTCGCGCTCGTCGGCAAGGGCGTGGTGTTCGACACCGGTGGCATCTCGATCAAGCCCGCGGCCGGCATGGAAGAGATGACGATGGACATGGGCGGCGCCGGTGTCGTCGCCGGGGTGATGCGGACGCTCGCGCTGAGGAAGGCCAAGGCCAATGTCGTCGGCCTCGTCGGGCTCGTCGAGAACATGCCCGACGGCAAGGCGCAGCGGCCGGGCGATATCGTCAAGTCGATGAAGGGCGACACGATCGAGGTGATCAACACCGATGCCGAGGGGCGGCTCGTGCTGGCCGACGTGCTCTGGTACGCGCAGGAGCGGTTCAAGCCGACCGGCATGATCAACCTCGCGACGCTGACGGGCGCGATCATCATCGGGCTCGGCCACGAGAACGCGGGCGTGTTCTCGAACGACGACAAGCTCTGCGCGGCGTTCCTGAAGGCGGCGGAGGCCGAGGGCGAGGGCGCCTGGCGGATGCCGATGGGGCCGGCCTATGACGAGCTGATCAAGTCGCGGCTCGCCGATATCAAGAACACCGGCGGGCGGCCCGCGGGCTCGATCACCGCGGCGCAGTTCCTGCGCCGCTTCGTCAAGGACGAGACGCCCTGGTGCCATCTCGACATCGCCGGGGTGGCGCTGCCGCCGAAGGAGACCGTGCTCGCGCCGAAAGGGGCGTCGGGCTGGGGCGTCATGGCGCTCGACCGGCTGGTCAGGGACATGCTGGAAGGCTGATGGGCAACGCGCTCTTCTACCACCTGACGCGGTCGCCCTTGGAGGCGACGCTGCCGATGCTCCTGGCGAAGTCGCTGCAGGCGGGCTGGCATGTGGTGGTGCGGGCGCGCGCGGCGGAGCGGCTCGACTGGCTCGACCAGAAGCTCTGGCTCGGCGGCGAGGAGAGCTTCCTGCCGCACGGGATCGCCGGGGGGCCGCATGACGCTTTGCAGCCGGTGCTGCTGACCGACGGGCAGGAGGCGCCGAACGGCGCGCAGTGCCTGATGGCGGTCGATGGTGCCGAGGTCGGGCCGGAGGAGTGCCGCGCGCTGGAGCGGGTCTGCGTGATCTTCGACGGCAACGACCCGGCGGCGGTCGAGCGCGCGCGTGGCCAGTGGAAGGCGCTTACCGGAGCCGGCGTTCCGGCGCAGTACTGGAGCGAGGAGAGCGGCCGCTGGCAGAAGAAGGCCGAGAGCGGCTGAGGCCGGCGGTTACGCGGTGCGGAACTCGACGATCCGTTTTTCCGACCGGCCAAGCCCGCGCAGCCGTTTTCTGAGCAGGATGGCCGAGACGCGCAGGCGGCGGAGCTTGTAGCGGAGCCAGGTGCCGGCCGAGTCCACCTTCGGTCGCGGCGCGTTCGAAATCGAGGTCTGGGCAATCTCGGGCGTGATGCCCTCGTACTGAGGCAGGAATATCGCCTGCATCGCGCAGGCCGGCTCGACCTGGTACATGCGCAGTCCGACGGTCAGATTGATGGCGGCATCCGCCGGCGGCAGGAGACCGGGCAAGCTCGCGAGCAGCCGCCGCGCGCCGGCGGGCCAGAGCAGGTACGCCGCGGCGCCGGCCGTGTCGCGATACACTTCCGCGAGCGTGTGGCCCGTCGCGCCGATGGCCTGGCGCCGGCCGAGGAGCTTGGGGAGGGTGAAGGTCTCGAGCGTCACGCAGTCGAGATC
This sequence comes from Defluviimonas sp. D31, assembly GCF_033436765.1. Taxonomy (NCBI): domain Bacteria; kingdom Pseudomonadati; phylum Pseudomonadota; class Alphaproteobacteria; order Rhodobacterales; family Paracoccaceae; genus Albidovulum; species Defluviimonas sp. D31. The sequence continues at coordinate 236,585 of NZ_JAWQFN010000002.1, forward strand.
GGATCTGTGCTTCAGCACGTCAAGCACGGCGGCGGTGGCGGGCACAAGCACCGCGTCGTCCTCGAGGATGAGCCGTGGCGCGGTGCCGGCGGCCACCTCGGTCCAGGCCTGCCGGTGGCTCAGGGTGCAGGCGATCTCGCTCGCCCTGAGCGGCCGGCACCACGCGCGTCGCAGCGTCGCGAGATCGGCGGCCGGCAACCCGGCGGCGTTCACGGCATCGAGGAACCGGTGCGGAAGCCCGAGCCGGGCCAGCTGCGCCGACTGCATCGCGCGCCGGGCGGAAGCGGAGCGCAGGCTGATGATGAGAGTTTCGACGGTCAAAGGCTGCGTCCCCTTGCGCCCCCGTGCGGGACTTGCGTCCGGGCCATATAGGCTTAGCGCGCGGCAGTCCAGTCAGCGCCGAAGGATCATCCGGTCGCCGGAGAAGGTGACCTCGTGGCGGCTGAGATAGCTCATGCCGAGAAGCGAGGTGTTCAGCTCGCCGCCATTGACGACGGCGGGCACGTTGGCGTCGCTCACGCCGCCGATCGCCAGCGTGTCGAGCCGCACTGGCGCCGTCGCGACGCGGCCGTTCGCGGTCATCGCGGTGCCGAAGTAGTTCAGGCCCTCAGGGTCGAGCCCCGCCCGCGCCGCGTCGCGCCGGGTGAGCACGATGTCGGTGGCGCCGGTGTCGACGACGAAGCGGACCGTCACGCCGTTCACCTCCGCCAAGAGGTAGAAATGCCCGTCCGCGGCCGCCGGAACCTCGATACTGTCGCCGCGGATCACCGCCTCGGCGGGGCGGGTCGAGCGGCGAATGTCGTCCCAGAGCCCGGCGACGGCGACCGCGCCGAGGAAGATCAGCCCCCAGATCGCGGCCTGCTGCGCGACCTTGCCGAGCTGCCGGCGGTTGGCCATCAGGAAATAGCCGGCGATCACGGCAAGCAGGAGCCCGAGGTAGACGAGGCGCGGTACGTCGCCCGTGTCCATCGTTCAGACCATCCCGGTTTCCCGCACGCCGTCGATGACGAACTGGACCGAGAGCGCGGCGAGGAGCATGCCGAGGAGCCGGGTGATCACCACGGTCCCGGTGCGGCCGAGCAGCCGCTCGAGCGGCGGTGAGGCGAGGAAGAAGAGGAAGGTGACCGCGAGCATCGCGAACATCAGGCCGAGCACCGTCAGCGTACCCTGCCAGCCGCCGCCCGACTGTCCCATAAGGAGGATCATCGTGGCGATCGCGCCGGGCCCGGCGATCAGCGGCGTCGCGAGCGGGAAGACCGAGGGATCGTGATGCGGGTCAGGGTGCTGGCCCTCGCGCCGCTGGGTGCGGCGTTCGAACAGCATGTCGAGCGCGGTCAGGAACAGCAGGATCCCCCCTGCGATGCGGAAGGCCGACATCGAGATGCCGATGAAGCCGAGGATCGATTCGCCGAAGAGGCCGAAGAGCGTCAGGAGGACGCCCGCGATCAGGCAGGCGCGGAGCCCGAGCCGGCGCCGGTGGTCGGCATCCATGCCCTGCGTGAGCGCGATGAACATCGGCACCAGCCCCGGCGGGTCGATGACGACGAAGAGCGTGGCGAAGGCCGTGATCAGGAACGCGGTATCCATGCACAAGCCTTAGGGCCGGGCAGGCCCCGCGGCAAGGGCTCAGACCGTTTCGGCCGCGTCGAGCCGTTCGGCCGCCGCCATCCAAAGCGCCTCGGCGCGGGCGGTCGCCTCCTCGATCTCGGCGAACTTGCGGTTCCAGCCTTCAAGCTCCTGGATGCGGGCATCCTCGTAGAGCGCCGGATCGGCCAGCTTCACGGCCAGACGCTCGCGCATCTCGGCGAGCTTTTCGAGCCGCTCCTCGCATTTTCGGACCTCGGCCTTCAGCGCCAGGACCGCGTCGCGCGACGCAGCGCGCGCCGGCTTCGCTTTCGCCTTATCGGCGGGCTTCTGGGCATCGTCGCCGGCCAGAAGCTCGCGCCGGTAGCTGTCGAGATCGCCGTCATAGGGCGCCACCGCGCCGCCCTTTACGAGCCAGAGCCGGTCGGCGACGAGGCCGAGAAGGTGCATGTCGTGGGAGACGAGGATCACCGCGCCGGAATATTCGGTCAGCGCCTCGACCAGCGCCTCGCGGCTCTCGATGTCGAGGTGGTTGGTCGGCTCGTCGAGGATCAGGAGATGCGGCGCGTCGAGCGTGGCCAAGAGGAGCGAGAGCCGCGCCTTCTGGCCGCCCGAGAGGCGGCCGACCACGGTCTCGGCCTGGTCGGCGCCCAAGCCGAAACCGGCGAGCCGGGCGCGCAGGCGCGGCTGGCCCTCCTCGGGGCGGAGCCTCTGGATGTGCTGCAGGGGCGTCTCGTCGAGATGCAGCTCGTCGACCTGGTGCTGGGCGAAATAGCCGATCCGGAGCTTCGAGGAGCGCACGACCTTGCCGTCGCACGGTTGAAGTTTGCCTGCCAGCAGCTTGGAAAGCGTGGACTTTCCCTCGCCGTTGCGACCCAGAAGTGCGATCCGGTCGTCCTGGTCGATGCGCAGGGACAGGCGGCGCAGCACCGGCGGGCCGTCATAGCCGACGGAGGTGCCCTCCATGGTGATGATCGGCGGCGAGAGCTGTTCGGGCTCGGGGAAGGTGAAGACCACCTTCTTTGCCTCCTCGGGGGCGAGGATCGGCGTCATCTTCTCGAGCATCTTGACCCGGCTCTGGGCCTGCACCGCCTTCGAGGCCTTGGCCTTGAAGCGGTCGACGAAGCTTTGCAGATGCGCGCGGCGCGCGTCCTGCTTCTTGGCCTCGGCGGCCTGCACGGCCCGCAGGGCGGCACGCTGGCGGGCGAACTGGTCGTAGGGGCCCGACCAGAACGTGAGCTTGCGGTTTTCCAGGTGCAGGATCGCGCCGACGGCACGGTTCAGGAGCCCGCGGTCGTGGCTGATGATGATGACGGTATGGGGGTACTTCGCGAGGTAGCTTTCCAGCCAGAGCGCGCCCTCGAGGTCGAGGTAGTTGGTCGGTTCGTCGAGGAGCAGAAGGTCGGGCTGGGCGAAGAGCACCCCCGCGAGCGCCACCCGCATCCGCCAGCCGCCGGAGAAGTCCGAGCAGGGCCGGCGCTGGTCGTCATTGTCGAAACCGAGCCCTTTCAGGATCGCGCTCGCCCGCGCCTCGGCCGACCAGGCGTCGATATCGGCGAGCCGGGCCTGGATCTCGGCGATGCGGTGCGGGTCGGTCGCGGTCTCGGCTTCGGCCATCAGGCCCGCGCGTTCGGTGTCGGCGCCGAGCACGGTGTCGAGGAGCGAGGTCGAGGACGAGGGCACCTCCTGCGCCACGCCGCCGATCTTCGCACGGGACGGCAGCGCGATCTCGCCGCCTTCAAGCGCGAGCTCGCCCCGGATCAGCCGGAAGAGCGTGGTCTTGCCGGTGCCGTTGGCACCCACGAGACCGACCTTGTGGCCGGCCGGAATCGTCGCCGAGGCGCCCTCGAACAGGGGGCGGCCTTCGACGGAATAGGTGATGTCGGCGATCCTGAGCATGGGCGCCGCCATAGCAGAGCCGTCCGGCCGCTGGAAGCGCCCTGCCTTCATCTTGCTGCAAATATCCCCGCCGGAGGCATCCGCATCCGACGGCCGCGCCACCTTTTCATTCGTGAAGACCCATGCTAGCAGGCGCGCGGATCATCCGACGCGCGGCAACACGCCCGGCGTCCCCCAATCAGAAGGCACATCCCATGGCGATCGAACGCACGCTGTCCATCATCAAACCCGACGCGACCAACCGCAACCTGACCGGCAAGATCAACGCCAAGTTCGAGGACGCGGGCCTCCGCATCGTCGCGCAGAAGCGCATCAAGCTCTCGATGGAGCAGGCCGGCAAGTTCTACGAAGTCCACAAGGAACGCCCCTTCTACGGCGAACTGTGCGAGTTCATGGCCTCGGCCCCGGTCGTGGTGCAGGTGCTCGAGGGCGAGAACGCGATCGCGAAGAACCGCGAAGTGATGGGCGCCACCAACCCCGCCAATGCCGACGCTGGCACGATCCGCAAGGAATTCGCGCTCTCGGTGGGCGAGAACTCGGTTCACGGCTCGGATGCGGCCGAAACCGCGGCGCAGGAAATCGCTTTCTTCTTCTCGGGTCTCGAACTCGTCGGCTGACGAAAATTCTTCAAGAATTTTCGGACGATTTTTTCTCAAAAATCGTCTCAGCGCGGGTGGAGAAGCCCGATCTCATCGAGGACCGCTTCCAGCCGGGAGCGGTCCTTTTCCTTGGAGGGCGTCGACTCGGCCTCGGCCTTGAGCGCGTCGAACGCCGCGCGGAGCGCCTGTTTCTCGGCGCCCTGGCAGTTGTTCCAGGGCCTTCCCTGAAGGCCCATGACCAGAACGTAATATCCGATGAAATGGGGGCGCGTTCCCGATTGCAGCAGCCTCAGGTAGGCGGCGTCGGCGCCCATCGCCTCGATCTCCTCTGCCGAGCCGATGCCGGCGCGGGCGAAGGCCGCCTCGGAGGCGGGGCCGAGATTGGGGATGGCGGAGACGGGACGGGGCATCGGGGCTCCTCGGTCGGGGCCCCGAGACTAGCGGTGCGGGCAAGCGGCCCGCAAGGGCTCAGATCGAGGCCCAGTCGGTGAAGATCGTGGCGCCCATCTGGCCGGAGGTACGCTCACCTTCCGACTGTTGCTGTTGCCGCGAGACCGGCTGTTCGGCGCTCTGCTGGCGGGCCTGGGGTTTGCCGATGGATGCCTGCTCCGGCCGCTCCTGGCCCGCGTCCATCTGCCTGGGATATTCCATATCTTCGTTCCTTGCAGCGCGGCCCGGGGGCCGCATTCGGTAGCCTGTCCTCATGCCATGCCAACACGTCGCGGTGGCTTTGGCGCGGCGCAGATATGGTCGCTATCTGGCACCGTCAAGTTGATTCTGCGCCTCTTCGGCCGCCACGCCTAGCCGCAGCGCGGAAAGCCGCCGAACTACGGGTCATTTCGGCAACAGTCGCTGTGACCGAAGTGTGACGATTTCCGATACGGAAACGGCTTCGGGCGCGCTGCGGGTGCCGCCCTCAACTCTCGATTGCGGGTGAGCCGCGCGGCGCAAGCCCTTCGGATTCCTCGGCAAAGCCGGGCGGTCAGGCCCGGAAGGCGGCGGCGAAAGGCTCGGGCAGGTCGAACTCGGCCAGCGCGCGGGCGCGGGCCTCGGCGGACATCTTGCGGGCGGTCTTGGCGACGATGCGTTCGAGCTCGTCCGCGTCGCGGCCCCCGGCGAAGGGGGCGAAATACCAGCGCAGGAAGGTGAAGCAGATCACGTCCTCGAGTGCCTGCACCTCGGCGTCACGCTTGATTCCCTCCTTGCGCAGCATGGTGCCCACCCGCGCGATCGCGGCGGCGTCATAACCCGCTTCGGCCATGATCTCGCCGACGCGGGTCGCATGGAAGGCAGCGAGGTCGCGGCGCCAGGTCAGGTAGCCCTCGCGGCCCTCGGGATAGCTTGCCCGCGGCGAGGTCCAGCGCTCGATATGCTGGCCGCGCGCTGCGATCCTGAGCTCGTCGGAGGCGTCGGGGAAGAGCCGGTCGAGTTCCGCCGTCATGCGCTCGCCGTAGAGCCGGGCGGCGGGCGCGCCCTCCGACCGGTCGGGGTCGGCGTCATTGGCTGCGTCGATGGCGGCGAGAGTGCGGGCGAGGCGGGTCATGGGCATCCTTTGCGTCGGTCGGTCGGGCGGGCGCACGGTGCATCGGGGGCGATGCGGCGTCAAGGCGAGCGATCGGGCGGCGAATGGCCTAGCGATACCCCGGTTTTGCCCCATTCCGGACCCATTCCGCCGGTTTACTGGTAATTGATCACGAATCCCGGGGCAATGCATGTACGCGACCGATACCGACAGCGCCGCTAGGCCGAGCGTTCTCACGCCCGTCGTCTTCACCGGCACCATCTTCCTCAGCGCTTCGCTCTTGTTCTTCGTCCAGCCGCTCTTTGCCAAGATCGTGCTGCCGCAGATCGGCGGCGCGCCGGCGGTCTGGACGACGGCGATGCTGTTCTTCCAGACGGTGCTGATCGGCGGCTATCTCTATGCGCATCTGGTGGCGCGGCACCTGCCGGTCCGGGCGCAGCTGGTGCTGCATCTGCTTTTATGGGCGGGCGCGCTGGTATTCCTGCCGCTCGCGATCCCCGAGGGCTGGCAATACGATGCCGGGCGGCCGGCGGTCTGGCAGACGCTGATGCTCTTCGGCCTTGGCGTGGGGGTGCCCTTCGCGGTTCTATCGGCCAACGCGCCGCTTCTGCAATCGTGGTATGCACGCAGCGACGGGCCGTCGGCCGAGGACCCGTATTTCCTCTATGGCGCGAGCAATCTCGGCTCGCTCGTGGCGCTTCTGGCCTTTCCGCTGGTGGCCGAGCCGCTGTTCGGCGCGACCGAGATCGGGCGGGGATGGGCGGCGGGCTTCGGTCTTCTGGGCGCGTTCCTGCTGGCCTCTGGGCTTCTGGCTGCGCGAGGGCGCGACTTCGTCACACATGCCGAGGCGTCGGTGCGCGAGGCGCGGCCCTCGGCGGCGACGATCGGGCGCTGGGTGCTTCTTGCCTTCGTGCCTTCGTCGATGATGCTGGCGGTGACGACCAAGATCTCGACCGATGTCGGGGCGATCCCGCTCGTCTGGGTGATCCCGCTCGCGCTCTACCTGCTCAGCTTCGTGGTGACCTTCACGCGCCGGTCCTTCCTGAGCCCGGTCATGTTGCGCGTCGCCTATCTCGGCGCGCTCGGCTGGCTCGGCGCGCTCTTCACCGGGCTGGCGGGGGCGCATCTCGACTTCTGGCGCATGGGCCTTCTGATCCTCAGCTTCTTCGTCGTGGCGCTTTTCGCGCATCAGAAACTGTACGCGGCGCGGCCTTCGGGAGCGCATCTGACGCTGTTCTATCTGGTCATGTCGGTGGGCGGAGCCCTTGGCGGGCTTTTCAACTCGGTCCTGGCGCCGGTCGTCTTCAAGAGTCTCGCCGAGGGCGGCGTGACGACGCTTCTGGCGACGACGCTGGTGCTCAGCGCCGAGATGCGGCTGACGCGGCCGCTGATCCGCAGGGGGCTGATCGCCGGGGTGCTGGCGGCGCTGCCGGTCGTGATCGCGGCGCGGGTCGTGCTGATCGACGACTGGCTGGTGCTGAAGCTGATCATGTTCGCGATGGCCGCCTTCGCCGCGATCGCCTTGCGCAGGACACTCCCGGCGGCGGCGCTGGCGGCGGGGCTTGTCATGGTGTCGGGAACTTATGTCCTTCCCGATGGCTACGGCTTTCGCGACCGGAGCTTCTTCGGCACCCATCGGGTGACCGACCAGGCCGGGATGCGGATGTACACCAACGGCACCACGCTCCACGGCGCCGAGCGGCTGACCGATTACGGAGCGGCCCGGCCGGAGCCGCAGTACTACTACCACCCGAACGGCCCGATGGCGCAGGTCCTGACCTCGGAGGCGGGGCTCGAGGCCGGGCGCGTCGGCATCGTCGGTCTCGGGGTGGGTGCGCTCGCCTGCTACCGGCAGGCGGGGCAGGACTGGCATTTCTACGAGATCGACCGCGTCGTCGACGATATCGCGCGCAATCCCGCGTTGTTCACCTTCATGTCGAGCTGCGCGGCTGACGCGCCCACCCATCTTGGCGATGCGCGCATGGTGCTCGCGGGGCAGGAGGGGCTGGTCTACGACATCCTGATCATCGACGCCTACGGGTCGGACGCGGTGCCGATGCATCTGACGACGCATGAGGCGATGCAGCTCTACCTCGACCGGCTCGCTCCGGACGGGCTTCTGGTCTACCACATCTCGAACCGCTACTACGCGATCGAGCGCCCCCTGTCGCGGAGCGCCGAGGCGCTGGGACTCGAGGCGCGGATCCAGGACTATGAGGGCAATGAGGAGGTCGATCCTGGCGACAGCGGCTCCCGCGTCGTGCTTCTGTCGCGGAGCGAACGCGCGCTCGGCCCGCTCGCGCGGGACGAAAGATGGCAGCCTTTGGCTTCCGATGGCGGGCGCGTCTGGACCGACGATTTCGCCAACCTGCTGACGATCTTGAAATAGGCCCGGCCGGGACGGCCGGGCCCGCGGAGGATCAGATATCCACCTCGACCCGGCCGATGGCGCGCGAGCAGCAGGCGAGGACGTAGCCGGCCTCGATGTCCTCTTCGCTGATTCCGCCGTTGTGGACCATGTGGACCTGGCCCGAGCGGGTCTTGACCTTGCAGGTGCCGCAGACGCCGAAATTGCAGCCCGAGGGAATGTTGAGCCCCGAGGACTTGGCGACCGCGAGGATCGTGTCGGTCTCGGCGCAGGTCGCGGTGATCTCGGAGCCGGTGAAGACGATCTCGGCCTTCGCGGTCTCCTGCGGCACCACGTCTTCGGGGATCTCGATGTCCTCGACCCGGAGCACCGGGGCCTGGAACGTCTCCTGGTGGTAGCGCGACATGTCGTAGCCGAGCGAATGCAGCATGTCGCGCACCGACTGCATGAAGCCTTCGGGCCCGCAGCAATAGACGTCGCGGTCGAGGTAGTCGGGCGTCATGAGGCCCAGCATCAGCTGGTTGAAGTGGCCGCGATAGCCGGTCCAGACCTCGTAGGGGTCCTCCTCGGCCGCGACGAAGTGGAGCCGCAGGCCCCGCACCCGGCCCGCCATGTATTCCAGCCGCTTGCGGAAGATCAGATCGGAGGGCCGGTTGGCGCATTGCACGAAGCTGATGTCGGGCTCCTCGCCGCGTTCCCACAGGAAGGTGGCCATCGACATCATCGGGGTGACGCCGGAGCCCGCCGAGATGAAGACGTACTTGCCGTTCGGCTGGCGCGGCAGGTGGAAGACGCCGCCCGGTCCCTTGACGTTGAGCCGCATCCCCGGAACGAGGTTCTCGACGAGCCAGCGCGAGCCCTCGCTGTCGGGCTGCGCCTTCACGGTGATCGAGAGATAGACGTTCGAGGTCGGGCTCGAGGAGATCGTATAGGTCCGGTAGATCGGCCCGCCCTTGACCGGCAGCTCAAGCGTGATGAACTGCCCGGCGCGGAACAGGAAGGTGGCGCCCGAGGGCGGACGGAAGACGAAGGTCTTCACGTTCGGCGCCTCGGGGACGACCATCACGCATTCCAGGGGTTCGCTGTCGGACCAGAGCGGCGTGTCCTCGCGTGGCATCGGGATCATGGCGATTACTCCGCCGCCATGATCTTGCGGCCGACGAGCCGGTTCTGCAGCGTCGCGACGTACCAGTCGATGAACTGGATCACGCCGCTTTCCTGAAGCTCGGAATAGGGGCCGGGCTCATAGGCGGGCGAATTGATGCCGAGCTGGTTCTGCTCGACCACGATGCGGTCCTCGTCGTTGGTCGCTTCCCAGACCTCGGTCAGGCGCTGGATGTCGTAGTCCTCGCCCTCGACCGCGTCCTTGTGGACGAGCCAGGTCGTGGTCACCTGCGTCTCGGTCGGGCTGACCGGCAGGACGCGGAAGTTCAGGACGTGGTCCGAGAGGAAGTGGTTCCAGGTGTTGGGGTAGTGGAAGAAGAGGAGCGAGCCCGCGTTGGCGAAGGGCATCTCGGGCAGCATCTTCTTCACCGCCGCCTTGCCGTCCATCGTGTAGCTCACCGCGTCGCCGACGAAGGGGATGCGGACGAGGCGCCACTGTTCGTTGGGGTCGATGATGTATTTCGAGGGCAGGCCGGCCGCCTCGCAGCGCGCGACATGGGCCGCGCCGGCGGGCGAGGAGACGGAGTCATCGGCGCCGACGAGGTTCGGGTCGTCGTTGAAGGTGCGGCAGAGCGCCGGGTGCGAGCCCGAGCAGTGGTAGCATTCGCGGTTGTTCTCGAGCACGAGCTTCCAGTTGCCGTTCTCGACAATCGTCGACTGGAACGCGACCTTGAGGTCGGACAGCGTGTGCTTGGCGGTGTATCGGTCGGCCTCGGCCTTCACGGGCGCGAAGTCGGGCGCGGTCTCGGCGAGGCAGATGAAGATCATGCCGGCGGCCATGTCGCAATGGACCGGCTTCAGCCCGTGCTTGGAGGCGTCGAAGTCCTTGCCCATGTCGCGCGCCCAGAGGAGGCGGCCGTCAAGCTCGTAGGTCCACTGGTGGTAGGGGCAGACGAGTTTCGGGTTCGAGCCCTTGGCGGTCTGGCAGATCCGGCTGCCGCGGTGGCGGCAGGAATTGTGGAAGGCGCGGACGACGTTGTCGTTGCCGCGCACGACGATCACCGAATAGTCGCCGATCTGGACGGTAACGTAGTTGCCGGGCTTGGCGATCTCGGGCGCGGAGGCGACATAGACCCAGTCGCGGGTCCAGATCAGCCGCATGTCGGCGTCGTAGACCTCGGGGGCGGTGTAGAAGTCACGGCCAAGCGAGGTCTTCGGGCGGCGCGAGAGAAGCTGCGAGAGGATGTCGGAATCGCGAAGCATGGGCGGGGTCCTTGAGGCGGCCGGCGGCCGTGGGTGAATGCCGGGCGCTTATGAGCCGAAAACGACAGGGGTGGAGCGTCGAAAGCGACATTTTGCCACCTATAATTGACGCTGTGGAAACGGGCGCCGCCGCGCCGCCCCGTACGGCCGGTGCGGCGGCCACGCCACACTTTTGCGCGATCTGGTTTCCGTGCCGTCGATTTGCCGCTAAGGAGGGCGATGAACGGACTAAGGCCTGTGCTGCCTCGCGGGGGCGGACGGCCGACGGAGATACGGAATATGACCCCTTTCGCCATTGCCGGCGTGCAGATGCATGTCAGCGCGCTCAACTCCAACGTCGAAGGCATGATCCATCGCCTCGATATCCTGATGGCGCGTTTTCCCTGGACCCAGATGGTGCTCTTCTCGGAGCTGGCGCCTTACGGGCCGCTGCCGCGCTTCGCGCAGCCCTTCGAGAACGAGGCGCTCGACCAGTTCCGCGCCGCCGCCCGGCGCCACAAGGTCTGGCTGATCCCCGGCTCGATGTTCGAGAAGACCGAGGACGGGCGGATCTACAACACCTCCGCCGTCATCGACCCGACGGGCCATGTGGTCAGCCGCTACCGCAAGATGTTCCCGTTCCGGCCTTATGAATCGGAAGTCGAGGCCGGAACCGAGTTCTGCGTCTTCGACGTGCCCGAGGTCGGCCGCTTCGGGCTCTCGATCTGCTACGACATCTGGTTCCCGGAGACGACGCGCCAGCTCACCTCGGCCGGGGTCGAGGTGCTGTTGCACCCGGTCCTGACCGGCACCACCGACCGCGATGCGGAACTGGCGATCGCGCGGGCCACGGCGGCGCAGTTCCAGTGCTACGTCATCGACGTGAACGGCCTCAGCGCCGGCGGGGTGGGGCGCTCGCTCATCGTCGATCCGGCGGCGACGGTGCTGCACCAGTCCGGGGGGCAGGAGGACATGTTCCCGATCGAGGTCGATCTCTCCTATGTCCGGCGCCAGCGCGAGACCGGAATCAAGGGGCTCGGCCAGGTGCTGAAGAGCTTCCGCGACCGCTCGGCGGAGTTCTCGGTCTATGACCGGACCAGCGGCGCGGATGCGTATCTCAAGACCCTCGGGCCGCTGGAGATGCCGCGCCAGGGGTCGCGGCTGGGGCTGGAATTACCGGTTGTGAGCGCTCACGCAATGTCGCATGCTGTTCACAATCTGGCCTTCCATTCGGCGAGATCGGATGAGGAGGACCTTCCGCCACCACTGGCGGACAAATCAGCGAGCGGCTGATCGCTCGGGTCTGCCGGGCATCCGCTGACCCGTAAATCCTCGGCCGCCGTATAAAACGGGGACGAGGCCATGCAATCGGTCAACGACTACTATTCGGCGATCCAGCTCCGCTCGGACCGGTGGAGCGCATTGCGCGCGGCGACTGCCGCGCTGGCGCGTGACCCCTCGGGCCGCAAGGCGGACGCCCAGCGCAAGGAGGTCGAACGGCTCTTCGACGCGCTGGCGCTGGTCGAGACCTACTGGGCCTTTCCGGGCGTGCAGGCTTTCGACCACCTGCGCCGGCAGTTCGAGCACGGCAATCTTGACGATCTCGCCTTCGGCACCCATCGCGCGGCGCGGGCGCTGACCACCGGCGCCTATCGCCGCCGCCACATCCCCTTGGACCGCGACAGCGCCGATGCAGAGGATCACGAGGACGAGGCCATGCTCTCGCCCGAGGCGCGGGCGCTGGCGCGGCCCTATTTCGAAGTGATGATCGTCGACGATCTGAACGAGCATCAGGAACGCTGGCTGAGGAACAACGTTCAGCGGATGCGGCGGCCTGAGGATCCGTTCATCTACGAGACCGTCGTGGTCCCAAGCCTCGAGGACGCGCTGATCGGCATCCTCTTCAACCACAACGTCCAGGCGGTGGTGGTGCGGCCCGGCCTCTCGCTGAAGTCGAAGACCGAGCTGCCGATCCTGAAACGCTATCTCAACCGCGCCGGCGGGGCGGAGGGGATCGAGGCGCTGAAGGCCGAGGATTACGGGCCGGAGCTTTGCCGGCTGATCGCCAAGGTGCGGCCCGAGCTTGACGCCTATCTCGTCACCGAACGTTCGGTCGAGGAGATCGCCGGGCTCGATCTCGGCATCTGCCGGCGGGTGTTCTACAATCAGGAGGACTTCCTCGAACTGCATCTCAACATCCTCCGGGGCGTGCAGTCGCGCTACAAGACGCCGTTCTTCACCGCGCTCGTGGAGTATTCCAAGCAGCCGACGGGCGTCTTCCACGCCATGCCGATCTCTCGCGGCAAGTCGATCTCGCGATCGCACTGGATCCAGGACATGGGGGCGTTCTACGGGCCGAACATATTCCTCGCCGAGACCTCGGCGACGAGCGGCGGGCTCGACAGCCTCCTGGAACCGCACGGGCCGATCAAGAAGGCGCAGGAACTCGCCGCGCGGGCCTTCGGTGCGAAACAGACCTTCTTTGCCACGAACGGCACCTCGACCTGCAACAAGATCGTGGTGCAGGCGCTGATGCGGCCGGGCGATATCGTGCTGATCGACCGCGACTGCCACAAGTCGCACCATTACGGCATGGTGCTCGCGGGCGCGCAGGTCGTCTATCTCGACAGCTATCCCCTGAACGAATACTCGATGTACGGCGCGGTGCCGCTGAAGGAGATCAAGCACCAGCTTTTGAAGCTGAAGGCGGCGGGCAAGCTCGACCGGGTCCGGATGCTTCTCCTGACCAACTGCACCTTCGACGGCGTGGTCTACAACGTCGAGCGGGTGATGGAGGAATGCCTCGCCATCAAACCCGACCTGATCTTCCTCTGGGACGAGGCCTGGTTCGCCTTCGCCCGCTTCGGCCCGACCTACCGCCAGCGCACCGCGATGAACGCCGCCAACCATCTGCGCGAGCGGCTGCGGAGCCCCGAACAGGCCAAGGCCTGGGAAAAGCAGCAGGAAAAGCTGAAGGACGCCGACGAGGCGACGCTTCTGAAGACCCGGCTCGTGGCGCCGCCGGATGCGCGGGTGCGGGCCTATGCGACCCAGTCGACACACAAGACGCTGACCTCGCTCCGTCAGGGCTCGATGATCCATGTCAACGACCAGGACTTCAAGGGCGAGGTCGAGCAGAGCTTCCGCGAAGCCTACATGACCCATACCTCCACGAGCCCGAACTACCAGATCATCGCCTCGCTCGACGTCGGCCGGCGGCAGGTGGAACTGGAAGGGTTCGAATTCGTCCAGCGGCAGGTCGAGGCGGCGATGTCGATGCGCAAGGCGATCGCGACCCATCCCTTGCTGCAGAAGTATTTCAAGGTGCTGGCGGCGGGCGACATGATCCCGGCCGAGTACCGCGAGAGCGGGGTCGAGAGCTATTACGATCCCCATCAGGGCTGGACCGATATCTGGGAATGCTGGGAGAAGGACGAGTTCGTGCTCGACGCGACGCGGGTGACGCTCGCGGTGGGCGGGACCGGCTGGGACGGTGACACGTTCAAGACCAAGATCCTGATGGACAAGTACGGGATCCAGATCAACAAGACCTCGCGCAACACGGTCCTCTTCATGACCAATATTGGCACGACGCGGTCCTCGGTCGCCTATCTCATCGAGGTGCTGGTCGAGATCGCCAACGAGCTCGACGAGCGGCTCGACGATGCCTCGAAGATGGAGCGGCTGGCCTTCGAGCACCGGGTCAAGGCGCTGATGGTGGACCTGCCGCCCTTGCCGGACTTCTCGCGCTTCCACGACGCCTTCCGCAGCGATCAGAGCACCACCGAGGGCGACATCCGCACCGCCTTCTTCCTCAGCTACGACGAGAACAACTGCGACTATCTCGCGCTTGACGGCTCGATCCGGCAGGCGATGAAATCGGGGCGCGAGGTGGTCTCGGCCTCGTTCATCATCCCCTATCCGCCGGGCTTTCCGATCCTGGTGCCGGGGCAGGTGGTCAGCGAGGAGATCCTCGCCTTCATGCGCGCGCTCGACGTCAACGAGATCCACGGCTACTGGCCCGACCTCGGGCTTCGCGTTTTCACCGAGGAGGCGCTCGACAATCTGGTGAAGAACAAGCTGCCGAAAGCGGCGGAATAAACAGGGGAGAGACAGATGGCGACCAGAGAACTGCAGAACATTTCCGAGATCCGCCGGCATTTCCATCGCAACGAGGATCCGGTCTATTTTATCTCGGCGACCAATTTCAACCTGCTGGGCATCGACGAATGGTGCAAGAATTTCAAATACATATGCTATATCGACTGCTATGACGGCCGCCATCCGAACGTCTTCTGCCCCTCCGAGCAGCCACATGCCGAGTTCCAGTCGATCGAGGAGATCAACAACTACCTTCTGCAGCACAAGGAGGTGATCGACCTCATCAAGCGGCGCGGCGGCAAGCCGAAGTTCGTCTTCCTGATGTTCGACGAGGAGACCGAGCGGCTGTCGAAGGAGCTTGGCGCCGAGGTCTGGTTCCCGAAGGCGAAGCTGCGAACGAAATGCGACAACAAGATCGAGACGGTCAGGATCGGCAACAAGGCCGGGGTGCCGTCGGTCCCGAACACGCTTTCCGAGGTCAAAAGCTACGAGCATCTGAAGAAGATCTGCGACAAGGCCGGGCTCGGCCATGACCTCGTGCTGCAATCGGCCTTCGGCGATAGCGGCCACACCACCTTCTTCATCAAGTCCGAGGCCGATTTCCGCCGCCACGAGCACGAGATCGTCGGCGAGGGCGAGATCAAGATCATGAAGCGGATCGACTGCCGCGGCTCGGCGATCGAGGCCTGTGCGACGAAGGAGGGCACGATCGTCGGGCCCCTGATGACGGAACTCGTGGGCTTCAAGGAACTGACCCCCTATCGCGGCGGCTGGTGCGGCAACGAGATCTTCTCCACCGCCTTCCCGCCGAAGACCCGGCAGCGGGCGCGGGAGCTAACGTTCCAGTTCGGCGAGCAGCTTCGGAAGGAGGGCTATCGCGGCTATTTCGAGCTCGATTTCCTCATCGACAAGAAGACCGGCGAGATCTGGCTCGGCGAACTCAACCCGCGCATCACCGGCGCCTCGTCGATGACCAACCACGCGGCCTTCGCCCATGCCGACGCGCCCTTGTTCCTGTTCCACCTCCTGGAGTTCTCGAAGAAGAAGTTCCACCTCGACGTCGAGGCGCTGAATGCCCGCTGGGCCGATGCCGAGATGATCGACTCCTGGTCCCAGATGGTGATCAAGCATACCGACGACACGGTCGACATCGTCACCCATGCGCCGCAGACCGGGATCTACCGGATGCTGGAGGACGGCCGCGTCGTCTATGACCGCTTCGACTATCACCGCCGCGCGGTCGAGAGCGAGAACGAGGCCTTCTTCCTCCGGATCCTGCGTCCGGGCGACTATCGCTACGAGGGCGCCGACCTCGGCATCCTCGTCACGCGCGGCCGCTCGATGACCAACGGGTTCAAGCTCAACGAACGGGCGAAGAAGTGGATCCACGGCATCAAGCAGGGCTTCGCCGCCAAGCCGTTCGAAGCGGTGCAGGCGGGGCCGGCCTTCGCCGATCCGGCCTTCAAGATCATGTAGCGCCGGCCCGGACGGGCCGGCCCTCCCGGTATGGACTTTCTCTGGCGCGCCATCGACGAGACCGAGCCCGGCCCGAAATGGGCCGCGCTCTTTCACGAGTATTGGCCCGACTACCATCGCTGGTGGCTGCGGGAGGGCGAGGAGCCGCGCCCGCCCTACTGGGAGAGTAAACAGGCGCTAAAGGAGCACATGCCGGAGCTCTTGCCGCTCTACGAGCGGCTCTGCGAGCTGGCCGGCGGCGGAGACCATGCGGCGCGGTTCCTGTCGTTCTGGAGGCCGCCGCCCTACCTTTCGGGCTGTTCGCAGGCGATCTGGCCGGGGCGCGAGCCGGTCCTGGTCCGGAATTACGACTACAGCCCGCGCGCCTTCGACCGGCTCATGCTCCGGACCGGCTGGCTTGGCCGCACGGTGCTCGGCACAAGCGACGGGCTCTGGGGGCTCGTCGACGGCATGAACGATGCCGGGCTCGCGGTCTCGCTCACCTTCGGCGGGCGGCGGATCGTCGGCGAGGGTTTCGGCGTGCCGCTGATCCTGCGCTATGTGCTCCAGACCTGCGAGACCGCCGAGGAGGCGGGCAGGGTGCTCGCCCGCGTGCCGACGCATATGAGCTACAACGTCACCGTGCTCGACGCCAAGCGCCGCTTCCTCACCGCGCTGATGGCGCCCGACCGGCCGGCGCAGATCACCCATGCGGCGGTGGCCACCAACCATCAGAAGACCGTGGAATGGATGAGCCACGCCCGGATGACCGCGACCGTGCAGCGCGAGCGGTTCCTCCTGCAAAGGCTCACGCTCCATGTCGAGCCGCAGGAGAAGTTCATCTCGGCCTTCCTGCGCCCGCCGCTCTACTCGACCGCCTATTCGCTCGGCTTCGGCACGCTTTACACGGCGGTCTACCGGCCGCGGCTCGGCCAGATGGAACTGCGCTGGCCGCAGGCGTCCTGGGCCTTCGACATAAAGGAGTTCGTCGAGGATGCACGCGCGATCTACACGCCGGATCACGGCTACCGGGTGATCTGACGGGGCCGCGCGTTTTCGCGGGTTTGCGAGGCTTCGACGTTCCTGAATTGGCAGGTGGGCCATTTCAATTGTGGGGGCTTAGGCCATTTTCCATCGCCAATGAGATACGCAAAGTCGATCTCCGCCGCATAAAGGTTCTTCGGTATTCTTCACCCCACAATTTTGTCAGGTGGGACCGGTACCTTGACCCCGCAATTGTCGATCCAAAAGAGCGCAAAATGGTTTCCAGCCACAGGCTCTGGAGGTTCGGCTGACCAATCAATTGCCGCTTCGCGCGCGAATAAAATATACCGACCGCGACCAATTAACTTATCCCACAAGCCGGGTTGCTTTATTCCGATTCGGGTATTCCCATAAATCTCATCCGGGATACGCCCTTCCGAAATAATGCCGCAGCAATCGGGAAACGCAGTCCGATACTGCACTGCGTGTGGGAATGAGCCGATTTCGCTCTCGGGGCCGCGCAACTCGCGCGCGTCATCCTTAAAGGCAGGTGAAAAAGTGGTCGGGAACAACCCCTCTATCGCGCGATCAAGGAGCACCGACTTGTGAGGGAACAACGGCCCGCCCCGGAGGCAAATACCCACGCCGCTCGCGGCTCCCGAGGCCATGTACACACCTGCGGTAGCGGCGCCCGCCAACAGCACTGCACGCGACAGTTTGCGCCCGCTATCCATCTTGCGCCTCAGTCGGTCCTGCATCAACCCTCACTCGGCCACCCCTCCGCCTCCGAAGTGGCCCGCGTCGCGCCCATCTTCTCCATCATCTCGATCTCCACAAGTGCGCCGATATGGGGGGAAGGCGCAACTCGCCTTCCTTCACCGCCAAGCGGAATTTGGCGATAACGCGGCCGGTCTTGGCGCGGCCGGGCGCGCCGCTCATTGGTTCTCAACCGAATGCCCGGCGTGTGGCGTCGAGGGTGGTGCCGAGCAGGTGGTCGGCGGCCTCCTGGTTCTCGGCCTCGGCGTAGCAGCGGAACTCCGGGGCGTTGCCGGAGGGGCGCAGATGCGCGCCCTGAAAATACTTTCTGGCCCACGAAACCGGGCGGAGCCCCCATGTCGGGGCGCACGATCCGGTTGCCACCGCTGTCAAATTCCATCTGATCTAATACCCTTTGTGAAATCGCTACTGCGGCATGTACGCGCTACTGCTGCGGCTTCGGTTCGCTGAAATGCAGCCCACTTAACACGGCCGCCTGCAGTCTCTCGGCGAAGGTGTCGGAGATGTACGTGCCCTGCCCAAACTTGTCGTGCCAGGCGTGATGGTTCCCGATCGCATCAACGGAGAAAACGACGGAGAACGGCTCACCTTTCACTGGTTCGAAGAACCCTCGCTCGTTGCGCGGGTAGGTCAGCGTGGGGTGATAGGTATCCAGCCGGTTGCAGATGTTCAGCCAGTAGCGGTCGCCGACCTTCTCGTCCTTGATGAAGATCTCCATCGGAAAGAACTGATGCACGCCGGGCTCCAGCTCCTCGAGGATGTCCTTGAAGGTCTGGTTGACGAGCAGGCAGCTCGTATAGCTGTCCACATCGAGCAGCGGGAAGATATCGAGGCCGCGGCCGATCCGCTGCAGTTTGGTCGGCATGTGGTCGGGCTTCATCGGGCGGCCGCTTTTCAGGCCACGCCGGGTGATCAGCCCCCCCCCATCCGGCGTCGGATCGACGATCTCGACTTTGTCGATATCCCCGTCCAGCGCCTTGTAGCCGGGTTGCGAGCCGAGATAGTCGGTGACGTATTTGCCGCCCGAGATGTGATAGACCATTCCTTCAACCTTTCGCTCTTCCGCGCCCTCTGCCCGGACGCCGCCGCCCAACATCGCGGCCGTCGCCCCGACCGCCACCGCCCTGCGGGTCATCAGCCCGGTCATGTCATTGCTCCGGCCCGCCCGCCTTCTCGGCCCCCATCTTCTTCAGCACCTCGGCGTCCACGAGGCGCGTCACGATCGGATGGAGCCTCAGATTCCCTTTCTTCGCCATCTGCTTGGCATTGGCGATGACCCGGCCCGTCGTTTCGCGGTTCCGCGCGATGATGTCGAGAAGCCGGTTGACGCTGCCCGGCTGCCACTCCTCAAGGTTGCGGCGCATAGGGAAGGCGCCTGACTTGATCCGGCCGCGGATGGGGCGCTTCGGCGGCGCGGGGGGCGCGCCGGGTGGCGTTCATTCGCGCTCAACCAAGGGCGCGGCGCGTGGCGTCGAGGGTGGTGCCGAGCAGGTGGTCGGCGGCCTCCTGGTCCTCGGCCTCGGCGTAGCAGCGGAACTCCGGGGCGTTGCCGGAGGGGCGCAGATGCGCGACGGCGCCGTTCGCGAAGGTCACGCGCAGCCCGTCGGTGCGGTCGATCGCGGCCTCCGGTCCGGCGGCGGCGAAGAACCGGGCGCGGGCCGCGGGGTCGTCGGCGAGGCGCTGGATGAGCGCCTGGCCCTGCGCCGGGGCGATTCCGGCGAGCCGGTCGCTCGCGGTGCGGCGGCCGGGCAGTTCGGCGACGAGGGCGGAGAGCGGGAGCCGGCGCCGCGCCGCCTCGGCCAGCGGCACGAGGATCGGCAGAACCGCGTCGCGGGTCATCAGGGGCGCGATCCGCCCCGCCGGGGTCTCGGCGGTGTAGCCGAGGAGGAAGCCGCCGTTGGCCTCGAAGCCCGCGACCCGGGGGCCGGGCCGCGCCATAGCCTCGGCCATCGCGGCGATGACATGGGGCGAGCCGATCCGGGTGCGGCGGGTGCGCGCGAAGCGGCCCGAGGTCTCGATCAGCGAGTTCGAGGTGACCGGCGTCACGACGATGTCGGCGCCGAGCGCCGCGGCGGTTAGCGTGCCGAGGATGTCGCCCGGGATGACTTGTCCGGCCGCGTCGGCGACGAGCGGGCGGTCGCCGTCGCCGTCGGTGGAGACGATCGCGTCGAGCCCAAGCGTCTCGGCCCAGCCGGCGAGGCGCGCCGCGGTGCAAGTGTCGATCGCCTCGGTGTCGAGCGGCACGAAGGTCGTGCTGCGGCCGAGCGGCACGACCTCGGCCCCGAGCGCGGCGAGGAGCCCGGCGAGGAGGTCGCGGGCGACCGAGCTGTGCTCGTAGAGGCCGAGGCTCAGGCCGGCGAGCGCGTCGGGAGCGAAGGCGGATCCGTAGCGGGCGAGATAGCCGGTGCCGGCGGCCGCGTCGGTCTCGGGGCAGGCGGGGCGCAAGGGCGGCGGCGGGCGCAGGGCGGCGCGGATCGCGGTCTCGTCGGCCTTGGTGATCTCGCCCCGCGCGGTGAAGAACTTGAGCCCGTTGCGGTCGGCGGGGATGTGGCTGCCGGTGACCATTATCGCCGGAACGCCGGCCGACATGGCGGCAAGCGCCAGTGCCGGCGTCGGCAACGCGCCGCAGTCGCGGACCGCTACGCCGAGACTCGCCGCGCCGGCCGCGACCGCAGCGGAGATGCGCGGCGAAGAGGGGCGCAGGTCGCGCGCGAGCATCAGAAGCCCGCTATGCGGCACCGCCTGGAGAAAGGCGCGCGCATTGGCGGCACAGATCGCGTCCGTCAGGTCCGCCACCGGCCCGCGGAGTCCGCTGGTGCCAAAACCGATGGTCATAGCCGTCCCACCTCGCCATCCATCCCAGAGTCCCCCGAAAGCGTTCCCACGTCAAGGTAAAGGAAAAATTAAGAAATTCGCTTCAAGTCTTGGAAAAGGCGCTTGGTGCCTGCGGTTGCGGAAAGGACGCGGGAATGGCCACGAGACGTTGGAGCGGGCGGGCGGCGCGCGCAAGCTGCCGCGGAGCGGTACGGTGATGGACGGCGGGTTCGAGGGCTTCGCCGACGCGCGGCAGGCGATCATTCCGGTGGTGCTCTGTGGCGGCACCGGGACGCGGCTCTGGCCGGTATCGCGCGCCGGCATGGCCAAGCAGCTTCTGGCGATGCAGGACGGCGAGACGCTGTTGCAGATCACGCTCCGGCGGGTCATGGGCCCCGGCTTCGCCGCACCCGTGGTCGTCGGCTCGGCACCCCAGCGGTTCACCTTGCGCGATCAGGTCGAAGGGATCGTGCCCGGCGCGCGGATCGTGGTGGAGCCGGAGCGGCGCGACACGCTGGCGGCGGTGCTGCTCGCGGCGGCGCTCATCGCCCGCGAGGATCCGGATGCGGTCGTGGCGGTCGTTCCCTCGGACCATCTGGTCCGCGACGGGGAGGCGTTTCGCAGCGCGGTCGCGCTGGCGGCGGCGCGGGTGCGGGAGGCGGGCGTCGCGGTGATCGGTATCGTGCCGGACGCGCCCTCTACCGCTTACGGCTATGTGCGGCCCGGTCATGCGAGCGGGCCGGGCTGCTTTTCGGTCGCGCGGTTCGTCGAGAAGCCCGAGGAGCCGCTCGCGCGGCGTCTCATCGCCGAGGGCTGCCTGTGGAACGCCGGCATCTTCTGCTTCCGCGCCGGCTGGCTGGTCGCGGCGATGGAGACGGTCGATCCGCAGGCGGTGGCGGCGGTCGGGGGCGCGGTCGACGGACTTCGCCGCGAGCACGGGTTCCTCGTGCCGGGGCCGGGCTTCGCCGATATCCGCGCGATCTCCTTCGACCACGGGTTCATGGAGCGCACGCGGGATGCCCATGTGGTGCCGGCCGGGTTCCGCTGGTCCGATCTTGGCGACTGGAACGCGGTCTGGGCGGCGGCCGACAAGGACGGCGACGGCAATGCGATCCGCGGCGCGGGGCTTGCCATCGACGCGCGCGGCAACATGATCCATTCCGAGGGGCGGCTGGTCTGCGCGCTCGGTGTCGAGGGGCTCGCGATCGTCGAGACGCCGGACGCGGTCATGGTCGCGCCGCGCGAGCGGGCGCAGGACGTGAAGGCGCTGGTCGGCGCGCTGGCCGAGCGGCGGCGGCCGGAGGCGACGGAGCACGCCCGCACCCACCGGCCCTGGGGCTGGTTCCAGACCACCGATCTCGGCGAAAGGTTCCGCGTCAAGCGCATCGTGGTGAAGCCGGGCGCGATGCTCAGCCTGCAGCGCCACCGCCACCGGGCCGAGCACTGGGTCGTGGTGCGTGGCACCGCCGAGGTCACGCTCGACGGCAAGGTCTCGATCCTGCGCGAGAACGAGAGCACCTATGTCGCCATCGGCGCGGTGCACCGGCTCGCGAACCGGACGGAGGGGCTGCTCGAACTGATCGAGGTCCAGACCGGCGACTATCTCGGCGA
Organism: Defluviimonas sp. D31; assembly: GCF_033436765.1. NCBI lineage: Bacteria > Pseudomonadati > Pseudomonadota > Alphaproteobacteria > Rhodobacterales > Paracoccaceae > Albidovulum > Defluviimonas sp. D31. The sequence continues at coordinate 258,645 of NZ_JAWQFN010000002.1, forward strand.
GGACGATATCGAGCGCATGGAGGATGCGTTCGGGCGGGTCTGAGTCCAGCGGCGAGGGCTGCCGGGACCGGAGTGCCCGGCGCGGATCAAGACGGAAACGTTGATTTTTCGCGTGTTCCGGGTGATCATCCTTTGAGGTTCCGGTGCGCGGGGACGTGCATCGGTGGGTAACGGGTGAGCGGAACGCGGGGTTAAACATGGGTGTCGGCCACAAGATCGAAGCCGGGAATGCGGGCTGGACCTTCGACGGCAAGACCGCCGACACTTTCGTCGAGCATATCCGCCAGTCGGTTCCGCTCTACGAGGAGGGGCATGACCTCGTCTGCCAGCTCAGCGACTTCTTCGTCTCCGACGTCTCGACCTGTTACGAGATCGGCACCTCGACGGGCGAGCTTCTGAAGAAGCTCGCGGTGCACAACCAGGCCAAGACCGGGGCCAAGTGGATCGGCATCGACCCGGTCGGGCCGATGATAGACAAGGCGCGAAACCATTGCGCCGGGATCGCGAATATCGAGCTGCTGCACGAGGATGCGCGGCTCTTCGACTACCAGAAGGCGGATCTGATCGTGTCCTACTACACGATGCAGTTCATCCCGCCGCGCGACCGCCAGCAGCTCATCGACAAGCTCTACGAGGCGCTGCACTGGGGCGGGGCGCTGATCATGTTCGAGAAGGTCCGCGCGCCGGATGCGCGGTTCCAGGACATCGTCACCACGCTCTATGCCGACTTCAAGCTGCGCAACGGCTTTTCCGGCGACGAGATCGTCTCGAAGACGCGCAGCCTGAAGGGCATTCTGGAGCCGTTCTCGACGCAGGGAAACCTCGACCTGATGACGCGGGCGGGGTTCGTCGACATCACCACGGTGCAGAAATATCTCTGCTTCGAAGGATTCCTCGCGATCAAGTGACGGGTGAGGCGGGCCGGTCCGGACCGTCGCCTGCTAATCCGTCCGTTTGGCCGCGAGGTCGCGGTAAAGCTGCTCGAACTTGCGGTGGATGAAGTCGGGCGTGAACCGGTCCTCGCGGCTGCGTTCGAGGGCGGCGGCTGACATTTCGGCGCGCAAGGCGGGATCGCCGGCGAGCCGCAGGATCTCGCTGGCGCAGGCCGCCACGTCGCCGACCGGGACGACGGCGCCGACATCGGCGTCCACGAGTTCGCTGACACCGCCCGTATCGGTGGCGATTACCGGAACGCCGGCGCGGAACGCCTCGACGATCGAGATCGGCAGCGCCTCCCAGCGCGAGGTCAGGAGATAGATATCCGCCGCGCGGAGATAGAGGTAGGGCCGGTGCGTCGCGCCGATGAAGCTCAAATAGCCATCGACCCCGTTTGCGCGCGCCGCGGCCCTGATCTCTTCCAGCAGGGGACCATCGCCCGCCACGACGAAGCAGACGTCGTCGCGTTGCTTGGCCACCTCCTTCGCGACCTCTATGAGGATGTCGAGGCCCTTCTGGTAGGAGGCGCGCGAAAGCGAGAGGACGAGCAGCCCGCCATCGGTGCCGAGGAGATCGCGGCGCAGCGCGGCGACCTCTTCGGCGTCGGTCTCGGGGGCGGGCTTGACGCCGAGGCCGACGACGCGGAGCCGGTCGGCGGGAATGCCGCCGATCTCGTGGAGCTGTCCGGCGCAAAGGTGGCTGGGCGTGACCACGACATCGGCGCCGAGGCGGCTGATGCGGCCGAAGCTGCGGATACGCTCGGGTTCTGAGCCGTGATAGGTGACCACGACCGGAATCCCGGTGCCGATCGCGGCGAGGCTGGTGACGAGGGCCGGCGCGCTTTCGTGGCAATGGATCACGTCCACCGGATGGGCGCGAAGCAGGCGCCGCAGGCGCGGGACGCAGCTCAGGAGGTTGCGCATCCGCGCCGGAACCGAGCCGCCCAGGGCGGAGACCCCGGCCAGCGGCAGCGCGTGGAACTGGTCATCCTTGCCGGCGTCGAGCAGGGCACCGGGCTCGCCGGCGAAATGCACGGTATGGCCCGCGTCGCGCAGCCAGTGCGAAAGGTCGATGACATGCCGGGCTATGCCGCCGACGCCGAACTGGGTGCAGATCTGCAGGATCCGCATCGGCCGGGCGGTTCGCGCCGGTCCGGTCACGGCGCTTTCGTGCCGCCCGGACGCGTGGCCGCCTGGTCGGCATCCGCGGCCTTGACGGCGCGGACCATGACCAGAAGCTCGAAGTCCGGGTCGTTGTGGTCGAGCTCCTCGGGATCGAGCTCGCGCGCGGCGAGGCCGTGGAGCGAGGCGATCGTGGTCAGGACGTTGCCGTAGGGCTCGACCGCGATGTTCTCGCGGCCGAAGACGTCGCCGAAGAGGCGGCGGCTCGACTGGGTGGTGAAGTGCCAGTACTCGCCCCAGTCGTCTACGCCCTCGCGCCGGGCGACCTTGGTGATGCCGTGCGAGGTGGCGAGCACGACCCCGCCGGGCTTGAGAATCCGGTGCAGTGTCGCGATCGCCTTGTCGGCCTCGAAGATCATCTGAAGCGTCTGAGTGATGACGATGCAGTCGAACGTGTTGTCCGCGATGTGCGGCGCGTCGCAGAGATCGGCGACGATGGTGGCCTTCGGATTGCCCTCGACGTAGTTCAGCACGTCGCTCCGCGTGACCTTCGCGCCCCCGAACTTCTCGGTATAGAGCGGCTCGCCCATCTCGAGCACGCGGCCTTGGATGTCGGCCTCGTGGCGCTTGAGGAAATGTTCGATGTAATAGCGTTCGACCGAGATCAGGTCTCGGTCGATGCCGAAGATCGGGCTGATGGGTGTGAGCCGCCGAAGGCCGCCGAAATCCACCGTGCCGACCGGCACCGATTGCAGCTTGAGCAGGCGCTGCTGTTTCCGGATCCATTTGCGCAGGTCGTCAGGGAGAAGCTTTGTTGCAACGCCCCGAACAATACCCGCCAGCTGCGCGCCAATGATCACTGTGAACCCTTTCGCTGCGCCTTATAAGGGTCTAGCCGTGCTTGATCTTTTCTGTCAAGCGCGGCGGTCGGGATGGCGGCTGCGCAGGTAGTCCGCCGTCGCGGCGAGGCCTCGCGCGAGGTCGTGGTCGGGCGCGTAGCCGAGCCGGGCGCGGGCATGGTCGATGCGACAGCGGCCGCGCCCGGTCATCTCGTCGAGCAGGTGGTGGCCGGGATACATCACGCCGTCGCGGTCCAGCCTTTGGCGCAGCGCTCCGGCCAGCGCCTCGAACCGGCGTTGACCGATCAGGCGGCGGGCGCGGGCGCTGATCCGGGCGGCGAGCGGCGGCGCGGCCTCGGGGCCGGCGGGAGCAGGGCGCGGGCCGAGGCGGGCGCGCAGCTCGGCCTCTGGCGCGCGGCGCAGCTCGCCCCTGCCGAGGATCGCGGCATAGCCCTCGATCAGCGCCGACCAGGCGAAGGGCTCGGGCCCCGAGACGATGAACCGCTCGCGCCCGAGGTCGGGCAGGGCGGCGGCGCGCAAGGCGGCCTGCACGACGTCGTCGACGAAGACGCCGTTGCAGAGGCCCTCGGGCTCGGGCACCACGACGGCGCCCCGCGCGAGGGCGGCGGCGAAACCGTCGGTCCAGAGCGTCGAGCCGGGTCCGTAGACGATGGTCGGCTGCAGGATCGCGGCGGGCAGCTTGCCGGCGAGGAGGCGCCGCTCCATCGCGATCTTGACCGCGCGGTAGCCGCTGCCGCCGGGGCCGCCCCAGGGGCTGGTCTCGTCGAGGTCGCGGCCGGGCCAGCCGTCATAGACGACGATCGAGCTTGCGTGGACAATCCGGCCGACCCCGGCGCGGGCCGCGGCCTCGGCGAGAAGTTCGAAGGCCGCGAGGTTGGCGGCGGGGGCGGCGCGGAGGTCATAGGCGAAGTGGAGGAGCACCTCCTGCCCGGCGAGTGCGGCGGCGAGGTCCGTCCCCGGTGCGAGGCTGCCCGAAAGGACCTGGATCCCGGGCGGCAGGCCCCGCGCGGAGGCGCGGGTGCGGGCGAGGACGGTGACCGATGCGCCGGCACTGGCGAGTGCCGGGACCAGCCGGCGCCCGATAAAGCCGGAGGCGCCGGTCACGAAGACCCGGCGCCCCCTCAGCGCATCGCGCCATCCCGTTTCCTGCACGCTTCGCCCTCCGTGATGCTTCCGGTTGACGATAACGGCCGGCGGGGCGATTGCAAACGCCCCGACGGGTGAGTGGTCAGCCGCGGCCCTTCCAGGGCACGAGCCAGCGTTCGGCCATCCGCATCAGGATGTCGATGCCGTAGCCGATGATGCCGATCAGGATGATCCCCATCACGACGATGTCGGTGAGCTGGAACTTCGAGGCGGCGATGATCATCATGCCGGCGCCCTTCTGCGCGGCGACAAGCTCGGCCGCGACCACGGTGCCCCAGCAGACCCCCATCGCCACCCGCGCGCCGGTGAAGATGTCGGGCAGCGAGTTCGGGATGATGACGTGGCGCATGATCTGCGCCTTGGTGGCGCCGAGCGAATAGGCGGCGTGGATCTTGGAGATCCGTACCCCCGAGACGCCGGAGCGCGCGGCGATGGTCATGATCCACAAGGCGGCGAGGAACAGGAGAACAATCTTGCCGGTCTCCCAGATGCCGAACCAGATGATCACGAGCGGGATCAGCGCCAAGGGCGGCACCGGACGCATGAACTCCACGATCGGGTCGAACCAGCCGCGGAACCAGCTCGACAGGCCCATCGCGTAGCCGAGGGGAATGCCGACGATCGAGCCGAGGATGAAGCCGCCGAGCACCCGCATCAGCGAGGCGCCGAGATGGCCCCAGAGCGAGGTGTTCTGGTAGCCCTTGGACGCGATCTCGGCGAGGCGGGAGGCCACGGCCTCGGGCGAGGGCATCCAGATAGGTTCCATCTGCCAGCCCTTATCGGGCTCGAAGTTGATTGATCCCTTCGAGGTCAGCGTCACCTTGCCGTTGGCGACGGTTGCGGGCACTTCGGGCGCGACCGGCTTGCCGTCGATCGCGGTGATGGTGAAGCCGTCCTCGGAGCCGCCCTCGTCGTTCGAGGCGGGCCGAAGAAGCGTGCTGCGCCAGGCCTGCATCGCCGCGCTGTCGTCCTTGGCAAAACCGGTGCCGGGCGCGACCTCCGGTGCCGCGGGTTTCTGGCCGCCCTCGTGGACGAGCACCGTGACGGTGGCGTCGTCGGTCTCGCCGGCGGCATTGGTCGCGGTGTAGGTGAAGGAGGTCTCGCCCATGAACGGGCCGGGGACGTGGAACGGCACCAGTTTCGAGCCGGTGAAGGCGCCCCAGATCAGGAAGATCGTGAGCACCGAGATGACCGAGGCCACGCGGTCGGGCGTGATCGCGCTTTCGTCGCCGAAGGTCACGGTCTTGAGGCTGGTGTAGTCGTGCCGCCCCTCGCGGTGCTTGCGGATGAAGCGCACGACGAAATAGGCGGCGGTGAAGAGCGCGACGTAGAAGATGAGGACGGTCATGCCGCGGTCTCCGATCGGCCCATGATTTCTTCTTCCATGCCCCAGATCATGCCGAGGATTTCTTCGCGGGTCTCGGCGAAGCCCTCGGATTTCTTGACCTCGCGCAGGTCGCGGCCGACGCCGCGCTCCGCGAAGGGCAGACGGTACTCCTTAAAGATCCGGCCCGGACGCGGCGCCATCACGAGCAGCCTCTCACCGAGCAGGAGCGCCTCCTCGACCGAGTGGGTGATGAGGATCACGGTCTTGCCGGTCTCCTTCCAGAGCTTGAGGACAAGGCCCTGCATCTTCTCGCGCGTGAGCGCGTCGAGCGCGCCGAGGGGTTCGTCCATCAAGATCACGTCGGGGTCGTTGGCAAGGCACCGCGCCAGCGCCACGCGCTGCTGCATGCCGCCCGAAAGCTCGTAGACGGCCTTGTCCTTGAATTCCTGCAGGCCGACGATGTCGAGCAGATGGTCGGTGATCTTGTCGCGCTCGGCCTGGGCCATGCCCTTCATGCGCGGGCCGAAATCGACGTTCCGGCGGACGCTCATCCATTCGAAGAGCGCGCCCTGCTGGAACACCATGCCGCGTTCGGCCGCAGGACCGGTGACGCGGTGGCCGTTCAGCTCGACCTTGCCCTCGGTCGGCGCGAGAAAGCCCGCGAGGATGTTGAGCAGCGTGGTCTTGCCGCAGCCCGAGGGTCCGAGGACCGATAGGAGTTCGCCTTTTTTCAGTTCCAGAGATACGTTTTTGAGCGCCTGAACGGCCGAGCCGTTGGGCAAGTCAAATCGCATCGACACGTTGTCGATGATCAATCCGGTCATGGTCCCCCCTCGCGGATCTGGTTGCGGGACGGCCCGGCCGATGGCGGCCGGGCCGCGGGGTGGGGGTGCTTACATCCCCGCTGCCGAGGAGAGCGGTGCCACGTTGACCGCGTTGTCGTAGCTGTCGAGCGCCGCCGGCACCGAGCCGGCCTGCACGAAGACGTCGGCCACGCCCTTCATGAACTCCTGCGCGCCGCCGCCGAGCCACTTGGCCGAAAGCTGGTCCTCGGCCGACGGGAACACGAAGGTGGCCATGGTCTCGGCCGTTGCGGTCTCGTCCATGCCGGCATCCTGGGCGATGACCGGCAGCATCTCGGCCTGCTTGGAGCCCTCGTTCCACATCGCGTTGGCATCGGCCGTCACCTTGAGGAACTTCGACAGCAGTTCAGGCTGTTCGGCCGCGAAGGACGCGGGCACCGAGGTCACGTCGAAGACAAGGATGCCAAGCTCTTCCTTCTCGGCGCCGGTCAGGAGCACGTTGCCACTTTCCAGCATCCGCCGCAGCGCGCCGCCCCAGCCGCAGGCCATGTCGAGCGAGCCCTGCGCGAAGGCGGCCGCGGCGTCGGGCGGCGCCATGTCGACGATCTCCATCGTCGAGATGTCGACACCGAAATGCGACATCTGCTTGAGGAAGCCGTAATGCGCCGCGGTGCCGATCGGCACGGCGACCTTCTTGCCGGCCAGTTCGGCGGCGTTGTCCTTGGTGATCTCGAGATCGGTGCGCACCACGCAGTTGTCGTTCTCGGCATAGGACACGGCGACATCGACCGCCTGCAGGTCCTGGCCCGCCGAGGTCGCGACGACGAAGGGCGGAACACCCTGGCTCACGGCGATCTGCACGTCTCCCGAGGCCATCGCCGCCGACATCGCGGTGCCGGTGTCGAAGCTGCGCCAGTTGATCTTGACGCCCATCTCCTGTTCGTAGGTGCCCATAACCTTGGCGTATTCGAACGGCATCGGCCATTCGAGGAAGTAGGCCACCGTGATCTCGTCGAGGGCGTGGGCCGCCTGGGCCCCCGTCATCAGAGCCGCCACCGCGACCGCCGTCCTGAAAGTCGTAGTTCTCATGCGTCGTTCTCCCTGATTAACCGTGGTCCTGTTCGGAATGCCTTGTTGCCCGTCACTATGGGGCGCTACCAATGGCCGGTATAGGACCAGATTCCGTGTCAGTGTTAAGTCCAGTTTTCCCGGATCCGGGCTTGTCTTGCCGGCTGCCGCCGGGCCTTTCTCCCGCGCCTGCAGTGTACCAGATGGCCTCCCGCCTTCCGACCTATTCATTCGGATCGGTGCCGGTCCTTCCGGCAAGCCCGCCGTGGCGCTTTTCGAAGCGGCGAAGGGCAGGTTTCGGAAAGTGGAATGTCGGTGGAATTCTGGTATTATCGGAGCATTGCCTCTGGCCCTACGGCCGCGGCGGCTTTCGTGATGATTTCGGCATCAAGCCCGACCCCGTCCCGGCCGAATACCGGCGCGATTCCGACGGGACGGCAGCGCACCGAGAAAAGGTAGAAACGATGAACAGCTCCGTCTATTCGAACGATATTTCCGAAGTGGTCGAGGCCGACCGCGCCCATCTCTGGCATCACCTGATCCAGCACAAGCCGTTCGAGACCTCGGACCCCCGCGTGATCGTCGAGGGCAAGGGGATGCGGGTCTGGGACGCGAAGGGCAAGGAACTGCTCGACGCCGTTTCGGGCGGTGTCTGGACCGTCAACGTGGGCTACGGACGCGAGTCGATCGCCAAGGCGGTCTATGACCAGCTGATCAAGGTCAACTACTTCGCCAACTCCGCCGGCTCGATCCCGGGCTCGATCTTCGCCAAGCGGCTCATCGAGAAGATGCCGGGCATGAGCCGGGTCTACTACACCAACTCGGGCTCGGAAGCGAACGAGAAGGCGTTCAAGATGATCCGCCAGATCGCCCACAAGCGCTACGGCGGCAAGAAGCACAAGATCCTCTACCGCGACCGTGACTATCACGGCGCCACCATCGCGACGATGTCGGCCGGCGGCCAGGATGAGCGCAACGCCCAGTACGGCCCCTTCGTGCCGGGCTTCGTGAAGGTTCCGCACTGCCTCGAATACCGCAAGCAGTGGGATGTCGAGAACTACGGCGAGCGGGCGGCCGATGCGATCGAGGAAGTGATCCTGCGCGAGGGGCCGGATACCATCGGCGCGCTCTGCCTCGAGCCGGTGACCGCGGGCGGCGGCGTGATCGTGCCGCCGGCGGGCTACTGGGAGCGGGTGCAGGAGATCTGCAAGAAATACGAGATCCTTCTGCATATCGACGAGGTCGTCTGCGGTGTCGGCCGCACCGGCACCTGGTTCGGCTACCAGCACTATGGCATCAAGCCGGACTTCGTGACGATGGCCAAGGGCGTCGCCTCGGGCTATGCCGCGATCGCCTGCATGGTGACGACCGAGGAGGTCTTCAACATGTTCAAGGACGACAGCTCGGACCCGATGAACTATTTCCGCGACATCTCCACCTTCGGCGGCTGCACCGCCGGCCCGGCGGCGGCGATCGAGAACATGCGGATCATCGAGGACGAGGGGCTCCTGGAGAACACCGTCAAGATGGGCGAGCGGACGATGAACAATCTCCGCGCGCTTATGGAGAAGCACCGGGTGATCGGCGACGTGCGCGGCAAGGGCCTTTTCTGCGGCGCGGAATTGGTGGCGGACCGCGCCACGAAGGAGCCGGCGGACGAGAAGAAGGTGCAGGCCGTGGTCGCCGAATGCGGCGCGCAGGGCGTGATCATCGGCGCGACCAACCGCTCGCTGCCGGGCTTCAACAACACGCTCTGCCTCTCGCCGGCGCTGATCGCGACCGCGGACGACATCGACCAGATCACCGGCGCGATCGACAAGGCGCTGACCAAGGTCTTCAGCTGAGGCCGGGCAGGGGGCGCTGCCCCCGTCGCCGCCGGGGCGGCGACTCCCCCGGGGTACTTGGACAATGAAGAAGGAGCGGGCGCGGCTTGACGGCGGCGCCCGTTTCGGCTTTCTGGTCTAGGTCCAGATCAGAGCGCGCATAAGGCCAGAAATGTCGATCCCGGCGGAAGCCTTTTTCCTGACGCCCGGTTTCAACGGGACGTTGCAGCAGCAGATCCAGCAGATGGTGGCCGAGGGCATCCTGCGCGGCCGCTTCCGCCCGGGCGAGAAGCTGCCGTCGAGCCGCGGGCTCGCCGAGCATCTCGGCGTCAGCCGGATCACCGTGACGCTCGCCTATACCGAGCTTGTCTCGGGCGACTACCTGACGGCGCGGGGGCGCTCGGGCTACTACGTCTCGGACACCGCGCCGATGCAGCCGGGGTTCGAGTTCGAGGAGCGGCCGCATCGCGACACCGTGGACTGGGAGCGGATCGTCGGCCGGCGGTTCTCGCGCCACGAGCTGATCGCGCGACCGCTCGACTGGCAGTCCTACGCCTATCCCTTCATCTACGGCCAGGCCGACGCCACGCTCTTCGACCACCAGAACTGGCGGCAATGCGCGCTCAGGGCGCTCGGCAAGCGTGATTTCGAGGTGCTGACGGCCGATTTCTACGAGCGCGACGACCCGATGCTGATCGAGTACATCATGCGCTCGATCCTGCCCCGGCGCGGCATCTCGGCCCGGCCCGAGGAGATTCTCCTGACCATGGGGGCGCAGAACGCGCTCTGGCTCGCGGCCGAGATCCTGCTTGGCCAGGGCAGCCGGGCGGCGGTGGAGAATCCCTGCTATCCCGGCCTGCGCGCGATTCTCGGCCAGATCGGCGCCGAGGTGCTGCCGGTCGAGGTCGATGCCGACGGCCTGCCGTCCGAGGCGGTGCCGGAGGGAATCGAGGCGATCTTCACGACGCCGAGCCATCATTGCCCGACCAATGCGACGATGCCGATCGGCCGCCGGACCGCGCTCCTGGAGCGGGCGGGGCGCGAGGATTTCCTCGTCATCGAGGATGATTACGAGTTCGAGATGTCGTTCCTGAAGCCCGCCGCTCCGGCCCTGAAGTCGCTCGACCGCGAGGGCCGGGTGATACATGTCGGCTCGTTCTCGAAGTCGCTGTTCCCGGGGCTCCGGCTCGGTTATCTCGTCGCTTCCGAGGCCTTCATCCGCGAGGCGCGCGCGCTGCGCGCGGCGATGTTGCGCCACACGCCGGGGCATATCCAGCGCACGGTCGCCTATTTCCTCTCGCTCGGCCATTATGATGCGCTTATCAACCGGCTGAACCAGGCCTACAAGCGGCGCCGCACCGTGATGGACGAGGCGATCCGCACCCACGGGCTGGAGATCGCCGGGCAGGGTGCGTTTGGCGGGTCGAGCTTCTGGATGCGGGCGCCGGCGGCGGTCGATACCGGGCTCCTTGCGGTCGGCCTGCGCGCGAAGGGCGTGCTGATCGAGCCGGGGCGCGCCTTCTTCGCGCCGGGCACGGCGCCGAGGAACTACTACCGGCTCGCCTATTCCTCGATCTCGCAGAACCGGATTCCCGAGGGCATTGCGCTGGTCGCCGAGGCGCTGCGCGAGACTGGACCTAATCAGGTGATCTGACTGGCCCTACAGGGCGCAGGTGGCGGGGCGTAGAAACGTTTCGAACCGGGGCCTGTGGCCCCGACGGACTGGCTGCGGCTGAAGGAGACGACCCATGAAGATGACCACCGAAGAAGCTTTCGTCAAAGTCCTGCAGATGCACGGCATCGAGCATGCCTTCGGCATCATCGGCTCGGCCATGATGCCGATCTCGGATATCTTCGGCAAAGCCGGCATCACCTTCTGGGACTGCGCCCACGAGGGCTCGGGCGGCATGATGGCGGACGGCTACACGCGCGCCACCGGCAAGATGTCGATGATGATCGCCCAGAACGGGCCTGGCATCACCAACTTCGTCACCGCCGTCAAGACCGCCTACTGGAACCACACGCCGGTTCTGCTGGTCACCCCGCAGGCCGCCAACAAGACCATGGGGCAGGGCGGCTTCCAGGAAATGGAGCAGATGCGCATGTTCGCGGACTGCGTCGCCTACCAGGAAGAGGTCCGCGACCCGTCGCGCATGGCCGAAGTCCTGAACCGGGTGATCCTGAACGCCAGGCGCGCCTCGGCCCCCGCGCAGATCAACGTTCCGCGCGATTTCTGGACCCAGGTCATCGATATCGAGCTGCCGCAGATCGTCGAGTTCGAACGCCCGGCCGGTGGCTACGAGGCGCTGTCCAAGGCGGCCGAGCTGCTGTCGAATGCCAAGTTCCCGGTGATCCTCAACGGCGCGGGCGTGGTCCTTGGCGGCGCCATCGGCGCGTCGATGAAACTGGCCGAGCGTCTCGATGCCCCGGTCTGCGTCGGCTACCAGCACAACGATGCCTTCCCCGGCTCGCACCCGCTCTTTGCCGGGCCCCTGGGCTATAACGGGTCCAAGGCCGGGATGGAGCTGATCGCCAAGGCCGATGTCGTGCTGGCGCTCGGCACCCGGCTCAACCCGTTCTCGACGCTGCCGGGCTACGGCATCGACTACTGGCCGAAGGATGCCGCGATCATCCAGGTCGACATCAACCCCGACCGGATCGGCCTGACCAAGAAAGTTACCGTCGGTATCATCGGCGACGCCAAAAAGGTCGCGAACTCGATCCTCGAGCGGCTTTCCGACGGCGCCGGCGATGCCGGTCGCGATGACCGCAAGGCGCTGATTGCCAAGACCAAGTCGGCCTGGGCGCAGGAACTGACCTCGCTCGACCACGAGCAGGACGATCCGGGCACCACCTGGAACGAGCGCGCTCGCGCGGCGAAGCCCGACTGGCTCTCGCCCCGGAAAGCGTGGCGCGCCATCCAGGCTGCGCTGCCGAAGAACGCGATCATCTCCTCCGACATCGGCAACAACTGCGCCATCGGCAACGCCTACCCGTCGTTCGAAGAGGGCCGCAAATACCTCGCCCCCGGCCTTTTCGGACCCTGCGGCTACGGCCTGCCCTCGGTCATCGGCGCCAAGATCGGCTGCCCGGACGTGCCGGTTGTCGGCTTCTCGGGCGACGGTGCCTTTGGCATCGCGGTAACGGAACTGACCGCCATCGGCCGCGAGGAATGGCCCGCCGTGACCCAGATCGTCTTCCGCAATTACCAGTGGGGCGCGGAAAAGCGCAACTCGACGCTCTGGTTCGACGACAACTTCGTCGGCACCGAGCTTGACACCCAGGTGTCCTATGCCGGTATCGCAAAGGCCTGCGGGTTGCAGGGCGTCGTGGCCCGGACGATGGACGAGCTGACGGCGGCCCTTTCGAAGGCGATCGAGGACCAGATGAAGCATGGCAAGACCACGCTCATCGAGGCGATGATCAACCAGGAACTGGGCGAGCCCTTCCGGCGCGACGCGATGAAGAAGCCTGTCGCGGTCGCCGGCATCGACCGCGCCGACATGCGCCCGCAAAAAGGGGCGTGATGGCGCTCCCCTTCGGGCTGGAACCGGCGGCGGCGGCGTTTCTCGCCGTCGCCGTCTTCGGCGCCGCCTTCGTGCGGGGCTATTCCGGGTTCGGTTTCTCGGCGCTGGTGATACTGGCGACGAGCCTCGTCACCAGCCCGCTCCATGCGGTGCCGGTGGTGATCCTCTGCGACATCGTGATGACGGTACAGCAGGCGCGCGGGATCTGGGCGCGGATCGACTGGCGGCGGGTCGGCACGCTGATGCTCGGCGCGCTGGTGGGCGTGCCCCTGGGCGTGACGATCATCACCTCGATCGGCACGGACCTCGCGCGGGCGGTGATCGCGCTTTTCGTGCTGTGCATGTGCGCGCTGCTCTGGATCGGCTGGAGCTTTCGCGGTCCCGTCGGCGATGCCGGCACGACCGGCACCGGCTTCGTCTCGGGCTTCGCCAACGGCGCGGGGGTGGGCGGCCTGCCGGTCGCGGTCTTCATGACCGCGCAGCCGGTCGCGGCCGCGGTGTTCCGGGCGACGCTCATCGCCTATTTCACGCTGTTGGACCTCTGGTCGCTGCCGATCATGGCGCGGGCCGGAATGGTCAGCGCCGACACGTTTCGCGCCACGGTCTTCGTGCTGCCGATGATGGTGGCGGGGATCTGGCTCGGCGGGCGCCAGTTCCTCAGGGCCGAGCCGCAGGACTTCCGCCGCTTCGCGCTTATTCTCCTTGCCGGGCTCGCGACGCTCGGCCTTCTGAAATCGGTGATCTGAGATGGAGAACGACCTGATCCTCGTCGTCAATGCCGGCTCCTCCTCGATCAAGGTGGCACTGTTCGACGGTGCGCTTCAGACCGTCGCGACGGGCGCTGTGACCGAGATCGGCGGTGCCGCGCGGCTGAAGATCGGCGTCGAGCGGGCCTGCGAAGCGCCGGACCATGACGCGGCGCTGTCTCTTTTGCTCGCAGGGCTCGCCGAGGCGGGCCATCCGGTCGCGCGGCTGAAGGCGGCGGGGCACCGGGTCGTGCATGGCGGGCGGGCGCTGACCGGCTCGGTCCGTGTCACGCCCGCGGTGCTGGCGGCGATCGAGGCCTGCGTGCCGCTCGCGCCGCTGCACAACCCCCACAATCTTGCGGCGATCCGGGCGCTCGGGCGGCTCGCGCCGGCGCTGCCGCAGGTCGCCTGTTTCGACACCGCCTTCCACGCCACCAACCCCGAGGTCGCGCTGCGCTACGCGTTGCCAGCGGCGGAAGAGGCGAAGGGCATCCGCCGCTACGGCTTCCACGGCATCTCCTACGCGAGCCTCGCGCTGCGGCTGCCGGAACTGCTCGGCGCGCCGCTGCCGGGCCGGGTGCTGGCGCTCCATCTCGGCAACGGCGCCTCGCTCGCGGCGATCCGCGACGGCCGGTCGGTGGCGACGACGATGGGCTACTCGCCGCTCGACGGGCTGACGATGGGCACGCGCACCGGCGCGATCGACGGCAACGCCGTGCTCCGGCTCGCCGAGGATCACGGCATCGATGGGGCAAAGCGGCTCCTGAACAACAGAAGCGGGCTTCTCGGCCTCGGCGGCGCCTCCGACATGCGGGCGCTGCACGCGGCGGGAACCGAGGAGGCGCGCTTCGCGGTCGCGCATTTCGGCTACTGGGCAGTGCGCCACGCCGGGTCGATGATCGCGGCGATGGGCGGGCTCGACTGCGTCGCCTTCACCGGCGGCATCGGCGAGAACGACGCCGAGGCGCGCAGGGCGATCTGCGAAGGGCTCGGCTTCATGGGCGTGGCGCTCGACCCGGCTGCGAATGCGGCGGGCGGGACGCGGCTCGACCGCGCCGGCTCGGCGGTGCCGGTGGTGATCGTGCCGGCCGCCGAGGAGCGCCACATCGCGGCCGATGTCGTGGCGGTGCTGGGGCCGGAAACGACAGATACGAAAAAATGAAAGCGGGCGCATTCCGGTTGATCTGACGGCAAATCGGGAAGAACGTTCCACGCGCGAACAGGGATAGGGAACGAAAATGGGCTTTCAAGAGCCGAAGCTGGACACTTCTCCCAAGGTCTCGGACGAGGTCAGGCGCACGACCTGCTACATGTGCGCCTGCCGCTGCGGCATCAACGTGCACCTGAAGTCCGGGCGCGTGAGTTATATCGAGGGCAACCGCGACCATCCGGTGAACAAGGGCGTGCTTTGCGCCAAGGGCGCCTCGGGGATCATGCAGGTCACCGCGCCCTCGCGGCTCCGCGCGCCGCTGAAGCGGGTCGGCCCGCGCGGTTCGGGCGCGTTCGAGGAAATCTCCTGGGAGGAGGCGTTCGAGATCGCGGTGGGCTGGCTGAAGCCCCTGCGCGAGAACGCGCCGGAAAAGCTCGCCTTCTTCACCGGGCGCGACCAGTCGCAGTCGTTCACGAGCTTCTGGGCGCAGGGCTTCGGCACGCCGAACTATGCCGCGCATGGCGGTTTCTGCTCGGTCAACATGGCGGCGGGCGGCATCTACACGATGGGCGGCGCGTTCTGGGAGTTCGGCCAGCCGGACTGGGACCGGGCGAAGCTCTTCGTGCTGTTCGGGGTGGCCGAGGACCACGATTCCAACCCGATCAAGATCGGCATCGGCAAGCTCAAGGCGCGCGGGAGCCGCGTGATCGGCGTCAACCCGATCCGTACCGGCTACAACGGGGTTGCCGATGACTGGTACGGGATCACGCCGGGGACCGACGGGCTCCTTATCCTGTCGCTGGTCCACGAGCTCCTGAAGGCCGGCAGGATCGACCTCGACTACCTCGCGCGGTTCACCAACGCGCCCTGTCTGGTGGATGGCACCGAGGGGCCGGGCAAGGGGCTCCTGCTGCGCGATGGTGATGGCAAGCTCCTGGTCATCGACCGACGGACCGGCAAGCCCACGCCCTTCGACACGAAGGGTGTCGAGCCCGATCTCGGCGCCGTCCACGAGGGCCACCGGACGGTGTTCCAGCACCTCGCCGAACGCTATCTCGCCGACGATTACGCGCCCGAGGCGGTGGCGGATCGCACCGGCATTCCGGCGGCCCGCATCAAGGGGCTCGCGGCCGAGATCGCCCATGCCGCCTTCGACGCGCCGGTCGTGCTCGACCGCGCCTGGACCGATTTCCGCGGCGACCGGCACGAGAAGATGATCGGCCGCCCGGTCGCCTTCCATGCGATGCGCGGGATCTCGGCCCATTCCAACGGCTTCCAGACCGCCCGCGCGCTGCACATGCTGCAGATCCTCATCGGCTCGGTCGAGACGCCGGGCGGGTTCCGCTTCAAGCCGCCCTATCCGAAGCCGATCGAGGCCCATCCGACGCCGCATTGCGACTGCGTTCCGGGCAAGCCCCTTGGCGGGCCGCATCTCGGCTTCGTGCGGGGGCCCGAGCATCTCGCGCTGAAGCCGGACGGCTCGCCCGCACGGATCGACAAGGGTTTCTCCTGGGAAAACCCGATGTCGGCGCACGGGCTGATGCACATGGTCATCCCGAACGCCCATGCCGGCGACCCCTACAAGATCGACACGCTCCTGCTCTACATGGCCAACATGTCGTGGAACTCGTCGATGAACACGCGCAGCGTCATGGAGATGCTGACCGAGAGGGACGAGGCGGGCGAATACAAGATCCCGCGCATCATCTATTCCGACGCCTATGCCTCCGAGATGGTGGCCTATGCCGACCTGGTGCTGCCCGACACGACCTACCTGGAGCGGCACGACTGCATCTCGCTGCTCGACCGGCCGATCTGCGAGGCCGAGGCGGCGGCGGACGCGATCCGCTGGCCGGTGATCGAGCCGGACCGCGAGGTCAGGGGCTTCCAGTCGGTGCTGGTGGAGCTGGCGAACCGGCTGAAGCTGCCCGGCTTCGTGGATGAGGAAGGCCGCGCAAAGTACCGCGATTACGCGGATTACATGGTCAACCACGAGCGCCGGCCGGGGGTCGGTCCGCTGATGGGCTGGCGCGGCAACGGCGACCAGACCGGGCGCGGGCCGGTCAATCCAGACCAGCTTCAGCGCTACATCGACAATGGCGGGTTCCATGTCGCCCATGTCCCGGACGAGGCGCAGTTCTTCAAGCCGTGGAACGCGGCGTATCAGGAATGGGCGGTAAGCCTCGGTTTCTATGACAAACCCCAGCCCTATCTCTTCACGCTCTGGTCCGAGCCGATGCAGCGGTTCCGGCTCGCCGCCGAGGGCCACGGCGACCGCCAGCCGCCCGAGCATCTGCGCGAAAGGGTGCGGCAGACGATGGACCCGCTGCCGATTTGGTACGAGCCATTCGGCGAAAGTGTGGGTGCGGAGTTTCCGGTCCACGCCCTGACCCAGCGACCGATGGCAATGTACCATTCCTGGGGGTCGCAGAACGCATGGCTCCGGCAGATCCACGGGGTGAACCCGCTCTATGTGCCGACGAAGATCTGGCAGGCGCAGGGCTTCAGGGACGGCGACTGGGCGCGCGTGACCTCGCCCTCGGGGCAGATCACGGTGCCTGTCGCGCATATGGCCGCGCTCAACGAGAACACGATCTGGACCTGGAACGCGATCGGCAAGCGGAAGGGCGCCTGGGCGCTCGACCCGGAGGCGCCGGAGGCGACGAAGGGCTTTCTTCTCAATCACCTGATCCACGAACTTCTGCCCGAGAAGGGGGATGGACTGCGCTGGTCGAACTCCGATCCGATCACCGGTCAGGCGGCGTGGTTCGACCTGCGGGTCCGGATCGAGAAGGCCGATCCGCCGGACGAGGCGCAGCCGGCCTTTCCGAGCCTCAAATCCCCCGTGCCGCCCGCGAAGAGGAACAGGCCATGACTGCGCTTCCGCCGCCCTCCAAGAAAAAGCTCGGGCTTGTGATCGACCTCGACACCTGCGTCGGTTGCCATGCCTGCGTGACCGCCTGCAAGGGCTGGAACGATCAGGGCTACGGTGTGCCGCTGTCGGACCAGAACGCTTACGGATCAGAACCTTCCGGCACGTTCCTCAACCGTGTGCACAGCTACGAGGTGCAGCCCGAACAGGGCCCTGCGCAGATCATCAACTTCCCGCGCTCCTGCCTCCACTGCGAGAACGCGCCCTGCGTCACCGTCTGTCCGACCGGGGCGAGCTACAAGCGCGCCGAGGACGGGATCGTGCTGGTGAACGAGGACGCCTGCATCGGCTGCGGCCTCTGTGCCTGGGCCTGTCCCTACGGGGCTCGTGAGCTCGATCAGGCGGCGGGCGTGATGAAGAAATGCACGCTCTGCGTCGACCGGATCTACAACGAGAACCTGCCCGAGGAGGACCGCCAGCCGGCCTGCGTCCGCACCTGCCCGGCCGGGGCGCGGCATTTCGGCGATCTCGGTGATCCCGACAGCGACGTGAGCAAACTCGTTGCCGAGCGCGGCGGCTATGACCTCATGCCGGAGATGGAGACCAAGCCGGTCAACAAGTACCTGCCGCCGCGCCCGAAGGGCAAGGCCGAGGAGATCGACGTGCTCGCGCCGCTTCTGGATGTGAAGGCCACCGGCTTCGCCGGATGGCTCGACCGGATTCTGGAGAAACTCTGATGCATCCAGCACCTTCCGTCATTGTCTTCACGGTTCTGTCCGGTGCCGGGTTCGGGCTGCTGGCCTTCCTCGGGCTCGGCGCGGTCGCGGTCACGGGCTGGGCGGCCTTCCTGCTCTGGGGGCTCGGCTACGCGCTGGCCGGGATCGGGCTTCTTGCCTCGGCCTTCCACCTCGGCAACCCGCAGCGGGCGCTCCGCGCCTTCACCCAGTGGCGGACGAGCTGGCTCAGCCGTGAGGCCTGGGCCGCGGTCGCCTCGCTCGTCCTTCTCGCGCCGGTCGCGCTGGCGGCGGTCTTCGGGGCGCAGCCGCCTGCGGCCTTGGGCGTTCTGGGGGCGGTATCCTGTCTTGTGACCATCGCCGCGACCTCGATGATCTACACCCAGCTCAAGACCATCCCGCGCTGGAACTTCTGGACCACGCCGGCTTTGTTCATGGGCTTTGCGCTCGCCGCCGGGGCGATGCTGTCGGGGCAGGCGGTGCTGGCGGCGGTGCTCTGCCTCGTGCTCGGGCTCCTGCTCGTTGCGGCCTTCCGCCTCGGTGACGGGCGGTTCGCCGACGTGGGCGCTTCGCTCGGCAGCGCGACCGGGCTCGGGTCGGTCGGATCGGTCCGGCAGTTCGCGCCGGCCCATACCGGCTCGAACTACCTCCTGCGCGAGATGATCCATGACGTGGGGCGCAAGCATGCCGCCCGGCTGCGGATGATCGCGGTCCTGGCGGCCGGGATCCTGCCGGCGGCGATCCTGCTGGTTCTGCCCGCGTCGATCCCGACCGTGGCGCTGGCTGCCCTCGTCCATCTCGCCGGGGCCTTCGCCGCGCGCTGGCTCTTCTTTGCGGAGGCCGAGCATGTCGTCGGTCTTTACTACGGGCGGCGCTGAGCGGGCGTATTCCAGTTTCCGGAAGCCGCGCTTCCATCTTGCAGAAAACGGGGGGCGACGCTTGCCGCGGCGCCCCCCGCGCCATCCTATCCGGGAAGACCCGCCCCCGGAGCCCTCCCTTGTGACCCTAGCCCTGCGCCGGAATCACCGCGAACGTATCGGCAAGCCAAGGCGCGAATTCCTTGGCCGGGCCGATCAGCCGCGCGGTCATCATCGCGCGCAGCATTTTCGCGATCTCGGCCGGGACATTGCCGGCCTCCTGGCTGAGAGCGAAGAGCGAGATCGTGCGCGACATGGCCGCAAGCGGCAGGGGATGGATGTCGATCTGCGGCAGGAAGCTGCGCGCCCTCAGAAGCGCCAAGGGCGTGGTGATCGAGAAGCCCGCGCCATTGGCGACGAGCGCGATGATCGACTGGTTGCTGTCGATCTCGATCCGGTCGGGAAGCGTGACGCGGTGGCGCGCCAGATGCGCCTCGATCTGGCGGCCCATGAGTTGGCCGCGGTCGTAGCGCAGGAAGGGCAGCGCCGAGAGCGTGTCGATCTCGCGTCCCTTCGGCAAGGCGAGGCCGCGCGGCACCGCGAGCACGTAAGGGTCGCGCAGGAGCCGGTGCTCGTGCGCGCCCGGCACCGGGTCTTGCGGCGCGGCCGCGATCACGATGTCGAGCTGACGGCTGGCGAGCATCGCCGTGACCTCGTGGCTTGGGGCAGTGGTCAGGCGGAAGCGGCAGTTCTTCAGGTTCTTGGCGAGCGCGATCACCAGTTCCGGCGTCAACTCGGCGTCGAAATCGTCGATCACGCCGAGCCGCAGGCTCTTCAGGTGCGAGATGTCGAGCACGGTGAGCTCGGCGCGGGCCTGGCGGATCTGGCTCAGCGCGTCGCGCACCCGGTGCAGGAAGACGCGCCCCGCGGGAGTGAGCCGAAGGGGGCGGTGGGCGCGGTCGAAGAGCGTGGTGCCGAGCGTGGTCTCGAGGTTCGAGATCTGCTGGGACGCGGCCGGCAGGCTCAGATCCATCAGCCGCGCGGCCTCGGCCACGGTGCCGGTCTGGGCGATCGCCTCGAACAGTTCGAGCGCGCGCAGGGTGATGCCTTTGGAGAGCATGAAGGGCAGGGCCTCATCAGGGGTCGCAAGTTTCAGAAAAGTGAACCCGCAATCGGGCCGGGTCAAGCCCGTCCGATGCGGATCGGCAATGGGATCGATAGAGAATGAGCATCAGATTCATCAAGCAGTCGGGCGGCGAGAAGGCCGAGGAGAACGCCGGCGTCCAGGCCACCGTGGCGCGGATGCTGGCCGAGATCGAGGCCGGCGGCGAGATCGTCACCCAGCGCTACGCCGAGCGGCTTGACGGCTGGACCGGCGAGATCGTGGTGCCGCGCGCGGTGATCGAGGCGGCGGCGGACGAGGTGCCGCAGCGGCTGAAAGACGATATCCGCTACGCCCATGACAATATCGCCGGCTTCGCCCGCGCCCAGCTCGAAAGCTGCCGCGAGACCGAGGTGGAGCTCAGGCCGGGGCTCAGGGCCGGGCAGCGGCTGATCCCGATCGCCTCGGCCGGAGCCTATGTGCCGGGCGGGCGCTACAGCCATATCGCCTCGGCGCTGATGACCGTGACGACGGCGAAGGTGGCCGGCGTCGGCCACATCTCGGCGGTGTCGCCGCCGCGTCCGGGCAAGGGCATCCCGGCGCCGATCCTCTACGCGCTCGACTATTGCGGCGCCGACCGGATCCTCGCGCTCGGCGGCGTGCAGGGGGTGGCGGCGATGGCATTCGGCCAATTCGGCCTGCCGCCGGCGGATATCCTCGTCGGTCCCGGCAATGCCTATGTCGCGGAGGCCAAGCGCCAGCTTTTCGGCCGGGTCGGCATCGACATGTTCGCGGGGCCCACGGACAGCATGGTGATCGCCGACGGCGACGCCGATGCCCATCTCGTGGCCTGGGATCTGGTCGGGCAAGCCGAGCACGGCCAGACCTCGCCGGTCTGGCTGGTGACCGACAGCGCCGCTCTGGCCGAGGCGGTGACGGCGCTGATCCCGGCCTGCATCGCAGAACTGCCTCAGCCCAACCGCGGTGCGGCCGAAGCGGCCTGGGCCGACCTGGGCGAGATCGTGCTTTGCGACACGCGCGAGGAAATGGCCGAACATGCCGACCGGGTGGCGCCCGAGCATCTGCATGTGCAGGCCGCCGATCTTCCCTGGTGGCGAGGCCGGCTGTCGGCGTATGGCTCCCTCTTCCTCGGTGCGCGGACGACGGTCGCGTTCGGCGACAAGGCGGCGGGCACCAACCATGTGCTGCCGACCTCGGGCGCGGCGCGCTATACCGGTGGGCTCTCGGTCCACAAGTTCCTCAAGACCGTGACATGGCAGGAGGTGGCGCCGGAGGCGCTTCGCGAGCTGGCCGCGGTGACGGCGCGCATTTCGCGTTACGAGGGGATGGAGGGCCATGCCCGCTCCGCCGATATCCGGCTGGAGAAGTTCTTCCCCGGCGAAGCGTTCGTGGTTACACCCTGAAGGCGTGAGGGGAGAGGCGCGATGCGGCTTGTCGGAGTGCTCGGGGGTATGGGGCCGGATGCGACCGTGCTCCTGATGGAGCGGGTAATCGCGGCGCGGCCGGCGGCGGACGATGCCGGCCATGTGCCGCTTCTGGTGTTCCAGTATCCACAGGTGCCGAGCCGCATCGCCGCCCTGATCGAGGGCACCGGGCCGAGCCCGGCGCCGGTCCTCGCCGACCTCGCGCAGCGGCTCGAGGCGGCCGGTGCGGAAGCGATCGCCATGCCCTGCAACACCGCCCATGCCTATGCGCCCGACATCCGCGCCGCGGTCACGGTGCCGTTCCTTGACATGATCGCCGAGACGGTCGGGGCACTTGTGGCGAAGCACGGGGCGGGGGCGCGGATCGGCATGCTCGCCTCGCCGGCGGCGCGGAAGGCGCAGGTCTTCGACGCCGCCTTCGCCGAGGCGGGGCTCACCCCGGTCTGGAGCGCAGAGGAGGACCGGCTTCTGGCGATCATCCGCGCGGTCAAGGCCGGGCGGGTGTCGGAGGACGACCGCGAAAGCCTTGCCCGGATCGGTCGTGACCTGAGCGCGGGGCAGGGGTGCGCGGCGCTTCTCGTCGCCTGCACCGAGCTGTCGATTCTCGCCCCGGACCTGCCGGGGGATCTCGTCTGGACCGACAGCCTCGACTGCCTTGCCGCGCGAATCGTGGCGTTCTCCGTAAATTGATCGGTCAATCAACTAAAAACCGAAAAATGTCGCAAAATAGTTCCAAACAGTCGTAAATGATCGCTATGCCGGCGCTAACGGCGTCTTAAGGTCTGACAATTAGGGCCGGTTTCAGGATCCGGGCCTAGGTCGGGCGATTGGGGGCGCGTGGCATGGCGGGGATCTCGAGTGTTGAGACCTTTTCGAATGAATTTGTCTGCTTCGTGAAACTCACCGCCGAGGATGGCGCCACCGGCTGGGGCCAGTGCTCCACCTACAATGCCGATATAACCGCCCAGGTCTTTCACCGTCAGGTCGCGCCGCACGCGCTCGGAGCGGGAACGGAGGACATCCTCGGGCTCGTCCAGCGGATCGAGGAGAAGGAGCACAAGTTTCCCGGGTCGTATCGCTGCCGCGCGCTCGCGGGACTCGACACGGCTTTGTGGGATCTCAAGGGCAGGCGCGAGGGCAAGCCGGTCGTGGAACTTCTGGGAGGCAGGCCGGGCCCGATCCGCGCCTATGCCTCCTCGATGAAGCGCGACATCACGCCCGAGGACGAGGCGGCGCGGCTCTGCCGGCTTCGGGACGAGCACGGCTACGACGCCTTCAAGTGGCGCGTCGGCGCGGAATGCGGCCGCGACGTGGACGAATGGCCGGGACGCACCGAGGCGGTGATTCCGGTGGTGGCGCGGGCGCTTGGGCACGACGTGGCGAAGCTCGTCGACGGCAATTCGGGCTTTTCACCGAAACGCGCGATCGAGGTCGGCAGGCAGCTCGAGGCCGAGGGGATCTCGCATTTCGAGGAGCCGTGCCCCTACTGGGAGCTGGAGCAGACCAAGGAGGTCACCGACGCGCTGGAGCTCGACGTGACGGGGGGAGAGCAGGACTGGGACCTCGCCACCTGGAAGCGGATGATCGACATGCGCGCGGTCGATATCGTCCAGCCCGACGTCATGTACATGGGTGGAATCGCGCGGACGCTTCTGGTCGCCGACATGGCCGCGAAGGCGGGCTTGCCCTGCACGCCGCACAGCGCCAATCTGTCGCTCGTGACGATCTGTACGATGCACCTTCTGGGCGCGATCCCGAATGCCGGAAAATATCTCGAGTTCTCGATCGAGGGGCTCGACTATTATCCTTGGCAGCAAGGGCTTTTCCGCGGCGATCCCTACGCGGTCCGCGACGGACATCTGCGCATTCCCGACGGTCCCGGCTGGGGCGTCGAGATCGACCCCGACTGGCTCGGCCGGGCAAAATATCAAAAGAGCACGTTAGAGGCTTGACCCCACCCGATCCGGCGGCCGTAATCAATCCAAACAAGAACACCGACAAGGAGGACAAAATGTCGAAACTGAACTCCCCGATGGGCGGCATCAGCCGCCGCGGCCTCTTGAAGGGCGCGACCGCGCTCGGCGCCGCCGGGCTGATCCTGCCCGCGAGCGTGCGCAAGGCCATGGCCGAGCCGAAGAAGGGCGGCGTCCTGCGCATCGCGCTCGCCAGCGGCAACACCACCGACAGCCTCGATCCCGCGACCTGGGATTCGACCTTCGTGCAGGCCTTCAACACCGCGCGCTGCAACACGCTGACCGAGATCGCGCCGGATGGCTCGCTGGTCGGTGAACTGGCCGAAAGTTGGGAGGCCTCCGCCGACGCCGCGACCTGGACCTTCAAGATCCGCGAGGGCGTGACCTTCCACAGCGGCAAGACGATGACGACGGACGACGTCGTCGCCTCGCTCAACTATCACCGCGGCGAGGAATCGAAATCGGCCGCGAAGCCCTATGTCGACCCGATCACCGACATCAAGGCCGAGGGTTCGAACGTCGTCGTCACGCTCTCGGGCGGCAATGCCGACTTCCCGTTCATCCTTGCGGACTATCACCTCGTGGTGCTGCCCTCGGCGGACGGCAAGATCGACCCGACGACGACGGACGGCACCGGCGCCTATGTGCTCGACAGCTTCGAGCCGGGCGTCTCGGTGAAGATGAGCCGCAACCCGAACTACTTCAAGACCGACCGCGCCTGGTTCGACGGCATCGACGCGCTGTCGATCGTCGACGCGGCGGCGCGCCAGAACGCGCTGATCACCGGCGAAGTGGACGTGATCGACGGCGTCGACCTGAACACCGTCTCGCTGCTGGAGCGCGCGCCGGGCATCAAGGTCCTGCCCGTGACCGGCAACCAGCACTTCGTCTTCCCGATGGATACGCGGCTCTCGCCCTACGACAACAACAATGTCCGTCAGGCGCTGAAATACGGTCTCGACCGCGACGAGCTGGTGGAGAAGATCCTGCGCGGCTTCGGCAGCGCCGGCAACGACCACCCGATCGGCAGCGGCCAGCGCTACTTCAACACCGAGCTGGAGCAAAAGACCTACGATCCGGACAAGGCGAAGTTCTACCTCAAGGAAGCCGGAATGGACACGCTGTCGGTCCAGCTCTCGGCCGCCGATGCCGCCTTCGCCGGGGCGGTGGATTCCGCGGTGCTCTATGCCGAGCGGGCCGCGGCCGCCGGCATCAACATCGAGGTCGTGCGCGAGCCGTCGGACGGCTACTGGGACAACGTCTGGATGAAGAAGCCGTTCTGCGCCTCCTACTGGGGCGGGCGGCCGACCGAGGACCTGATGTTCTCGGTGGCCTACAGCGCCGGGGCGCCGTGGAACGACAGCTTCTGGGATCACGCGCGGTTCAATGAACTGCTCGTCTCCGCGCGGTCGGAACTGGACGACGACAAGCGCCGCGAGATGTACTGGGAGATGCAGGCGATCTGCGCCAACGAGGGCGGCGTCGTCATCCCGATGTTCGCGAGCTACGTCAACGCGCATTCCGACAAGGTCGGCGTGCCCGAGGTCATCGGCACCAACCAGGGCCTCGACGGCCTGCGGCTCTACGAGCGCTGGTGGTTCGCCTGATACCATCGGCCCCGGCGCCTCAGCGCCGGGGCCCACACTGCCCAGTCGGGCCAATTCAACCGGCCGGAGAACCGGCAGGGCGATAATCGGGGGAGGCCTGCATGTCCATCGTGTGGGAGATGATCTTGAAGCGTCTTGGCCTCGGGCTTCTGACGCTTCTGGTCATTTCGGTGATCATCTTCAGCGCCACGGAACTTCTGCCGGGCGACCTTGCGCAGGCGGTGCTCGGGCAATCGGCGACGCCCGAGACCGTCGCGGCGTTCCGCAGGGAGCTTGGTCTCGACCTGCCGGCCTACCAGCGGTACTTCAACTGGCTCTTCGGGGCGCTGCAGGGCGATTTCGGCACCTCGCTCGCCAACAAGCGGCCCATCGCCGACCTGATCGCGACCCGGCTCGGCAACACGCTCTTCCTCGCGCTCTATGCTGCGGCGATCGCGGTGCCGCTGTCGCTGACGCTCGGCATCCTCGCCGCGCTTTACCGCAACTCGATCTTCGACCGCGCGGCCAACGCGCTGGCGCTGACCTCGATCTCCTTTCCCGAATTCTTCGTGGCCTACATCCTGATCTTCGTCCTTGCGCAGTCGGGTCTCTTCCCGTCGATGACGCGGATGGATCCGAACACCGGCTGGGGCGAGGCGCTCTACCGCGCCTTCCTTCCTGCGCTGACGCTGACGCTGGTCGTGACCGCGCACATGATGCGGATGACACGGGCGGCGATCATCAACCTGCTCGCCTCGCCCTACATCGAGATGGCGCGGCTCAAGGGTATCAACCCGATGCGGGTGATCCTGCGCCACGCGCTGCCGAACGCGCTGGCGCCGATCATAACCGTTGTCGCGCTGAACCTCGCCTATCTCATCACCGGCGTCGTCGTGGTCGAGGTGGTCTTCGTCTATCCGGGCCTCGGCCAGCTCATGGTGGACTCCGTGGCCAAGCGCGACTTCCCGGTCGTGCAGGCCGTCGCGCTGATCTTCGCCGCGGCTTACGTGCTTCTCAACCTCACCGCCGACGTGCTTTCGACCCTGTCGAACCCGCGTCTGATCCATCGCAAGTAAGGGGGCTGACATGACGATCCTCATCAAGCTCCTCTGGATCGCGGTGGCCATTGCCGTGGCGCTGGCCGCGGGCTGGCTCTTCCGCACCGCGGCCATCGCCGTGTCGCGGGGCGGTGTCCGCAAGGCGGTGCGCACCGCGCCGCTGACCGCGTCGTTCGGGATGCTCGTGATCCTTCTCTACATCCTCGTCGCGATCTTCGCGCCTGTGATCGCGCCCTTCGCCGAGCGCGAGGTCGTGGGCGGCCAGTTCCTGCCCTGGGAGGCGCCCTATATCCTCGGGACTGACAACCTCGGCCGCGACATGTTCACCCGGCTTGTCTATGGCGCGCGGAACACCGTCGGCATCGCCTTCATGACCACCGCGCTCGCCTTCGCCATCGGCTCGATCCTCGGGCTTCTGGCGGCGACCGTTGGCGGCTGGCTCGACCAAACGCTGAGCCGCGTCGTCGACATCCTGATGGCGATCCCGTCGCTTATCTTCTCGCTCCTGCTGCTGACGATCTTCGGCACCTCGGTCGTGACGCTCATCCTCGTGATCGCCACCATCGACTCGACGCGCGTCTTCCGGCTCGCGCGGTCGGTCGCCCAGGACATCGTGGTGATGGATTATATCGAGGCCGCGCGGCTTCGCGGCGAGGGACTTTGGCGGCTGATCACGCGGGAGATCCTGCCGAACGCGATGGCGCCCCTGGTGGCCGAGTTCGGCCTGCGTTTCTGCTTCGTCTTCCTGATGATCTCGGCGCTTTCCTTCCTTGGCGTCGGCGTCCAGCCGCCCACGGCCGACTGGGGCTCGATGGTGCGCGAAAACGCGGCGCTCATCACCTTCGGCGATGTCACGCCGCTTCTGCCGGCGGGCGCGATCGCGCTTCTCACGGTGGCGGTCAACTTCGTCGTCGACTGGATGCTGCACCGCGCCAGCGGGTTGAAGGAGTGAGGCGATGAAGGACATGAAGGAAAAGCCCGTCCTCCTGACGATGCGAAACATCGAGATCGAGGGCCGCTCGGACGAGACCTGGTCGCCGATCATCAAGGGTGTCGATCTCACGCTCAACAAGGGCGAGGTGCTGGGGCTGATCGGCGAGTCCGGCGCCGGCAAGTCGACGCTCGGCCTTGCCGCGATGGGCTTCACCCGTGACGGCTGCCGGATCTCGGGCGGCACGATCGACTTCGACGGGATCGACCTGATGAAGGCGTCCGAGGCGACGAAACGGGGGCTTCGGGGCAAGCGCATCGCCTATGTCGCGCAATCGGCAGCGGCGAGCTTCAACCCCGCCCACAAGCTCATCGACCAGTACAGCGAGGCGCCGGTCCAGCACGGGGTCATGGGCCGCGCCGAGGCCGAGCACGACGCGGTGGAGCTTTATCGCCGGATGCAGCTGCCCAATCCCGACGAGATCGGGTTCCGCTATCCGCACCAGGTCTCGGGCGGGCAGTTGCAGCGCGCGATGACGGCGATGGCGATGGCCTGCCGGCCCGATCTAATCATCTTCGACGAGCCGACGACCGCGCTCGACGTGACGACCCAGATCGAGGTCCTGGCCGCGATCCGCGACATCGTCGCCCAGTTCGACACGGCGGCGATCTACATCACCCACGACCTCGCGGTCGTGGCGCAGATGGCCGACAAGATCAAGGTGCTGCTACGCGGTGACGAGGTCGAGGAGGCCGACACCCGCACCATGCTGGCAAGCCCGAAGCAGGATTACACCAAGACGCTCTGGGCGGTGCGCAGCCATGCCCGCGCGACCCAGCCGCCCGTGGAAAAGGGCACGGTGCCGGTGGTCTCGGTCAAGGCGGTGACGGCGGGATACGGCCCGATCGACATCCTCAAGAACATCAACTTCGACATCCACAAGCGCCGCACCGTCGCGGTGGTGGGCGAGAGCGGCTCGGGCAAGTCGACGGCGGCGCGGGTGATCACCGGGCTCCTGCCGCCAAGGCAGGGACAGGTTCTGTTCGACGGCAAGCCCTTGCCGCCCGATTACCGCAGCCGCAGCCGAGACCAGCTCCGGCAGGCGCAGATGATCTACCAGATGGCCGATACCGCGCTCAACCCCAAGCTGCGCCTGCGCGAGCTGATCGGGCGCCCGGCGCAGATGTATCTCGGGCTGCAGGGCAAGGCGCTGACCGACCGGATCCGCGATCTTCTCCACCTCATCGAGCTTGATCCCGACAAGTTCATCGACCGGCTGCCGTCGGAGCTGTCGGGTGGCCAGAAGCAGCGGGTGGGCATCGCCCGTGCGCTCGCCGCCGAGCCGAAGTTCATCATCTGCGACGAGGTGACGTCGGCCCTCGACCAGCTCGTGGCCGAAGGCATCCTGAAGCTCCTCGACCGGCTCCAGACCGAGTTCGACCTCGCCTACATGTTCATCACCCACGACCTCGCCACGGTGCGCGCCATCGCCGACGAGGTGGTGGTGATGCAGAACGGCCGGGTGGTGGAGCAGGGTCCGAAGGACGAGATGTTCCAGCCGCCGCACGATCCCTATACCGAGCTTCTGCTGTCCTCGGTGCCCGAGATGGACCCCGACTGGCTGACGAAGCTTCTGAAGGAGCGGGCGGAAAAGGCGTCCTGATCAAAAGCGAGGCGGGGTCGAACCCGCCTCAGCCTTTCGCCGCATCGCGCATCGTCTGGCGTTTGGCGCGGATATTCGAGGCAAGTTCAGCCGTATAGGCGGAGAGGCTCGCGAGCGCCGTCTCGGCGGTTGCGGCATCCCGCGCCTCGATGGCGTCGGCGATGGCTGTGTGGAGCGCGACGATCGTTTCGCGCGACCGGGCGGTGAAGGTGATCATGTTCATCAGCGGCTGCATCGCCTCCACCGCGCCGGCGAGCTGGTAGGAGAGAACCGGGTTCCCGGCCGCATCGACTAGCGCGCGGTGGAAGGCGACGTCGGAGGCACAAAAGCCCTCGTCCGACAGCCCCGGCTGGCCCTGGCGGAAGATCTCGGTCCGCATCGCCGCGAGGTGATCGGCCTTCCGCCGTTCGGCGGCGAAGGGGACGCAGGCGCGTTCGAGCGCGTAGCGCGCCTCGCGGGCGGTGTCGAAATCCACCGCGTTCATGCTGAGAAGCAGCGTCGAGGTGGTGATCTGCTGGCTTGCCGCCTCCTCGTAGGAGATCCGGTTGACGAAGGCGCCGCCGGTGGCGCCCCTCTGGGTGCGGATCAGGCTTTGTGCCGCGAGCCGCTTCAGTGCCTCGCGCACGGTGGGGCGGGAGACGCCGAACTGCTCGGCCAGTTCCTGTTCGGAAGGAAGGCGCTGATCGACGATCAAATGGCCGGTGACGATCGCATCGCGGATCGCCTGGGCGATGCGGAGCGGAAGTTCGCCCTCGGTGCCGAGCGTCAGTTTCTCCATTTCCATCCCAATCTCAATTGTCAGACATTAAATGTTTGACATTTGCCCCGGATAGGCAGACCCTAGGCGCGACGGGGGCAACCGTCCATCCTTTTCTGTTCCGGGGGCATCCATGTCCGCACCGATTGAGCATGGTGGAAGACGCGCATTCGCGCGCCTCGCGCCGCGCGCGATGGGCTGGCTGGGCTTCTACGGCGCGGTTCTTTTCGCGTGGACCGGCGTCGCGCTGATGGCGCGCGGCCTGCCGGGGGCGGACCTCGGTTCGGTCCCGGCGGAGTTCTGGGCGGCGCTCTGCGCCTCGGCGGGCGAGGCGGAGCCCGTCGCGCTCTGGGCGATGTGGGCGCTGATGGCCTCGGCGATGATGCTGCCAACGTTCGTGCCCGCCCTCAGGACGTTCACCGACCTCGGCGCCACCGGAGCCACGACGGGGGCGGGGGCGGTAGCGCTGGTCGCGGGGTACCTCTCGGTCTGGTTCGGCGCTTCGGCCGCGGGGGCCGCGGCGCAAGCCGCGCTGGCGCGGGCCGGGATGCTGACACCGACGGGCGCGAGCCTGTCGGACTGGCTCACGGCGGCGCTGCTCGTTGGCTCGGGCCTTTACCAGTTCTCGGCGTTCAAGGCGGCCTGCCTCGCGAAATGCCGGATGCCGCTCACCTTCTTCATGCAGCATTGGCGGCCTGGCGCGCCTGCGGCCTTCGGCATGGGTCTTAGGCTCGGAGCGATCTGCCTTGGCTGCTGCTGGGCGCTGATGGCGCTCGGCTTCGTAGGCGGCGTGATGAACCTGATCTGGATGGGGGCGGCGACGCTCTTCATGACACTCGAAAAACTGCCCGAGATCGGGCGGCACCTGACCCGGCCCGCCGGCTGGGCGCTGATTGTCGCGGGGGGACTCATGTCCGCCCGTGCCCTGCAACTCGTCTGATGGAGGAAGACATGGCCGAGAGCTTGCCCGAATGGGCCATCAAGGGGGAACTGATCCTCAACTGCAACTGCACCGTCTTCTGCCCGTGCGTGATCTCGCTTGGTGAGCACCCGCCCACCGAAGGTTATTGCATGGGCTGGGCCGGCATCCGCATCGACACGGGCCACTACGACGGCGAGGATCTTTCCGGGCTCAACGTCGGCCTGCTGCTGGAGATCCCCGGCAAGATGGGCCGCGGCAACTGGAAGGCCGCCGCCTATGTCGACGAGCGTGCCTCGGACAAGGCCTATGAGGGGCTTCTCAAGGTCTTCACCGGGCAGGCGCGCGGCACGACCGGGCTCTTCAAGGTGCTTGTGAGTGAGTTCCTCGGCGCCGAGCGCGCGCCCGTGACCTACGAGACCGAGGGCAAGACCCGCCGCCTGACCGTCGGACGCGCGATCAAGGGCGAGGTGGCGCCGGTGGCGGGCAAGGGCGGCGAGGATATCGTCGTGAGCAACACCGAGTACTGGATGGGTCCGGACATCACCGTGGCCAAGGCCTCCAAGGGCAAGGTGCGCGCCTTCGGCCGGGTCTGGGATTTCGACGGCCGCTCGGCCGAGATCTGCCAGATCGACTGGCACGGGCCGAACTGAGCCGGGCAGGGAGCAAGACATGACGGTTATCACTTCCTCGCGCCGCGTGCGGCGTACCCCCTTCACGCCCGGCGTCGAAGCCGCCGGCGTGACGAGCTACACGGTCTACAACCACATGCTGCTGCCGGCGCAGTTCGGCGGCTTCGTCGAGGACTACCACCACCTGAAGCGCCATGTTCAGGTCTGGGACGTGGCCTGCGAGCGGCAGGTCAGCGTCAAGGGGCCGGACGCGCTGCGGCTGATGACGCTGATCAGCCCCCGCGACCTGACGAAGATGGCGGACGACCAGTGCTTCTACATCCCGGTCGTGGACCGGAACGGCGGCCTGCTCAACGATCCGGTGGCGGTGAAGGTCGCGGCGGATCATTACTGGATCTCGATCGCCGACAGCGATTACCTGCAGTATGTGGTGGGTGTGGCCGACGCGCTCGGGCTCGATGTCGTGGTCGAGGAGCCGGATGTCTCGCCGCTCGCGGTGCAGGGGCCGAAGTCCGACGACCTGATGGCGCGGGTCTTCGGCGACGCGGTGCGCGAGATCCGGTTCTTCCGCTACAAGCGGCTCGCCTTCGAGGGCCGCGAGATGATCGTGGCGCGCTCGGGTTACTCCAAGCAGGGCGGGTTCGAGATCTATGTCGATGACTGGGATTACGGCATGCCGCTCTGGGAGGCGCTCTTCGCGGCGGGCGAGGATCTCCATGTCCGCGCGGGCTGCCCGAACCTGATCGAGCGGGTCGAGGGCGGGCTCCTCAGCTACGGCAACGACATGACCCGCGCGAACACGCCGTTCGAGGCGGGCCTCGGCAAATACGTCAACTCGCCGGCGGACTATATCGGCAAGGCGGGGCTCGCGGCCCGGCCGGCGGAACGGATGATCCGCCCGATCGCGATCGAGGGCGATCTGCCGCGCTGCGACCGGCTCTGGCATGTCTGTGCCGGCGGCGCAAAGGTCGGACAGGTGACGAGCGCCAAGTACAGCCCGGACTTCGGGACAAACGTGGCGATCGGGATGATCGACAAGAGTCACTGGGACGCGGGCACGAAGGTCGAAGTCGAGACGCAGGACGGCATGCGCGATGCCGTTGTAGAGGCAAAATTCTGGATCTGAGGAGCGAGACGATGATCAACGCACTTGTTGTCACGAAGGACGCGGAAAGCGGCAAGACCTCGGCCTCGGTCGAGGCGATCGAGGAAAGCCGCCTGCCCGAGAGCGAGGTCCTGGTCGCGGTCGAGTATTCGACGGTGAACTACAAGGACGGCCTTTGCATCGGGCCGGGCGGCGGGCTTGTCCGCAACTACCCGCATGTGCCGGGCATCGACTTTGCCGGCACGGTCGAGAAATCCTCCGATCCGCGCTACAAGCCGGGCGACAAGGTCGTGCTGACCGGCTGGCGCGTCGGCGAGGCGCATTGGGGCGGTTACGCGCAGAAAGCCTCGGTGCGCGCGGACTGGCTGGTGCCCTTGCCGAAGGGGCTCACGACGCGGCAGGCGATGGCGGTCGGCACCGCCGGGCTGACGGCGATGCTGTCGGTGATGGCGCTCGAGGATCACGGCCTTGCGCCGGGGCACGGGCCGGTTCTGGTGACCGGGGCGGCGGGCGGCGTCGGCTCGGTCGCGACCGCGATCCTCGCCAAGCTTGGCCATGAGGTCGCGGCCGTGACCGGGCGGCCGGAGACGGCGGACTACCTCAAGAGCCTCGGCGCCACCCAGATCGTCGCCCGCGAGGAGTTGACGGAAGTCACCCGGAAGCCGCTCGAAGGCGAGCAGTGGGCCGGCTGCGTCGACGCGGTGGCGGGCGCGATGCTGGGTCGCGTCCTGAAACAGATGAAGTACGGCACCTCGGTCGCCGCCGTCGGCCTCGCCGGAGGTGCCGCGATCGAGGGGGCGCTGATCACGCCCTTCATCTTGCGCGGCGTGAACCTCCTTGGGATCGACTCGGTCATGCAGCCCTATGCCAACCGTGTCCGCGCCTGGGAGCGGATCGCGACGGACCTGCCGATGGACAAGCTCGAGGCGATGATCCAGCCAGCGGTGCTCTCGGACCTGCCGCAACTTGGCCGCGACATCCTCAAGGGTCAGGTCAAGGGCCGGGTCGTCGTCGACGTGAACGCCTGATCCTCTCGCCAATCGGCCGCAACGGGCGCCGACGCGAACGCGTCGGCGCCCGTTCGCGTCGCGATGGCACGCCCGCGCGGCAGGTGCTAGACTCAGCAGGGTTTAGCCGCTAAGACCGTCACCGTTAGCGCTAACGGGCGTTTGAAGCAACGAGGAGCACATGGTCTCACGCGTGATTCCGGTCGATCCGTTCGACCTCGTCATCTTCGGGGCGACGGGTGATCTGGCGCGCCGCAAGATCCTGCCCGGGCTCTACCGGCGTTTTGTTGCCGGGCAGATCCCCGAGACCTCGCGGATCATCGGCTCGGCGCGGACCGAGATGGACGACCCGGGCTTCCGCGCCTTCGTGGCCGAGGCGATCGCGGAATTCATCGACGCGAAGAAACGCGACGCCGAAAGCATAACGCGCTTTCTCGACCATCTGCGCTATGTCGCGGTCGATGCGAAGGGCGACAACGGCTGGCCGGAACTGGCCGCCCTGATCCGCACCGACGTGGTCCAGGCCTATTACTTCTCGGTCGCGCCGTCGCTCTTCGGCGACCTCGCCGAGCGGCTCCACCGCCACGGCATCGCAACGCCCGAGGCGCGGATCGTCGTCGAGAAGCCCTTCGGCCGCGATCTGGAGACGGCGAAGGCGCTCAACGCCACGCTGGCCGCGCATTTCGCCGAAAGCCAGATCTACCGGATCGACCACTATCTCGGGAAGGAGACGGTGCAGAACCTGATGGCGGTGCGCTTCGCCAACATCCTGTTCGAGCCCCTGTGGAACGCGCGGCACGTCGATCACGTCCAGATCACGGTTTCCGAGACCGTCGGCGTCGGCGGCCGGGGCGCCTACTATGACAAGTCGGGCGCGATGCGGGACATGGTGCAGAACCACCTGATGCAGCTTCTCTGCCTGATCGCGATGGAGGCGCCCTACCGCTTCGACCCCGACGCGGTGCGCGACGAGAAACTCAAGGTGATCCACGCGTTGCAACCGGTCGTGCCCGAGGACATCGTGCGCGGTCAGTACCGCGCGGGCACGCGTAACGGCGGCGGCTCCTATGCCGAGGATGTCGACCACCGCGACAGCCGCACCGAGAGCTACATCGCGCTCAAGGTCGATATCGCCAACTGGCGCTGGAAAGGTACGCCGTTCTACCTGCGCACCGGCAAGAAGCTCCGCGCGCGGGCGTCCGAGATCGCGGTCGTGTTCAAGGAGGTGCCGCATTCGATCTTTGGCGACGAGGAGGGCTGGCGCGAGAACGTGCTGGCGATCCGGCTCCAGCCGAACGAGGGCATGACGCTTTCGGTGATGATCAAGGAGCCGGGGCCGGGCGGGATGCGCCTGACCGAGGTGCCGCTCGACATGTCCTTCGCCGAGGCTCTGGGCGAGGATGGCGCCGACATCCCGGACGCATATGAGCGCTTGATCATGGACGTGATCCGGGGCAACCAGACGCTGTTCATGCGCGGCGATGAGGTTGAGGCGGCCTGGGCCTGGACCGATCCGATCATCGCCGCCTGGGAGGCGCGCGGCGACCGGCCTAAGGGCTATGATCCGGGCTCCTCGGGGCCTGAGGACGCGTTGATGCTTCTGCATCGCGATGGACGAAGATGGCGGGAGATGCGGGAATGAATTTCGAGGAATACCCCGACGCCGAACTGATGATGTTCGACCTGGCCGACATTCTGGCAAGCGAACTGTCGATGGCGCTGCGCCAGAACGACGAGGTTAGTTTTTGCGTTCCCGGTGGCACCACGCCCGCACCGATCTTCGACGTGCTGTCGGGGGTGAAACTGGACTGGGACCGGGTGACGGTCCTGCCGTCGGATGAACGCTGGGTGCCGGAAGGCCACGAACGCTCGAACGCACGCCTGATCCGCCAGCGCCTGCTGACCGGCCGCGCCGAGAAGGCCCGCTTCCTGCCGCTCCATGCCGATGCGCCCGAACCGGAGGCCGTGCTTGACCAGCTTGCGGCCGGCATCGAACCGCTCCTGCCGCTCAACGTACTCTTGCTCGGCATGGGTGCGGACATGCATACCGCCTCGCTTTTCCCCGGCGCTGACGGGCTTGCCGAGGCGCTCGACGACGACGCGCCGCTGCTGGTGCCGATCCGCGCGCCCGGCGCAGGTGAAACGCGGGTCACGCTGTCGGCCCGTGTCCTTGCCGACGCGATGAGCTGCCACGTTGTCATCACCGGCGCCGAGAAGCGCAAGGCCCTCGAACGCGCGCAGAATCTGTCTGCGGACGAGGCGCCGATCCTCTCGGTGCTGGCCAATGCCACCGTGCATTGGGCCCCCTGATCAACCGGAGCCACCATGACCCTTTGGGACGACCTGCGCCACCATCAGGCGCTTCACGCCGACCGGCCGATCCTCGAACTCTTCGAGGGCGTCGACCGTGCCGGGCGGTTCTCGATCCGCGCCGACGGGCTCCTTTTCGACTATTCCAAGACGTCGATCGATCCGCATGCGCGCGATCTCCTGATCCGCCTCGCCGAGGCGTCGGGCGTGGCCGGGCGCCGCGAGGCGATGTTCGCTGGCGCGAAGATCAACGAGACCGAGGGCCGCGCGGTCCTGCACACCGCGCTGCGCAATCTCGGCGCGGATATCGATGTGGACGGCGAGAACGTGATGCCCGCGGTCCGCGCCACCCATGCGCGGATGGAAGCCTTCGCCGACGCGGTCCGGTCGGGCGGCATTGTGGGGCAGGGCGGCCGCTTCACCGACGTGGTCAACATCGGCATCGGCGGCTCAGACCTCGGCCCGGCGATGGCCTGCCTCGCGCTTGGGCCCTATGCCAACGGGCCGCGCACGCATTTCGTGTCCAACGTCGACAGCGCCCATGTCCATGACGTGCTCGCACCGCTTGATCCGGCGACGACGCTGGTGATCGTCGCCTCGAAGACCTTCACCACGGTCGAGACGATGACCAACGCCGAGGCCGCCCGTGCGTGGATGGCGAAGGCGGTCGCCGATCCGGGCGCGCAGTTCGCCGCGGTCTCGACGGCCGCCGAACCCACGGCGGCTTTCGGCATCGCGCCCGAGCGGGTCTTCGGCTTCGCCGATTGGGTCGGTGGACGCTACTCGGTCTGGGGGCCGGTAGGGCTCTCGCTGATGCTCGCGATCGGACCGGAGGCGTTCACGGCGTTCCTCGCCGGCGGCGCGGCGATGGACCGGCATTTCCGCGAGGCGCCGCTGATCGAGAACATGCCGGTGATGCTGGCGCTGGTCGGCATCTGGCACAACCAGATCTGCGGCCACGCCACCCGCGCGGTGCTGCCCTATGAACAGCGCCTCAGCCGCCTGCCGGCCTATCTCCAACAGCTCGAGATGGAGAGCAACGGCAAGCGCGTCGCGATCGACGGCACCGACCTGCCGGGCAATTCCGGACCCGTGGTCTGGGGCGAGCCCGGAACCAACGGTCAGCATGCCTTCTACCAGCTCATCCACCAGGGGACGCGGGTGATCCCCTGCGAATTCTTGCTCGCCCGCGAGGGGCACGAGCCGAGGCTGGCGCATCAGCACCGCCTGCTCGCCGCGAATTGCCTCGCGCAGTCCGAGGCGCTCATGCGCGGCCGCACGCTGGCGGAGGCGCGCGCGCTCCTGACCGCGGCGGGTCGTGGCGGCGCCGATCTCGAACGGCAGGCAAGGCACCGCGTCTTTCCCGGCAACCGGCCCTCGACGACGCTGCTCTACCCGAAACTCACGCCGTTCACGCTCGGCCAGATCCTTGCGCTCTACGAGCACAGGGTCTTCGTCGAAGGTGTGATCCTGGGCATCAATTCCTTCGACCAGTGGGGGGTCGAGCTTGGCAAGGAACTGGCGCTGGCGCTGGATCCGATCCTTGCCGGCCGCGAGACGGCAGCGGGCAAGGACGGTTCCACCCGCCTTCTCGTCGATTTTCTCGCGGAGTGAGCCGGCGCTCCCCAAGGTATCGTTAAGCGAATCTTCAAGCTGCGCGCGCCATTCTCGGCTTCGCATGGCCGCGATGGCCGATGCGGGCGCTTGCGGCGGGAGATGGCGATGCGGCTTCTGGACAACCTCAGCCTGGCGGCCAAGCTGCCGATCATTCTCGGCACGCTCGCGCTCGCGGCACTCCTGGCGATGGGCTACACGAGCCACCGCGTCGCGCGCGACGCGCTCATGGACGCAGCGCACGTCCGGATCGAGACTGTGGTCGTCGCGAAGGAGACCGAGGTCTCAGCCTGGTTTTCCGTCGTGGCCTCGGATCTGGCGTCGCTTTCCGCGAGCCCGACGGCGGTCCGGGCGATCCGCGACTTTTCCATGGCCTGGGAGCGGCTCGGCAAGTCCGCTCCGGAGATACTCCAAGAACAGTTCATAACCCGCAATCCCTACCCGGACGGAGAGAGGTACCGGCTAGAGCAACCGGCCAGCGTCTCGGACTATTCGATTGCCCATAACCGCTACCACGCGGGCTTCGTCTCGATGTTGCAGCAGAAGGCCTATCATGACCTCATGATCCTCGACCACGAGGGCAACGTGCTCTACAGCGTCGCGAAGGAAGGCGACCTCGGTCAGAACATCTTCACCGGTCCGCTTCGCACGAGCCTGCTCGCCAAGACCGCCCGCCGCGCCATGCAGGCGCCGGATACGACGGTCCTCTTTTCCGATTTTGACCATTATGGCCCGTCCAAAGGGCGGATGACGAGCTTCGCGGCCGCACCGATCCGATCGGTGGATGGGCGGGTGCTCGGTGCGTTCGTGTTCCAGATCTCGGCTGAACAGCTGACCGCGTTGCTCGGTACGGAGTTCGGCAAGGAATCGGGCGCGCTGATCTATCTTGTCGGACGGGACTACCGGCTGCGCACCAATGTCGGGGGCGAGCCGACCGCGCTCACCCAGAGAAGCGCCGCCGACGTGCTTAAGTCTGCTTTTCGCGAGAACCATGCCCTTGCCCGCGAGGACGGGCTGTTCGGCGCGCCTTCGGTGCTGATGACCGGTAGGATCGCGCTGCCGGGGTTGGATCTTGCATTGATCTACGAGGAGCCGATGTCGTCGCTTCTCGCGCCGGTCGCGCTCCTGACCGAGCGAATGGTGCTGGGCGGCATCGCCTCGATGGCGGCGCTCGGCCTGGTCGTGTTTCTTCTGGCGCGCAGCCTGGCACGGCCACTTGAACGGACCGCGGCGGCAATGAGCGTGATCGCCGCCGGTGATTACTCGGTGCCGATCCGCGATACCGCCCGGCGCGACGAGATCGGCACGATCGCGCGGGCGCTTGAAACCGTGCGTGACGGGTTGGCCACGACCGCTGCCATCGCCCGCGATGCCGCATTCAAGAGCGCCGCCTTCGAGAGTTCGTCTGCCGCCCTTATGATCGCGGATCGGGATCTGCGCGTGAGCTACGTCAACCCGTCCGCCATCGCCCTTCTCGAGCGCCACGTCGAGGAGGTTCGAAAGGCAAAGCCCGGATTTTCCCCGGACGCCGTTGTCGGTCACAGCCTCGAGACACTCGGCATCCTGCCCGAGGCGGTGCGGCTCCGGCCGGAGGATGAGGCGTCTCTGCCGTTCTGTTCGGAGGTGCAGCTCGGTGATGCCCGCTTTGCGCTCGAAATAAACGAGGTCGCAATGGACGGTCAGGGCCGCATCGGAATCGTGATCGAGTGGCGCGACGTGACGGTCGAGCGGATGAACAGGGCGGTCCTGGCGGCCATCGACAGGTATCTCGCGACGGCCGAGTTCGATGCCCAAGGACGGCTCATCAGGACGAACCCAAAAATGGTCGCGCTGCTCGGCGCGCCTGAAGGTGAACTCCTCGGAAAGAATCACACCGAGGTTCTCCGGGGCGATCCGGACGCGAAGGACGATCTGGATGCGGTCTGGGTTCGTCTCCTGGCCGGGGAGTCGGTTTTCGGGCAGTTCCGAACCGGTTCCGAAGCGGGACGCGAAAGCATCATCGACGGCGGCCTCTCGCCGGTCCATGACGGGGACGGCCGACTGCTCAAGGTGTTCCTCATGGGATCCAATGTGACGGAGGCACAGAATGCGCTGCGCGCAGCCGAGATCCGCAGGCGCAACATGGAAGCCGCACAAAGCCGGGTGGTGGAGGCGCTTCGGGTCGGTCTCAGCCATCTGTCCGACGGCGACCTGACCGCGCGCATCGATAGCGAGTTCGCCGCGGATTATGAGACCTTGCGCATGGACTTCAACCAGGCCGCGGCCCGGCTTGCCGACGCGATGGGCGCGGTCATCGAGAATGCCTCCACGATCGAGGTTGATGCGCTCGAAATCGCTCAGTCGGCCGATGATCTCAACGGCCGGACCGAAAGGCAGGCCGCAACGCTGGAGCAGACGGCGGCGGCCCTCGACGAGCTCACGATGTCGGTCAGATCCGCTGCGGCCGGCGCCGCGGAAGCCAGCAGCGTCGTCGGAAATGCTCGTGCTTCGGCTGAAGCATCAGGAGCGATCGTAGAGGAGGCGGTGCGAGCGATGGGCGAGATCGAGTGCTCGTCGGAAAGAATCGCGAAGATCATATCCGTTATCGACGACATAGCTTTTCAAACAAACTTGCTTGCACTGAACGCGGGTGTGGAGGCGGCGCGGGCAGGCGAGGCCGGACGCGGCTTTGCGGTCGTGGCGGCCGAAGTCCGCGCGCTCGCTCAGCGATCTTCGGAAGCGGCTCGGGAGATCGACACTTTGATCTCGGCTTCTTCCGGCCAAGTCAAACGCGGTGTCGGTTTGGTGGCGGAGACGGGGCGTGCCCTAAAGGATATCGTGGCTTCTGTGTCCAGCATCGCTGCACGGGTGTCAGAGATCGCCATCTCAGCCCAGGAGCAGTCGGCAGGACTTGCCGAGATCAACGTAGCGGTCAACCAGATTGATCAGGTGACACAACAAAACGCCGCCTTGTTCGTTCAGGCCGCAGCGGCGGGCCAGTCCCTGACACGGGGTGCGGAAATGCTCAATGCTACAATGGCCCGGTTCCGAATTGGCGGCGCGAAGGATACCCATGAGCCAGAATACTCGATGGCCCGTAGCAACGGTGAGGCTACAGCTAATGTGAGACCGCGCCGCTCGGCCTGCCGCGGACCCCTGCGGGCCGGCAACTCGAACCTTTTCACAACGATAGCGGTCGAGAGAACGGAGGCCGAGGATTGGAGCGAATTCTGAGTGTTGGAAGGACTGTGGCGTCGGCAGTCGTAGTCAAAGAGTCCCGAGCCGCTAACACGCGACCACACGATCATGGTCGCTAGACTGCTGATCATTGATGATTCCGCGACCATGCGCGCAATCATACGCGAGGCAGTCGCGCATGATCCGCGAATCCGGTTGGTGGCCGAGGCAGCGGATCCGATCGAGGCTCGAGACAAGATCAGGAAGCACTCACCAGACGTGCTGACGCTCGATATCGAGATGCCTAGAATGGACGGGCTGAGCTTTCTCGACCGTCTCATGCGGCTTCGTCCGCTTCCGGTAGTAATGATATCCGGCGACTCTCCGCGAGGGAGTTCAGCGGCAATAGAGGCGCTCGCGCGTGGGGCGGTCGACTGTATTGGCAAGCCCGACAAAAGCTGTCGCCGCCCTTTCGACGGACTTGGGGACCGCATTTTGGCCGCGGCTCGGGCGCAGGTGCGGGTTCGCGATCCCAATCTAAAAACTGTCCCTTCATTCTCCACTACGCGATTCCGATGGAACGGGCGTTATGTTTTGATCGGTGCATCGACAGGGGGCGTAGAGGCACTGGAGATCTTGCTGTCAGGTATTCCTGCGGACGGTCCTCCGATCGTCATCTCGCAACACATGCCTGAAACAATGCTTGAGCGATTTGCGACGCGGCTTGACGCGCGGATCGCACCGCGAATGCGAATTGCTCGCGAGGGAGAGCTTATTCTGCCGGGTAATGTCTATCTGGCCCCCGGAGGAGGGGACGACCTTGTCATCGGAGCCGGGACGCCCCCGCATTGCAGGTTACGAAAGGCCGAGCTGTCGCACGGCCATAGTCCGTCAGTGGAGGCGATGTTCGCCTCAGCCTTCCACATGGCGAATGACATCGTGGCTGTGATGCTCAGCGGCATGGGGCGCGATGGCGCGCTTGCGATGGCTGAACTGCGCCGGTCCGGTGCACGATGCCTCGCCCAGGATGCAGCCAGTTCGGTGATATTTGGCATGCCGGGCGCAGTATTGTCATCCGGGGCCGCGGAGGCCGCAGTGCCGATCAACCGTATGTCGCAGGCAATTCTCGAACTCACCGGTTCCGTCTCGGGAGAGATGCTTCCACTGTAGTAAGGAGTGCGCGCATGAGTCTGGACGCGGTGCATCTGATGCCGGAGCGGTAGGCGTCCGACACCGTTTCGAAAACCTGTAGTGGCTGTTCCGCGCCCGCAGGCTGGTCAGTCAAAACCAAATCACGTCCCCCGGACGCGATTTGGCTTCTTCGCTTTCCACCCTGCCGGATTCGGCCGCTCGTCGGCGCAAGTAACTGTGCCGTCGATCCGAAATTAGCGCAGAGGTCGCCACCGTGAGGTCTTGGGGCAAATGAGCGGGTAGAGTTGCCATCAGGCGGCCGACATTGTCGAGACCTTGGCTGAGCCGGTCCAAGCCCTGCAGCTTCGCGAGCGTTTCCGGATCAGGCGGATCTGAAACGTCGCAGTGAGAGAGTGCCTCTTGGACGGATCCCGCCAGGGTCGCTAGATCTGAGAGTTCGGTGGCGACATCCTGCAAGAGTGCCGCCAGGGCGATTCCGACAGGTTGTTCGCAAAGCTCTGAAGTCACGGTCACGACCAGGCTCCAACATCCGGATGATCTGGCAGTCGCCGGTAGCACGTCACGTCGTCCGGGCGCAGCGGCAGCCCGCAATTGGTTGGGATATGTTCAGAATGACCAAGGAAAAGTCTGCCATCCGTGCCAAGTGCACCTGCGAACCGCCGCCACAGTCGGTGTTGCGTTTCGGGTGCGAAGTAGATCGCGACATTCCGGCAAACTATGATGTCGAAAGGGCGACACATCGGCCAATATCCCTGCAGGTTCAACTCGCGAAACCGGACAAGTTCGCGCACCGCCGGGATGGGTCTGCAGACGTCTCCTTCGAATGTGAAGAAGCGCGATTGCATTCCAGCAGGCACGGATGCGAGCGAGGCGGTGGAATAGTCGGCGCTGCAGGCGTTCGCGAGAGCCGCTCGGTCAATGTCGCTCGCCAGAATACGGATGTCGTGCAGACCTGCATCCGGCATCATGTCAAGAACCACCATCGCGAGTGAATATGGCTCCTGCCCGACTGCGCACCCGGCGGACCAGAGTCGCACACGCCCCCCGCGGCGTGCACGTGCGATCAGCGGCGGCAATACCTTGGCACGGAGGTGCTCGAAGTGGTGCGGCTCCCGAAAGAAGTTAGACTCGTTGGTTGTAACAGCAGAAATGAAGTGATGGCGTTCGTCACTCCAGGCAGGTGAGCGCAGCAAATCAAGATAGGCGTCGAGATCTGCGAGGCCGAGAGCGGTCAACCGGCGGCCGATGCGCGCGCCGATCATCGCGGCACCATCCGTGGGCAGGACGATCCCCGTCAAATGCTCGGCGTGCAAGGCGATCGCCGCGGCGGCCGCCGAAGTGTCTAGCAACGGTTCAGCGCGCCCGTTCATGCCAGATCGACCCGGCGGTTGGCCAGAATTGCCGACAGGTCGATCACGCGGACCATCTGGTCACCCACGAGCGCAAGCGCGGCAAGACAGTCCTCGCCCTTGCCGCGCGCGACCGGCGGCAAGGCTTCGAGCAAATCGCGTGAAACCGGACGGATCGTGTTGACCGCCTCGACGATGAGGCCCGCGGATTGCCCCGCGGAATCGACAACGATGATCACATGGCGCTCATCTATCGCCATGGCGGGAAGTCCAAGACGAGCTGCGAGGTCGACGACCGGCAGGATCGTTCCACGCAGATTGATCACGCCCGACAGGTAGGACGGCGCATGTGGCACGGGCGTCGGCGCGCTCCACGTCCGAAGCTCCCGGACAGTCATGACGTCTAGACAAAAGCTCTCTTTCCCGAGGTGGAACGTCAGGAGTTTCACCTCCTCGGGTGCCGGGTTCGTCATCCGAGCGAACCTCCGATGTGGTGAGAGGCGGCCGGGGTGGCGGCTTGTGTCTTCGACCTGATGAGATCGCCCGGGTCGAGGATGAGCGCGATCCGTCCGTCTCCCAGGATTGTCGCCGCCGAGATCCCGCGAGGTTGCGCTAAGATGCTGCGGATCGGTTTGACCACGACCTGCCTTTGATCGAGGATCGCATCGACGACCAGAGCGGACCGTACTTCGTCCTCGGCTTCGGTCAGGATCGCGATCGCGTGCAGCGGTCCCTCTTCCGCGGTGCGGTAACCGAGTGCATCTGCGACGTCACAA
The DNA here is from genome assembly GCF_033436765.1 of Defluviimonas sp. D31. Lineage (NCBI taxonomy): Bacteria > Pseudomonadati > Pseudomonadota > Alphaproteobacteria > Rhodobacterales > Paracoccaceae > Albidovulum > Defluviimonas sp. D31. Next base: position 302,150 of record NZ_JAWQFN010000002.1, read on the forward strand.
ACCGGGACGAATTTGTCGCGGATCCGCAAGAGATCGCGCCCCGGCCCGAGGTTTCGCCGTTCGAGCCCACGGACCGCCGCGGATTCGATCACCGCCGCCACCGGCATGACCAGGACCTGCCCCGCGACGCGCACGATCATCCCGTCGAGAACCGCGAGCGTGAGCGGCAAGGACAGGCTGAAGCGCGTACCACACCCTATATCCGACTGGATCGACAGCCTCCCGCCCAAACGCGTGATTGCAGTCCTGACAACGTCCAGTCCAACACCGCGGCCAGACACGTCGTTGACCGACGTTGCCGTGGAAAAGCCGGGGTGGAAGAGCAGCTGATCGATTTCGTGGTCACTCATTTCCGTGGTCGCATCGATGAGCCCCTTTGACGCGGCCACCGCGCGGATCCGCGGACGGTCAAGCCCGGGTCCGTCATCAGAAAGTTCGACGACGAACCGCCCGGCCCGATGTGCCGCGGTGAGCGTAATCGTGCCTTCGTCGGATTTGCCGGCGCGGCGCCGTTCCTCGACCGGTTCGAGTCCATGATCTACGGCATTGCGGACCATGTGCATGAGCGGATCGGCCAGCTGCTCGACAACGGTGCGGTCGACCTCGGTCAGCTCGCCCTCTGTTCTCAGCCGCGCCGGCTTGCCGAGCGCCTCCGCCGTTTCGCGCAGGATCCGCCCCATTCGCTGGAACAGGGGCTTCACGGGTTGCGCGCGGATCGTCATGACCGTGTCCTGAATGTCGCGGGTCAGCGCCGAGAGGGCTTCGAGTCTCGGGGAGATATCGGAATGGGTGGCAAGCCCGGCATCGCGGATCGACTGACTCAGGATCGATTGAGTGATCGCCAGTTCTCCAACAAGATTCATGACGCGGTCAACGCGGTTCAGATCAACCCGAATGGAGCGAGCGGGCTCGGTCCCTGGGCGTGGTGCCTGCAACGGGGCCGCAACCGGCGGCGGGGTTTCGCAGTCGGAGGCATCCCGGTCGATCGCAAACTTGCAGACATCCTCGACGAAATCGAAGATCTCCACGATCTCCGAACGATCGCGATCTCCTGGAAGCGCCAGAGACCAACCGATATAGGCCCGATCCGGATCGAGCCCGGCGAGCGGCGGAAGCGCGGACGTGTCGCAGGTCACCCCGCTTGCACCCAGGGCGCGCAGTGCCTGCAACAGGAAGAGCGGCTCGTTGCCGGTGGCGAAAAGCGTTTCGCTCGGTCGGAACGTTACACGCCAGGCCTGATCGGCGTCGCCGGCCGCAGTCGCCCTGCCGGCTCCGGCGGGCGCGAAGTTGGCGAACGGATCGGCGGTCGCCGGGCCCTCGGTCGAAGTCGCGTCTCCAGTGGAGCAGGCCGAGACCAGGTCGGCAAGATGGTCCGTGGCGCGGACTAGCGCCTTCGTCGTCGCGCCGTCGACTGGAACCGTGCCCGATCGTAGCCCCTCGAGCGTGCCTTCCATCCGGTGGGCGAAGCTGGCGAGAGGCCCAAGCGCGAAGGCGCTCGCGCCGCCCTTGATCGTATGCACTGCCCGAAAGGCGCTGTTGACGGCCTCTGGGTCAGGCGCGCAGCCGCGGTCGCAGGCGGCCTCGACGATTCCGAGCGCGTCGCGCAACTGTTCGATCTGCTCCTCGCATTCGACATGGAAACCGGCGCGGATTCGATCCATAGGGTCGCCCGGCGTTGACATGCTTTCACCCGTCACCGGACGACCATCTGCAACGCACGGATCAGCTTCGGGGCATCGAAGGGCTTCACGATCCATCCGGTGGCGCCCGCAGTACGGGCACGGGCCTTCAGTTCCGGTGCATCCTCGGTTGTGAGGACGAGGATCGGTGTCGAGCGGTGCCGTTCGATCCGCCGCACGGCCTGGACGAATCCGAAGCCGTCGAGCCTCGGCATGTTGATGTCCGACAGAATCGCGTCGGGGCTGAAGTTCTCGAGCGTTTCGAGCCCCTGCTGGCCGTCCTCGGCCAGGCGCACCGTGTAGCCCGCGGCACCAAGCGCCAGCGCCAGCATGTCGCGCATGGTACGGCTGTCGTCGACTGCCAGGATGTTCACGCCCATGACGTGCAAGTCTCCGCCTCGTCGAGTCCGTCGCCTCGGCCAGGAACATGCGCGGCAAGGTCGCCGGGCGTGAGGCCGAAGCTGCGCAGCGCGTCCGAGAACGCCTCGGACATCGGCGTGACGTCCAGGTGCCGGCCGTCGACGCGCCACGCCGCCGCCGCTGCCAGCAGCACTTGAAGGCAGGGTGTGCCGAGATGTTCGACGGCGCCGGCATCGACGCAAAGGGCTGCACCGCGCCGTAACAGGAGTGCGTCCCGAAGCGGACCGGACGCCGTCAGGTCGAGCCGCGCCGGGAGCGGCAGGGCCGGGGCTTCGCCGACCGCCTTCGTGGGAACCACGGATTCTCGCACCTTGCCCTCGCCAGACTGAAGCGTCCCGCTCAGGCTAGGGCGAAAGCTCTTAAGAATGGTTTGACGTCTGAAGGCTCAAGCGGAGTTCGTCGTGCCGAGGCAGAGCGCGCAGCCTTCCAGGGCGGCATAGTCGTCTTCGATGATCGAGACCGGAAATTCCTGCATGAAGCCGGAGAACCGGCCCTTGTCGCGGAAGGCCTCGGCAAGGCCGAAACCTGCGTAATGCGCGGTGAAGGCGCGGGCGACCCCGCCGATCAGGTGGATGCCGCCGAAGGGCAGGTGGCTCAGCGCAAGGTCACCCGCGACGGTGCCGAGAAGGCGCACGAAGCTAGCCCCGGTCGCGGTCGCCACGGGGTCCGCGCCTTCGGCGATTGCCGCCATGATCGCCGCGGCAGCCGGTCGGTCGTCGCGTCCCGCCTCGCTGGCGTGAAAGGCGAAAAGACGCTCGAGGCCACGGCCGGACAGCACGTCCTCGATCCCCGCGAATCCATGCGCGGTCTCGACGCAACGCATAAGTCTCAGATCGGCATCGCTGCGTACCGGGATCGTCATATGGCCGCATTCCGAGGCGGTGACGATCCGGCCGGCCGGGGTCTCGTGCACCGGGGCGGCGTTGAAACCGGTGCCGATGCCGATGACGAGCTGCGCCGCGCCGGGCTTGCGCGGGCCGGCGGCGGCGATGAGCGGGCGGAGACTGCCCGGCGCCAGGTGGTCGAGCGCATGGCCCTGCGCCTGAAGGTCGTTGATGACCGCAACGCGCGTAGCACCGGTCGCGTCGGCCACCGCATCGCGGTCGATGGTCCAGTCAAGATTGGTCATCGTCGCCACCCCGTCGGCGACCGGACCCGCGACGGCGACGCAGGCGCCCTCGCAGCGCGGGTCGCCGGCAGCCGCGAGATAGGCGGCGAGCACCGGACCGAGGCCGGGATGATCGGCATTGGCGAAGCGCCGGATCGACGCGCGGTCGACAATTCCGTCAGGCGCGAGTGCCACACGGGTGTTGGTTCCGCCGATATCGGCCACGAGGGTCAGCGTCTGGGGCATGGGACGGTCTTTGGATCACGATCGGTCGGGCGATTGCCCGCACCCGCGTCATAGGACGTTTCGGCCCGCCGCATCAAGCGCCGCGCCGCATAGGGCGCGACGCGCAGGCTCACTCCGCGGCGATCTTGATCACCGGCTCCATCGAGCCGAGCACCTCGTCGGAGAGGTGGCACTTGACCTGATGCCCGTCGGCAAGCGTCCGGAACGGCGGCACCTCCTTGTCGCACAGCCCGCCCGGCACCTTGGACTTCCAGCGGCAGCGGGTCTGGAACGGGCAGCCCGGCGGCGGATTCATCGCCGACGGAATGTCGCCCTCGAGCACGATCCGTTTCTTCTCGACATGGGTGTCGGCAATCGGAACCGCCGACAGCAATGCCTCGGTATAGGGATGGTAGGGCGGTGCGAAGACCTGGTCTGTCGAACCCAGCTCCACCACATGGCCGAGATACATCACCATCACCCTGTCGGAGAGATAGCGCACGATCGAGAGGTCATGGGAAATGAAGAGCAGCGTCGTCTTGTTCTCGCGCTGGATCTCCATCAGGAGGTCGGTGACCGCGGCCTGAACCGAGACGTCGAGCGCCGAGACCGGCTCGTCCGCCACGACGATCTTGGCGCCGCCGGCGAAGGCGCGGGCGATGCCGACGCGCTGCTTCTGACCGCCCGAAAGCTGGCGCGGCATCCGCTCGGCGAAGGCGCGCGGCAGCTTCACGAGGTCGAGAAGCTCCAGCATCCGGTCGCGCCGCTCGTCGTCGGAATTGCCCTGTCCAAAGATCTCCAGCGCCCGGATGATCTGGCGTCCCACCGTCATCGAGGGGTTGAGCGTGTCGAACGGGTTCTGGAACACCATCTGCACGCTCGACACCGTCTCGGTCGAGCGATCCTGGATCGGCGTCGACTGTATCTCGTGGTTGTGGAGCAGGATCTGGCCGGAGGTCGCCGTTTCGAGCCCCATCAGAACCTTGGCGAAGGTCGACTTGCCGCAGCCGGACTCGCCGACGATGGCCAGTGTCTCGCCCTCGTGCGCCTCGAAGCTCAGGGTCTCGTTGGCCTTCACCACCTTGGTGCTGCCGCCGAAGAGCGCGTTGGCGCTGACCTCGTAGTATTTTCTGAGGTCGTCCATCTTCAGCACGACATCGCCGACGGGAGCCTTCTCGGTGGTCTTGGACGCGACGAGCGGCGCGTTCCAGTCGATCTCGGCGACCTTGAGGCAGCGGGTATCGTGGCGGTCGTGGCCCTCGACCGGGAACATCGGGATCTCGCTGGCATCGCAGCGGCCGGCCTGGAAGTAGTCGCAGCGCGGGCCGAAGTTGCAGCCGTTCGGCCGTTCGTGGGGCAGGGGGAAGTTCCCCGGAATCGCCACGAGCGGCCGTGCGTTCTTGTCCGCGCCCGGCAGCGGGATCGAGCGGAAGAGCGCCTGGGTGTAGGGATGCTGCATCTTGTCGAAGACATCCTTGATCGATCCCGTCTCCACCGCCTCGCCGGAATACATCACGCAAAGCCGGTTGCAGACCTCGAGGACGAGCCCGAGGTTGTGTGAGATGAACAGCATCGACGTGCCGTATTTCTTGCCGAGATCCTTGACGAGATCGACCACCGCGGCCTCGACGGTGACGTCGAGCGCGGTCGTCGGCTCGTCGAGGATCAGAAGGGATGGCTTCGACATCAGCGCCATGGCGATGACGATGCGCTGCTGCTGGCCGCCGGACAACTGGTGCGGGTAGCTCTTCAGGATCCGCTCGGGGTCGGGCAGGCGCACGTCGGTCACGACTTCGAGCGCGCGGTCGTAGGCTTCCTCCTTCGAAACGCCCTCATGGATCATCGGCACTTCCATGAGCTGCTTGCCGATCTTCATCGCCGGATTCAGCGAGGCCATCGGCTCCTGGTAGATCATCGCGATCTCGGAGCCGCGGATATCGCGCAGCTCCTCCTCCGACATCGTGGTGAGGTCGCGGCCCTTGAACTTGATCGTGCCGCCAACGATGCGGCCGTTCTTGCCAAGGTCGCGCATTACCGCGAGCGCGACGGTCGACTTGCCGCAACCGGATTCGCCCACGAGCCCCATCGCCTCGCCGGGCTGCACCGTGCAGGAGAAATCCATCACCGCAGGGATTTCGCGCAGCCGGGTGAAGAAGCTGATCGAAAGGTTCTCGATCTCCAGGATCGGGCCGTCATAGTCCTTTGTCGACATACCGTATCCCCCTTAATCCCTGAGGCTTTCTTCGCGAAGGCCGTCCGCGAGAAGGTTGAGGCCGAGAACCAGGCTCATCAGCGCGAGCGCGGGCACGATCGCCGGATGCGGCGCGATGGTGAGGAGCTTGCGGCCGGCATTGATCGTCGATCCCCAGTCGGGGCTTTCCGGGCTGAGGCCGAGGCCGAAGAAGCCGAGGGTCCCGAGGAGGATCGTCGTGTAGCCGATCCGGAGGCAGAAATCGACGATCAGCGGCCCCCGCGCGTTCGGCAGGATCTCCCATAGCATGATGTACCAGGGTCGTTCGCCGCGGGTCTGGGCGGCCGACACATAGTCGCGCGTCTTGATGTCGAGGACGATGCCGCGGATGATCCGGAACACGGTCGGAGAGTTCACGAACACGACCGAGACGAAGACGATCAGGATGTTGCCCGGCACATGGATGATGTCGAGCGCGTTCGGCAGAACCGCGACCTTGGTGCCGACCTCGCCGACGAGCGACAGGTAGAGATAACCACCCACCACCGCGATCACCAGCAGGACCTTGGTGCGGAACTCCGGCACTACGTAGTAGCGCGAGTTCACCAGCACCATGAGGAAGGCGATCGGGAACAGGAACAGCACCAGCGCCATGTATTGCGGCATCCCGGTCTCGACGATCTCCGGCGTGACCAGAAGGTAGAACAGCAGGATTACCGGGAAGGCGAGGATCAGGTTGGCGAGGAACGACAGGAAGGTGTCGAGCCTGCCGCCGTAGTAGCCCGCCGGCAGCCCGAGCGAGATCCCCACCATGAAGGCGAAGAGCGTCGCCAGGGGCGCGATCTGAACCACGATACGGCTTCCCTCGACAACCCGGCTGAAGACGTCGCGACCGAGATGGTCACCGCCGAGCAGGTACCAGTTTGCGCCGTCGGGCTGCACCGTGCCGGGCAGCTTGTTCTTCATCTGACTGATCTGCGCCAACGGGTCATGGGTGACGATGAGATCCGCGAAGATCGCGGTAAAGACCCAGAACATCACCAGCGCGAAGCCTATCATCGCAATCGGCGAGTCGAAGAGCTTGCCATAGAGGCCAAGCCGGCGCTTGTAGCGGATCGAGACCGCGAAAAGCACGACAAGAGAGATCCAGACCGGAAGAAAGTTCTTCAGGATCCCGACGAGAATTCCGCTCCATCCGAGGTCCTGCATGTCAGCTTATCCTGATTCTGGGATTGAGGAAGACGTAGCCAATATCGGAGATCAGCTGGGTGACGAGCACCACGAACACCGCGACGACCGAGCAGCCGAGCAAGAGTTCGATGTCGTTGTTGCCGGCGGCCGAGACCAGGGTCCAGCCGAAGCCCTTGTAGCTGAACAGGGTCTCGACGATGACGACGCCGTTCAGGAGCCAGGGGAACAGAAGCATGATCACGGTGAAGGGGGCGATCAGCGCGTTCCTGAGCGCGTGCTTGATCACGACATTGGCGAAGCTCACGCCCTTCAGGCGCGCAGTCCGGATGTATTGCGCGGTCATCACCTCGGCCATCGAGGCACGGGTCATCCGCGCGACCTGGCCGACGCCATAGAGCGCGATGGTCAGGACCGGCAGGAAGAAGTTCTCGAAGGTGATCCCGTCCATCGCCGAGGCGGCCGAGCCCTTGAACCATTTCAGCCCGGTGATCGAGGAGGCAAAGATCGCGATCAGGATGACGCCGGAGACATATTCCGGCGTCGCCGCCGTCGAGATCGAGAAGGTCGAGAGCGAGCGATCGAGCCGCGAGCCCTCGCGCATGCCCGCAAGGATCCCGATGAGGAGCGAGACCGGCACCATCGTCACCATGACCCAGAACATCAGGATGCCGGTCAGGGTCAGGCGCACGCCGATGATCTTCGAGACATCGTCCTTGAAGACGCTGGAGAAGCCCCAATCGCCCTGTAGGATGCCGCAAAAGCGGGCCGCGGTCGCCGGATCCTGACCTTTCTCGATGCAGCGGCCCGCTACGACCTTCCCGTCCGCGTCGGCCGTGGTCCAACCCGGCACCACGCCGAGCCATTCGCCATAGCGCAAGATCATCGGGCTGGCGTAGCCGTTCCGTTCCAGCCAGCTTGCGACCTCGTCGTCGGTGATCCGCGATCCCGCTTCCGATTTCGCGAGCTTCTCAAGGTTGGGTGGCAGGTTGGTGAGGTAGAACACGACGAAGGTGAGGCACAGGGCCGTCAGAATCATCGTGAAAATCCGTTTGAGCAGGAACGGCAGCATGGGTAATTCCCTTCTCGTCCGGCGCGAGCGCAGGTTGGGCGGGACGACACTGTCGATGTCGCGGGTGGGGCGCCGCGGTGGCGCGGCGCCCCCCGAGAGTCACGCTTACGCGTCGATCCACCACTTGTAGTGGTGATGCTCGAAGGTCGCGTGCATGTCGGTGGCGCGCAGGTTCTCCTTGAAGTGGCGGTAGATCGAGCGCCAGTAGGGCTGGATCAGCACGCCCTCGTCCTGCATCAGCTTCTGGATCTTGGCCATCACCTCGCGCCGGGCATCGGCATCGGCGATCGCCATAGCCTCGGCGAGGAGCGAGTCGAACTCGGCATTGGCGAAGGCGGTCTCGTTCCAGGCCGCGCCGGACGTGTAGGCGAGTGCCAGAACCTGGACACCCAGCGGGCGCATGTTCCACTCGGTGGCCGAGAACGGATACTTGGTCCAGTCGTTCCAGAAGGTCGAACCGGGAAGGATCGTCCGCTTCACGTTCAGGCCAGCGTCGCGTAGCTGCGCCGCCACGGTGTCGCAGGTCGCCGCCTGCCAGCCGTCATCAACCGAGATCAGCTCGAACTCGGTGTCGCCCTGGCCGGCTTCGTCCAGCATCGCCTTCGCCCCGGCCGGATCGACCGTCAGCGGCGGCAGTTCGGCATATTCCGGGTGGATCGGGCAGACATGGTGGTTTTCGGCCGGCGAGCCGAGATTGGCGTAGCCAAGCTCCAGCACCACCGCGTTGTCGACCGCCAGCTGCAGCGCCTTGCGAACCTGGAGATTGTCATAGGGCGCCGAGGCCTGGTTGAAGCGCACCGCGATCGTCGCCGAGGTGACGGCCTCCGACTTGGTCCAGCCGATGCTGTCGAAGATCTCGACGAAGTCGCCGTCGGTGCGGTGCACCATGTCGATCTCGTCGGCCTCGGCCGCGGCCAGGAAGGACGACGGGTCGGTGCCGAGGTCGATGTACTCGACGCGTTCGACATAGGGGCCGCCGTAGACCTCGGTGCCCCACCAGGTGACGTCCGGGTTGAGGACCAGAACCTGTTTGACGCCGACCTCGTTCGATGCGGGCATGTAGGGCCCGGTGCCGATCGGGTTGGCCGCCGGATCGCCGCCGTCGTAGCTCGAATGCACGACCGCCGCGGGGTAGTCCGCCATGCCCGGAATGACCGTGATGTCCGGCTTGTTGAGCGTCAACTTCACGGTGTGCGGATCGACAACAGTGATCGCGCCTTCGCGGGCCGTCTTGGTCGCCTCGTCGACGAGGCTGGCCATCCGGGCGGCCATCGAGTTGCCCTCGACATTGCCGTCGCACCAGCGGGTGATGTTGTTGGCCACGTCGTCGGCGGTGAAGTCGTCGCCGTTGTTCCACTTCACGCCCTGGCGAAGCTTGAGCGTGTATTCGGTGGCGTCCTCGTTGGCCTCCCAGCTTTCCAGAAGCATGCCGCGGAAGGTGCCATCATTGTTGTATTCAATGAGGTATTCCAGCCAGCCGCGGCTGAAGTTCGCCAGTTCCGACCAGTCGTAGGTGCGCGGATCCTTGAGCGCCTTGGTCTCGAGCTGGCAGCGGACCGTGCCGCCGGCCTTGGCTTCCTGCGCGATCGCCTTCGGCGCGGCCAGGCCCAGCAGGCCGTAGGCGGCGGCGCTGGAGACGCCGAGCGCGGAGGCCCGGGTCATGAACTCGCGGCGGCTCAGATCGCCCGCCTTGCATTCTTCGGCGTATTTGACGGCCGCCGGATGGATCTCCGGCGTGTGGTGCTTGGTCATTCGCTTTCCTCCCTGCGAGACTTTCACTCATCCCTACGCAACGTCTGGCCCTTTAGGCTGATCCGCAGCGCAATGAAATTGCTCACCCGCGCATTGCGCATTCTTTTTTCCCCGGCGTCAATTGCCGATTCCGTCACTTTTGGGCGAATTGCGACGCGGCGTCGCGCGTCGGTATTCAGCCGGTGCGGCGAAATGCCGAGGGCGTTTTTCCGGTCCGGTGCTGGAACGCGCGGGTAAAATAGGCAGCAGAGGCAAAGCCCAGCGTTTCGGATATATGCCCTATCGGAAGGCGGGTCTCGCTGAGCAGGACCCGCGCTTCGTAGATCACCCGGTCGTGCAGGAGGTCGGAGGCCGAGCGGCCGCAGGTCTGGTTGCAGACGCGGGTGAGGTGAGTCGGCGTCACGCCGAGTTCGCTGGCATAGGCGGCGACTCCCTTGCCCGAGCGGAAGTCGCGTTCGAGAAGGGCCGCGAACCGTCCCGCGAGCCGGCGCGCGGCGTCGGGTTTCGTGGCCGCCGCCTGGGTATCGGCATGGCGTTCGAGCCACACGCTGAGCAGGCCGACATGGTGGTGCGCGGCACGGGCCGCGGCGGGTTTGCCGCTGTCCAGCTCGCGCTGAATGTTGTCGATCAGGCCCGAAAGCTCGGCCTGAGGGCTGGCATCGCGGATCCTCAGGTGCTGTGTGTCTGCGGGCAGCACGAGATCGCGGCCATGTCCGAAGAAGACGGCGGTGCCGAAGCTCTGGCCGCCGACCTCGAAGCCGTGCATCGCGCCGGCCGGGATGAAGATCGCATTGTGGGCGCCGTAGCCCCGCGTCACGCCGTCGACGGTGATCCGGCCCTGGCCGCGCGTGAACCAGAGCAGGAGCGGCTCGCTCAGCGACCGCATCGCCTCGACCCGCCAGCGCCCGCCCGCTACGAGCCGCGCGATCGACACGACCCGCACCGACGCTTCCCGCGATCTGGACGGCACCGTGTCCGGGGCGGCGGGGCGTCGCTCGGGGTCGGCGCCATCCGCCCGCGGCCGGTCCGGGGGCGGCGGGTCGGCGAACTGCGACAGTGGTGTTCCGCTAAACAGTTTCAACGGCTGGGTTCCCGGGGTCGACACGGCTGCCCCGGCGGCGGCTGCGGAGCGGTCCCGAGGCGTTGCGGAGTTTAGGCATCCGGGCCGACCATCCCAAGGAAAAAAGTTCGCATACCGCCCGTTTCGGCGGTCCGTAGCCGAACGGTCACGGCCGCGCCAGCCAGCGCCATGCCTTCATCCGGCCGCGAAACCAGCTGCGCTGGCGCTTGGCGTATTGCCGGCTCGCCGCCTGCGCGAGGCCTATGGCGGTGTCCAGATCGGTCTCGCCGCGCAGATGCGCGACGAGTTCCGGTGCGCCGATCGCGCGGGCCCAGAGCGCGGCCGGATCCCAGTCCGCGAGCACGCTGCGCACCTCGTCGAGCGCGCCCTCCGCCACCATCGCTTCGAAGCGCCGGTCGATCCGGTCGGCCAGCCAGTCGCGGTCGGCGTCGAGCACGATCGGCACCGTGTGTTCCAGCGGCAGGAGCGGCGGGCCGGTCTCGTCCTGCCAGGCCGCGAGGCCGCGGCCGGTGGCGCGGGCGACCTCCCAGGCGCGTTGCACCCGTGCCGGGTTCCTCCGGTCGATCCGCGCCGCGGTTTCCGGATCCAGCGCGGCCAGCATAGCCTCGAAGCCGCCGCCGGCGAGGAATCGGTCGGCTTCCGCGCGGACCTCCGGCGGCACGGGCGGGATCTCGGCCAGCCCCTCGGTCAGGGCGCTCAGATAAAGACCCGTTCCGCCGACGATGATCGGCCGCGCGGGCCCGGAAAGGATCGGTGCCACCTCGCGCAGCCAGTGGCCGACCGAATATGGAGCGCCGCGCGGCAGGTGCCCGTAAAGCCGGTGCGGCGCGCGCGCCTCCTCCTCGGGCGCGGGGCGGGCGGACAGACTCCGCCAGCAGTCCCAGACCTGCAGCGCGTCGGCATTGACGATGACGCCGCCCTGCAAGGCAGCGATTTCGATCGCCAGCGCGGATTTGCCCGACGCGGTCGGTCCGGCGATCAGAACCGGCTTGTCTGGATCTATTTCGTTTAGAGAAAACAGTGTGTTGCCTGCCGTTCTTGCGGTTTTCCCGGGCGCGCGCCCGGTTTAGCGCCGGGTTTCGGGCCGACCGAGGTTGAACCTGCCGCCGAATTCCTCCATTTTGCGTCGGAACGATCGGGGCGGCAAGCGGAGCGGAATATGGAAGGGGCGCAAGAACCCAGGGTCACTTACAAGCGTGTGCTTCTGAAGATATCGGGAGAGGCGCTGATGGGTGATCAGGGCTACGGACTTCACCCTCCCACCGTCAATCGCATCGCCGCCGAGGTCAAGTCGGTCCACGATCTTGGCGTCGAGATCTGCATGGTGATCGGCGGCGGCAACATCTTCCGCGGGCTTCAGGGCTCCGCTCAGGGGATGGAGCGGGCGACGGCCGACTACATGGGCATGCTCGCCACCGTGATGAACGCGCTCGCGATGCAGGCGGCGCTCGAGGCGCTGAAGATCCATACCCGCGTGATCTCGGCCATCCCGATGGACCAGGTCTGCGAGCCCTATATCCGCCGCCGCGCGATCCGGCACCTCGAGAAAAAGCGGGTCTGCATCTTCGCCGCCGGCACCGGAAACCCCTATTTCACCACCGACACCGCCGCGACGCTCCGCGCCAACGAGATGGGCTGCGAGGCGATCTTCAAGGGCACCAAGGTCGACGGCGTGTACGACAAGGATCCCAAGAAGCACGCGGACGCCAAACGCTACGACCGGGTGAGCTACGACGAGGTGCTGCAGAAGCATCTCGGCGTGATGGACGCCTCGGCGATCGCGCTCGCGCGGGACAACCACCTGCCGATCGTCGTCTTCTCGCTCGACGAGCCGGGCGGCTTCCGCGGCATACTGGCCGGCGACGGGACCTATACGCTGGTCGCCGCCTGACCCTATATCATTATGCGCGCCCTGCGGGTACAAAGGGCGCGACGCACAGTTGACGACATTACCAACGGGATAACCCATGTCCGACGACATCGAGATCGACATCGACGACCTTGAACGCCGCATGGACGGCGCGATGACCGCGCTGCGCCATGAATTCGCGAGCCTACGCACCGGCCGCGCCTCTGCGTCGATGGTCGAACCGGTAATGGTCGACGCTTACGGCGCGATGACGCCGATCAACCAGGTCGGCACGATCAACGTGCCCGAGCCGCGCATGGTCACGATCAACGTCTGGGACAAGGCGCTGGTCTCCAAGGTCGAGAAGGCGATCCGCGACTCGGGCCTCGGCATCAATCCCCAGCTCAACGGCACGATCATAATGCTGCCGATCCCCGAGCTGAACGAGGAACGCCGTCGCGAACTGACCAAGGTCGCCTCGAACTATGCCGAACATGCCCGCGTCGCGATCCGCAACGTGCGCCGTGACGGCATGGACCAGATCAAGAAGGCTAAGGGCGACGGGATGAGCGAGGACGACCAGAAGTTCTGGCACGACGAAGTCCAGGGGCTGACCGACAAGCACATCGCCTCCGTCGACAAGGCGCTCGAAGAAAAGCAGGCGGAGATCATGCAGGTCTGAGGATCTGCTTGGGGGCGGAAAGGGCAGGGCCGATGGCCGCTAAGGACATCACGGGCAGCGCGCCGGCGCATGTGGCCATCATCATGGATGGCAACGGTCGCTGGGCCACGAGCCGCGGTTGGCCGCGGCTCGTCGGCCACCGCCGCGGCGCCGAGCGGGTGCGCTCGATCGTCGAGGCCGCGCCGGGGCTCGGCATCCGCTATCTCACCCTCTACGCGTTCTCGACAGAGAACTGGAAACGCTCGACTGACGAGGTCATCGGGCTGATGACGATCTTCGCGCGCTACATCCAATCCGAGGCCGAGCGACTGTCGGCCGAGGGCGTGCGCCTGCGTTTCATCGGCGGGCGCGAACGGCTCGACAAGAAGCTGCAGAAGCTGATGGCGGGAATCGAGGAGAAGACCGCCGGCAACGACCTCCTGCATCTCACGGTCGCGATCAATTACGGAGGCCGCGACGAGTTAGTGCGCACGGCGCGCAAGCTCGCCGAGGATGTCGCCGCGGGTCTTCTCGCGCCCGAGGACATCGACGAGGCGGCGCTCGCGGCGCGGCTCGACACCCATGACCTGCCGGACCCGGACCTGGTGATCCGCACTTCCGGCGAGACGCGGATCTCGAACTACCTGCTGTGGCAGTCGGCCTATGCCGAGTACGAGTTCACCGACACGCTCTGGCCCGATTTCACGCCGGCCGAACTCGACACGATCGTGTCGCGTTTCATCCGGCGCGAACGGCGCTTCGGCGGCGCGCTGCCGGCATGAGTGGCGCTGCTGGAAAATGGGGCGACCTCGCGCCGCGTCTGATCTCGGGCGCTGGCATGGCGGTTGGCGGGCTGACGCTGGTGTGGCTCGGCGGGTTCTGGTTCGCGGCCCTGGCCACGGTTGCCGCCGCGCTGATGGTCTGGGAACTGGCGGCGATGACCGATCGTGCCCGCCCGATGGAGGCCGTGGCGCTCGGCGCGCTCGCCGCGATCTCGCTGTCGATCGTGCTGGCGCGGCATGAAAACCCTTACCTGCCGCTGCTTCTGCTTCTGCCGTCGGTGGCGGGATTCCTGCGGCCAGGCCGGCCGATGCGGCTCGAATACGGCCTCTACTCGCTGATGATCATGCTCGCGAGCTACGGGCTCGTCGCCTTCCGCGACGGCTACGGCATGCTGTGGCTCATGTGGCTCGTGCTTGTCGTGGTGGTCACCGATATCGCCGGCTATTTCGCGGGCCGTATGCTCGGCGGGCCGAAGTTCTGGCCGCGCGTGAGCCCGAAGAAGACATGGTCGGGCACCGTTGCGGGCTGGATCGCGGCCGCGGCGGTCGGGCTGATCTTCTTCGGGATATCGACGGCGGGGATCGACCTGCTCTGGATTTCGGCCATGCTGGCGTTTTTCTCGCAGCTTGGCGACATCGCCGAAAGCGCGATCAAGCGGCGGGCAGGGGTCAAGGACAGCTCGAATCTCATCCCCGGCCACGGCGGGTTGATGGACCGCTTCGACGGGCTCCTCGGCGCGGCGATCTTCATGCTCCTCGTGGCGCAAGTCGTCGACGTGCCCGTGGTCCGGTTCTGACGCATGCGCAGCGTCTCGGTTTTCGGCTCGACCGGGTCGATCGGCGAAAGCACCATCGACCTTCTGACCAGGCAGGGCGGGACCGAAACCTACCGGCTGGTCGCACTCACCGCCGGTCGCAATGTGCGCCGCCTCGCCGAGCAGGCGCGCGCGCTCCGGCCCGAGGTGGCGGTAATCGCAGAAGAGGCGGCGCTGCCCGCGCTGCGCGACGCCCTAGCCGGCACTGGAATCGAAATCGCCGCCGGGCCGGAAGCTGTGGCCGAAGCGGCACTCAGGCCGGCCGATTGGGTGATGTCCGGCATCGTCGGCGCGGCGGGGCTCGTCCCCGGCTTCCGGGCGCTTGCCCACGGCGGCACGCTCGCGCTCGCCAACAAGGAGAGCCTCGTCACCGCCGGGCCGCTGCTGATGGCCGAGGCGCGCCGCCACGGCGCCCGGATCCTGCCGGTGGACAGCGAGCATTCGGCCGTCTTCCAGGCGCTCGTCGGCGAGGAGATGGACGCGGTCGAGCTTATCACGATCACCGCGAGCGGCGGCGCGTTCCGCGACTGGCCGCTCGAGCGGCTGGCGCGGGCGACAGTGGCGGAAGCCTCGACCCATCCCAACTGGGCGATGGGGCAAAGGATCACGATCGACAGCGCCTCTATGTTCAATAAGGCGTTGGAAGTCATTGAAACACGAGAGTTCTTCGGCGTGGCGCCTGAGCAGATCGATGTCCTCGTCCATCCCGAATCCCTCGTCCATGCGCTGGTGACCTTCCGCGACGGCGGCATGATCGGCCATCTTGGCGCGCCCGACATGCGGCACGCGATCGGCTACGCGCTGAATTGGCCGGCGCGCGCGCACCTGCCGGTGGCGCGGTTGAACCTCGCCGAGATCGGCCGGCTGACCTTCGCGGCGCCCGATCCCGCGCGCTACCCCGCCATGCGCCTCGCGCGCGAGGTTATGGCTGCGGGCGGTCTTGCCGGCGCGGCGTTCAACGCCGCGAAGGAAGCGGCGCTGGACGGCTTCATCGCCGGTCGCATCGGATTCACGGCGATGGCCGGGGTCGTCGAAGAGGTGCTGTCGCGGCTTTCCGGCTCCAGCGGGGTTGGCAAAACGCCGTCGAGCCTTGATATGGTGCTTGAAACGGATCGCGAAGCGCGCCGCGTGGCGTGCGAGGTGATCGCAAAGATCAGCAGGACCTGACACTTGGATATTCCCGGCCTCATCAGCAGCTTCGGCGACACGCTTCACACGGTGGTGGTTTTCGTCATCGCATTGTCGATCATCGTTTCCGTGCACGAATACGGCCATTACATCGTCGGCCGCTGGTCGGGCATCCATGCAGAGGTCTTCTCGATCGGCTTCGGCCCGCGGCTCTGGAGCCGGGTCGACAAGCGCGGCACCCGCTGGCAGGTCGCCGCGTTCCCCTTCGGCGGCTATGTGAAGTTCCTCGGCGACGCCAATGCCGCCTCCGCCGGCGCGGACGAGACGACGATGTCGCAGCTCTCCGATGCCGAGCGGCGCCACACGATGCATGGCGCGCCGCTGTGGGCGCGTGCGGCCACGGTCTTTGCCGGGCCGCTGTTCAACTTCATCCTTTCGATCCTCGTCTTCGGCGGCATGCTCTTTGCCAGCGGTATCGCGACCGACGCGCCTGAGATCGCGTCGCTCCGGCCGGTACCGGTCGAGAACGGCCTGGCACCCGGCGACCGGATTCTGGCGGTCGAAGGGGTCGCGACGCCCGACTATCCGGCGCTCGCGGATCTCGTGGACAAGATGCCCGCCGCCGCCACCGTCGACTACCGGGTGCTGCGCGACGGGCGCGAACTGACGGTGGTCGGGCCGACGCTGTTCCCGACGCTGGTAATGGGCGTGCTGCCGCGCGGCGCGGCGATCGACGCGGGTCTTGAGGAGGGCGACGTCATCACGGCCGCGAACGGCACGCCTACACCGCGCTTCCTGGACCTTCAGGCCGTGGTCAAGGCGAGCGGGGGCAACGCGCTCACGCTGACCGTCTGGCGCGACGGCAACGAGTTCGAGACCGTGCTCAGCCCGCGCCCGCGTCCGGTCACCGCCGAGGATGGCGGGTTCGAGACCGGCTACCAGATCGGCATCTCGGGCGGCTTCATGTTCAACCCCGCGACCCGACGCCCCGGTCTCGGCGAGGCATTGAATACTGGACTGCTCCAGACCTGGAGTGTCGTCGACACCACGTTCACTGCGCTCGGCAGCATGATCGTGGGGAGCATCTCCACCTGCAACCTCAGCGGTCCGGTCGGGATCGCGCAGGCCACCGGCGCGGCGGCGAGCGCGGGGCTCATCTCCTTCATCGGCCTCGTCGCGGCGCTCTCGACGGCGATTGGGCTTCTGAACCTCTTTCCGATCCCGGTCCTCGATGGCGGGCACCTGGTGTTCCACGCCTATGAATGGGCGCGCGGACGGCCGCCCTCGGACCGGTTCATGAACATCGCGATGGCCGCGGGACTGGCGCTGGTCCTGACGCTGATGGTGTTCGGCCTCTCAAACGACCTCTTCTGCCGCTGAACTGGGCGCGGAGGGGCCGCGACCGTTCGCCGCTGGCGCGGCGCCCCATTGCCGCCTTATTTCGCGGCTAGGATCTTCACCAACGAAAGAACTTGAGCGAGGCGTTGATCATGCAACTCATCGAAAGCGGAGTCCGTGGGTTCTCTATGGTCTACCAGCTCGGTGTGGACCGGATCCTGATTCCCCTTGCCATCGTCGTCGGCCTTGCGGGCGGGGCCATGATCGGCTCAGAGATTGCGCAGCTCCACGCTCCCGAGAGCCCCTACATGCACTGATCGCCAGAGGCGTGGCACGGCATCCGGAATTGTGCGACGCGGCCCCTTCGGGCCGCGTCGCGCCTTTTGACAAGCCCCCCCTTTCCCGGTAGTGACGTGCCAGAGGACAGTGGCAAAGAACACCGGGAGCAGAGCATGTTGGCGGAGCGGCGCGACGGAGCAATTGTCGGCGGCAGCAAGCGGAGTCGTGTGCGGGCCACGCTTTTGGTAACTGCCGCAGCGGCTTGTGGCTTGTTCTTCAGTCAGGCGCTGGCGCAGAGCTACGCCTTCTCGAATGTCGTGGTCGAAGGCAACCAGCTGATCGATCCGGCCACAGTCGTGAAGGTTGCCGGAATCGCCCAGGGCGAAGCGGTCAGCGATGCCGCGTTGAACGACGCGGTGCAACGCCTCACCGCCTCGGGCTTGTTCGCAACCGTTGAACTTGTTCCCTCGGGCAGCACGCTCGTGATCAAGGTGACCGAGAATCCGACGATCGCCGTCATCAGCTTCGAGGGCAACAAGCGCATAAAGGACGAGGATCTCGAAAAGGTCGTGAAGTCCGAATCGCGCCGCGTCTTCTCGGCCGCCCAGGCCGAGGCCGACGCTGCCGCGATCACCGAGGCCTATTCCCAGGCCGGGCGCCTCGCCGCGCGGGTCGAGCCGCGGATCATCGACCGCGGCAACAATCGCGTCGATCTCGTCTTCGAGATCCGCGAAGGCCGCGTGACCGAGGTGGAACGGCTCGGCTTCACCGGCAACCGCGCCTTTTCCGACCGGCGGCTTCGCCAGGTTCTCGAAACCAAGCAGGCCGGTCTTCTGCGCAACATCATCCAGCGCGACACCTATGTGGCCGACCGGATCGAGTTCGACAAGCAGCTCCTGTCCGACTTCTACCGCTCGCGAGGCTATATCGACTTCCAGGTGTTGTCGGTCGCGCGCGAGTTCTCGCGAGAGCGCGATGCCTTCTTCCTGACCTTCAACGTGCGCGAGGGGCTTCAGTACAAGTTCAACCGCATTACCACGGTCAGCGAATATGAAGGCGTCGATGCGGCCGCCTATGCCGATGTCGTGAAGATCCGCTCCGGCGCGACCTACTCGCCGGTATCGATCGACACAACGATCAACCGGATGGAGGCGATCGCCCTTCGTCAGGGCATCAACTTCATGAACATCGAGCCGCGCATCACCCGCAACGAGCGCAACCAGACGCTCGACGTGACCTTCGCTCTGACCAAGGGACCGCGCGTTTTCGTCGAGCGGATCGACATCGAGGGCAATGCCACGACGCTCGACCGCGTGATTCGGCGCCAGTTCAAGACCGTCGAGGGCGACCCGTTCAACCCGCGCGCGATCCGCCAAGGCGCCGAGCGGATCCGTGCTCTTGGCTACTTCGAGACCGCCGACGTCGATGCCCGTCCGGGAACCGCGGCCGATCAGGTCATCGTCGACGTCAACGTAGAGGAAAAGCCTACGGGTTCGCTGACCTTCGGCGCGAGCTACAGCGTTTCGGATGGTGTCGGTTTCCGGATCGGCCTGTCGGAAGACAACTTCCTCGGCCGCGGACAGTTCGTCAGCCTCAACCTCGCCGCCGGGGCCGATACGCGCGACAGTTCTTTCACATTCGTCGAGCCGGGGCTTCTCGGGCGTGACCTGCGGTTCCGCTTCACCGGCTTTTACAACACCTCGGAGAACAACAACTCGTTCTACTCGACCAAGCGGGTCGGCATGTCGCCGTCGCTCGAGTTTCCGGTCAGCGAACTCGGCCGTTTCGAGGTGCGCTACAAGATCTCGAACGACAAGGTCTACAGGGTCTCCCCCAACTCCTCGAGCCTCCTGAAGGCCGACGAGGCGCGCGGCTCCGAACTCACCTCGGCGCTTGGCTACGGCTATCGCTACGACACGCGGATCGGCGGAATCGATCCCAACCGCTCGTTCTCGCTGCGCTTCGATCAGGACTTTGCGGGTGTTGGCGGCGACATCCAGTCCGTCACCTCGACGGGCCTCGCCTCCTACCAGATGAAGGCGTTCCGCGAGGAAGTGACGCTCAGGGCCGAGGTTGAGGGCGGCGCTGTCGTAACCCAGAGCAACGACAGCCGCGTCATCGACCGCTTCAGCGGCAACGGCAAGGTGCGCGGCTTTGAGTCGAACGGCTACGGCCCGCGTGATCTGACGGTGCCGAACCAGGACGCGCTCGGCGGCAACTTCTTCGCCGCGGCGCGGCTCGAAGCCGAATTCCCGATCGGCCTGCCGGAGGAATACGGCATCACCGGCGGTCTCTTCGCCGATATCGGCTCGGTCTGGGGGCTCGACAACACGCTAGGCGGTGCGATCGACGACAGCATGCGGCTGCGCAGCTCGATCGGCTTCTCGGTCTTTTGGGACACGATCCTTGGCCCGCTGCGCTTCAACTTCTCCAAGGCGCTGCAGAAGGAAAACTACGATCAGGAGCAGAACTTCGACCTGACGGTTTCGACCCAGTTCTGATGCGCGGGCTGCGGGCGGCGATTCTTGCGGTGCTCCTGACGGCGGGCGGCCAGCCCGCGCCGGCTCAGGAGGCGATTGCCGAACCGGTCGCGAGCCCTGTCCTGACGCTCGATCAGGAGCGGCTCTTCGCCGAGTCGCTCTGGGGCAGGCGCGCCACGGATCGGATCGAGGCCGCGTCGACCGAGCTCGGCGCGGAGAACCGCCGCATCGAGGCCGAACTGACGGCTGAAGAGCGGGCGCTGACGGAACGCCGCCCGACGATGGCGGTCGAGGAATTCCGCGCTGCCGCCGATGCCTTCGACGCCAAGGTGACGGAGATCCGCCGTACGCAGGACGCCAAGGCGCGCGAGATCGGCCGCTTGCATGATGTCGAACGCCAGCGGTTCTTCGCCGCTGCATTCCCGGCCCTGCGCGAAGTGTTGCGCGGAAGGGGCGCGGTGGTGATCCTCGATTCCCGGGCGATCTTCCTTGCCGCCGACGTGATTGACGTCACCGACGAGCTGATTGCGCGCGTCGATGCCGACCTCGGCGCCGGCACCGACGCGCCCGTGCCCGAAGCGGTGCCCGACGCGCCAGGGTCCGACGGTACGGCCCAGGGCGGCAACTGAGCGGTCGCGCTTGCCAGTGAAAGGCCGAGTTGCTAGCAAGGCCGGACCAGTCCAGCCGTGCGGGGAGACAGATAATGACCGGCGAAGCGATCACCGAAGCCGATATCCACATGATCCAGCGGATCATCCCGCACCGCTACCCGTTCCTGCTGATCGACAAGGTCAAGGACATCGTCCCGAGCGTCTCCTGCACCGGGATCAAGAACGTCACCTTCAACGAGCCGCATTTTCAGGGCCATTTCCCGCAGACCCCGATCATGCCCGGCGTCACCATCATCGAGGCGATGGCGCAGACCGCGGCGGTGCTCGTGGGCGTGTCGCTCGACCTGATCGGGCGCGACCTGTTGGTTTATTTCATGTCGATCGACGGCTGCAAGTTCCGCCGCAAGGTGGTGCCGGGCGACGTGATGGAGCTGAGGATGACGGTGAAGCGCGGCGGCGGCAAGATCTGGAAGTTCCACGGCGCGGCGGTGGTCGAGGGCCAGCTCGCCTGCGAGGCCGAGGTCACCGCAATGCTGGACGTTCGGGACTGAGATGACGATCGCCGCGAACGTCCAGATCCATCCGGCCGCGATTGTCGAGAGCGGCGCAACGATCGGCGAAGGGTGTCGTATCGGCCCGTTCTGCCTGATCGGCCCCGAGGTGACGCTCGGTCGCGACGTCGAGGTCAAGAGCCACGCCGTGATCACCGGCCGGACCGAGGTCGGTGACGGCACGGTGATTTTCCCTTTCGCGACGCTGGGTGAGGTGCCGCAGGATCTCAAGTTCAAGGGCGAGGCGACGCGGCTCGTGATCGGCGCGCGCAACCGGATCCGCGAACATGTGACGATGAACACCGGCACCGCCGGTGGCGGTGGCGTGACCCGGGTGGGCGATGACGGCCTTTTCATGGCGGGCGCCCATGTCGCCCATGACTGCCAGATCGGCAACCGTGTCATCCTCGTCAACAATGCGGCGCTGGCCGGGCACTGCGTGCTCGAGGACGAGGTCATCGTTGGCGGCCTCTCCGGCGTCCACCAGTTCGTCCGGATCGGCCGCGGCGCGATGATCGGCGCGGTGACGATGGTCACCGCCGACGTGATCCCGCACGGACTTGTTCAGGGGCCGCGCGGCGTGCTTGACGGGCTAAACCTCGTGGGGCTCAAGCGCCGCGGCGCTGGCCGCGCCGATATCGCCGCGCTGCGGGATCTCGTCTCGGCGCTCGGCCAGGGAACCTTCCGCGATACCGCGCGTGCGCGCGCCGAGAGCGGCACCGACAGCCAGCTCGTGCAGGAGGTTCTCGATTTCATCCTCGGGCCCTCCGACCGCTCGTTCCTCACGCCCAGATGACGAAGACCGCGCTTATCGCCGGGCAGGGCGGACTGCCCGTCCACCTTCTGAATGCGCTGCGCCGGAGCGGTCAGGACCATGTGGTCGCCGAACTGGACGGCTTTCCCTCCGAACTGGCAGATGCCGATCCGGTGCGGTTCCGGGTCGAAAGGCTCGCGCCGTTCCTCGACCGGCTCGCGGATCAGGGCGTGGACCGCGTGGTCTTCGCCGGCGCGATCCGGCGGCCGCGGCTGGAGCCGGGTCTCATCGATCCCAAGACCGCGACGTTGGTGCCACGCCTGCTCGGCCTGATGCAGAAGGGCGATGACGCGCTCCTGCGCGAGGTGATCGCGATCTTCGAGGAGTGGGAGTTCGAGGTGGTGGGCGCCGACGCCGTCGCGCCCGACCTCGTGCCGGGGCCGGGGCTTCTCGCGGGCGCGCCGTCCGAGGATGACCGCAAGGACGCGGCCCGCGCTGCCGAGATCGTCGCCGGACTCGCCGCACTCGATCTGGGGCAGGGGGCTGTCGTGGCGCAGGGCCTCTGTCTTGCGGTGGAGACGCTGCCGGGTACCGACGCGATGCTTGCCTTCGTGGCCGGCCACGCGGCCGGGCTGCGCAGCGATCCAGCCAAAGCGAAGGGCACCTTCTACAAGGCGCCGAAATTCGGGCAGGACCGACGCATCGACCTGCCGACACTCGGACCAGCGACGGTGCGTGCCGCGGCCCATGCGAGTCTCGCCGGAATCGCCTGGGAGGCGGGCGGCGTCATCTGCCTCGACCGCGCGGGTATGGTTGCCGAGGCCGAGGCGGCGGGCCTCTTCCTCTGGGCACGCGAGCCGTGAAGATCTTCCTTGTCGCCGGCGAGGCGTCGGGCGACGCGCTCGGTGCCGCGCTGATGGCGGGCCTGAAGGAACTGGCGCCGGGGGTCGCGTTCCACGGCGTCGGCGGCGCGAAGATGGAGACCGAGGGCCTCGAAAGCCTGTTTCCGATGGAGGATCTCTCGGTCATGGGCCTGATCGAGGTGCTGCCGAAGTATCGCCAGCTAAAGCGCCGCATCGCCGAAACCGCGGAAGCGGTGACCCGGATCCGGCCCGACGCGCTCGTCACCATTGACAGCCCGGATTTCTGCCTCCGGGTCGTCAGGGCCGCGCGTGCCGCCAACCCGGACATCCGGACCATGCACTATGTGGCGCCCACGGTCTGGGCCTGGCGGCCGGGGCGCGCTGCGGCGATGGCGCCCATCGTCGATCATGTGCTGGCGCTCTTTCCGTTCGAACCACCCTACATGGAAGCCGCCGGGATGACCTGCGACTTCGTCGGCCACCCGGTCGTCGCCGAGCCGGTCGCGCCGGCCGACGCTGCGGCGAAGTTCCGCGAAACCCACATGATCGGCCCCGAGCAGCCGCTTCTTCTGTGCCTGCCCGGCTCGCGGCGCGGCGAGGTCAGCCGGCTCGCCCCGCGTTTCGAGGAGGCGATTGCCCGGCTCCGGGACCGCGAGCCAGCCTTGCGCGTGGCGATCCCGACGGTGCGCGGCGTTGCCGCCCTCGTGCGCGAGATGGCGGCGCGCTGGAAGGTCGTTCCGCTGGTCCTCGATGAGACCGCCGACAAGCGCGCGGCCTTCGCGGCCGCCGATCTCGCGCTCGCGGCTTCCGGCACGGTCAGTCTCGAACTCGCGGCAAACCGGGTGCCGATGGTGATCGCGTATGACTTCAACCGCTTGACCTGGTGGATGATGAAACGCGCCGCACTCATCGACACGGCGACGCTCGTCAACATCGTGACCGAGACCCGGGCGATCCCGGAGTTCCTGGGTCCCGCCTGTCAGCCCGGCCCGATCGCCAATGCGCTCGGCCGGCTGATCGACGACGATGAAGCCCGAGCCGCGCAACTCGCGGCGATGGACGCGACGATGGATCTCCTCGGCCGGGGCGGGGAGGCGCCGGGTCTGCGCGCCGCGCGCTCGGTCCTCGCGCATCTCTGAGGCCATTCTTTCTTCTTTCTCCGGGTATCGCTGCCGGACGCACCCACGGCGGGTGCGGGGCGTTTCACGGGGGATAACTCGAACAAGATCAAGGGTGTCAGGCGCCGCGCCAGATCCAGCCGCCGCCAAGGATGCGGCTCGTGCCCGGTTCGTAGAAGACGCAGGCCTGGCCTGGGCTGACGCCTTCCTCAGGGTCGAGGAGTTCCACCGCCGCCTCGGTCGCAGACAGCGGCCGGATCACCGCTGGCCGAGGTGGCCGAGTGGAGCGGATGCGGACATTGACGGCCCGTTCGCCGGCGCCCTCGAAGGCGCCGTCGCCGAGCCAGTTGATCTCGCGCACCGGCACGACGCGGGTGGCGAGCGCCTCCTTCGGGCCGACAACCACATGGCGCGCTTCGGGGTCGAGCTTGACCACATAAAGCGGGTCGGCAAGCCCGCCGATTCCGAGGCCGCGGCGCTGGCCGATCGTGTAATGGATCACGCCCCGGTGCTCGCCGAGGACATTGCCCTCCATATCGACGATCTCGCCCGGATCGGCCGCGCCGGGGCGCAGCTTTTCGATCACGCTCGCGTAGTTGCCGTTCGGCACGAAGCAGATGTCCTGGCTGTCGGGCTTGTCCGCGACGGAAAGCCCGTATTTCGCGGCGAGCGCCCGGGTCTCGGCCTTGGAGGCGAGATGGCCGAGCGGAAAGCGCAGATAGGCGAGCTGCTCTGGCGTGGTCGAGAACAGGAAATAGGACTGGTCGCGGTTCGGATCGGCCGCGGCGTGCAGTTCCGGTCCGTTCGGCCCTAGTTTACGCTGGATGTAATGCCCGGTCGCCATGCAGTCGGCATCGAGATCCTTCGCGGTCGCCAGGAGATCCTTGAACTTCACCCGCTCGTTGCAACGGATGCAGGGCACCGGCGTCGCCCCGGCGAGGTAGGCGTCGGCGAATTCGTCGATCACTGCCTCGCGGAACATGTTCTCGTAATCGAGCACATAATGCGGGAAACCCATCGCCTCGGCAACGCGACGGGCGTCGTGGATGTCCTGACCCGCGCAGCAGGCGCCCTTCCGGGCGAGTGCGGCTCCGTGGTCATAGAGCTGCAGCGTCACGCCGACCACGTCGTAACCTTCCTCGGCCAGCATCGCGGCGACGACGGAACTGTCGACGCCGCCTGACATGGCGACCACGACCCGCGTGTCGGCGGGGCGCTTCGGCAGGCCGAGCGAGTTCAAGTGGTGTGTGTCAAGTGCCATGGCGCCTCCGGAGGTCGGGAGGAATATAGGAAAATCCTCGATACTCTCAAGTCACGGTTTCACCGCGCGTTAAGCCCGTGGGCACAGGCTTGTGGCGGGTGAAGACCGAGGGGTGAGACATGTTCCTGAAGAAGATAGACGGGCCAAGGGCCGTAAACTTGCCGGATGGCACGGTACTGACGCGGGCGGACCTGCCGCCGCCCGAGACCCGGCGCTGGGTCGCGAGCCGAAAGGCCAGGGTGGTCAAGGCAGTCGGCTACGGCCTGTTGCCGCTTAAGGAGGCGCTGGAACGCTACCAGCTCAGTGAGGAGGAGTTTGAATTGTGGCGCGCCGCGGTGGAGCGTCACGGAGAAAAGGGCTTGAAAGTCACGGCGATCCAGAAATACCGTCAACTTTAAGTTGATAGATCGGATCAGGGCTCCACAGTAACGCGCAGTTAACCATTCTGCGCCAGAGTTTCGGTGATCGAAGGATTAAAGCGGAGTACGCCTGATGCGAATCCTGTTGGTGGAGGATGACCCGACCACGTCGCGCAGCATCGAACTGATGCTGACCCATGCCAACCTCAACGTCTATTGTACGGATCTTGGCGAAGAGGGGATCGACCTGGCGAAGCTCTACGACTACGACCTGATCCTGCTCGATCTGAACCTGCCTGACATGAACGGGCACGAGGTGCTGCGCCAACTTCGCCTGGCGAAGGTCGATACGCCGATCCTGATCCTCACCGGTGCCGACGATACCGAGAACAAGATCCGGGGCTTCGGATTCGGTGCCGACGACTACATGACCAAGCCCTTCCACCGCGAGGAGCTTGTCGCCCGCATCCACGCGATCATCCGCCGGTCCAAGGGCCACGCGCAGTCGATCATCCGCACCGGCAAGATCGGCGTCAATCTCGACGCCAAGACCGTCGAGGTCGAGGGGCAGACGGTGCATCTGACGGGCAAGGAATACCAGATGCTGGAGCTTCTCTCGCTCCGCAAGGGTACGACCCTGACGAAGGAGATGTTCCTCAACCATCTCTACGGCGGCATGGACGAGCCGGAATTGAAGATCATCGACGTCTTCATCTGCAAGCTGAGAAAAAAGCTCGCGGAGGCCACCGGGGGAGAAAACTATATCGAGACGGTCTGGGGACGCGGCTATGTGCTGAGGGAACCCGCGCCGACCGAAGCGGGCCGAAAGCTCGCCGTCGGCGCCTGACAGACCGGCCTGCGCGCCGGAGTCTTCGGCCGCGGCAAGGACTGGACCTCTACGGGCCGGCACCCTAACACTTGCGGGAACGGTTCGGGGAGGGGTGTGGATGACGGCCGGGAAGCGATCTTCTGCTGACGCGGGGCGTGGCGGCGGTGGCGCCGAAATGCCGGTCGAGGCGCTTGGCGCCAACGCCGCGGCGGCCGAATGGCGGCGACTGGCCGATGCGGTCGCGCGGGCCAACCGCGCCTACCACGCCGAGGACGCGCCGGAGATATCGGACGCCGAATTCGACGCGATGAAACAGCGGCTCCTGGCGATCGAGGCGCGTTTTCCCGACCTCGGCAGCGCCGGAAGCCCCACGGCACAGATCGGCGCGGCGCCCTCCGAGACCTTCGCGAAGGTCCGCCATGCGGTCCGCATGCTCAGCCTCGAGAACGCCTTCGCGGCCGAGGAGATCGCCGAGTTTGACGACCGGATCCGCAAGTATCTGAACCTCGGGGCTGATGCCCGGCTTGCCTATACGGCGGAGCCGAAGATCGACGGTCTGTCGCTTTCGCTGCGCTACGAGGGCGGCAGGTTGGTGCAGGCTGCGACCCGCGGCGACGGCGAGACCGGCGAGAACGTGACCGGGAACGCGCTCACGATCGGAGATATTCCCGATGGGATCGCCGGCGCGCCCGACCTCCTCGAAGTGCGCGGCGAGGTCTACATGAGCCATGCCGACTTCGCGGCACTCAATGCGCGCCAGGCCGAGACCGGGGGCAAGACCTTCGCCAATCCGCGCAACGCCGCCGCCGGATCCTTGCGCCAACTCGACGCCACGATCACCGCCGCGCGGCCCTTGCGGTTCTTCGCCTATGCCTGGGGGGCGCATTCCGAACCGCTGGCGGAGACCCAGACGGACGCGATTCACCGCCTTGCGGCGCTCGGTTTCGCCACCAACCCGCTGACCCGGCGATGCGAGGGGCCCGACGCGCTTCTGGACGCCTATCGCGAGATCGAGCAGAAGCGCGCGACACTCGGCTACGACATCGACGGCGTCGTCTACAAGGTCGACGACCTCGCGCTGCAACGCCGTCTCGGCTTCCGCTCCACGACCCCACGCTGGGCCATCGCCCACAAGTTCCCTGCCGAACTTGCCTGGACCCGTCTCGAGGCGATCGACATCCAGGTCGGCCGCACCGGCGCGCTCTCGCCCGTCGCGCGGCTGACCCCTGTCACCGTTGGTGGTGTCGTCGTTTCGAACGCGACCCTGCACAATGAAGATTACATCGCCGGGCGCGACGCCAAGGGCAATCCGATCCGGGAGGCAAAGGACATACGCGTCGGCGACTGGGTCCAGGTCTACCGCGCCGGTGACGTGATTCCGAAGATCGCCGATGTCGATCTGTCGAAACGTCCCATCGACGCCGTACCCTACGACTTTCCGACAACCTGCCCCGAATGTGGATCGGAGGCGGTACGCGAGGAGGGCGACGCGGTTCGTCGCTGCACGGGCGGTCTCATATGCCCTGCGCAGGCCGTTGAAAAACTGAAGCATTTCGTCTCGCGCGGGGCGTTCGACATCGAGGGCCTGGGCGTCAGGCAGGTCGAGATGTTCTACGCCGACCCCACGCTCCCGATCCGTGAGCCTGCAGATATCTTCACGCTGGCCAAGCGCGACGCGGCCAATCTCGCCAAGCTCAGGAACCGCGACGGCTTTGGCGAGAAGTCGGTGAGCAATCTCTTCCAGGCCATTGAAGAACGGCGGAAAATCCCGCTGGATCGGCTGATCTTCGCGCTCGGCATCCGCCATGTGGGTGAAAGTGCTGCAAAGCTCCTCGCGCGGCACTACGGCACCTGGGCGGCCTTCGAGGCCGCGATGACCGAGGCACGGATCGGTGAGGGGCCGGAATGGGCCGACCTCATCGCGATCGACGGGGTCGGCGGCGTGCTCGCGGCGTCGGTCGTCAATGCCTTTCACCAGGACGCTGAACGGGCCTCGATCGACCGTCTCGTCGCCGAGCTCGAGGTTCAGGAGGCTGCGCGGCCGCAGACCGAGGGCAGCCCGGTCGCAGGAAAGACCGTGGTCTTCACCGGCACGCTCGAGAAGATGACCCGCGCCGAGGCAAAGGCGCGGGCGGAGGCGATGGGGGCCAAGGTCGCGGGTTCGGTCTCGGCCAAGACCGACCTCGTCGTCGCCGGACCCGGCGCGGGGTCGAAGGCGAAACAGGCCGAGGCCTTGGGTATCGAGATGATCGACGAGGACGCCTGGCTGAGGCTCATCGGCTCATGAGCCGTCCGGCCGTCCTCTTTCCGCTCTTTGCCGAGCTGGAGACGCTCGAGGGCGTCGGCGCCAAGACCGCGAAGCATTTCGCGCAGATGGGAGTCGAAAAGCCGCGCGACCTCCTCTTCACTCTGCCCCATTCCGGGGTCGACCGGCGCCTCCTGCCGACGATCCGTGCCGCACAGCTACCGGCGGTGGTGACGGTCGAGGTCGAGGTCGGTGCCCATGTCCCGGTGCGTCGCAAGGGAGCGCCGGCCAAAGTCTTCGTCCGCGACGCCGAGACGGAGTTCCAGCTCGTCTTCTTCCATGCTCGCGGAGACTTCCTGCAAAAGCAGCTGCCGACAGGGCAGCGTAGGATCGTCTCGGGCAAGGCCGAGATTTTCGACGGGATCGCCCAGATCGTCCATCCTGACCACGTCCTGCGCCCCGAGGAGGCGGGCGAACTGCCGGCGTTCGAGCCGGTCTATCCGCTGACCGCGGGCGTCACCCAGCGCCTGATGCAGAAGTCCGTCGCCGCGGCTCTGGCGCGGTTGCCGGAGCTGGCCGACTGGATCGATCCGGCGCTGAAGGCGCGCGAGGGCTGGCCCGGTTGGGCTGCCGCGGTTCGCGCCGCGCATGCACCGTCACATCTGGCCGACCTCATACCCGAGGCGCCGGCACGGCAGCGGCTCGGCTATGACGAACTTTTCGCGCACCAGCTCACGCTCGCGCTCGCCCGCGCCTCGCTGCGGCGCGGGAAGGGCCGGGCGAGCCACGCGACCGGCCGTTACCAGCTCAAGGTGCTGGCCGCGCTGCCCTACCAGCCTACGGGTGCGCAGGAGCGGGCATTCCGCGAGATCGCTGCGGACATGGGCTCCGACAAGCGGATGAGCCGGCTCCTGCAGGGCGATGTCGGCTCGGGCAAGACGCTGGTGGCGTTCATGGCGCTTCTCGTCGCTGTCGAGGCGGGCGGGCAGGGGGTGATGATGGCCCCGACCGAGATCCTCGCGCGCCAGCATCTGGAGGGCCTGCGCCCCCTGGCCGAGGATGCGGGCGTGGTGCTGGAGATCCTGACCGGCCGCGACAAGGGCGCGGAACGCGCGGCGAAACTCGCGGCCCTGGTCGAGGGGCGAATCCAGATCCTCGTCGGCACCCATGCGGTGTTCCAGAAGGATGTCGCGTTCCACGACCTCCGCCTCGCCATCGTCGACGAGCAGCACCGTTTCGGCGTCGCCCAGCGGATGGAACTGGGCGCCAAGGGGTTGACGGCGGATGTGCTGGTGATGACCGCGACGCCGATCCCGCGGTCGCTGAGCCTCGCGCAGTACGGTGACATGGATGTCTCGGTGCTTGACGAGAAGCCGCCGGGACGCAAACCGGTGAAGACCGCGCTGGTCTCGGCAGGGCGGTACGACGAGGTGGTCGGCCATCTGCGGCAGGCGGTGGCCGAGGGACGGCAGGCCTACTGGGTCTGCCCGCTCGTGGAGGAGAGCGAAGTCGTCGATCTCACCTCCGCCGAGGAACGGTTCAAGATCCTGCGCGCCGCTTTCGGGGAAGCCGTCGTGGGGCTCGTCCACGGCCAGATGGCGGCGGCGGACAAGGATGCCGCGATGGCCGATTTCGTCGCCGGTCGGACCAAGGTGCTCGTCGCGACCACGGTGATCGAAGTCGGCGTGAACGTCCCGAACGCGTCGATCATGGTGATCGAGCGGGCCGAGATCTTCGGCCTCGCCCAGCTTCACCAGCTCCGGGGCCGGGTCGGGCGCGGATCGGCCGAATCGACCTGTCTCCTGATGTACCAGCCGCCCCTGGGCGAGGGAGCCGAGCGACGCCTCTCGATCCTGCGCGAGACAGAAGACGGGTTCCGCATCGCCGAGGAGGACCTCGCGATGCGCGGCGCGGGCGACCTTATCGGCACCGCGCAATCCGGCCTGCCGAAGTTCCGCATCGCCGATCTCGAACGCCAGGCGGCGTTGATGGCGGTGGCGCAGAGCGATGCGCGCAAGCTCTTGCACGACGATCCGGGCCTGACCTCGCCGCGCGGCCAGGCGGCGCGGGTGCTCTTGTGGCTGATGGAGCAGGACCGCGCGATCAGACTCATCACGGTCGGTTAAGGGTAGTTCTTCATGCGTTCTTGAATGTTCCTAAAAAGTTCTTTACATCGCGAACGCAATGTGAGAACAAATAGGCAACATAGACGCATTCGAGGGAGTTGCCCGATGAAGACCGATCTGAAATCCGTCCTGATGCGCGCCCGCGGAACGCTGGTTCAGGACATGGCGGGCCTGTGCTCGCTCGTGGTGATGCTGCTTGTCGGGCTGCACCTGCCCAGTTTGATCTGACCTGTTACTGCCTCGCGGTTCTCCGCCCGGAAACGCGCCTGTCCCCAACCCCGCGGCTCCCCAAGCCCACGCGCCCGGACACCGGAAATCGCCTCCTGCCGCCGCATCCGTGAGGATTGCGGCGGTTTTTTTTGCGGAAGGCCGGCCTACGGCGCAAAAATCCTCAAGGATTTTTGCCAAGAAAATTCAAATTTTCTTGGCGCCCGGCCGAACCGCGTCTCATTGACTCTTCCTCGGTCAGGCAGCCGCCTCGGCCTGGGCCATCGCCTCAGCCGTGGCCTCGAGTGCCAGCAGGATAGAGGCATGGCGGTTCTTGAAGTCGCGCGCGGGCAAGAGGGCCTCGTAGCCGGTAAACGGGTCGGACGGGGCCGGGCCGCCATCCTTCAGCATCGCCCGCAGTTCATCGCGGGCGCGCTCGACCTCGGCCCGTGTACGGCCGATCATCGCCGCACCCGAGAGGGCGGCCGAGGCCTGGCCGAGCGCACAGGCCTTCACGTCCTGGCCGTAATCGGTAATCCGGCCGTCGCGGACGACGATATCGACCGTAACGGTGGAGCCGCAAAGCGGCGAGCGCTTGCGCACGGTCGCGGTCGGGGACTCGAGGCGCCGCATGTGGGGAATGTCGGCCGCGAGGGCGAGGATGCGCTGGGAATAGAGCTTGATCAGGTCGGTGTCGCTCATGGGCGTACTCGGGCTTTCCTCGGGCGGCGTTCCCCCCTAGATAGGCCGAACGGCAGGCATTGCAAAGGTGGCACGATGCGTTTCGATCCCGCAACCCTGGTCTATGACGGCCGTGGCCTGATCCCGGCGATCGCGCAGGATCATCGCTCGGGCGAGGTCCTGATGCTGGCCTGGATGAACGCCGAGGCAGTGGCAAGGACGCTGGAGACGGGGCGCGTGACCTATTGGTCGCGCTCGCGCCGGGCCTTCTGGGTGAAGGGCGAGAGCTCGGGTCACGTGCAGCGGCTTGTCGAGATGCGGCTCGACTGCGACCGCGATTGCCTGCTGGTGCTGGTCGAGCAGGCGGGACCGGCCTGCCATACCAATCGCCGCTCGTGCTTCTATACCGGGATCCGGGACGGGGCGGAGACGGAGTTGATGACGCCCGAGGCCTGAACCGGGCCCGGATGTCTCCGGCGGGACTATTTCGGGCAAGATGACGGGACGCGCTCAGGCGAGTCCGACCATGCGGCGGATGTCCCCGGGGCTGGCGCCATCGTCGCGATAAGTACGGATCGCGCGGGCATCGTCGCGTTTGGCGAGGCGCTTGCCGTATTCGTCGCGGATCAGACGGTGGTGGTGGTAGACCGGTGTCGGCAGGCCAAGGAGGCGTTGCAGCAGGACATGGATCCTCGTCGCCTCGAAAAGGTCCTCGCCTCGGGTGACATGGGTGATGCCCTGCGCGGCGTCGTCAATCACCACCGAGAGGTGGTAGGAGGTGCCCATGTCGCGGCGGGCAAGGACGACGTCGCCGATGCGGTTTCGATACTCTTCATCTGACGTGAACACGTCGCCGGGACGATTCAGCCCGATCTCGAGAAAAGCCAGCCCGAAAGTGCCGCCCGTAGGGGCGTCGAAGTGGTGGTCGAGGTAGCCGCGGGTCTGGCCGATATCCAGCCGCAGGTGCTTGTCGCTGGCGCGCGCGCTCATGGAGCACGGCAGGCCGCCGCAATGCTCGCCCCGGCATGTGCCGGGGTAGACGGGGCCGTCCGGTCCTGTGACCGGGGTGCCTTCCTGCGGCGCCGAGAGGGCGATGTCGATGTCTCGGCGAGTGCATGTGCAGGGATAGAGCAGATCATTTTGCCACAGCGTATCCAGTGCCGTCTCGTAGGCGTGCATCCGCTCGGACTGGCGCATGACCGGCGTTTCCCAGGAAAGGCCGAGCCAGCGGAGGTCGTCGTAGATCATCTCTTCCCATTCCGGGCGTGCGCGGCTCCGGTCGATATCCTCGGTCCTGAGGAGGAAGTTGCCGCCCGCCGCCCGCGCCATGTCATGGGCGAGGATGGCGGAGTAGGCATGGCCGAGATGCAGGGGGCCGGTCGGAGAGGGCGCGAAGCGGGTGCGCATCAGTCTTGGCCGTCAAGCCAATTCCGGAAAGCGGTTTTCGCCCGGTCGGTATAGGCCTTGTAGCGGTCCTTGCGGCCGCGGCGCCCACCCTTGGCCTCTATCGGCGGGAAGAGGCCGAAGTTCACGTTCATCGGCTGGAAGGTCTTCGCCTCCGCCCCGCCGGTGATGTGGGTGACGAGCGCGCCCATCGCGGTGTCCGGCGCGGGTGGCGGAAGATCGCGTCCGAGGATCTCCGCCGCCGCCATGCGGCCGGCGAGAAGACCCATCGCCGCGCTTTCCACATAGCCCTCGACGCCGGTGATCTGGCCGGCGAAGCGGATATGCGGTCGCGACTTCAGTCGCATCCGCGCGTCGAGCAGCGTCGGCGAGTTGATGAAGGTGTTGCGGTGGATCCCGCCGAGACGCGCGAATCTCGCGTTTTCAAGGCCAGGTATGCGTTTGAAAACATCTGTTTGGGCGCCGTACTTCATCTTGGTCTGGAAGCCGACGATATTGTAGAGTGTGCCGAGCGCGTTGTCTCGGCGCAGCTGCACGACGGCATAGGGCTTCACCTCGGGGCGATGCGCGTTCGTCAACCCCACCGGCTTCATTGGCCCGAACCGCAAGGTCTCGCGGCCGCGTTCGGCCATGACCTCAATCGGCAGGCAGCCGTCGAAATAGCTGGCCGTCTCGCCCTCGTGGAACTCGGTCTTGTCGGCGGCGAGAAGCGCGTCGATGAAGGCCTCGTACTGGTCCCGCGACATCGGGCAGTTCATGTAGGCGGTGCGCTCGTCCTCGGTCTCGCCCTTGTCGTAGCGCGACTGCATCCAGGCGACCGACATGTCGACGCTCTCGGCATAGACGATCGGCGCGATCGCGTCGAAGAAGGCGAGCGCCTCGGCCCCGGTCTCGGCGCGGATCGCCTCGGCCAGCCGGCCGGAAGTGAGGGGGCCGGTGGCGATGATCCATTTTCCGGATGAGGGAAGCTCTGCAACCTCCTCTTCGGAAACGGTAATCAGCGGATGGTCGCGGAGCCGCCCGGTGACGCTTTCGGCGAAGGGATCGCGGTCGACCGCGAGCGCGCCGCCCGCGGGAAGGCGGTGGTGGTCGGCCATTTCCATGATCAATCCGCCGGCCGCGCGCATCTCCCAGTGCAGGAGGCCGACGGCGTTCCGTTCGTCGTCGTCCGAGCGGAACGAGTTGGAGCAAACCATCTCGGCCAGCATCCCGGTCCGGTGGGCGAAGGTGCCGACCTTCGGCCGCATCTCGTGGAGGGTGACCGGCACGCCGAGGCTTGCCGCCTGCCATGCCGCTTCGGATCCGGCCATGCCGCCGCCGACGATGTGAAGTGTCTCGACCATGGCGGGGATTTAGGCCGATTGCGCGCGAAGGAAAAGGGGCAGCCGCATGGCTGCCCCCGGAAACCTCGAAATCGCTTGGTTCAGGCGATTGCCTTGCGGCTTGACATCAGCGCATCGACCGACCAGGCGCCGGCGCCATGGGCGGCGAGCATCACTAACCCGCCGGCGAGGCCGAGATTCTTCATGAACATGATCATCTGCATCTGATCGGCGGGAACGTAGTGGAAGAGCACGGCCGCAACGATGCTGAACCCGGCCAGCGCCAGTGCCGCGAGGCGGGTCTGGAACCCGGCGAGGATCGCGAGGCCGCCAAGAAGTTCGAGCCCAATGACCGGCCAGGCGAGGAAGGCGGGCACACCTCCGGATTGCATGTAGCCGGCGAAGCCGGCGACGTCGCCAAGCTTTCCATAGCCGGCGGTGATGAAGATGACGCTCAGCAGGATGCGGGCAAGGAGCGAAGCGAGGGGGCGGTGGTCGGTCATGATCTGTCTCCAATCGGCCGGGATGCGGCGTTGAAGAAAATCTAGACTGTGCGAATGTTAAAGAGAATGACGTTTTGAAAACATAATATGTGCTAATGTGCACAGGCCGGATCGGAAGCCGGAGGTCACGCCCCCGTCGCCGGTTGGCGGTGGGGGCATTTGGGATCAGAGGCCCGGAAGCAGTTCGAACAGGCCGCGGCGGCCGAATGTCGCGCCACGGTCGGCGCCGAAGGTCATCGCCGCGCCGATGCCGAAATAGGGCTCGCTGTTGGAGAATCCGAAGGCGCTGGCCTTGACGGTCCCGAGTTCCGCATAGACGTCGAAGGCCGGGTTGACGGTGTATGTGCCGGTCGCGCCGAGCCGGGTGACATCGAGGCCGCCGTCGAAATCGGCATACTGGAGCGAGCCGCCCAGCGTGAAGCCGTGATCGAAGCCGTAGCTGCCGGAAAGGCCGGTGATGTTGACATCGAATCCGGAGTCTTCGGCATGCGCGATATAGAGCTCGCCATTGGCGGCGCCGGCTTCGAAGCCCGTCTCGAGCCCATAGAAATCCTGATTGTCGCCGAAGAGCCTGTCATTGCCATAGAAGCCGCCGAACGAGACCTGCTCGTTGGCGTGGTAGATGCCATGAAGCGTGAGGTTGGTCCCGGTCTCGTCGATGAGATTGAAGGCATGCGCGCCAGCGTCGAACTGCAGCGCGAGGTTCGGAGTGAAGCCGATCTCGACGGCGCCGGTCACGGCGAACTTCGAAACGTCGGTGTCATCCGTGTACGTGGAATAGCCGAAGGCGACATCGCCGCCCGTGACCTCGACGGCCTGGGCAGAGGAAAATGCAAGGGCGCTCGCGATTGCTGCGAGCGTGGCAAGGAATTTCATCTTTTGCTCCATGGTTCTGAATTATGGGTATAAACCTGCCTTCGCCATCCGTCTCATGTGGCGCGGGCCTCGGCAACCGGAGCGGAGAAAGTTGCCGTGGGCGGTGCAGGAAAGGCACATCCCTTCCGTGCATGGCCCGAACTTCATGCGCGTTTCGGTGGTGCGGGGAGGGCCTTGTTTTCGGGCCCGATCACGTCAGGGCCCGATACGCCGGGCTGGCTGAAACGGGATACCCGACAGGGGTAGTCCCTCGGTTCGACCTCGTGGAATTGGGACGCTTGGTGGCGCGCCCGTCAGAAGTCCACCTCGATATCGATGTCGCGCAGATAGTCTTGCTCGACTGCGGTGCGGTGATCCTCGGCGGCGTCGTCTTCCGAATCCATCTCGTCGAGTTTTACGGAACGAAAACGTAGCCATGAGGGAAGCCACGAGACGAGCCCGCTGGGCTGGGTGAAGATTTCTGGCAGGCTCATGACATTCTCCCGACTCGTCCTCAATGTAGGCAGATTTCCGCTCAAATGTGGCGGATGTACGGAAGATCGGCGGCAATGTGCTGGCGCCGGGGCGGGGCGTGACGGATGCCGGAACGGTTTCGGGCGGGACAGCCGGGACCGGAACAGACGCGCGGCATCCGGCCCGCCGGCGTTCGGGGCGGCGGATCACTCCGCCGCGTCGTCCTCCTCGCCCTGATCGGCGATTCGTGCGACCGAGACGACTTCCTCGCCCTTTGCCGTGTCGAAGACCTTGACGCCCCCGGCCGAGCGCGAGCGGAAGCTGATGCCCTCGATCGGGCAGCGGATCGACTGGCCGGTCGAGGTGGCGAGCATGATCTGGTCGTCGGTCTCGACCGGGAAGCAGGCCACCAGCGTACCGCCGCGCGAACCGGACGAGATCGCCTTGACGCCCTGGCCGCCGCGCCCACGCACCGGATAGTCGTGCGACGACGAGAGCTTCCCGAGGCCCGTGGCGGTGATGGTCAGGATCAGGTCTTCGGCCGCCGACATCGCGGCATAGCGTTCGGGCGAGAGCTGGCCCCCGGCCACGGCTTCCTCGTCGTCCTCCTCGACCTCGTCGTCGGGCGTGCCTGCCATCAGGCGGCGCTGCTTCAGATAGGCGGCGCGTTCGGCCGGGTCGGCCTCGAAATGGCGGATGATCGACATCGAGACGACGCTGTCGCCGGCGGCAAGGCGGATGCCGCGCACGCCCGTGGAGTCGCGGCCCTTGAAGACGCGGACCTCGGTGGTCGGGAAGCGGATCGCGCGACCGAGCGCCGTCACCAACATGACGTCGTCGTTTTCATCGCAGATACGGGCATTTACGAGGGAAACTTCATCGGGAAGCTTCATCGCGATTTTGCCGTTGCGCATGACATTGGTGAAGTCGGAGAGCGCGTTCCGGCGGACGTCGCCCTCGGACGTTGCGAAGAAGATCTGCAGGGCTTCCCATTCCTCCTCGGGCACGTCGACGGGCATGATCGCCGCGATCGAGACGCCCACCGGGATCGGCAGGATGTTGATGATCGCCTTGCCCTTGGCAGTGCGGCCGCCCAGGGGAAGCCGCCAGGTCTTGAGTTTGTAGACCATGCCGTCGGTGGTGAAGAACAGAAGTTGGGTATGCGTGTTGGCGACGAAGAGGGTGGTGACGACGTCATCCTCCTTCGTGGCCATGCCGCTGAGGCCCTTGCCGCCGCGTCGCTGGGCGCGGAAATCGGCCAAGGGCGTGCGCTTGATGTAGCCGCCGGAGGTGATCGTCACGACCATGTCCTCGCGCTCGATCAGGTCCTCGTCGTCCATGTCGCCGGCCCAGTCGACGATCTCGGTGCGACGGGGGACGGCGAAAGCCTCCTTCACTTCGCGCAACTCGTCCGAGATGATCGCCATGATCCGTTCGCGCGACCCCAGGATATCCAAATAATCCCGGATCTTTGCGGCGAGTTCCTGAAGCTCGTCGGTGACTTCCATCACGCCCATCGCGGTCAGGCGCTGAAGACGCAGGTCGAGGATCGCGCGGGCCTGAGTTTCGGAGAGGTTGTAGGTCCCGTCCTCGTTTATTGGGTGGGTGGGATCGTCGATCAGGCGGATGTATTCGACGATCTCATGCGCCGGCCAGCGCCGTGTCATCAGCTTTTCGCGCGCCTCCGCCGGGTCCGCCGAACTACGGATCGTCGCGACGACCTCGTCGACATTCGAAACGGCAACCGCGAGGCCGCAGAGAATATGGCTGCGCTCGCGCGCCTTCCGGAGCTCATAGGCGGTGCGGCGCGCCACAACTTCCTCGCGGAAGCTGATGAAATGCGTGAGGAAATCACGCAAGTTCAGCGTTTCTGGGCGGCCGCCGTTCAGGGCAAGCATGTTGCAGCCGAACGAGGTCTGCATCGGCGTGAAGCGGAAGAGCTGGTTCAGCACCACTTCCGGCGTGGAATCGCGCTTGAGCTCGATCACCACCCGGACGCCGACGCGGTCGCTCTCGTCCTGGACATGGGCGATGCCCTCGATCTTCTTGTCGCGGACCATCTCGGCGATCTTCTCGATCATCGAGGCCTTGTTGACCTGGTAGGGAATCTCATCAAGAACAATGGCGTAGCGGTCTTTCCTGATTTCCTCGACGCGGGTCTTGGCGCGGACGATGACCGAGCCGCGACCCTCCAGATAGGCTTTCCGCGCGCCCGAGCGCCCGAGGATCATGCCGCCGGTCGGGAAGTCCGGCGCCGGGATGATCTCCATCAACGCTTCCATCGACAGGTCCGGGTTCTCGATCAGCGCCAGCGTGCCGTCTATGACCTCGCCGAGATTATGCGGCGGGATGTTGGTCGCCATGCCGACCGCGATGCCGCCCGCGCCGTTGACGAGCATGTTGGGGAAGCGCGCCGGCAGGACCGTCGGTTCCTTGTCCTTGCCGTCGTAGTTGTCCTGGAAATCCACCGTCTCCTTCTCGATATCGGCGAGAAGCGAGGCGGCGGGCTTGTCCATGCGGACCTCCGTGTAGCGCATGGCCGCCGCGTTGTCGCCGTCCATGGAGCCGAAGTTGCCCTGGCCGTCGAGAAGCGGCAGCGACATGGAGAAATCCTGCGCCATCCGCACCAGCGCGTCGTAGATCGCCGCGTCGCCATGCGGGTGGTATTTACCCATCACGTCGCCGACGGGGCGGGCGGACTTGCGGTAGGGCTTGTCGTGCGTGTTGCCGGTCTCGTGCATCGCGTAGAGGATGCGTCGGTGTACCGGTTTAAGCCCGTCTCGCAGGTCCGGAATCGCGCGGCTCACGATTACGCTCATCGCGTAGTCGAGATAGGCGGTCTTCATCTCCTCCGCGATGTCGACCGAGGGGCCGTCGTAAGAGGGGCGCTTCGGGAATCCATCTGCGTTTTCAGGAGTTTCCGGCGTGTCGTTCACGGATGCTCGCCCTTTTTCTTGTCGCCGTGCGATCGGCCTAGATATTGTTGCGCGAGACTATACTCCATGCCATCCATTGGGTGCAATGGCGGCGCGCCCGGTTTCGGACCGTGCTGGTAACACAATCATAACATATTGTTTTCATTGTCGTTAACCGCGAGTCGTGTAGCATGGTGTCGGAAGGCAGTGACGGAGGCAACCATGCGCGCGAGCGAACCGGGCGCCGAAACGGAGCTGATGCTGAAGGGCTACGGGCTCACGACGGCGGAACTTTACTACCGGATGCCGGACTACCGGCATGTACTCAACAGCTTCATCTGGCAGGAATATGACCTCGCCCCGGATTACCCGGAGCTGTTTCGGTTCATCGAATTCTGGCAGGAGAAGATTGAGGGGCCGCTGCATTCGGTGCGGTTTTGCCACCGCAAGCTGATCGGGCCCGGCGAGTGGCGAAACGTCGTCGGCGAGTTCCGGCTTCACTGAGCGGAACTGCTCCTGCGAGGGCCAAGGAAATTGGAATTTTCTTGGCAAAAATCTTTGAAGATTTTTGTGGCGCCCTTGGTGGCGGTCGGCGTGTTGCCGGGGGTCAGACGCCGCGCTTGTTGCCCCAGATCAGCACATGCAGCTGTGGCAGGATGCGCGGGCGGAACCATCCGTCGGCGAGCGTCCGCTCCACCAGCCACTCCATCCGCGCAAGAACCCCGTCCATGTCGATGACGGCATCCTGCTCCTCCGGCGGGGGCGGGGTGTGGTTGCCGGGCTGGAGATAGAGCGGCAAGTCGGGATAACGATCCGCAGCCTCGCGGGCCCAGAGATAGTCGGCCTCGTCGAAAACCACGATCTTCATCGCCGCGGCGGCCGTGTCCGCGGCCGTCACGCAGGCATCGAACCGCACCCAGTCCACCACCTCGCCGGACGAGGGCGGCTTGGGGCTGAGGATCAGCATGTCGAGTGCGGCGAACCAGTCCTGTGCGACCGAGCCCTGCGTCTCCAGCGCGAAGCGGTAGCCTTCGGCCTTGCCCATCGTGATCAGTGGCGCAAAATCCTGGATCGCCGGATTGCCGCCCGAGAGTGAGACCGTGAGCGGCCGGCCGCCCGAAAGCGCGGTCACCCGCGCCCAGACTTCCGCCGCCGTCATCGGTGTCCACTCATGCCGGAACCGGCTCTCGACCGCGTGGAGGCTGTCGCACCAGGCACAACGGTAATCGCAGCCGCCGGCGCGGACGAAGACCGTTGGCGCGCCGATCAGCGCGCCTTCGCCCTGGATGGTCGGGCCGAAGATCTCTGCGATGCGCAAGGTCACGGCCGGTACTCGGCCCAGGTCTTCGGTGTCTCGCTCACCCGGACGGCGCTGACTTCCGGCCAGCGCGCTTTGCACCAGTCGTACAGCACGCGCGCGATGTGTTCCGAGGTCACGCGGTCGTCGCCGAAGACATCGTTGAGATGGCGGTGGTCGAGGGTCTCGTCGATATGCGCCTTCAGGGGTGCCAGCTCGCGGTAGTCGCGCACGAAGCCGTTCGCATCCAGCTCGGCCGCGGCAAGCTCGACCTCGACGACGTAATTGTGGCCATGAAGCCGCGCGCAGGGATGGTCCCCGGGCAGGTGCTTCAGCTGGTGCGAGGCCGAGAAGGCGAATTCCTTGGTGATCCTGTACATCAGCGCCCTGCCGCCGCGACCGCGGCTTTCCAGAAATCGGGATCGGCGTAGGTCGTGGGGTCCGCGACACCGGCGAGGTGGAACGCCTCGCGCCGCTCGACGCAGGTGCCGCAGCGGCCGCAATGGGTCTCGGCCCCCTTGTAGCAGGACCAGGTTTCGGCAAATGGCGTGCCATGCTTCGCGCCCGCCGTGACGATCGCCGATTTCGGCAGATGCACGAAGGGTGTGAAGAGGCGCACCGCGGCATAGCCGTCGAGCGCGTGGCGCTGCATTTCCTCGAACGCTGAGACGAAGCCGGGGCGGCAGTCGGGATAGATAAAGTGGTCGCCCCCGTGGACGGCGGTCGCCACCGCATCGGCCTTCTGGGCGGCGGCGATGCCGAAGGCGATGGCGAGCATGATCGCGTTGCGGTTCGGCACGACGGTGATCCGCATCGTCTCTTCGGCGTAGTGCCCGTCGGGCACGTCGACATCGTCGGTCAGCGCCGAGCCGGAGAGATGCGCGCCGATCGCGCGCATGTCGATGAGGTCGTGCGGAACGCCAAGGCGGGCGGCGCATTTGGCGGCGAAGTCGAGCTCCTTTCGGTGCCTTTGGCCGTAATCGAAGGAGACGAGGCGGACGAGCTCGTGCTCGGCCGCGACCATGTGGGCGAGCGATACGGAATCGAGCCCGCCGGAGCAGATGACGACAGTCTTCATTTCGGACCCTTGTTTTAGCGAACCGGGTAGGCTGCGACCGGTGCTCCGGGTTCGCCCCGGAGCGGCGGCTTCCTAGCAGGTGTCGGGT
The DNA here is from genome assembly GCF_033436765.1 of Defluviimonas sp. D31. Lineage (NCBI taxonomy): Bacteria > Pseudomonadati > Pseudomonadota > Alphaproteobacteria > Rhodobacterales > Paracoccaceae > Albidovulum > Defluviimonas sp. D31. The sequence goes on from NZ_JAWQFN010000002.1 coordinate 343,739, forward strand.
CCGAAGGGAAGCCGGTTGCTACCCTTGAAGGCGCGCGGAAGGCGACGCATGATGCGGCCGATTCCGCATGGGAGACGACATGAAAGCGCGCGTGAAATGGGCCGAGGCCCGCACCTTCGTCGGCGAGGCGACGACCGGTCACAAGATCGCCTTCGGCACAGCGCATGGCGAGGGCGCCAAGCCGGGGCCGAGCCCGATGGAGCTGGTGCTGATCGGCACCGGGGGCTGTTCGGCCTATGACGTGGTCTCGATCCTCGAGAAGGGCCGGCAGCGGATCGAGGATTGCGTGGTCGAGCTCGACGCCGACCGGGCCGAGACCGATCCCAAGGTCTTCACCCGCATCCACATGCATTTCATCGTCAAGGGAAGGGGGCTCGAGCCTGCGAAGGTGGAGCGGGCGATCAACCTTTCGGTCGAGAAATACTGCTCGGCCTCGGCGATTATGGCTAGGAGCGCGACACTCACCCATGATTTCGAGGTGATCGACACGACGGAATGATGCGGACCGCGCTTGTCCTCTACCGCGCCGCGCGGGCACCATCAAGGCCAGCCCGCCTTTCGATGCGCTTCTGTCGCAGCCCGTTGGAGCTGCAACGCCTATCTTTGCGAGAGGCCAGAGGCGCGCTTCTCTCGGGCCGGATGCGACATGGCGCCCGGCACGGATGGACGTCTTGCTGTCATTAGAACGGTCAGGACCGCGCGCGCATCTGCCGTGCGGTCCTGGTCCAGGCGTGGCGCCTCAGCCGGCCTTGGCCTGGCGCTTGCGCTCGTGCGGGTCGAGGAAGCGTTTCCTCAGCCGCACGATCTTCGGCGTGACCTCGACAAGCTCGTCATCCTCGACATAGGCGATGGCCTCTTCGAGGCTCATCCGCACCGGCGGCGTCAGGCGCACCGCCTCGTCCGTGCCCGAGGCGCGGATGTTGGTCAGCTTCTTGCCCTTCAGGGGGTTCACCTCGAGGTCGTTGTCGCGGCTGTGCTCGCCGATGATCATGCCCTCGTAGACCTGCTCCTGCGCGCCGATGAAGAGCTTGCCGCGCTCCTCGAGGTTCCAGAGCGCATACGCCACCGAAACGCCGTTCTCCATGGAGATAAGCACGCCGACACGGCGCCCCTCGATCGCGCCCTTGTGCGGCGCCCAGCCGTGGAAGATGCGGTTGAGAACGCCGGTGCCGCGGGTGTCGGTGAGGAACTGGCCGTGATAGCCGATGAGCCCGCGCGAGGGCACATGGGCGACGATCCGGGTCTTGCCGACGCCGGCGGGCTTCATCTCGACCAGATCGCCCTTGCGCTGTCCGGTGAGCTTCTCGATCACGACGCCCGAGTATTCGTCGTCGACATCGACGATGACCTCCTCGATCGGCTCCATCCGCACGCCGCTCTCCTCGCGGAAGATCACGCGGGGGCGCGAGATCGAGAGCTCGAACCCCTCGCGGCGCATGTTCTCGATCAAGACGCCCATCTGGAGTTCGCCGCGGCCCGAGACGATGAAGGCCTCGCCGCCCGGCGTGTCCTCGATCTTGATCGCGACGTTGGATTCGGCTTCCTTCATCAGCCGCTCGCGGATCACCCGCGACTGGACCTTGTTGCCGTCCTTGCCGGCCAAGGGGCTGTCGTTGATGCCGAAGGTGACCGAGATCGTCGGCGGGTCGATCGGCTGCGCGGGCAGCGGCACGTCGATCGCCGGATCGCAGAGCGTGTCGGCGACGGTGGCCTTGGTCATGCCGGCGACGGTGACGATGTCGCCCGCCTGCGCCGCATCGATGGGGGTCTGGGCGAGGCCACGGAAGGCGAGGATCTTGGTCACGCGGAACTGCTCGATCCGCTCGCCTTTACGCGAAAGCGCCTTGACCTGGTCGCCGACCTTGAGCGTACCGGATTCGACCCGGCCGGTCAGGATGCGGCCGATGAACGGGTCGGCGGACAGCGTCGTCGCGAGCATCCGGAACGGCTTCTCCGCGTCGGCGATCTGGCGCGGCGCGGGGACATGTTTCACAATGAGATCGAAGAGCGCGGAGAGATCCTTGCGCGGCCCGTCCAAGTCCGCGTCCGCCCAGCCGGCGCGGCCCGAGGCATAGAGATGCGGGAAGTCGAGCTGCTCGTCATCGGCGCCAAGGTTCGCGAAGAGGTCGAAGACCTCGTTCAGTGCCCGGTCGGGCTCGGCGTCGGGCTTGTCGACCTTGTTCAGCACCACGATCGGGCGGAGGCCCAGCGCCAGCGCCTTCGAGGTCACGAACTTCGTCTGCGGCATCGGCCCTTCGGCGGCGTCGACCAGAAGCACCACGCCGTCGACCATGTTGAGGATCCGCTCGACCTCGCCGCCGAAATCGGCGTGGCCGGGCGTGTCGACGATGTTGATACGGGTGCCGCCATGCTCGACCGAGGTGCATTTGGCGAGGATGGTGATGCCGCGTTCGCGCTCGATGTCGTTGGAATCCATCGCCCTTTCGGAGACCTGCTGGTTCTCCCGGAAGGCGCCGGATTGCTTGAGAAGCTCGTCCACGAGCGTGGTCTTGCCGTGGTCAACGTGTGCGATGATCGCGATGTTGCGAAGGTCCATGGGGTCCGCCAATTCCTGAGGTTGGCGCCCCGATAGAGGAAAACCGGCCCGATGGCCAGTGCCAATCAAGCCGCGACGTAGCGGTCGCGGCGGTGATTGACGGCGATGACGAGGTTCACGACCAGCGCCCCGAGCGCCGAGATCGCGACGGTTCCCACGTCCCTCAGCGTCAGCGCGGCGGCGAAGACGCCGATGTCGAAGGCAAGCTGGGTCCAGCCGGCACGGAAACCCGTTCTGTCCTGGAGATACAGCGCGACGATGCCGACGCCGCCGAGACTCGCGCCATGCCGGAAGAGCGCCAGGAGTGCGGCGCCGGAGATCGCGCCGAACAGGATCGCGCCAAGCACCGGGTCAAGGGCGGCGAAACTCAGCCAGCGCGGCAGGACCATGGCAAAGCCCGACATCAGCGCCACCGCGACGAAGGTCTTGACGACGAAGCGCCCGCCCATGCGCCGATAGCCGAGCCAGTAGAAGGGCAGGTTGATCGCAAAGTAGACAGGGCCGAATCCCCAGCCCGTCGCATAGGAGATCAGAACCGCGAGCCCCGCGGTCTGGCCGGTGACGAGGCCGAGATGGGTCAGGATCGTGATTCCGAACGCCGCCATCCCGGCCCCGAAGAGGATGCCCTGGGCGTCGTCGAGCGTGCTGTGATGAGTGGTGTCGGTCATGGTCCTGCAATGCGTCCGCGCGCGCGGTCGGTCCATTGATCAAGGTGTCGCAGGGCGCACCGGACCGGCCGGATGACCGCGCAAGGTGAGGCGCCCACTTACCCCTTGGCCGGATCAGCTGCAACGGGGCGTTCACTTACTTTAATCTTATCTTTCAGCAAGTATCCCTGCCGGACGCAGGCCGCGTCAGCGGTCCCTGGACGGCAGCCGTGCGCGCTCGGTCAGGTGTGAGATTGCGAGGCTCGCGAGAATGCAGGCGGTGAAGAGGTAAAGACCCCATGCGGTCTCGACCCGGCCGACGCCGACGCCCTTGGCGATGACGATATAGAGCGCGATGAGGAAGATGTCGGCCATTGCGAGGCGGCCGAGCAGGTGGAGAACGGTGAGGACGCGCGGCGAGGCGAGGCGGAACTGCACCAGCGCGAGGCCGATCGTCTTGAGGTACGGGGCGAAGATCGCAAGGAAGGTCACGAGGAGCGCGAGGACCACGTCCTTTTCCCAAATCGCCTGGAGGCCGGTCACGACCGAGATTGCGTCGAGGTCGAAGAAGGGCAGAAGGCCCGCGCGCAGGAGCGGCGCGAACCAGGATATCGGAAACAGGATCAGAAGCGACAGGTTCGCGACGCGCAGCATGAAGCCCGTGATACAGGATCGCGCGGGTGGCACCAAGGGGGCGTGTCCGCCGCGCTTGCGGTTCAGCGGACGGCCTCGATCGGACCTTCGGCGCGACCGTGTATGAACTGCTGGACGTAAGGGTCCGACGTTTCGTCCATTTCCGCGATTGGCCCGGTCCACTGGATGACCCCGTCATGCAGCATCGCCACCCGGTCCGCGATGGCGCGAACCGAACTCATGTCGTGGGTGATCGCCATCGCGGTCGCGCCCATCTCGGTCACGATCTCGCGGACAAGCTCGTTGATCACGCCGGCCATGATCGGGTCGAGCCCGGTCGTCGGCTCGTCGAAGAAGATGATCTCTGGTTCCGCCGCGATGGCACGGGCGAGGCCGACGCGTTTCTGCATGCCACCCGACAGTTCGGCTGGGAAGAGGTCGGCGACCTCCGGTTTCAGCCCGACGCGGCGGAGCTTCTCGATCGCGATCTCGCGCGCCTCGGCCTTCGGGCGCTTCAGCGAGCCGCGCAGGAGCCGGAAGGCGACGTTCTGCCAGACTGGCAGGCTGTCGAAGAGCGCACCGCCTTGGAAAAGCATCCCAAACCGGGCGAGGAAGGCGTCGCGCGCGGCCGTGGTCACATCCTCTCCATCGAGTTCGATCGTGCCGCTCTCAGGTTGAACAAGCCCGAGGATGCATTTGAGAAGAACAGATTTTCCGGTGCCTGAGCCGCCGATGATCACCATGCTCTCACCTGTCGGCACGGTCAGGTCCACGCCCCTCAGGACGCGGTTGTTGCCGAAGGCCTTGTGAACTTGGGACAGCGTGATCATGCCGAGAAGAAGAGCTCCGTCATCAGGTAGTTGGTGGCGAGGATCAGCACCGAGGCGGCGACCACCGCCGATTTCGTAGCGCGCCCCACGCCTTGTGCGCCGCGTGCCGAGTTCATGCCGAAATAGCAGCCCATGAGCGCCACGATGAAGCCGAAGGCCGCGCCCTTCCAGAGGCCCGAGACAATGTCCCAGAGTTCAAGGAACTCGCGGGTGTTCTTGAGATAGGTGGCGGGGTTGAAGCCGAGCCGGTTCACGCCGACGAGATAGCCGCCGAAGATGCCGATGCTGTCGCCGACCGCGACGAGAACCGGCACCGCGAGCGTCGCGGCGAGGACCCGCGGCACGGTGAGGTATTTCATCGGATGGGTGGACAGCGTCGTCAGAGCGTCGATCTGCTCGGTCACCTTCATCGTGCCGATCTCGGCCGCGATAGAGGAGGCGACGCGGGCCGCGACCATGAGCCCACCGAGGACCGGGCCCAGTTCCCGCACCATGCCGATGGCGACGATCGAGGGCACCACCGCCTCGGCCGAGAACCGGGCGCCGCCGGCATAGATCTGCAACGCCAGCGCGCCGCCGGTGAAGAGCGCGGTGAGGCCCACGACCGGCAGGCTGAACCAGCCGATCTGCATCAGCGCCGCGAGGAATTCCTTCGGGTAGAAGGGCGGGCGGAAGAGGTGGCTCAACGTCTCGGCCCCGAAGATCGCCATCCGGCCGAGCGTCGCGAGCCCGGCGAGGACCAGCCGGCCGAGTGCGCCGAGCGGAGCCAGGAGGATCATCCCGCACCGCCTTCGTAGGCCCGCGCATAGCGATGGCCGAGCGAGGTCAGGATCTCGTAGCCGATCGTGCCGGCGGCGGTGGCGAGCGCGTCGACACCCTGCGACGGGCAAAGGATGTCCAAGGTCTCGGGTGCGTGGTCGAGGTCGGTGACATCGACGCCGATCATGTCCATCGACACGCGGCCGGCGAGCGGGCAGGGCGTGGTTCCGGCATAGAGCGTGGCGCGGCCGGTCATGGCGCGGATGAGCCCATCGGCATAGCCCGCGCCGAGGGTGGCGATGCGGCTCGGCCGCTTCGCCGCCCAGCGGTCGCCATAACCCACCGTCTCGCCCGCGGCGATGTCTCGGATCTGGATCACCGGCAGCGAGAGCCGCACCACCGGCCGGGCCGCGGCGAAGGGCAGGCCGCCATAGAGGCCGACGCCGGGGCGGGTGAGGTCGAAGTGATAGTCGGGGCCGAGGAGGATGCCGCCCGTCGCGGCCAGCGAGCGCTTCACGCCGGTACCGTCGGTCATGCGGCGGAACGTGGCGAGCTGGGCCGCGTTCATCGCGTGCTCCGGCTCGTCGGCGCAGGCAAGGTGCGACATCAGAAGCACAGGACCCTCGGCCAGCACCGAGGGCGCGAGCGTGCGCCAGTCGGCCTCTTCGAGCCCGAGCCGGTTCATGCCGCTGTCAAGCTGGATGCCGAAGGCGCGGCCGGGCAGGACGTTGCGCTGGCGGATTACCTGTTCGGTCGAATTCAGAAGCGGGATCAGGTCGTTGCCGGAAATGGCCTCGGCGTCCCCCGCCATATGGCCGGAAAAGACGAAGATCTCGGGTGCGGGGCCGGCTGCCGCGCGCAGGGCAACGCCCTCGCTGCATTCGGCGACGAAGAAGCGGCGCACGCCGGCCGCGGCGAGCGCCCGTCCGACCCGTGCCGCGCCGAGCCCGTAGGCATCCGCCTTCACGACCGCGGCGGTTTCGACCGGGGACGCCGAAAGGGAAGCGAGCGCCCGCCAGTTCGCGGCGATCGCGTCGAGGTCGATGGAGAGGATTGCCTGTGCCATGCGCCGGGTTTTGCCAGCTTGCCCTGCAAGGTCAAGCGCAAACGTCGTCAGAACCCTTCGCCACCCTGCTGCCAGGCCTTCACGAGGTTGCCGAAGCGGGTGAAGCGGCCCTCGAAGCTGAGTTCCACCGTGCCGATCGGCCCGTGGCGCTGCTTGCCGATTATGACCTCGGCCTTGCCGTGGACTTGCTCCATGATCTCCTGCCAAGCGGCCATCTTCTCCAGCTCGTGGTCGGCCGGCTTCTCCCGTTCCTTGTAGTATTCGTCCCGGTAGACGAACATCACGACGTCGGCGTCCTGTTCGATCGAGCCGGATTCCCGGAGGTCCGAAAGCTGCGGCCGCTTGTCCTCGCGGCTCTCGACCTGGCGCGAGAGCTGGGACAGGGCGACGACGGGGATCGACAGTTCCTTGGCGAGCGCCTTCAGCCCCATCGAGATCTCGCCGATTTCCTGTACCCGGTTGTCGCCCTTGCCGGTGCCGCGCAGGAGCTGGAGGTAGTCGACGAAGACGACATCGAGCCCATGCGTGCGCTTCAGGCGCCGGCAGCGGGCGGTGACCTGGCTGATCGGCAGGGCGGGCGTGTCGTCGATATAGAGCGGGCAGGTCTCGAGCGCCTTCGCGGCCTCGACGAAGCGGCGGAACTCATGCTCGGACATGTCGCCGCGGCGGATCTGTTCGGAGGGAACCTCGGAGGCCTCTGAGAGGATCCGCGCGGCGAGCTGCTCGGCCGACATCTCGAGCGAGAAGAAGCCTACAACGCCGCCCTCGACCGCACCTTCGGTTCCATCGTGACGGCGGCCGCGCTTGTAGGCCTTGGCGATGTTGAAGGCGACGTTGGTCGCGAGCGAGGTCTTGCCCATGGAGGGGCGGCCGGCGAGGATCAGGAGGTCCGAGGGATGCAACCCCCCGAGCTTCTTGTCGAGATCGACGAGCCCGGTCGAGACGCCGGAAAGCCCGCCGTCACGCTGATAGGCGGCGAGCGCGGACTGAACCGCCTCGGTCGTGGCCTTGAGGAACGAGACGAATCCCTTCTCGGCCGTGCCCTGCTCGGCCAGCGTGTAAAGCCGTTGTTCTGCCTCGGTGATCTGGTCCTTGGGGTCGTTGTCGACCTCGATCGCCTTGGCGCGAGTCGAAATGTCTTGGCCGAGCCGGATCAGTTCGCGCCGGACCGCGAGCTCGTAGATCATCTGCGCATAGTCGCGCGCCGCGAAGGCGGAAATTGCGGCGCCGGCGAGCCGCGCCAGATAGGCGGGCCCGCCGAGCGCCATCAACCCCTCGTCTTCCTCGAGATAGCCCTTCAGCGTCACCGGCGAGGCGAGCGCGTTCTTCTGGATGCGCGCGACGGCGATCTCGAAGATGCGCTGGTGGACGGGTTCGAAGAAGTGCTCGGCTTTCACGAGCGCCGCGATCCTGTCGTATATGTCGTTGTTGGTCAGGATCGCGCCGAGGAGTTGCTGCTCGGCCTCGATATTGTGCGGAAGCGTATCCGTCTCGGGGGCGTTCTTAACCGCCCGAATGGTCGCCACGTCGTTCATCACTGTCCCTCGTTGTTGGCGACGGGGTATGCGCCATCGCCCGGGCCGGCGCAAATTGTATATCGCTGTGGATGGATTGTGGAAAACGCCGCCGCGCATATATTGCGACGCGGCGACTCCTCAGGTCAATATCTTGACGGATTTTACTTGCGGTTGCGGCACTCTACCGCCAGTGACCTTGCGTCAGCTTTTGGCGCGCGCGTCCTGCCAGGCACGCGGCGCGGTGAGGAAGGCCTCGACCTCGGTCAGTGTCGCAGAATCGAAGGCGCCCGATTCGCGCGCCTCGGCCAGCACGTCCCACCAGGTGCACAGGTGATGCAGGCTGACGCCGTGGCGCCCGAGCGTCTCGATCGTTTCGGGGAAGATGCCGTAGTAGAAGATCACCGCGGTATGGGCGCAGGTGGCGCCGGTCTCGCGGATCGCGTCGACGAAGCTCAGTTTCGATCCGCCATCGGTCGTGAGATCCTCGACGAGAAGCACACGCTCGCCCTCCGTCATCGCGCCTTCGATCCGCGCGTTGCGGCCGTACCCCTTCGGCTTCTTGCGCACATAGGTCATCGGCAGGGCGAGGCGCTCGGCCACCATCGCGGCGAAGGGAATGCCTGCTGTCTCGCCGCCGGCGATGTTGTCGAAGGCCTCGAAGCCCGCCTCGCGCATCACCGTAACGGCGAGGAAATCCATCAGCGTCGACCGGATGCGCGGATAGGAGATGAGCTTGCGGCAGTCGATATAGGTCGGCGAGGGCAGGCCCGAGGCGAGCGTGAAGGGCTCGGCCGCGTTGAAATGCACCGCCTTGATCTCCAGAAGCATCCGCGCGGTAAGGCGCGCGATCTCTTCTTTCGGGGGGAAGGACGTGGGGATCATGGGCGTTCCTCTTCAGCTTCATCCTGCCCCGAATATCCCCGCCAAAGGCAACACTTGGCGAGGCCGGGAGCCTCCGGCGGGGATATTTGGGGCCGGATGAATGGTCAATCCTCGACTTTCCAGTTCAGCGGAAAGCCCGGGTCGAACACGGTGACAGGCCCCGCGCCGGTTTCGATCTTGGCCGGGTAGTTGATTGCCGGGCCCTTGGTGAGGCGGATCCGCGCCTCGCTCGGCGCGAGCCGGTAGAAGGCGGCGCCGTTCAGCGAGGTAAAGGCTTCGAGCCGGTCCAGCGCGTTCTCCTCCTCGAAGACATGGGCGAGGATCGAGAGCGTGTTGGTCGCAGTGAAGCAGCCGGCGCAGCCGCAGGCATGTTCCTTCAGGTGGTCGGCATGAGGGGCGCTGTCGGTGCCGAGGAAAAACCGCGGCTCGCCGCTCGTCGCCGCTTCGCGGAGCGCCAGCCGGTGTTTCTCGCGCTTGGCCACCGGCAGGCAGTAGTAGTGCGGCTTGATCCCGCCCGCGAGGATGTGATTGCGATTGATGACGAGATGATGGGTGGTGATCGTCGCGCCGAGGTCGTCTCCGCCGGCACGGGCATAGGCGACGCCCTCCTCGGTGGTGATGTGTTCCATCACGACGCGCAGGCCCGGCGTCTTGCTGCGGACCGGGTCGAGAACGCGCTCGATGAACACCGCCTCGCGGTCGAAGATGTCGACCTCCGACGCCGTGACCTCGCCGTGGACGCAGAGCGGCAGGCCGATCTCTGCCATCGTCTCGAGCACGCCGCGGACCTTGTCGAAGTTCCGCACGCCCGACTGCGAATTCGTGGTGGCGCCGGCCGGATAGAGCTTCACCGCCTTTATGAGCCCCGAAGCATGGGCGGCGGCGACGTCCTTCGGATCGGTCGCCTCGGTCAGATAGAGCGTCATCAGCGGCTCGAACGCCATTCCGGCGGGAAGGGCGGCCATGATGCGATCACGATAGGCCGCGGCGTCGCGCGCGGTCACGACCGGCGGCACGAGGTTCGGCATGATGATGGCGCGGCCGAAGTGGCGCGCGGTTTCGGGCAGGACGGCCTCCAGCATCGCGCCGTCGCGCAGGTGCAGGTGCATGTCGTCGGGGCGGCGGAGCGTGATTGTTTCGGTCATTCCGTTGGCCTACACTGAAGCGATACTGGATGCTAGAATTGTCTGTGGAGCATGCCTCGGCAAAGATGCGCTCGCCTGCCCATCCTTAACCGTGCGTCATGATCTTGAGACAGTCACGGGCGATCCCTTGGATGGCCAGACCCCATCGAGGTACCTGTCATGCGCAACCCCTGCTCGCCCTTCGAGTTCTTACGCATCGGTATGACCTTGGGCACGATCGCCGTCGAGGCTCAAATGGTCATCGCCATGCGCCTGATGGGGCTTGCGGGCTTCTGGACGCTTGGCCGGGGCGAGACCCGTCGCATGGTTGCCGAAAAGACCGCGGCGTTTCGCGAGGGCTTGGTTGCCTCTGGACGCGCCGGGATGGCCGGTCGCGGACCGCTCGCCCAGACGCGGGCCGCGCTCGCTCCGGTGCGGCGGCGGACGAAGTCCAATAGCAGGCGGCTGGGCCGGAAGGGGCCGCGCCTGCCGCGCTGAAGCGCGGCTCTCCCGATTGTGTGAGTCGTCGCCGTGCGCCCGTGCTATGCTGCGGGTGTCGGAGCTGTGCAGTCTCTGACCCAGACGAGCCGGGCCAGGGGGCAGTGCCGCCACGGATCAATGTGCGGGAGGGCACCATGGCCAACACAATCGGAAATCCCCTGTCGTGGGGCGCGCGTATCCTTGGCGCCGCGGGCCATGACGTGGGCGAGGTCGCGCGCGAACTCGGCGGCACGGATCATGCCGTGCCCGTCGCTCGAAAGATCGGGATCGAGGATATCAGGGCTGCGCTGAGGCTTGGCCTGAGTGACTTCATGGCGCTTAGGACGGATGTGATCGTCGCCTGCCTGCTCTATCCGATCATCGGTGTCTGCCTAGTATGGGCCGCGTTCAACCGCAGTCTTCTGCCGCTGGTGTTTCCGTTGGTCTCGGGCTTCGCGCTGCTTGGGCCGGCGGCTGCCGTGGGGCTCTACGAGATGAGCCGGCGCCGGGAGCAGGGCAGGCCCGCGGGCTGGTCGACCGGCTTCTCGGTTCTCGCGTCGCCGCGCTTCGGCGCGATCCTCGTGCTTGCCATCGCGCATTTCTTCGTCTTCTTCCTTTGGATCCTCGTCGCGTACGGCATCTTCCTGATCACGATGGGGCCCGAGATACCGGCCTCGGCGACGGTCTTCTTCCGGGATGCCATGACCACCGCCGAAGGTTGGGCGATGATCATGATCGGCATTCCGGCAGGCTTCCTGTTCGCGGTCTTGGTGCTCGCTACGAGTTCGGTGTCGTTCCCGATGCTGATCGACCGCAGTATCGGCCTGCCCGTCGCCGTCCTGACATCGGTCCGGGTGGCAAGGACCAATCCCGCGACGATGGCGCTTTGGGGCCTGATCGTGGCCGGGGCGCTGGTGCTCGGTTCCCTGCCGCTGCTGCTCGGGCTCACGGTGGCGATGCCGATCCTCGGCCATGCGACCTGGCATCTCTACCGTCGCGCTGTCACCCCGGGCTGAGCGGTCAGGCGGGCCGGAGGGATCATGCGAAGAAAGCCGCCGATCCGGATCGGCGGCATGTGGCAAAGCTTGCGCCGGCTTTCGCAAACGCGCAGACTCCGCCCCAAGGGCGCGGCAATGCGCTCATGAGAGATCGAGCAGTCTGATGAAATTCCTACTTGCAGCCGCGGCGACCGCGGCGCTTCTGGCCGGCTGCGCCCAAGATCCCGGTTTCTTCGGGACGGCGGGTGTGCGCGACGCGAGTGCGGCCGAGGTCGTGCAATGCGCATATGTCACCAACATCCGCATGGCGCCGGCCGCCTACGGGCCGCTTGCGGGGCAGGGCGTGAAATATGCGCGCAACCGCATGATGGCCGATGCCCGCGACGCTGGCGCGAACGCGATCGTCTTCGATCCGGTGACCCCCGGCGCGGATGTCTACGAGTTGAACGCCGCCGCCTATCGCTGCTGAACGATCCGCCGGCGGCACTTCTTGTCGCCGGAAGGATTTCCTGCCATGCCTGCTTTCATGATGAGCAGGAGCGGCATGTTCGGCATCGTGCAGTCACAACGCGCGTCCTTCATGGCGCTCGCCTTGGCGGCATTTTCTGCGGGCCAGGCAATGGCGGCCGATTGTCCGGTCGCTGCCGATCTGACGACCGGCATCGCGGCCGAGTATGCCGATGGTGGCCGGGTCGAATATCGCAGCGCCGGGGAGGGCCGCATCGCAATCTTCGAGCCGAACGAGGACGATGCCGCGCGCGGCCTGTACTTTCTCAGCGTGGCAGGGCTTTACGATCTGGCGGTCGCGCACCGGCTGAACGGCGCCAACGATCCTGACCGCAGCCTGACCCTTGTCTATTCCGAGCCGGAAGAAGACCTGCCGATCCCGGTGCCCGGCGGGTCGTGGCTCGGCACGGTCGACACCGTTTTTCCCGACGGCACCGTCGATACCGACACTGCGATCTACGTCTTCGGCGCGGCCTCCGACCGCGAGATCGGCGGCTGCCGGTATGCCACGCTCCCGGTCAAGGCGAGCTTCGTCGGTCCCGTCGACTGGGTGGCGCAGGACTTCATCTATTTCAGCGATCTCGGGATTGCCGTGCCGACCGCCCGCATGGTTTCGGGCGCAGAGCGGCCGTCGGGGCGGGCGCTTGCCGGGTTGAGAAGCTTACCGCGCTGACCCAGTTCAGCGCCTGCGGCGCGGCAGCTTCCGACCCTGGGCTTCAAGGTCCTGGCGAAGCCGGGCGAGGCGCATGGCGAAAGCCGGAACATTGAGGCGCTCGGCAACCGAGCGGCACAGGAGAGCGGCAAGGAGGGGGCGCCCGTCCCTGTCGAGCCGGGCGAGAAGATTTTGCAAGTAGGGAATGTAGTTGCGACGCGCGCGGTAGATGGTCCGGAACAGCGTTGCATCGAACTTTCCGGTTCCGATCGCGGACAAGATGGATCGGATGATCCGCATCTCCTCGAGCGCGCGGCCGATGTCGCGGCCGAGATTGCGGCAGGGCAGCAGGGTGACATGGGCGCGGGCGAACAGCGCCGCATGCATGGCGTCGAGATTCTGTTCGGGATCGAAGATCACATAGACGTCGCCGGCTCCCTCGGTCATGTCGGGCGCGTAGCCATAGCGGTCGGTGAAGGACAGGCGCCGGTATTCAGTGAAGCGCGGATCCCAGCTGGCGATGCGCGGGTCGAGCGTCGCCTGCGGCGCGGCGAGGATCACGGTGGCGCCCGGCGCGGTGGCTGAATATGCCGCCGCCGCATAGCCGGCCATATTGGCGCCATAGAAGACGACCCTGTCGAATTCCTCGAAGAAGGCCTCGTCGACGAGCTGGTCGAAATATGCGTAGACGGCCCTGTCGCGAAACCAGGTGTCACCACGGGCGACAAGGCACAGATGCGACCATCCGCGCTCCTGCGCCAGATCGAAGCCGAGCGGCTGTCCATGGGGGCGGCGGAGTCCGATGGCTCCGGATGTCTCGAAGGTAACGATCAGGGTCGGGCCGCGGTCGAGGAACAGCGCGGCGTGCGCATGACCAAGGCGGCGACAGTTCCCCTCCGCCGTGCCCAAAGTGCTGATCCCGGCAAGCCATTCCACATCGGACAGGGATCGCAAGTCCGATGGGCCTGCGCCGATGTCCTGCATTTACATTACATCCGTACTCGTCCCGTTCACAGTTTGCGCGCCGATCGGTCCCTTGCGCAAGGTGTCAGAAAGGACATGCTGTTTTTGTTGGATTTTCGCTGCCGGACTGTTTCGCATTGAATTCGAACGGCCCGGATGATTAACGGTCTGTTTCCATTCGCGGCAGGACGCGCCGCCGTCAATCGCGCCGACGCCTCGGCCCACGGCGTCCGACGAGCGGTGCCACAAGGATGACGACGAAGATCCGTGTCAGGTGGTGGGCGACGACGAAGCCGACATCCGCCTCGGCGACGATCGCGATCACCGCCATCTCGGCCTGTCCGCCGGGCAGGAACGACAGGAGGATATCGGGTAGCGGCGCCGTCGAGACGCTGGCCGCGACTGCGATGAACCCGGTTGAGACGAGTGCGAGCAGCGCCGTGAAGCCGATCCCGGCGCTGACGGTCACGCGCAGTTCGCGCGCCGTGATGCCGGAGTATTTCGCCCCGACCGCGATACCGATGAAGAACTGCGCCGCCCAGATCATCTCGGCGGGCGGGCGGTGCTGGATGAGCCCTGCAAGGCTGAGGCCCGCGGTCATTATCAGCGGCCCGAGGATCGAGGCGCCGAAAAGGCGGGCGCGTTCGGCGAGCTTCCAGCCGGCCGGGCCCGCGATCAGCATCAGGAACAATTCCGCCGCCGGGATGTCGCCAAGGTGAAGCCCGGGCGGGCGGCTGAGGTCCGTGCCCCATGCCGCCATCAGAAGGAACGGCGCGACGGTGACGATGACGAGGACGCGCGTGGCGTGGATGAGGCTCATGGCGCGGACCTCGCCGCCGGCTTCCTCGCCAAAGACCAGCATGTCCTGCAGTCCGCCCGGCATCGCCGCATAGAAGGCGGTTGGCCGGTCGAAGCCCGCGACGCGGCGGAAGTACGGATAGCCGATCGCGCCGATCGTGGCGACGTAGAGCGGTATGAGCGCGAGCGACAGGCCCTGCGCCGGCAGGGAGCCGATCAGCCCGGGAGTGACGGTCGATCCGATCGCGACGCCAAGATAGCTGCGCAGGAAGGTGCCGAAGCCCCCCATCCCGGCGAGCGGGGCGCGGAGGAGCGCCGCGGCGAGACAGCCGAGCATCGGGCCGAGGAGAAGCGGCAGCGGCCAGCCCGCCAGCAGGAACCCGCCTGCCCCGAGAAAGGCGGCCGCGAGCGTGCGCAGTCTGGCGCTGCGGACCGGCATCGTGTTACCGCTCTGTACCATCGTCCGCCTTGCATGCGCCGAGCCTGACAGGAGCCTGACACGGCTGGATCGGCGGAGCGTCGCGCGATGACGCAAGCGTGATGCCGAGGGGCGATCGGCACGACCGGGATTGGTTTAATAGAGGGCTGACAGCGGCTGGAACGCTGCAGATTCGAGGTAGAAATGCGAAGCAGACTGAACACCACAACCGCCCTGATCGCGAGTCTCTCGCTGATCGCGCCGGCACCCGCGATGTCGCAGGAAACCGGCGCCGAGACGGCCCTGATCTGCCCCGACGGCTCGGCGCTGCCCTGCCCGGAGGGTGTGGAGCCGATCCCGGCGCCCGTAGACGCGGCGACCGGTGCCGAAGCGCCTGCGGCCGATGTGGTCGTCGAGGAGCCTTTTGCCGAGGAGCCCGCCGCCGAGGTGGTCGTCGAGGAGCCAGTTGCCGAGGAGCCCGCGGCCGAGGTGGTCGTCGAGGAGCCGGTTGCCGAGGAACCCGCCGCCGAAGTGGTCGTCGAGGAGCCGGATGCCGAGGAGCCCGCGGCCGAGGTGGTCGGCGAGGAGCCGGTTGCCGAGGAACCCGCGGCCGAGGTGCTCGTCGAGGAGCCTGTTGCCGACGAGCCCGCCGCCGAAGTGGTCGTCGAGGAGCCGGATGCCGAGGAGCCCGCGGCCGAGGTGGTCGGCGAGGAGCCGGTTGCCGAGGAACCCGCGGCCGAGGTGGTCGTCGAGGAGCCGGTTGCCGAGGAGCCCGCGGCCGAAGTGGTCGTCGAGGAGCCGGTTGCCGAGGAACCCGCGGCCGAGGTGGTCGTCGAGGAGCCGGTTGCCGAGGAGCCCGCCGCCGAGGTGGTCGTCGAGGAGCCCGCAGCCGCTGAACCCGCCGCCGGGGAAACCGCTGCGGAGTCCGGCGCCACGATCAGCGACGACGATCTCGCGAAGGCGCTCGAGGCCGAGGCCGCGGCGGCTGCCGCCGAAGCGGCGCCGGTGCCGGAACTGCCGGTCCAGCCCGACGCGGCCTCCGGCGCGGCGCCGGTTGCGGCTGCGGCCTCCGCCCCGGCTGCGGCCGAAGCCACCGCCGAGGTCAGCGAGGAGGTCGTGACCGAGGCGACGGCGCGGTCCTCGGACGAGGATTTCGCCAACAAGGTCAACGAGACGGCCGCCGCCGCGGCGCCGGCTGCCGAGAAGAAGAAGGGCCTCTCGAACACCGAGAAGGCTATCCTGCTCGGCCTCGGCGCGGTCGCGGTCGGCGCGATGCTGTCGAACAACCGCAAGGTCGAGCTCAACTCGGGCGACCGGGTGGTCGTCACCCGCGATGACGGCAGCTACCAGATCATCAAGGACGACAACGCGCTCCTGCGCCAACCGGGCTCGACGGTGCGCAACGAGACCTTCGCCGACGGTTCGACCCGGACCACGGTGACGCGTCCCGACGGCTCGCGGATCGTCACGATCCGCGATGCAGAGTACCGGGTGCTGCGCCGTTCTCATGTCGCGCCGGACGGCTACGAGACGCTCCTGATCGACGATACCGCCGCCTATGAGCCGGTCGATGTCCGGCTGCTGCCGCCGCCGGCGGAACAGCGGGTGATCTCGGCCGATGCCGGCGACGCGGAGCTGCGCGCAGCACTCGCCCGACAGTCCGCGCTCGACCGCCGCTTCTCGCTGGCCCAGGTGCGCGACATAGCCGAGGTGCGGGCGCTGGTCCCGGTGATCGACCTCGATGCGATCACCTTCGAGACCGGCTCCGCGGCGATCCGGCCCGACCAGGCCAAGGCGCTGTCGCGGCTTGGCAAGCTGATCCAGAGCTACGTCGCCGACAACCCGCGCGAAGTGTTCCTGATCGAGGGCCATACCGACGCGGTGGGCTCGGCCGCCTACAACCTCGCGCTGTCGGACCGGCGGGCGGAATCGGTGGCGCTGGCGCTGACCGAGTATTTCGCGGTGCCGCCGGAGAACATGGTGGTGCAGGGCTACGGCGAGGAGTTCCTGAGGATCGACACGCAGGAGGCCGAGCGCGCCAACCGCCGGGCCAGCGTGCGGCGCATCACGGACCTGCTGCGCCAGGCGTCGAACTGAACCGTGCATGGACGCCGGGCCGCATTTCTTCTGCGTGGCCCGGCGCGATCCGATCGCGGCCCCGTTCCGGGGCCAGGATCCTGCCTCGCGCCCCTTTCTTGTGAAAGGGGCGCTCAGGTGCCTTAGGCGAGGATATTTCCGGCAAGATGAAGTGGCGGAGAGCGCCTTTGACGCTGGCGTGGGTCGGGCCCGCCGCGCATAGTGGCGCCGGAGGTGCGGCATGGGCAATGGCGACCAAGAATGGATCCCGGAGATCGCGCTTGGCTGGCATCGCGCCGGTCGCGGCGCCGCGTTTGCGACGGTGATCGAGACCTGGGGCTCTGCGCCGCGGCCGGTGGGCAGCCAGCTCGCCGTGTCGGGCGCGGGCGAGATGATGGGGTCGGTCTCGGGCGGCTGCGTCGAGGGGGCGGTCGCCGAGGAGGCTCTCGCTGCAATCGGCGACGGGCGGTCGCGGATCCTGACCTTCGGGGTGAGCGACGAAGACGCCTTCGCGGTGGGCCTCGCCTGTGGCGGCACCATCAGGGTGCTGGTGGAGCCGGTCGGGGAAGCGATGCCCGAGGCGCTTCTGGCCGATCTGGTGGCGGCGCTGAGCGAGCGGCGGCCGGTGGCCTATGTCGTCGACCTCGACGCCTGGACGCGGCGGCTCGTGCCCCCCGACGCGGTGCTCGCCGAACGGTTCAGGGCCGACAAGTCGGGGGTCGACGAGGGGCGGTTCGTCGCAATCCACAATCCGCCGCTCAGGCTCGTTGTCGTGGGAGCGGTCCATATCGCCCAAGCGCTTTTGCCGATGGCGCGGGCCTGCGGCTACGATCCGGTCCTGATCGATCCGCGCGAGGCGTTCGGTTCGGCGGCGCGGTTTCCCGGCGAGGCGATCTCGCACGACTGGCCCGACGAGGCGATGGCGGCGCTCGGGCTCGATGCGCGAACCGCCGTGGTGACGCTGACCCATGACGCGAAGATCGACGATCCGGCGATCCGGGCGGCGCTCGGGTCCGAGGTGTTCTACCTCGGCTGCCTAGGCTCGACCCGGACCCATGCGAAGCGGGTGGAGCGGTTGCGGGGCGCGGGAGTCTCCGAGGCGGCGATCGCGCGGATCCATGCACCGGTCGGTGCTGATATCGGTGCGCGTTCGCCCGCCGAGATCGCGGTCTCGATCATGGCCGAGATGACCGAGGTGCTTCGGCGGGGTGGCGTCAGCTGAGACGGGCGAGCCGCGTCGCGATGTCGCGCGCGGCGTCCTCGGTGCCGAAGGGGGCGTTGACGACGAACATGCCCGAGCCGACCATGCCGTGACCCTCGCGCGCGGGCGGAAAGCTGACCTCGTGGCGGAGCGCCTTCGGCAGGCCCGCCGCCTCCAGCGCGGCGAGCATCGGCGCATGGGCGCCGGTCTTCAGGATCGGATACCAGAGCGTCAGGGCGCCGACATTCCACTTCGCATGGAGCTTCGCGACGAGCGGCGGCAGGGCGGCATAGTCGGCCTTCACCTCGTAGCTCGGGTCGATCAGCATCAGGCCTCGGCGAGGATCGGGCGGTGTGCGGGCCAGCGCGAAGCCAAGGCCGTCCTCTTGCCGGCAAAGGGCGCCGTAGGGCGCCATGGTCGCCTCGAGTGCTGCGAATTCGCGGGGGTGAAGCTCGGCCAGTTGCATCCGGTCGCCGGGTCTGAGAGTGAGTGCGGCCACGAGCGGCGAGCCGGGATAGGCGGCCGCGCCGTGGGCGTCGCGGATCCGGTCGAGCGCCCGGCGATAGGGATGGTCGGGCGGAAACAGCGCTTCGGCGCGGCCGATCCCGGCCGCCGCCTCTCCGGTCTTCACCGCCTCGGCCGCGTCGAGCGCGTAGAGCCCGCGGCCGGCGTGGGTCTCGAGGTAGCTCAGCGGCTTGTCCTTGCGGGTCAGGTAGTCGAGCATCACCGCCAGAAGCGCGTGCTTGTGGACGTCGGCAAGGTTCCCGGCATGGTAGATGTGCTGATAGGAGAGCATGACGTCTTCCGGAAATGAAAAAGCCCTCCCGCGGGGGAGGGCCCATCTTGATCAGGCGATGGCGGCCTATTTCGGGCCGATCATCATCACCATCTGCCGACCTTCGAGTTTCGGCATATTCTCGATCTTGCCGATCTCCTCGACATCGGCGGCAACTCGCTTCAGAAGATCGAGACCCAGTTCCTGGTGCGCCATCTCGCGGCCGCGGAAGCGCAGGGTGACCTTGACCTTGTCGCCACCTTCGAGGAACTTGATCACCGAGCGCATCTTGACCTCGTAGTCATGCGTGTCGGTGCCGGGGCGGAACTTGATTTCCTTGATCTCGATGATGTGCTGCTTCTTGCGCGCCTCGGCCTCTTTCTTCTGCTGTTCGTACTTGAACTTGCCGAAGTCCATGATCTTGCAGACCGGCGGCACCGCGTTCGGCGAGATCTCGACGAGATCGAGCCCGGCTTCTTCGGCCATGGCCATGGCGCGGGCCGGGGTGACGACTCCGACGTTCTCGCCATCGGCACCGATAAGGCGGATTTCCGGGGCGCGGATGCGGTCGTTGACGCGGGGTCCGGTGTCGCGTTGCGGCGGGGCGTTGTGCGGTCTGCGGGCTATGGTGGCACTCCTTCGGTCGTTGCCATTTCGGTGGGCGGCAAACTAGTCGTGCGGAAGGTCTGATTCAAGCAGGATTCCGCGCCGTACCGCCGCGATGCTTCCCTAATCGACGGGATTCTGTCATAGCATCTAGGTACATATCCTTGTCCCGAATAGCGAAGGATCATGCCATGAACAGAAATCTCATCATCGCGGTGATCGTCGGCGCTCTGGTCGTCGGCGGCTACTGGTACTACTCGGCCGCTCAGAAGGCCGCCGAGGAAGCCGCCGCCGCCGCCGCTGACGCCGCTGACGAGGCAGCCGCCGCCGCGGAGGCAGCCGCCGCCGAAGCCGCCGCCGCCGCCACCGAGGCCGCGGAAACTGCGACCGAAGCCGCCACCGAGGCCGCGGAAACTGCGACCGAAGCTGCCACCGAGGCTGTGGACACCGCGACCGAAGCGGCCGCTGAAGCAACCGAGGCGGCGGGCGCCGCCGGTGAAGCCGCTGCCGACATGGTCGCCGACATCTTCGACCCGGCGACCTACGACGCCGAGGCGGTCAATGCCGTGATCGACGGCTCGTCGCTGGACGATGCCACGAAGGCGACGCTGAAGGCCGCCGTGGAAACCGCCAAGGACAGCCCCGAACTGCTCGGCGCCGCGCTTTCCGAGGTCAAGTCCGCGCTCGGCCTCTGAAGCCGCTCTCGACGTGAGCCGGGTCGCGCGCCACCGCGCGGCCCGGACATCCTCCGGTGCGACCAGCGCGCACCGATCCGGTCATCGGGCTCAGGCGGGATAGATACGGTCTATCTCGGCCGCGACGAGCGCCTGCAGCGCCCAGAGGTTCCGGTCGCGGATCCCGTGCTCCTCGAGCGACAGCACCGTGTTGCGCAGGTATTCAGCCGAGGACCCGCGATAGCCGCAGGCGCGCGCCAGTTGCCGTGCCACATGGTCGAGCGGCAGGCGCCGGCGGATGGACGGCCCGGTCGGTCCGGCCCAGAACACCAGCGACCGGGCTTTGCCGCCCTCGGTGTCGACAGTGATCCACCGCCAATCCGGGTCGTTCTCGACAAACGGTGTTTCCCGGCGCACGAGGCTGTCGACGACCGTATCTACGTCCGTCTCCGGAACTTCGAGCGCGACGCCCGAGCACCGGCCGCCAGCCATCAGGGCCATCATCAGGCCCGGCGTGTCCGGCGTGCCGCGAAAACCTCTGGTTTCAATGCAGAACTGCCGGTGCCAGCCGCGCGCCACGGCTGGATGGCGTTCCCTCGCCGCGAAGGTCGGGTTCCAGATCAGCGAGCCATAGGCGAAGACGAGGAGCGGCCCATCGGGCCTGCTTTCGAGGATGCCCCGTGTCCTCGCAGCGAAATCATCGTCGCCGCAGCGCGTGAACGTTGTCGAGGACAGGCTTTCGGGAACCTCGCGCGTGGCGCGGGCGACATGGTCTTCGGTCAGGGACAGCATGCGCATGGCGGGATTCCGCCACACGCCGGAGCGACCGTCAAGTCAGATGCCGTCGCCGACGAAGGCCTTCTCGACCACATATTCGAGCGGCTCGGAATTCGCGCCCTCGCGCAGGCCAAAGCCTTCGAGCACCGCCTTCACGTCGATGTTGAAGGCCATCGAGCCGCAGACCATTGCCCGGTCGTTCTCGGCCGACATCGGCGGGATGCCGAGGTCCTCGAAGACCTTGCCCGAGGCGAGGTTGTCGGTGATCCGGCCCATGCGATCGCTCTCTTCCCGCGTCGTGGTCGGGTAGTACTTGAGCTTGTCGCCGACCATCTCGCCGATCAGCGGGTCGTCCTTCAGGCTCTCCACGAGCTGGCGGCCGTATTCGAGCTCGGCCTTCTCGCGGCAGGTATGCATCATGATGACCTGGTCGTATTTCTCGTAGGTCTCCGGGTCGCGCATGAGCGAGGCGAAGGGCGCGATCCCGGTGCCGGTGGCGAGGAACCAGAGCCGCTTGCCGGGCAGGAGCGCGTCAAGCACCAGCGTGCCCACCGGCTTCGGGCGCAGGATGATCTGGTCGCCCGGCTGGATGTGCTGGAGCTTCGAGGTCAGGGGGCCGTCCGGCACCTTGATCGAGTAGAATTCCAGCTCCTCGTCCCAGGAGGGCGAGGCGATGGAATAGGCGCGCAGCAAGGGTTTGCCGTTCTCGCCGAGAAGCCCGATCATCACGAACTCGCCCGAGCGGAATCGCAAGCTCTGCGGCCGCGTCACGCGGAAGGAAAAGAGCCGGTCGGTCCAGTGCTGAACCGAGGTGACTTCCTGAGCGTCCGGCAGCATGCGGACGGGGGTGGCCTGGACATCGTTCACGGTACTGGCGTCGTTCATCTGTTACAGGGGCGCGCGTTCGCACCCCTCCTTCTATTGGCGTTTCGGTGTGGGGAAAACCCCCCGTGATCAGGCTTTCAGTCGCGCCCGGTAATCGTGCTCCTGCCAGTCGGCGCGGAAGATCCACTGCTCGGCCGGCTGGCGGGCGGCCAGATCGTCTGAAATCTCGACTTCGTCGAAGCCGCAGCGCCGCGCCATCGCGTATTGGTCGGCGATCACATGGCCCCTGGCGCGGAGCCGTCCTGCATAGCCCCTCGCGCGGAGCTGGCGGGCAAGGCTGAAGCCGCGCCCGTCGGAGGCGGCGGGGAAGGCCACGCGGATCAGATCGACGCCGTCGAAGCTGTCCGGCAACGCCTCGGGCCTGGTGTCCTGGGCAATGTCGATGACGGCCTCCCCGGTGTAGTCCTCGGCGTGAAAGCCGTCGTCGCGCACGATCACGCTCATGCTGCCGTCTCCTTCGTGTCGTCGTCCTGCGGCACGGGGCCGCGCACGGCCTTCCCGTTGATGAAATGAATGCCGCATTCCTGTTTCTGCGTTCCGCGCCAACGTCCTGCGCGGGGATCTTCACCTTCCTTGACCGGGCTCGTGCAGGGCGCGCAGCCGATCGAAGGATAGCCTTTCGCGACCAGGGGGTGGCGCGGCAGGCGGTTGTTGACCATGTACTCCTCGAGATCCTCGCGGCCCCAATGGGCAAGCGGGTTGACCTTGAGGCGCTTGTTCTCCTCGTTCTCGAAGAACTCGAGTGCGGCGCGGGTGCCGGCCTGGAACCGCTTGCGACCGGTGATCCAGCCGTCGAAGCCCTGCAGCGCACGTTCCAGCGGCACGACCTTGCGCAGCGCGCAGCAGGCGTCGGTGCTGAACTGGTGCAGCGTCCCGTCCGGATCCTCGAAATCGGTGTCGCGCCGGTCGGCGCGGATCGTGCGGATGTCCGTCAGGTTCAGTTTCTCGGCCAGCTCGCGCTGGTATTCCAGCGTCTCGGGAAAAAGCATCTGGGTGTCGATGAAGATCACCGGCGTGCCCGGCGCGATCACCGAGACGAGGTGCAGGAGTACCACCGATTCCGCCCCGAAGGACGAGACCAGCGCCACGTTGCCCACCTCGGGATCGTAGAGCGCGCGCTCGAGGACCGCCGTCGCCGAATGGTGGCGATAGCGGTCGTTGAGCGCGGCCGCGCGCGCGTCGAGGCAGGGACGCGGCGCCTCAAGCGGCATCGCGTTCGGCCTCGGCCGGATAGAGCGCGGCCTTAAAAGGCGCGGGCCCGAGCCGGCGATAGGCGTCGAGGAAGGTCTCGGACGCGTCCTCGCGGACCTCGAGATAGGCGCGCAGCAGCCGCTCGATCGCCGGAACGATCTCGTCATAGGCAAAGCCGGGGCCCGCGCGCTCGCCGATCACCATGTTCTCGGTGTGGTCGCCGCCGAGCGTGATCTGGTAGTTCTCCACGCCGGCCCGGTCGAGGCCGAGGATGCCGATATGGCCGACATGGTGATGGCCGCAGGCGTTGATGCAGCCCGAGATCTTGATCTTGAGCTGGCCGATCGCCTCCTCGAGGCCGATCGCCTTGAAATGCGAAGAGATTTCCTGCGCGACCGGGATAGAGCGGGCGGTGGCCAGCGCGCAGTAATCCATGCCGGGGCAGGCGATGATGTCGGAGACGAGGCCGATGTTCGCGGTGGCGAGGCGCTCCGTCTTGAGCGCGGCGTGAAGCGCCGGCAGGTCCGACTTGTGGACATGCGGCAGGATCACGTTCTGCTCGTGGCTGATGCGCAGCTCGCCGTGGCCGTACTTGTCGGCGACGTCGGCGAGAAGCCGCATCTGGTCGGCCGTCGCGTCGCCCGGCGTCTCGCCATGCGCCTTCAGAGAGACGGTGACGATCGCGTAGCCCGGCGCGCGGTGCGCGGTCAGGTTGGTGTCGGTCCAGGAGCGGAACACCGGATCGGCGTTGAGCGCGGCGTCGAAGGCGTCTTCCGGCGCGTTGCGGAAGGCCGGTGCGGCGAAATGCGTCTCGATCTCGCGCAGCACGTCCTGATCAGCGCCGGAGAATTCCTGGCGCGTGACCTTGAACCGCTCCTCGACCGAGTCGCGGAACTTCTCCATGCCGTTCTCGAAGACGGTGATCTTGATCCGCGCCTTGTACTTGTTGTCGCGGCGACCCCAGAGGTTGTAGGTCGAGACGATGGCCTCGAGATAGGGCAGGAGATCGGCCTTCTTCAGGAAGGGCCGGATCACCTGGGCCACCATCGGCGTGCGGCCGAGACCGCCGCCCACCAGCACCTCGTAGCCGGTCTGGCCGGACCCGCCCCGGACGATCCGAAGGCCGATGTCATGCGATTTCGTGACCGCACGGTCGTTGGGCGAGCCGGTGACGCCGATCTTGAACTTGCGCGGCAGGGCCTGGAACTCCGGATGGTCGGTCGACCACTGACGGACGAGCTCCGCCGTCGGCCGCGGATCCTCGATCTCGTCGGCGGCGGCGCCGGCGAAATGGTCGGCGGTGACGTTGCGGATCGTGTTGCCGGAGGTCTGGATCGCGTGCATCTGCGCGTCGCCGAGCGCGTCGAGCATGTCGGGCACATCGGTCAGTTTCGGCCAGTTGTACTGGATGTTCTGGCGCGTGGTGAAATGGCCGTAGCCCTTGTCCCAGCGCTCGGCGATCATCGCGAGCTGGCGCATCTGGTCGGAGCGCAGCGTGCCATAGGGAATGGCCACGCGCAGCATGTAGGCGTGAAGCTGAAGGTAGAGCCCGTTCATCAGGCGCAGCGGCTTGAATTCGTCCTCGGTGAGCGAGCCATCGATGCGGCGCTCGACCTGGGCGCGGAACTGCTTGTTGCGGCTCCGGATGAAGGCCTCGTCGAAGTCGTTGTACTTATACATTCGAGGTCTCCTGCTTGCCGTGGGCGTAGTTCGAAGGGCCGCGGGTGCGGAAGGCTTCGCGGAAATGGATCGGTTCGGGGCCGTTGGGGCCGGATTTCGCATCGGCGAGATAGGCACCGACGATGATGCCGCGCTGCTTTTCGGCCTGCAGAAGCCGGAGCTGGGCATGGGCCTCGTCCTGGATCAGCTCGGCCTCGCCATGCTCGCGCGTCCAGCGGTCGTCGGCGGTCAGATAGACGACATCGCCCTCGATCAGAGCGTTCGCGGTGACGACTTTCGGCGTGTAGGCGCGGCTCATGGGGATGTCCTTTCGGGCAGGCTGTGTTCGCGACGCTGAATTTCTTCCTCTATATAGGAAACTTTCCCACATATACGCCATATGCTCTTGCCAATAAGGACATATGTTCTGTATCTGGCATCGACAGAAACCCGTGTTCCGAGTTCGGAGGAAAAAGCGAATGTCAGTCCGTCTGGATGAGATGGATCGGAAAATCCTTGGCGAACTGCAAGAGGACGCCAGCCAGTCGCTCGACGAGATCGCGGGCAAGGTGGGGTCGTCGAAGACCCCGGTCTGGAATCGAATCCGCAAGATGAAGGAGGCCGGCGTGATCGGCCGGCAGACGGTCCTGCTCGATCCCGAGGCGCTCGGGCTCGAGGCCTGTTTCTTCGTGCTGATCCGCACCAGCGAACACGAGGCTGAATGGCAGAAGAAGTTCCTCGCCACGCTGCGCGCTCGGCCCGAGGTGATGGAGGCGCACCGGCTCGCGGGCGATATCGACTATATCCTCAAGGTCCGGGTGAAGAACGCCCGCGCCTACGACACCTTCTACCAGGCGCTGATTTCCGAGGTGAAGATCTACAACGTTACGGCCCTTCTGAGCATGGAGGAGATCAAGTCGACCACTTCCATGCCGCTGCAGCCCTGAGGCCGGCGCCGCCGGTCTCAGGGGCTCCGGGCGACGCGGCGCGGCTCAACACCGAGCCGCTCCAGGCCGCGAAAGTGGTAGAGGTTGGCGTAGCGTGGCGGCTCGGCGATGGCGAGGCCAGGCAGGCGATCGAACAGGATCGGCAGCGCGGTCTGCAACTCGAGCCGGGCGAGCGGTGCGCCGACGCAGAAATGCAGGCCCGCGCCGAAGGTCAGGTGCGACTTGACCGGGCGGTCCGGGTCGAACCGTCCGGGCGCGTCCCAGGCCTTCGGGTCGCGGTTGGCGGCGGCCAGCAGGCAGCCGACCTCGTCGCCGCGGCGGAAGGTGTGGCCGGCGATCTCGACATCCTCGTAGGCGTGGCGGGTGAAGAGATGCAGCGGCGGGTCGTAGCGCAGGATCTCCTCGACCGTGCCCTCGATCCGGTCGGGGCCGAGAACTCCGGCGCCGAGGCCGTTTTCCAGAAGCGCCTTGATGCCGTTGCCGAGCGTGTGGACGGTTGCCTCGTGGCCGGCGTTCAGGAGCAGGATGCAGTTCGCGATCAGCTCGTCGGTCGAGAGCGTCTCGCCCTCCATCTCGGCGGTGATGAGATGGGTGATGAGGTCGTCGGCCGGTTTGGAGCGGCGCTCCTCGACATGGGACCGCAGGAACGCCGTGAATGCTTCGGTCGCGGCGACGGCGGCATCCTCGGTCGCGCGGCTTCGGCGGGCCTGGTACATCGACACCATCGCGTTCGACCAGGCGAGGAGGTCGTCCGCGCGCTCTTCCGGCACGCCGAGGAGGCGGGCGATGATGATGACCGGCAGCTTCCGCGCGAAGGCGTCGAGAAGGTCGAACTCGCCGGCCGGGAAGGCGTCGATGAGATTGTGGCTGAGGGCCGCGATCTCCGGCGCGAGGGCCGCGATCCGGCGCGAGGTGAAGGCGCGCAGAACCAGCGACCGCAGCCGGGCGTGGCGGGGCGGTTCCAGCTCCAGCATCGAATGGGCTTCGACCGCATAGAAGGGCGCGAGGTGGTCGGGGACGGGCTTGCGGTTTTCGGGCGGCACTTCGCGGCCGAAGCGTCGATCGCGCAGGATCGCACCGACCGTGGTGGCGGAGGTGGCGCAGACCAGACCGTAGTCCCGCCAATGAAACAGCGGTCCGCCCGCCCGGGCGCAGTCGTAGAAAGGGTAGGGGTTCTGGACAAACCCGTCATCTGTCGGCGATTGGCTGAGGTGCTGCATCCGGTGAGCTATACAGAGGCACACTTCGGGTTCAAGGAGCCCGGTTGCCGCGGCCCTGCGCCACTATCACGCCGAGGACGACGAGTGCGGCGGCTGCGACCTGTCCCCAGTTCCAGCCTGCGCCGAAAGCGAGCGAGAAGACCATGACGTAGAACGGGGCAACGTTGTGGTGCATCGTGGCGACGGCGACGCCGAGGGTTGCGACACCCGTCAGGAACAGAAGCTGTGCGATGGCGAGGCTGCCGACGCCATAGATCGCCAGATAGAGCCATTCACGCGCACCGATAAGGTGCCAGGGAACGGCCGCGCTTCCGGTAAGATCAAGGAACGCCTGCACCACCACGGCCACTATGGCGCCGCCGGTCAGCGTTATGGTCGTGCGACCAAGCGCAGACAGGTCTGGCAGCGCCTTGACCGAGGTGCGCGCGCCCCAGGCGAAGATCACAACCGATACCAGTGCGGAGAGCGCCCCGAGGCCCATGTTTAGATGGCCCATGCGCGCCCCGTAAACAGCGATGCCGCCGATCGTGGAGAGGATGATCCCCGCGATCAGTCGCCATGTCAGGCGCCGACCGTCGAAGAGGCATTCGAGCGCGATGCCGGCGATCGGCATTGCGGCAAAGATGACCGCGATAGTGATGCCGTCTGTCCGTTCCTGAGCGTAGATGAGCAGGAGAGCACTGATACCGGAACCCATAGCGCCAATGACGAGCGCGCGTGCCCAAGCGGCTGACCGCCATTCGCGCCCGGCGTCCGACAGATACCAGAAGGGGAGCAGGGCCAGGGCGGCCATCGACAAGCGAAGGGTCGCGATTGCAATCGGCGGCAGGACTTTCAGCAGTTCATCCGCGACCGGAAAGCCAACTGCCCAGACCAGCATCGAGGCGACGCAGGCCATGTTGGCAGCCAGTGGAGACCCGCCCGGCGAGGGAACGATCGACGCTGTCGGCAAGCCGGTCGAGCTCCACGCTGAATACACCCGCGGGATGATGGACGTATGTGCCCGGCGTCGCGCGCCCGGCAGCGACCTTTCTGTCGGAAACGGTCAGGCGGCCTCGAGCGCGGCGATGATCGGGCCGAAATCGGCGGCCTTGAGGCTCGCGCCGACCGCCGTGGCGGAGGTGGCACAGACGAGGCCGTAATCCTCCCAGAAGAACAGCGGTCCACCCGCCCGCGCGCGTTCGTAGAACGGGTAGGGGTCCTGGACGAAGGCGGGTTCGGTCGGCGTTTGGCTGAGGTGAAGCATCGGCTCTCCCCGGGGCGTGATTGGGGCGAGCTAAGCCCAGCCCCGCCCGGGTTTCAAGCCGTGCGCCTGCCGTTCCGACCCTGGGATATGATCACGCCCGCGGCGACGATCGCGGCGCCGACACCCTGGCCCCAGCTCCAGCCGCCGCCGAGCGCGAGCGCGAAGAGCATGACGTAGAAGGGCGCGATGTTCATATGCATCGAGGCGATGCCGATGCCGAGCCCGGCGACCCCGATCAGGAAGAGAAGCTGCGAAAGCGCCAGCGAGCCGATGGCATAGATGGCGAAGAGGTTCCACTCGCGCATCCCGATCCGCTCCCAGGCGACCGGTTCGCCGCCGAAGGCCTGCCAGGCGAGCTGGGCCGCGGCGATGCCGAGTGCCGCTCCGATGATCGTCAGAGCGCTGCGCGCCATCGCCGAATGGCCGGGAAGCGCGGTGACCGAGGCGCGCGAGCCCCAGCAATAGACAAAGATCGAGACGAGAGCGGCGAGCGCGCCGAGCCCGAAGTCGATATGGCCCATCCGGGCGGCATAGACGGCCACCCCGCCCATGACGCTGAGGATCAACCCCGCGACGATGCGCCAGGTCAGGCGGCGCCGATCGAACAGGCATTCTAGCGCGATACCGGCGACCGGCATGGCCGCGCAGATGACCGCGACGGTCACGCCGTCGGTGCGGCTCTGGGCGAAGATCAAAAGGAACGAGCCGAGCCCGAACCCGACCGCGCCGACCCAGAGCCCGCGGCCCCAGGCCGCGCCGCGGACCCGGCGCGGACCGTCGACGACGACCCAGACCGGCAGAAGGAACAGCGCGGCAAGCGACATGCGCAGGAGCGTGACCGTCAGCGCCGGCAGCGTCTTCAGGAGTTCGTCGGCGATCGGGAAACCCGCCGCCCAAACCAGCATCGAGACGATGCAGGCGAGGTTGGCGCTGACCCGGTCGTTGCGGGGCGAAGGAACGAAGGCGGCAGTCGTCACGTACGGGGGGCTCCGCAATACGGGGTTCTGCGGCGCAGGGTCTCATCGGGCGGGGCGGATGGCGCGTTCGGGCGCGACATCGAAGTCGCGAATGGAACGTCCGCGCCCTAGCTGGTGAAATGGGCGCGCGCGCCCGGCGTGGGCCCGCGTTTCAGCCTGCGGCTTCGAGTGCCGATATGATCGGGCCGAAATCGGCGGCCTTGAGGCTCGCGCCGCCTACGAGCGCGCCGTCGACGTTGGAGACGGCGAAGATCTCGGCGGCATTGCCGGGTTTGACCGAGCCGCCATATAGGAGCCGCATGCCATCGGCCTCTGCCCCGAAGCGGTCGGCGAGGCGGGCGCGGAGGAAGTCATGGACCTCGGCGATCTGCTCGAGCGTCGGCGTCCGGCCGGTGCCGATGGCCCAGACCGGCTCGTAGGCGATCACCGTATCGGCCGCCGTCGCGCCGTCGGGGACAGAGCCCTGAAGCTGGGTGCCGATCACGTCGAGGGTGCGGCCCGCGTCGCGCTCGGCCTCGGTCTCGCCGACGCAGATCACCGCGACGAGGCCGGTGGCGCGCGCGGCTTCCGCCTTGGCGCGGACCGCGGCGTCGGACTCGCCGTGGTCGGCGCGGCGCTCGGAATGGCCGAGGATGACATGGGAGGCGCCGGCGTCCTTCAGCATACCCGCCGAGATGTCGCCGGTATGGGCGCCCGAGGTGGCGGCGTGGCAATCCTGGCCGCCGAGCGCGATCGGTGCCTCGCCCAGCGCTTCGGCCATGCGGGCGAGAAGGGTGGCGGGCGGACAGATCAGGATGTCGCAGGCGGGCGCGGAGCGGGCCTCGGCCAGCGCGCGGATCTCGGCAAGGCTCGCCGCGGTGCCGTTCATCTTCCAGTTGCCCGCCGCAAGTTTCCGCCGCATCCGCCGCTCCCTAGTCCAGATGTGAAATCGCTTCCCTTGCGAGATTGCAGGCGAGCGCGGGATCGTCAAGCGCCGCGTCGGGAAGCCGCCAGTACGGCATTGCCGTGACCTTGCCGCCGTCGCGCTGGTAGGTCCAGTGCTCCCAGCCTTCGGCCGCGATCTTATCGGCAAAGCCGCCGGCGCCCTTGAGCCAGATCGAGCCGTCGCCGTGCAGGATCGCGAAGATCGTGCCGTCGCGATAAAGGCAGAGCCCGCCCATCATCTTGCGGGTGGTCAGCGGACCGAGCGCGTCGAACAGTTCGAGCGCGAAGGCGATGTCGGCGTCGGAGACGCTCATGCGCGGGACGCGCTGTCGGCCGGAATGTCCTTGAACTTGATCGACTCCCCGCAACCGCAGGCCTCGGAGACATTGGGGTTGTTGAACTTGAAGCCGGATTCGAGCAGCGACGTCTCGTAGTCGATCTCGGTGCCGAAGAGGAACATCTGCGCCATCGGCGCGATCATCACCCGCGCACCGTCCTGTTCGACGACCTCGTCGTGCGGCGCCGCCTCGGCGGCGACCTCCATCGTGTATTCCATGCCCGCGCAGCCGCCCTTCTTGACGCCGAGCTTCAGCCCGTAGGCGCCATCGCGGGCCATCAGCCGGGTGATCTGCGCGACCGCTCGCGGCGTGAGCGTCACCGGGGCCTTGCCGGGAATGCCGAACATGTTCCGTCTCCGTATCCTGTCCCCTTAATCTAAGGCGCGGAGCGGGCGATCTCAAGCGGGGGCAGGTGGCCCATGAGCCAGAGCGTCGCGTAGGCGAAGACCAGCGCCCAGCCGAAGGAGGCAAGCGTGCCGATGATCACGTATTCGCCGGCGCGCTGGTCCTTCGATGTGGTCTCGAACCGAAGTACAGACTTGGCGGCGATGAGAAACCCGATGCCGGCGGGCTCGCCGACGATCACCAGAAGGAAGATCAGCCCGCGTTCCAGAAGCCCGATGAGCCTGCCGCCGTCGGTTAGGCCGGTCGGCAGCTCGACATCGGCCCAGGGCCGCATCAGGAGCCCGACCGCGAAGCCGCCGGCGCGGGTGGCGAGGATGAAGCCGGCCCCGAGCGCCATCAGGCCGGGAAGCCAGACAAGGCCGCTCCAGATCCCGCCCGCCCAGAGGTCTGGGCGGAGGGCGGCGAGGGCGGCAAGCGTCACCAGATGCGCTGCCTGATCGGCAAGGAAGGGGCCAAGGCCGGAGGCGCCGGCTTTCGTCTTGGTCCAGTCGATGGCGACATGAAGCACCGCGAGCGCCAGAAGCTCCGGCGCGTCGATGCGTCCGGTCGCGGCCTGAGCGGTGGCAAGGACGATGGCGCCGTGCAAGAGAAGCGTGGCCGGGCTGCGCTTGGTCTCGGCGATGCTCCGGGTCTGGAGCACGAAGTCGGCGAGCACATGGGCGAGGAGGAGGGCGGCGAAGGTCTCGATCATGCCTGTTCTACCATTCGTAATGCTCGATCGCTGCGAGGGCGTTCTCCATCGCCTGATAGCCCGCACCCGTTAGCCGCGAATGCATGGCCTGCCGCGTGATGCCGAGGCGCCGGGCCAGCTCGTCCTGGGTTGTCCAGCCATCACCGAGCGCCATCGACATGGCTTCGGCCTGTGGCTGCGACCACCGCGAGGAAATCCATTCCGCCATGTCGAAGATCGCCGCCTGCCAGTCGCGGTCAGCCGTGCCGTGCGCGGCCGTATCGCGGCCGCCGGCGATGGCGAGCCGCCGGTGCCGCGGCATCGCTTCGAGAAGGTCGCCCGAGACGGAGAACGCCGGGCCGGACGCGTCGGAGAGGTTTGCGGTGCCGAGGCTCTCCCAAGGCCCGATGCCTGCCGAGATCCGGGTCTCGATCCCGGATCCGCTGGTCTTCAGGTCGGCGATGAGGATGAGGGCCGCGCGCAAGGCCCAGCCCGCGCGCCCGAGGACGATCTGCCAGCCGTCGCCGCGAAAGCGGGTGAATCTTGAATCCGCACCAGCCATCTGGCCGAAGCCGGCTGCGGTCTTGGCGATCCGCGCCATCGCGGTGTCGACTTGCGACCTGTCGTGTTTGCGGGAAGCGACGATATCGCCGGTCAGGACCGCGACGACCGGCGCGTATCCCGTACAGCGTTTTGACTTGCTTTCCATAAAGCAAATCATATGGCTTTCTTTTTTGAAAGCAAGCCTTTTGGCTTGACTACATGAAGCCGAGTTCGAGCCGGGCTTCGTCGGACATCATGTCCATCCCCCATTGCGGTTCGAAGGTCATCTGCACGTCGACCTGCTTGACGCCGTCGAGGGGTTCCACCGCGTCGGCGACCCAACCCGGCATCTCCCCGGCCACGGGGCAGCCCGGCGCGGTCAGGGTCATGACGATGCCGACCTCGTTCTCGGGCGAGATGTCGATCGTGTAGATCAGGCCGAGGTCGTAGATGTTGACCGGGATTTCGGGGTCATAGACGCTCCGGCAGGCCTCGACGACGGCCTCGTAAAGCGGGTGGTCGGTGGTCGAGGGCTTGATCAGGGGGGCGCCCTCGATCGGGTTCGTGGCTTCGGCGGTCATGGGCGTCTCGCTGAGTTGTTGAGGGATTATATAAGGAATGGGCCCGGCGAGGTCCAGTGCCGGGACTCCGCCCGCGCCGGTCTGCCGCAGGCCTGCGCGGCTTTGCACAACGGCTGCGGACCCGCGCACCGAGGTCACGCCGGTTCACGTCCCGTCGCGAAGTGGTGTTTTTGCGTGGGCCGCGCATTGGTCTACCCCGATACCCGGGGCCCGCTTCTGGGCCGGACAGACAAGGGAGAACACGGATGACCTCGATTTTCCGCAAACTGGCGATGGGTTCGGCGCTGGCGGTGACGCTTGCCGCCTCGGCGATGGCGGCGGACGTGTCGGTGAACGCGACCACGACGGGGCTCGCGCTGCGCGGCTACGACCCGGTGAGTTATTTCACCGCAGGCGCGCCGGCGAAGGGCGATTTCCAGATCACCTCGGAATACGGAGGTGCCGTCTACCGCTTCGCGAGCGAGGACAACAAGGCGATGTTCGACGCCGAGCCCGCGAAATTCGCGCCGCAGTATGGCGGCTACTGCGCGATGGGCGCGGCGATGGGGATCAAGCTCGACGGCGATCCCGATCTTTGGAAGATCGTCGGCGACAAGCTCTACCTCAACGTCGCGCCGCCGGTCGCCGAGAAATGGTCGAGCGATCCGGCGACCTATATCCAGCAGGCCGACGCCAGATGGTCCGAGATCGTCGACACGGCGCCGGCAGACCTCCAGCCGTAACCCGTGACGGCGGCGGCCATGCCGGCCGCCGCCCGCGACACTCTGGCCAAGGCCGCGCCGCTTCTGTATCAGCGCGCTCCATGAGCCAGCGCATCACATTCACGCTTGCGGCCACAGATGGCCGCGCCCGGACCGGCACGATCTCCACCCCGCGGGGCGAGATCCGCACACCGGCCTTCATGCCGGTCGGAACCGCCGCCACGGTCAAGGCGATGCTGCCCGAGAGCGTGCGCGCCACCGGCGCAGACATCCTTCTGGGCAACACCTATCACCTGATGCTGCGCCCCACCGCCGAACGCGTCGCGCGGCTCGGCGGGCTCCACCGCTTCATGAACTGGGAGCGGCCGATCCTGACCGATTCCGGCGGCTTCCAGGTGATGAGTCTCGCCTCCTTGCGCAAGATGAGCGAGGAGGGGGTGACCTTCTCCTCCCATATCGACGGTTCGAAGCACAAGCTGACGCCCGAACGCTCGATGGAGATCCAGCGGCTGCTCGGCTCCGACATCGTGATGGCCTTCGACGAATGCCCCGCGCTGCCCGCAACCGAGGCCGAGGTGGCCGCGAGCATGCGGCTTTCGATGCGGTGGGCGCAGCGGTCGCGCGACGCCTTCGGCGACCGGCCGGGCCATGCGCTCTTCGGCATCATGCAGGGCGGGGTGACGAAGGAGCTGCGCGCCGAGAGCGCCGAGGCGCTGCGCGCGATCGGCTTTGACGGCTATGCGGTCGGCGGCCTTGCGGTGGGCGAGGGGCAGGAGGCGATGTTCGGCGTTCTCGACTATGCGCCGGGCTTCCTGCCGGAGGACCGGCCCCGCTACCTGATGGGCGTCGGCAAGCCCGACGACATCGTCGGCGCGGTCGAGCGCGGCATCGACATGATGGACTGCGTGCTCCCGTCACGCTCGGGACGCACCGGTCAGGCCTGGACGCGGCGCGGACAGGTCAACATCAAGAATGCCCGCCACATGGACGACCCGCGCCCCCTGGACGAGCACTGCAGCTGCCCGGCCTGCCGCTCTTACTCGCGTGCCTATCTGCACCATGTCTTCCGCGCCGGCGAGATGATCTCGGGCATGCTCCTGACCTGGCACAATCTGCATTACTTCCAGGAGCTGATGCAGGGGCTGACGGAGGCTATCGCGGTCGGGCGGCTCGCCGATTTCGTGCGCGACTTCCATGCGCTGCGGGCCGAGGGCGATATCGAGCCGGTCTGAGTCCGCGTCTCAGCCGTGGGTCAGGTAGATCGAAAGCTGCTTCAGCGTCTCATGGACCGAGGGGGAGAGCTTTTCGGCCGTCGCGGTGAGACCGTGCAGTTCCGCGAGATCGGCGGCGAGTCCGGAAATCTCCGCGTCGGTCGGTTCGCGGTCAGAGCGGGCGAAGCTTGCCATGCTGCGGGAGCCTTCCGCCGTGTAGGCGACGCAGACCCCGAATCGCAGCCCATGCGCTGCCGCCTGCTCTAGAACTCCCTTGTCGTCGTCGTCGGCCAGGTCGCTCCAGCGGATGGCACCGGTATGCTCGAATCCCCACCGCACGGTGGGGTCGTGCAGCACCAGTCCCTTGCGCGAATAGGTGTCGAGCCAGTCCCTCTCGTAGGACTGAAAAAGATAACGCGGGGCGGTGTACTTGACGTGAAGGGCAATTGCGAAGCCGGCCGGGCTCGCCTGGTGGAGGCGGGTCAGAATCGCGCTGATCTTTTCCTGCCTTGCCATCGGGCCCTCGTACGCACGACTTTCATCCTTACACGTTCCATGTCATACCGCAATTGATGGTACAACTCTGGGGAGCTTTGCAGAAGGCAAATCCCCGCGCGAGACAGGAAGTTGCTACGATGTCAGGCCCGAGGGAAGGACGCGAGTTTTCCCTTCTGGCTCCAGCCGGGTATTACATCGCGTTGCGCGTTGGTTTCGCGTTTCCCGTGGCCGAGCACAATGCGCTGCCGGAGGCTTGGGTCGCTCTCTACACCCAGCGCGGCTACATGCTTTACGACCCGGTGGTGCGCTGGTCCTATGAGAACTCCGGCGCCGCTCGCTGGAGCGAGATCCCGCTGCCAGACCCCCGAAACGTTTTGGCTCAAGCCGCGCTGCACGGGTTGCGTTACGGCGTCGCGATCGCTTGTGCTCCGTCGGGACGGGAGGGCCAGCGCAGCTTCGGTTCCTTCGTGCGGAGCGACCGCGAGTACGAGGACGAGGAAATCGAGATCCTGCAGTCCAAGCTCCTGCGCCTTCACGAGGCGACCGCGCCGCCGAACAATCTCACGCGGGCTGAGCTCGAAGCCCTGTCGATGGTGCGCGACGGCCTCTTGCTGAAGGAGATCGCCAATCGGCTCGGCGTGACCGAGGGCGCGATCAAGCAGCGCCTGAAGAGCGCCAAGTTGAAGCTGGACGCCAAGACCTCGAGCCAGGCGGTCTCGGTGGCGGTCGGATACGGGCTGATCTGAAGTCTCGGAGCTGTCTCGTGTCGGTGAAACGGACTTTACCAAAACCCAAGTCGCGGCGCGCTCTCCCTATGGGGGAAAAATTTTCTTCAGCTCTCCGATAACGTTTCATAAACCTTGTTTCGTGGTGCCTAATTTCCCCGCCATTAGGAGGGGCAAAACCATGCAAAACATGCACAACATCACGTTCGACATGTCGGAACTGCATCGTCACGGCACCGCGTTCTACGACTACCTGAAGCTGCGCAAGCAGTTCTTCGTGGACACGCTCGGCTGGGATATTCCGCACAACGACCTTGTCGAGATGGATCAGTACGACAATCCGCTCGCGCATTACTCGCTGGTGCTGCGCGACGGGGCCGTCGTGGGCGGGGCGCGGACGATGCCCACGACCTCGCACTGGGGCGGCCACACGTACATGCTGCGCGATGCGGTGGCCGGAAAGCTCGCCGACATTCCGAGCCAGGTTCTGGGCCTTGAGATCGACACGCCCCGGGTCTGGGAGTGCACCCGGCTGGTGATGTCGGACGAGGTGCGGTCGCAGGCCGACCGCGCGCGGTGCCTGTCGCTGATCGTCGAGGGGCTGGCCGACGTGGCGCGGCGGCACGGGGCGCAGGAGTTGATGTCGCTCTCGCCCGTGTCGCTTATGCGGGCCCTCAGGCAGCTCGGCTGGCAGGCGGACCGGATCGGCGAGCCCTACTGCAATCCCGGAGACGGGCGAAGATATGCGGTCCTGAGCATGCCGGCGGAACGCTCGGCACGCGCGCCGATGCCGCACTAGGGCGGGCTTCGGAACTGGCTTCCGGGCGCGAAGGGAGGCGCGACCCGGCAGCAGTCCGCGGATGGGCAATCTTGCGTTCTTGCCCTTGCCGTAAGGGCGGGGCATTGTGCGGTCATGCCGGACGAGCGTCCGGTTGAAGCTCTTCGTGTGCCTACTTAGATAAGGCGCTGAACGGGGAATGCCGGTGGCCGCCGAAGACCGGGGCCGGAGCGTTCCTGCCATGAACAAGGAAAGCGCATGACTGATATTCTTGCCTCCAGCTACCCGGTGCTGCCGCTGCGCGACATCGTGGTGTTTCCGCACATGATCGTGCCGCTCTTCGTCGGGCGCGAGAAGTCGGTGCGGGCGCTGGAAGAGGTGATGCGCGAGGACAAGCAGATCCTGCTGTCCTCGCAGATCGATCCGACGATCGACGATCCGACCACGGACGGGATCTACCGCGCGGGCGTGCTCGCCAACGTGCTGCAGCTTCTCAAGCTGCCCGACGGCACCGTGAAGGTGCTCGTCGAGGGCAAGAGCCGGGTGCGGATCGTCGAATTCATCGAGAACCCCTCCTACTTCGAGGCCAGCGCCGAGGCGCTGACGGAGCTGCCGGGCGATTCGGCCTCGGTCGAGGCGCTCTTGCGCTCGGTCGCGGCGGAGTTCGAGCGCTACGCCAAGATCAAGAAGAACGTGCCCGAAGAGGCGCTCTCGGCCGTGGTCGAGGCGCGCGAGCCGGCGCGGCTCGCCGACCTCGTGTCGGGCCATCTCGGCATCGAGGTGAACCAGAAGCAGGAGCTTCTGGAGACGCTCGACGTGGCCGAGCGGCTGGAGAAGGTCTACGGGCTGATGCAGGGCGAGATGTCGGTCCTGCAGGTCGAGAAGAAGATCAAGTCCCGCGTCAAGAGCCAGATGGAGCGCACCCAGCGCGAGTACTACCTGAATGAGCAGATGAAGGCCATTCAGAAGGAACTCGGCGACGGCGAGGACGGCCAGAACGAGATCAACGAACTGGCCGAGAAGATCGCGAACACGAAGTTCTCCAAGGAGGCCCGGGACAAGGCGGAGGCGGAGCTGAAGAAGCTCAAGTCGATGTCGCCGATGTCGGCCGAGGCGACCGTGGTCAGGAACTACCTCGACTGGCTCCTCAGCCTGCCCTGGGGGGTGAAGTCCCGCGTCAAGAAGGACCTGAGGAAAGCCCAGGAAGTCCTTGATAACGATCACTATGGCTTGGAGAAGGTCAAGGAGCGGATCGTCGAGTATCTCGCCGTGCAGCAGCGCAGCCAGAAGATGAAGGGACCGATCCTCTGCCTTGTCGGGCCTCCGGGCGTCGGCAAGACCTCGCTTGGCAAGTCGGTCGCGAAGGCGACGGGGCGCGAGTTCATCCGCATCTCGCTCGGCGGCGTGCGTGACGAGAGCGAGATCCGCGGCCACCGCCGGACTTATATCGGCTCGATGCCGGGCAAGATCATCCAGTCGCTGAAGAAGGCCAAGACCACGAACCCGCTCATCCTGCTCGATGAAATCGACAAGATGGGGCAGGATTTCCGTGGCGACCCGGCCTCGGCGATGCTCGAAGTGCTCGATCCGGAACAGAACAACACCTTCATGGATCACTACCTCGAGGTCGAATACGACCTTTCGAACGTGATGTTCCTGACCACGGCGAACAGCTACAACATGCCGTCGCCGCTTCTGGACCGGATGGAGATCATCCCGCTCGCGGGCTACACCGAGGACGAGAAGCGCGAGATCGCCAAGCAGCACCTGATCCCGAAGCAGGTGAAGAACCACGGGCTGAAGAAGACCGAGTTCAAGCTGACCGATGGCGCGTTGCAGGAGATGATCCGCACCTATACCCGCGAGGCGGGGGTGCGGAACCTCGAACGAGAGATCTCGAAACTCACCCGCAAGGCCTTGACGAAGATCGTCAAGAAAGATGCGGACAAGGTCGAGGTGACGCCAGAGAACCTCGAGGACTTCCTCGGCGTGAAGCGGTTCCGCTACGGGCTGGCCGAGAAGGAGGACCAGATCGGCGTCGTGACGGGTCTGGCCTGGACGTCGGTCGGGGGTGACCTCCTGTCGATCGAGGCGCTGAAGCTCCCGGGCAAGGGCCGGATGAAGACCACCGGCAAGCTCGGCGAGGTGATGAAGGAATCGATCGACGCGGCGTCCTCGTTCGTGCGTGCGATCAGCCCCGAGATCGGC
Organism: Defluviimonas sp. D31; assembly: GCF_033436765.1. NCBI lineage: Bacteria > Pseudomonadati > Pseudomonadota > Alphaproteobacteria > Rhodobacterales > Paracoccaceae > Albidovulum > Defluviimonas sp. D31. The sequence continues at coordinate 382,386 of NZ_JAWQFN010000002.1, forward strand.
GTGAAGCCGCCTCTGTTCGAAAAGATCGACATCCACGTCCACGTCCCAGAAGGCGCGACCCCGAAGGACGGCCCCTCGGCCGGCGTGGCGATGGTAACCTCGATCGTTTCGGTGCTGACCCAGATTCCGGTCCGCAAGGACATCGCGATGACCGGTGAGGTTACGCTCAGGGGCAACGTGCTGGCGATCGGCGGGCTGAAAGAGAAGCTTCTCGCCGCGCTCCGCGGCGGCATCAAGACGGTGTTGATTCCCGAGGAAAACGCCAAGGACCTGCCGGAGATACCGGACAACGTGAAGGCCGGCCTCGAGATCATCCCGGTATCCCATGTCCGCGAGGTCCTTCGCCAGGCGCTGGTCCGCACCCCGGAACCGATCGTCTGGGACGCGGAGGCCGAGGAGGCCGCCGCGAAGGCCGCGCTCTCCGACAAGGGCGAGGGCTCGGGCGCCACGGCGCACTGAACCGAGGCTCGTATGGGGGCAGACGGGGCCCGCCGCGTTGTTCGCGGCGGGCCCCGGTTTTTTCCGGGAGCTGCGAGGTGGGAAGACCCCTTGCGAAGGTCGGCGAATGCGTTTAGGAACCCGGCCGGACGGGTGATTAGCTCAGTGGTAGAGCGCTTCGTTCACATCGAAGATGTCGGGGGTTCAAATCCCTCATCACCCACCATCCTATCTCTTTGATATGAAAGAAAACCCTTGCAGCGCAGGGGTTTCTGCCATTTCGTGGTTACAGTTTTGGTTACAAACGGTAGGCGGATCATGGCAGGCAAGGTCAGGCATTTGGTGAATCGGTCCGGGCGCTATCACGCTCGCATCGTGGTCCCGAAAGAGCTGCGCTCGGTGATCGGCAAGACTGAGCTGCGGCGGCCGCTCGGTGGCGACTACCGGCAGGCGATACGCATGCTACCTAGCGCCGTGGTGCAGCTTCAGCACCAGATCGCACTCGCAGAGCGCCAGATCGTGTCGACGAGTTCCACGTCGCGCCCCGCTCGCTACCAGCTCGCGCCGGACCAGATCGCGCTCAGTCACTACATGCAGCGCCTCGCGTTCGACGACGAGCTTCGCAACTATGCGCCCTATGCGAGCATTCCTGTTGATGACCTATTGGTGGCGCGGCTGCGCCGGGCCATCGCCGGAACACTGAGCGACGAAGAGCTGGCAGATCTGGTCGGCGATCAGGTTGAGCGGTTCCGCGCCGCCGGCAACCTCTCTGCGGAACCCGGCTCCGACGAATGGCGCGTCATCGCCCGTGCTCTGTGTAGCGCTGAGCTGGAGGCCCTTGAGCGGGTCACTGAGCGCGACGAGGGCGATTTCACCGGGCAGCCCAAGGCGCCCATACTTGCCAATGCACGGCCCCCGGAGGAGCCACGGGAGCCGGTCAGTCTTAAGAAGCTCTGGGATGACTACGTTAAAAGCCGCACCCAAGCCGGCTTCATGAAGGACGGCGGCAGTCGCCAGGCTCCGGTCATCAAGAGCTTGCGCACCTTCCTGAAACACGACGACGCGCGGCGGGTGACGAAGAAAGACCTACTGGCATGGCGCGATCACCTCATGACGACGCTCAGCGCGAAGACGGTGAACGATATCTACCTGTCGACCGCGCGTTCCTTGTTCTCGTGGTCAGTCGAGAATGAACGTCTTCCTGAGAACCCGGCTGCGACGGTCCGGCAGCCGAAACCGCGCAAGGTGAAGGGCCGCGAGAAGGGGTTCACCGACGAAGAGGCGCTGGCCGTCCTGCGGCTCTCACGGTCCTACGAACCGAATGCGGATCAGTGGGGCTACGTCCGCGAGAAGGCGCATCTCGTCGCGGCGAAACGATGGGCGCCGATCCTCTGCGCATTCACCGGCGCGCGGATCAGCGAGATCACTCAGCTCCGGAAAGAGGACGTTCGCCAGGAGGGGGATCGGTGGATCATCCGTATCACCCCCGACGCCGGCACCGTGAAGGCAGGGGGCTATCGCGACGTTCCTCTGCACCGTCAGATCATTGAAGAGGGCTTCATTGACTTCGTGAAGGCTGCGAAGCCCGGCCCCCTGTTCCACGGCGGCACCGATCCCAAGGATTATGCGATGAAAGCGATGCGGATATCAAACCAGATCGCCGATTGGCTGCGGAAGAGTGGGGCGATCCCCGACGACATCGATCAGCCGAACCACGCCTGGCGGCACCGCCTCAAGACGAAGGCGAGCGAGCTAGGGATCGACTCGCGCGTGATCGACGCCATACAGGGGCACGCTGGCCGGACGGCCGGTGATGACTACGGCGACGTGACGGTTACGGCCAAGATGAGGGCCATTGATCAGTTGCCGTCCCAAGCGGTTACTAAGCACCGACCTTTAGCAGCGCCCATTGGGACTACTTGCTAGCGCCTGCGCAGTCGCCGGCCCAAATATCCCGTCGGGTATAAGACCGTAGGCTCGCTGAAACCTAATCAAGGCTCGTTTGGTGGCGGGACCGTTGATTCCATCTGCAAAATTGGCCGACAGGCCAGAGCAGTGGCGCTGTAGCTGAATTTGCAGGTTCAGGACTCGCACGGCCGGCTGCGTCGATCGAACCCCAGTGCACTCCCGAGAACGGCTGCCGAGGTCGCACCGCAGCCGGTTACGGCCATCCTGCGTTCGAACCATCTCCGAAGGCTCCCGATGACAATGGTATGGCTGGCTTCCGCCATGACATCCGCTCGCATTCAGCCCTCCTGAATGCGCATATAAATCGCCCCCTGATCCGAGTGGCAGAAGCGAAACGATTGCGGCGAGCAAGAACGATGGCTGTCTTAAGCAATACATCGCGGGCCCCATGTAATTGAGAGGCGGAACTAACTCAAAACCTTCGCACGACAGAACTGGTGTCGAAATCGAACCCCACGCGGATAGGACTATTAACAGTTTGTGAAGCAAAATCCAAACCATCCCGAACTGGTTTGGACCTCATGGCCTTCGACACCTTCAAGGACAGGGTGAAGGGCGCTCTCGGATTCAAGAACGAGCGCAAGACCTTCACCCTGACCGCCCCCGAAACTCTCGCGCTCTTCGGCGTGATCCCCTCCGCGACCAGCCTTCAGATCGGGCCGGGCACCGCCATGCGCGTTCCTGCCGTGGCCTGTGCCGTCTCGCTTATCTCAGAAACCATCGGCGCCCTACCTGCCAAGCTCTTCGAGCACGAGACCAAGGCCGCCGCCCGGATCCATCCCGCCTATCGCCTAATCCATGACGAAGCGAACGAATGGACCTCTGCCGCGCAGCTCCGCACCCAGCTCACCCTTGACGCCCTGACCCACGGCCACGGCTACGCTCAGGTTGTCCGCGTCGGCGACGGCACGCCGTTCGAACTGCACCGGCTCGACCCGTCCAAGGTGCAACAGCGCGCCGAACCGGACGGCGAGCCGTTCTTCTTGGTGCAGGGCGAGCGCGGTCAGGTCCGCTTCTCGCATACCGAGATCCTGCACATCGAAGCCTTCGGTGGCGTCTCGCCGATCACGCTCGGCCGCGAGGCAATCGCCCTCGCGCTCTGCTTCGAGACCTATATGACGAGCCTCTTCGCCAATGGCGGCCGCCCGTCCGGCATCATCAAGTCCGGCAAGGTGCTCGACGTCGACGCGAAGAAGAAGCTCGCGGCGAGCTGGTTCAACACCCATTCCGGCCGGAACGCCGGCGGCACCGCCATTCTCGACGAGGGGATGGACTATCAGCAACTCTCCATGACGCTCGCCGACAGTCAGTTCGCCGAGAATCGCCTTGAACAGATCCGCGAGATCGCGCGCGTCTTCCGCGTCCCGCCGACGATGCTCTTCGAACTCACGCGCGGCACCTGGTCGAACACTGAGGAAATGGCGCGCCAGTTCTACACGGTGACGCTCAAGCCGTGGCTCGCGGCGTGGTCCTGGGCCTATGCCCACGTCCTTCTAACGTCCGACGAGCGCCGCGAGCTCTACGTCGAATTCGTCACCGACGACCTCCTGACCACCAACGCCGCCGCACGTGCGACCGCCTATGGCCAGTATCGCAGCATGGGCGCCATGACGGCGAACGAGGTGCGGAGCGGTCTCAACCTGCCGCCGCACCCGGAGGGCAGCACCCTGCAGAACCCCTACACCACGACCGGCGCCCCCGCCGCGCAACCCGAGGACACCCCGGAATGATCTCCCACACTGCCTTCTTCGGCGACCGCGAGCGCACGTTCGCCCTTACCGACGAGATGATCCGCGAGCTTGAGCGTCTGACCGGCGTCGGGATCGGCGCGCTCTACCTCCGCGCCGTCGCGATGCAGTTCGCCATCGCCGATATCGTCGAAGTCATCCGGCTCGGCCTGATCGGCGGCGGTGCGACCCCGGAAGAGGCGCAGCGGCTGACGCACACCTACGCCCGCCGTCGCCCCATCGCCGAGACCTTCCCGCTCGCGCTCGACATTCTCGACGCCCGTTGGAACGGCACACCGGCGGGATCCGAGGTGACGGCATGACCGAGCACCTGGAGCTGAAGGCCGCGCTCGCCGTCGACGACGCCGGCACGATCACCGGCATAGCATGGCCGTTTGGTTCGCCGGATCGCGTCGGCGACGTAATCGAAAAGGGCGCCATCACCGCGCCCGCTTCGCTGCCGATGCTCTTCGCCCATGATCAGGGCCAGGTCATCGGCGTCTGGGACCAGATCGCCGAGACCGACGACGGCCTGACCGTGAAGGGCCGGCTCCTGATCGACGACGTTTCCCGCGCCCGCGAGGTTCGGGCGATGATCCGCGAGAAAGCCGTGACCGGCCTCTCGATCGGCTTCGTCACCAAGTCGGCGAAGCCCCGCCAGCGCGGCCGCACGATCACCGCGCTCGACCTCCACGAAATCTCTGTTGTCGCCGTCCCGTGTCATCCGGGCGCGCAGATCACGTCAATCAAGGCCGCTGATGACACGGCAACCTCAACACAGGAAAGAACCATGAGTGAAGACCCCAAGACCCCGGTCGCGAACGCGCCGGAGATCGACACGAAAGCCTTCGACGAGATCAAGGCCCGGCTCGACAAGATCGAAGCCAAGGGCAACCGCTTCGGCGTCACTGTCACCGGCCCCGAGGGCGACGGTGCCGAACGCAAGGCCTATGAAGCCTATCTGCGGCGCGGCGTGGAGCGGATCAGCCCGGAAGAGATCAAGGCGCTGACCGTCTCGACCGACGCCAGCGGCGGCTACCTGGCGCCCGAGGAATTCGGCAACGAGCTGATCAAGCTCCTGAACGAGTATTCGCCGATCCGCAGCTATGCGCGCGTCGTGCAGATCAGCGCCCCCGAGATCAAGTATCCGCGCCGCGTCACCGGCACGTCGGCGACCTGGGTCTCGGAGATCGCCGACCGCTCCGAGAGCGGCATGACCTTCGAACAGATCACGCTCACGCCGCACGAGCTGGCGACGTTCACCGACGTGTCGAACGCGCTCCTCGAAGACAACGCCTACGGACTCGAAGCGGAGCTTCTGTCCGACTACGCGGAATCCTTCGGCAAGACCGAGGGGCTGGCCTTCGTGAAGGGCACCGGCACCGGCCAGCCGACCGGCATCATGACCGCCACCGGCATCACCGAAGTGACGACCGGCGTGGCCGATGACTTCCCGGCGAACCCGGCCGACGTGCTGATCGGCATGTTTCACACCATCGCCACGACCTACGCGCAGTCCGGCGTCTGGATGATGAATCGCAACACGCTCGGCACGATCCGCCAGTGGAAGGACGGCAACGGCCGCTATCTGGTTCTCGATCCAATCAGCAACGGCGCCCCGTCCACGCTTCTCGGCCGCCCCATCGTCGAGATGCCCGACATGGACGACATCTCGGCCGGCACCAATCCGATCCTCTTCGGCGATATGTCAGGTTACCGGATCGTGGATCGCGTCGGCCTCTCCACTTTGCGCGACCCGTTCACGCTCGCGACCAAGGGCCAGGTTCGCTTCCACGCCCGGAAGCGCGTCGGCGCCGATCTGACGCACCCGGATCGCTTCGTGAAGCTGAAGGTGGCCGTGTAATGACCCTGCCCGCAGCCCACGGGATCGTGCTATCATACAACGGTGGCACCGTGCGACTTCGACCGACGCTGCGGGCAGCCATAACCCTTGAACGGCTGCACGACGGGTTTGCCGGTCTCTTCCGGCAATTGCGCGATTTCAACATGACAACGATCACCGCCGTGATCGAAGTCGCCGCAACCGACCACGGGCAGGTCCGCTCCCTCCGCGCCACGGTGGAAAATGCGCCGCTCAAGGGTTTCTACCAGAGCGCTCAGGCACCGCTCGCCGCCTTCTGCCAGGCGCTCATTCCGACGCCGCGCAAGGCGGACGAAACCGCACCTGTTCCGGCCAAGCCGATGCCCTGGGCCGAGGTCTACCGCGAGCTTTACCGCATCGCGACGGGCTGGCTGCAATGGCCGCCCGAGACCGCGTGGAATGCGACACCCGACGAGATAACCGAGGCCTTCGACGGCCTCTTGGCGAAGCTAAAGGCTATTCATGGCGCGGCTGACGAAGACCGTGATGACCGCACTCAAGAGAAACGTGATCGGAACCTCGCGGCCGGTCTCGACCCCGAATTCGACCGCGAGGGGCTGCGTGCCCTCAAGGCCAAGATAACCGAGGGCCGACCCCGATGACGAGCACGACGCGCCGTCCGCCCCATCTCTGCACCTGCGGAAAGGTCGTGCCCCACGGCACGCTCTGCGCCTGCCAGGTGGCCAGCCGCCGCGCCCGGAATGCCCGGCACGACGCGCGCCGGCCCTCTGCGCGGCAACGGGGCTATGACCGGCGCTGGGAGAAGGCACGGGCCGACTTCCTCGCCCAGCACCCGTGCTGCGCCATGTGTGAAGCACCGGCCACCGTGGTCGATCACGTCATCCCGCACCGTGGCAACGCCCGGCTCTTCTGGGATCCGACGAACTGGCAATCGCTCTGCGAGCACCACCACAACAGCACCAAGCAGCGCCAGGAACGCGAGGGTCAGCCATGAACCCTTATGCCTGCGCGAACCTCTGGCGCGAAGTCCTTCTGCTGACAATCAGAGATGCACTCTTCGGTGTGCGTCAGGGTAATCTCAAGAAGCCGATGCGGATCATCGAAACGAAGGCCGCGCGCGACTTCCTGACCAAGCCGAGCCGGGATTTCGATATTGTATGTGCCTTCGCTGGCATCGACCCCGACGCTGCGCGGGAACGGCTGAGTGCGGCGATCAGGAAAGCGCCGCCTCCTGAAGAACTACTGAGCGTGAGTGCTGCGCCGGGAAGACCCCGTAAACGGAGGCAGAAATGACGGCTATTCTACGGCCGATCGTTGCCCTCTATCAGGTGAACGTAGGCAAGCATCTCCTGATTTCGGACTTCGGCATCTCGCCCGAAATGTGCCCGGCGGTGGCAGTTCGGGCAAAGAGCGATCATGAACCGCGGATCGTCAGGGCCTCCATCGGTCAGCCGGCGAATGTGGTGGGCTTCCAAGAACGGCTCACCCTTCGCAGTGACAAAGGGTGCTCCGTGTCCGCAGTCCTCGCACTTGCCCTTCGCGCGGGCGAAGACGTAGCTCCGTATCACCCTGCTACGCTCAAACACATTGGCGGCACGCTCACCTCGCGCCGGTTCGGCCCGCGACGCGGCCAGGGCTCTTTCCCGAAGCGCAGCGAGAGAACCTTCGATCGTCGGGATTGCTTCTGCTTCCACTGTCTCAATCACAGATTCCAGTGGCCGCAGCTCGAAGACGATCGCGTCGCGCATGTTCCCTTCGGTATCTGGCGCGCGCTCAATGTGGTGGCCCTCATAAACAAACTGGCCGTCGAACCTGTAGCCTTCTTTGGTCTGTGCGAACAGCAACAAGTCCTTACCGTTCTCAGCGTGTTCCCGGATCGCCTTGTTACCTGCCCGCATTTGCATGTCGCCGCGCTGCCCCTCGCCGAAGTATTCGAACACACCGTCGGACCTTCGGCGATCGGAATACCCGTGCGCCTCACCCTTCTCGCCGGTGACGATAATGACCAGGTTGTGCTCGGCCGGCGTGATGATCCCGCCCTGCTGCTGGCCCTTAAAGCGCGCGTGTATATCCGCGCGACGGTTGTAGGTTCGACCCTTCTCAAATCCCCACGACATATTTCTTTCCGTTCTCTGTCTGCCTCACCGCGCACCATCTCCGCTTCCCCTGCGGAAGTCGAGATGGAGCATAGGGGGGTAGTTGTTGACTTTTCGTTAACCAAGGGGACCGGCGCGGGGACAACCGCACAAGAGAGACCGAATATAACTTTTCCGACCAAGGACGCCTGCCAATGATCACCGCGACCCCGCTCGCTCTTCTGAAATCGCACCTGAACGTCGATCACGACCTGGACGACGCCTTGCTCGAGCACAAGCTCGCGGCGGCCGAGACATGGGTGACGTGCACGATTGAACCGACCTATCTCGGCGGCGGTCTTCCCGCGCCGGTAACGGAAGCGATCCTGCAGCTCGCCGCGCTCTGGTATGAGCAGCGCGAGGCGGTGGCCATCGGCGTGTCGGTCGCGCCGATCCCCTTCAGTGTTCATGATCTTCTGCGCCCCTACCGTGAAGCGGTGACTGGCCATGTCGCTCAGTAACCAGTCGCTCGCGCTTCAGAAGCGCCTCAGGGAGATCCCGGCGGAGATCCTGGACGACCTTCGTCCGGTGCTGATCAAGAGCGGCGAAGAGATCGCGGACGGGATGCGCGCCCTCGCGGAAGGCTCCCGCGACACCGGCGCGCTGATCGACTCCATCGCCGTCACCGGCCCCGGCGAGACGACGCCGGCCTATGCGGCGGGCGGCGGCAAGCGAACCGCTGGCGCGAACCAGGTGCTGATCACCGTGGGCAACCCGGACGTGCGGTATGGCCACATGGTCGAATTCGGCACCGTCAGCACCGAGGCGAAGCCCTTCATGCGGCCGGCCTTTAGGCTCGCCCGTGCGCGCGTCACGCGCCGGATCACGCGCGCCATCGGGCAGGCGGTCCGCCGTCTCGGAGGCAAGGCATGATCGAACCGAGCCTTGCTTACCAGACCGCAGTTCGCGCGGCGCTGATCGCCTCGCCGGACGTGTCCGCCCTTGTCCCGGTCGACCATATCCGGGCCGGCTCTACGCGGCCGGACAAGTTGCCCTGCATCATCCTGGGCGACGGGCAGACCGAATTCCTTGGCCGTGCGTCGGGATCGCAGTTCCTCGCGCGCGTGTCTCTCACGGTTCATATCTGGGCGATTGAGGACGGGGCCGACACCGCGAAGGCCATCGGCTTCGCCGTCTGCAATGCGCTTGCCGACGCACCGGCCACCACCGGCTTCGCCATCGATGAACACGCGATGCCGAGCACGATCTGGATCCGCGACCCCCAGCCGGAACGCACCCATTGTCACGGCGTCGCTCAACTCGAAGCCGTAGTCCGGTGGAGCGTCTGACATGCGCGCCGGCACACTCGACCGCTTCATTTCCATCGAACGCCTGACCGAGAACGTCGCGGCCTCTGGCGCCGTGTCGACCACCTGGACCGAGATCGCCGCGGTGCGCGCCGAGTTGGTGCAACAGTCGGAGACCGAAGCCCTGACCGGCTTCGGCGAAGGCGAAACAACTTCGGTGATCTTCCGCATCCGCTACCTGCCGGGCATGACTCTGGCGGATCGTGTCATCTATGCCGGCAGCGCCTACGGCCTTCAGGAGATTGCCGAGATCGGCCGCAGGCGCGGCCTTGAGCTGCGCGCGGCGAGGCGATGACCCACCTGCGCGGCATCAAGCCGGCTCTGGCGCCTGATCGCGAACCGCTGACCAAGGTTCCGCCGGTGCCGAAGCACCTGAGCACCCATGCGCGCGAGGAGTGGCGGCGGATCCTGCCTCGCCTGATCGAAGATCGGATCATCACGAGGGCCGATCTGGGCGGGATCGAAGACCTCTGTATCGCGCGCGGCTATGTCCGCGAGATCGAAGCGATGCGCCGGCAGGCGGGTGGTCCGCCCGACAAGGTGCTCTTCGGGATGCTGAACCGCGCCATGCAGACCGCGCGCCAGCTCGCCGCCGAATACGGCCTTTCGCCGACTTCGCGCGCCCGTGTGGCGAGCGGTGCCGCCGACGATGACGATGACAACCCGCTGGCGGTGACGTGATGGCCGCGAGCACTTACCCGTCGTGGATCTTCGACGGCAGCGCCATTCCCGACCCGTTCGGATACGGTGACCGTGCTGTGCGGTTCCTGCGGATGCTGAAGCACCCGAACTCGTCGGCGCCTAAGCGCGCCTTCCAACTCTATGACTGGCAGGAACGGATCGTTCGCCGCATCTACGGGCCGCGTCATCCGGACGGTCGCCGGATCGTGAAGAACGTGTTCCTCCTGATCCCGCGCGGCAACCGCAAGACGTCGCTCGCGGCTGCGCTGGCGCTGCTGCACACCATCGGCCCGGAACGTGTTCCGGCCGGCCAGGTGATCTTTGCCGCCAGTGACCGCGAACAAGCCGGGATCGGCTTTCGCGAGGCCGCGAACATCGTGCGGATGGACAAGCGGCTGATCGCGGCGACACGGATCTATGACGCCCACAACTCGGCCAAGAAGATCGTCTTCAAGGTCGACGACGTGACGCTAACCGCCGTCTCAAGCGATGGCGGCGCGCAGCACGGCAAGACGCCGAGCTTCACCCTGATCGACGAGATCCACGTCTGGAAGGGCCGCGACCTCTGGGAAGCGCTGAAGAGCGGCACGTCGAAGATCGACGACAGCCTGACCGTGATCGCGACGACCGCCGGGCGCGGCACCGAGAACCTGGGCGCAGAACAATACGACTACGCCCGGCGCGTGGCACTCGGCGAGATCGACAACCCGGCCTTCCTGCCGATCATCTTTGAGGCAGGCGCTAACGACGACTGGCAGGACGAGGATCTGTGGCACCGCGTTAATCCCGGCCTTCGCCACGGCTTCCCTAGCCTCGACGGCCTGCGGACGCTCGCGAAGGAGGCCGAGCACCGGCCGTCAGATCGCTATGCCTTCCTGCAGTTCAACCTGAACGTCTGGCAGGCGCACAGCCGCGATCCGCTCTTCGAGATGGCAACCTATGACGCCCGGTGCTTCGACATCGACCTCGCCGACCTCGAAGAGCTGCCGTGCTGGATCGGCGTCGATATGTCGGTGAACGGCGACCTGACCGCCATCGTCACCGCCTGGCGGCACCCGGACGGGCAGATCACGATCTTCCCGTGGTTCTTCCTTCCCGGCGACGACCTCAAGGCGCGCGGCGAGCGTGACGGTGTTCCGTATGAGCGCTGGCGTGATGAAAGGCATATCGAGATCGTCGAAGGTCCGGTGATCAACCCCGAAGCCGTCGAAGACCAGATCCGCGAACTCTGCGCCCGGTTCGACGTGCAGGAGGTTGCCTTCGACCCCCATCTCGCGCGCGTCACGATGCAGCGGCTCTTCGATGACGGGATCCCGACCGTCGAAATGCGCCAGGGACCGCTCACGATGGGGCCGGCCATCGGAGATCTGGAAAGGACCGTCAACGGCAGGATGATCCGCCACGACGGCCACCCGGTTCTTCGCCATCACTTCGACAGCGTCGTGGCGAGCCGGAACGACACCGGCCTTGTCCGAATGCACAAGGGCAAGAAAACCGATCGCATTGACGGCGCCGTGGCCGCCGCGATGGCCGTGTCGCGCGCCTGTGCCGCCGAAACCCAACTCTCCGCCTATAACGCGCCCGAAGCGGACGGGCTTTTTACATTCTGAGGTAGCCCATGAACTCCGCACTCCCCGGTCTTGTCATCGATGTCGAAGCCCGCGTGGATAAGCTCGAAAAGTCGCTCGCGAGGGCGAACGCCGCGCAGCGCCGCGCCTCCGATCAGATGGAGCGCCGGGCGAAGCAATCGGCCGACAAGTTGCGCGATACCTATGGCAAGGCCGGCGACGGCATCACCGCGAGCTTTCGCAAGTTGGGGGCGCTGAGGGGCGGCGGGCTCGTCGGCCTCATCGGAGGCGCGACCGTCGCCGGACTGGTCGAGACGGCCAGGAAGGTGAACGAGGTTGCGCTCGGCATTGCTGAGATCGGCGACCAGGCGAAACGTGCCGGCGTCTCGACGAAGGTGTTTCAGGAATGGGCGCATGTCGCTCGGCAGAACCGGATCGGCGTTGACGAGCTGATCGACGGCCTGAAGGAGCTGAACCTTCGCGCCGACGAATTCGTCATCACCGGCAAGGGCAGCGCCGCTGAGGCATTCGCCCGTCTCGGCTACAGCGCCGAGGAGTTGAAGACCAAGCTCGCGGATCCGTCCGCCCTCATGCTCGAGATCGTCGGGCGCCTGGGTGAACTGGACCGCGCCGCGCAGATCCGGATCGCCGACGAGATATTCGGCGGCACCGCCGGCGAGCGCTTCGTCGAACTGATCGATCAGGGCGAAGACGGCCTGCGCCGCACCATCGACCGGGCGAACGAGCTTGGTCTCGTCATGAGCGACGACCTGATCGGGAAGGCCGACGAGATCAATCGGCGCTTCAACGAGATCAGCAACACGGTGGGGATGACCCTGAAATCGGCCATCGTGAGCGCGGCCGACAGTCTCGCCGACTTCCTCGACGGCTTCCGGTCCTTCGAGAACCAGCGCAACGAGTCGCTTCAGAACCGCGTGAACGAGATCATCCGCGAGAAGGTCGAGACGAACCAGCGCCTGACGGACGCGCGTTCCGGCAACCTGCCCGAGCGGAGCAAGAACCGCGTGGTCGCGCAGATGAACCAGCGGATGCGCGAGCTGGACGACGAGGAGAACCAGATCATCGGCGTCCTTCAGGATCGCACCGAGGCCACCTGGAGACCGTCGAACCGCACCTGGACACCGCCGGCATCCGGCACGGGCACCGGCAGCGGAGCGGCGGGCGGAGGTAAAGGCGGATCGTCCCGAAGCGTCGACGACTTCGCCCGTGCTGTGGCGTCGATCAAGGACGAGACGGCGGCACTTCAGGCCGAAGCACTCGCGATGGTGGCGGCTGCGGCAGCCGGCGATGACTACAGTCTCGCCGTCGCCATCGCGCGCAAGGAGGCCGAGCTGTTGAACGCGGCACAGCGCGAGGGAAAGCAGATCACGCCCGAGCTGCGCGCCGAGATCGAAGCACTGGCACGCGGCTACGGCATGGCGACCGAGGCGACTGCGGAAGCCGAGGGCGCACAGGACCGGCTCAGGGCCGCGCAGGACGACGTGAAGACGGCATTCGATGGCGCGTTCACCGGCTTGATCACCGGGGCGCACAGTTTCCACGACGCGCTCGGCCAGATCCTCGACCGGCTGGCCGAGATGGCCGCGAGCAAGCTCTTCGAGATGGTTCTCGGCGGCAGTATGGGTGACGGCGTGACCGACTTCCTGGGCAAGATCATCGGCTTCTCGAACGGTGGCTACACCGGGGCGGGCCGCAAGCATCAAGTCGCCGGTGTCGTCCATGCCGGCGAGTATGTGATGCCCAAGGAGGTTGTGCAGAGGCTCGGCGTCGGTAGCCTTGCAGGACTCCATGCGGCGGCCCTACAGGGCTATGCCGACGGTGGCCTTGTCACCCCCTTGCCGAGCCTCACCATGCCCTCTCTGGCGCCCTCTACGCGCGCCAGGCATGGGGATCAGAACGTGACCATCTCCGCACCCATCACCGTCAACGGCTCGGCCGGCACACCGGAGCAGAACGCAGATCTGGCGCGGCGGATGGCGCGCGAGATCGAAGGCACGATGCGCGGCGTCGTGGTGGACGAGCTGCGCCGGCAGATGCGACCGGGGAATCTGCTCAAAAAATAACCGCCGGCGACATCACCAATCTTCGAATTCTAGAATATCTTCGAGGTGCTCAATTGATACGTTTGAGCTTATATGCTGCTTCCAGAACTTTTCTCGAAGATCATGTCGACCTGACCCAATCCATTCCACCACGCGAATTGATTTACCATGAGCATAGTTTGACACCAGATCGTTTAGATGGCTATCGTCGCCAGAGTATCCGAACAATACCACTTCGTCCGACTCCTTTATCGCGCGATCAAGAAATTCCCAATACACATTTAATAACGGTGATGCCGTTATAACTTCCGGCTTGTGCTCAACACTTGTCAACACAAGATGTGGACTCTCCGACAGAATCCGGCCTTCAACTTTCTTTCTCTGAATCTTGACAGGGTTCCCTTTAACGTCATCGCAAAATATTGGCGACCCGTGAAGGTGAAGATACCACGAAAATTCTGCCGTTTTTTTGCGAAACAAATTGTTTCGGCTAAATCTACGCTTCTTAAAGCCATCAAGCAGTAACGACTGCTCGCCACCCATAAGTCCAGAATTTTGGAGTGAGTTATACAAGAGTCCATCATAATTGAGGGTCGCAACATGTGATTTGGATTGTTTAATGAAGGCTGCAAATTTTTCTGAAAATGCCCCAGGTAATACGACTGGCTCTCCTCGTTCATCCCTTGCATCAAATATCTCACATGCAACAGCATAGAGATATTTCTTTATCGCACCAGGAAATTGCTGTCCGTCTGGGGACAGCCAGTGCTTCTCATCAGCTAACTTGATACCGTTCAACACGTCACACGCCGCAACCGCCCGCTGCAATACGCTAAGGTCATTTTCTTTTGACGGACCATTGGGGCGCTCACTTGGAATGCAACCCGATATAAGTTTCTTTATGGTAGGCGAAAGTAGTGTTTCAGATTCCCAAACCGCCGCAAGAACCAAGGTCAAGTCATAGGCGGGAGGATGTAATGCCATCCCCAAACCGTTGCCAAAAACTATAGTCTTTCTGGTCGCTGCGTTACTCAAGATCAGACACCATGTTATTAATTTTCTTGAGATCTGTTTTAGCAATTATACTTGTTGAGTTGGTAATTTGACTTTCTGAGTAAATGCGTCCTGCCGCCAAATCTGCAAAATAAAATTTCGAATTTGCAAGCGCGCTATTCTTATAGGCCTCCCTTTGCAAGTAACAGGCAACCGCTCCATATTTCTGAGTTAGCTCTGGCTTTTGATTTGCCCAAATTGAATAAACATGAATTCCGCTCGAGTCTTCGATGGAAAAAAGTGGATCAAATACAATGGCAATTCCGCCAGTAAAGAATGTGTTTGTCTTTTTTTTATTAAGAATAGACATATTCTTTTTTTTGCCGAATCGCTTTATAAAGTTTTCATAGGCGGCCGTGTTGTAGGTTTGTTGACTGGGACTCGAGGAGGAGAGGAGAATATCATTAATCTCGTCATCGCTCTTACCATCGATATACGCTGCAATTGCCTTCGAAAGAGTCCAGTAAAAATCAAACCCTCCCGTCGAGCTTAGCTTTTTTTGAATCTCTGATATTTGCCTCCCGGTATCTAAGAGGCACAGTTTTATGTATGTAGATAACGAAAACTTCATCAGTCGCACCCTTGATCATCTCGCGCCGACAATGTGCTGAACTGACGAACGAGTAAAGACCGAAAACAACTCTAGGTTCAGTTGCGTCGAGTGACTCGCCACGCGCCATCTAGTTGTTGCTTGAGTTGGCTCACCTTTAGTGGTATAACCAGTAATATCACTATAGAAAAGGCTGTTATGGCAAGCATTATCAAACTCCCCTCCGAGCGCGTGGAACAGCTGCGGATCCTCTCAAAGAATCTAGACATGACCATCGCCGATTGCATCGGGATGTTCATCAATGAGCAGATCGCGAAGGGAAACCTCGCCTGCGATCTGCCCGGCCTTGAGGTTCGGCCGGAACCCAAGACCAACACCGTCACTCTCAACTTAGACGAGGAGCACACAATCTTGACCAAGGAGGCAGCCGACCGCCTCTCGAAGAGCATTCGTGCGTTGCTCACGCCGTCCAAGGACAATCCGTTCGTGCCGGTTCCCGATCTTGACCTGACCCGGCGCGGCACGTCGCTCAAGCTCTTCGATAAGAAGTCCGGCGCCGAGAAAACCCTGGCTCCATCGATAGCCGCA
This sequence comes from Defluviimonas sp. D31, assembly GCF_033436765.1. Taxonomy (NCBI): domain Bacteria; kingdom Pseudomonadati; phylum Pseudomonadota; class Alphaproteobacteria; order Rhodobacterales; family Paracoccaceae; genus Albidovulum; species Defluviimonas sp. D31. Next base: position 398,307 of record NZ_JAWQFN010000002.1, read on the forward strand.
GAACTTGCTGAAAATTTGGCGCGAGCCTCGAAGGTGTAGCGCTATATAGGGTAAGGCCGGGCGCGCGAACGCCCGGCCTTGTGGTCTCAAGGAAGATACATGTTACAGTATAACGCATCGTCATGGACGATGGAAGGCATTCGTGACGCCGACGGAATCGTGCGGCCATTTCCTACGCTCGGCTATCACCGCATACTGACCGAGGAGGAGCTTGACCTCATCGGAGGGCTTGACGCTCAGGAAGCCGGCCATTCTGCGACAGCGTTCACTCGTGAGAACAGCGTTTTTCCTACGTCTTTTCAGCGCGTTGACGTCTCATCGGCAGTGCCTTGTGCAGTAACGCCCCCACAACCCCACCAGATCCATCTCACCACCCCTACCAAGACGCCCCCGGCACGCCTCTCTGACCGCACCGCTAAGAAGGACCCTTCACGTAGGCAGGCGGCCGCGCGGCACCGCGTCCCATCCGCCACTCCATCACCCCAGCCTCTCCGCTGGAAGGACATGACCGAGGCGCAGCGCTTCAGGCAGGCGGTCAGGACGGCCGGCGCGATGGACGGCCTCGCTCTGTCCCTGAACCTCTCTATCGGCCGCGAGGGGGCGCTATTCGATAACGACGAGCCGCTGCGCCGCATCACCCACTACATCAACCGCGAGCTGAAGAAGGACGGTCTGTCCGGGCTGCCTTACGCGCTTAAGGTCGAGATCTGCCGGACGAGCCGCAAACTCCACCTACACGGCGTCATCATCCCCGGTGACGAGTCCCTGGACGCCATCAAGGGCGCTCTGCGTCGCGCGGCCGGTGAGTGGCAAGGCCGCGCAAAGGCGCGCCAGATCGACCTCAAGCCAATCTCGGACGCGGACGGTTGGGCTGACTACCTTATGAAGGCTGAGCGCGACACCGATGAGGCGATCCGGGGCGACCGCCTGACGTTCAACAACACGGCGATCAAGCGCATTGCGAAAGAGTTTTCGTCTGACCGCAGAATGTCCGCAACCTCGTCGAGCGGTTGCTATAGCTGATCCAGGCGCCGTCGTGGCATTCGGCGCCTGACCACCGCCCCCGCACCGGCCTTCTTCCTCCTGGTGCGGGGGAACCTTGCTCTCCAGAGGTAAGTAGTCGCTGACTTACTTATTAAAATCAATAAGTTATCTTTGTTTCCTCTTGCGAAGCGAATCTCGGTTGTGCGAGTCTCCGCGCACTAGAAACCTGTGGAGCAGACATGACTACGCCACCCGAAACCTACCTGCCGGACGTCACCTACTTCGGCCTCGTTGACGAGCTGCTGAACGTCGCCGGCAGCTTCGATCCCCGTTCGCGCGTGATCGAACTTCTCGGCGAGATCGCGAACGTTTGGCCCGAGAGCTGTCATTCTGATCGCGATTGATCTTGCAATCTAACGAAAACTACGTTAGATACGACGTTATTGATAGGAAAGGTCGCTCCCAATGTCAGACGCACCAAACCGAAGTGCCGAATACCAGCGCAGGTATCGCGAACGTCAGAAGGCCAAGAGGCTTGATGACCTCAAAAAACCCGAAGCGAGCGCGGACGTGTTCAAAAGCCCCTTCTTCGAATGGGCGAAGGACGACGCCAACTATAGTGACTTCGAACTCTATCTCGCTTTGGCGGGCATCGAAGCGCCTCGGTTTGACGACGACAGCGGACCCACCGACCATGCGTTGCCTCATGCGATCGACGGAGTTGATAATCCATTCCCCGGCGCCGAGAACTCACTGGCGCGCGCGGAAGTCGTCGTGGGCTGTCTGATCGACGCCGCCGCCACGCTCGCGGGGATCATCAACAAATTCAAGGATAGGGAGATCAGCAAACAGATAGCGAAGATCGAAGAGTCCGACTTGTCGGACCCCGACGAACGGAAGGCCGCGCTTCAAGAGATCGTGCGGCTCAACAAGCTACAGGATCAGCTTTCAAAGCAGATCAGGTGGTCCTTCCAGCAATGGAGGGTGACTGGCGCATAGCGCCGGGAAGAGCGGCAGGACGGTCATTCGAAGTTTGGTCACCTAGATGACCGCCCCGCCAACGTGAACTCAATCGCAAACAAGGAGATTTCGCGATGAATACACCCAGTAACGATAGCACCTCTAGTGCTGAAACGACAACGCTCACGAAGTCCCAGCTTTTTGAGCGGTTCCTTGAGACCGAGCGCAGGTTCCCGAGCGGTCACGTCAGCAGGCCCGAGGATGTTTTCGATTTCTGCGACGCCGTGCTCAATGACCAATCTATCAACCTCACCGTGGAACTGCCTGCCTCGGATGATCCGGAGTGGCAGCTTGAAGAGATCATCGCACAGATCACGGGCTGCGTGCGCGATTTGGAAGAGATACTGGCGGAATTCCGGCGGTTCGCGCCCAAAATGGAGGATGCGGCATGAGAAAGCGCATCTGCATTCAGCACCCCACCAAGGGCACGACCTGCGGTGCATACGAAGAGCGTGACGGCATGGTGCATGTGCATTTTGATGGCCGCAAAAAGTCAACGCAGATCGGCAATCTGCGGGCCGAGAACCTTGCCGTGACGATCCTTCGTGAGATGGTAGCGAGCGCCGCGTAGGCTTGATCGCTTCTGAACAACGTGCCCGCCGGTCTCGCCGGCGGGCTATTCGCTTTCTAGGACACGTTGCAGCTCGCCAAGATCGGTGGCACTGACATACTGTCGCTTCATCTGGTCCTGATCGTTCAACGTCATTAGTCGCACCACCACTTTGTCATTCGACTGTTGAATGTAGAGAGTGTGCACTAATCCTGACGCCTCTCGTCTGAGCGAGAAGTCACTTAATTCGCCTGGCTCCAAGTAGTCGGCATGATCCATGACAAAGCCAAGTCGTTCTGCGTTCTTCACCAGCGCGGAAACCGCTTCGCGGCCTGATTGATGCCGACTGCGTTTTTGCAATTCGCTAAGGACAATCAGAAGCAATCCAGTCGGCAAAAGGACGGCCAAAACAGATAAGTATGTGCTCAAGGTGGATTCTCGCCTTTTTGCAGATGGGCTACCGCAACCACTCGTTGCCGGCAACTGTCATGATTCCGTCGAGCGCCTCAGACACCACCGCCACATGCAGACCCGCGTTTCTTGACGTCACGTCATTAGGCCCATTTCTAGGCTGGTTACACGGTTACAAAATGTCTTGTAAGATATTGAAAATAATCGAAATTGTTAGAGTTCAAATCCCTCATCACCCACCATCCCAATCAATGTGACCTGGCGGCGCGCGGACCCTTCATCAGGTCTGAACCGCGCCGTGGTGTGATCCTGCGGCATTCAACTGCCTTCGGAGGTCCGGCCCATGATTCCCTTGCGCAAATACGTAAAGCCGATGTCCCTGACCTGGCTCGCCTCGGTCTTGCCGCTTCTGGCCGGGCTCTTCATCGCCTTCGAGCCGGTCCATCACCTCGCCGACTGGGCGAAGGCCGTGAGCGTGACCTTCGGCGCCACCTCGCCCTATCTGCTGATCAATGCCGGACTCGTCGGAATCGGTCTCAGGGGGGCTATGCGGACCTGACCTGCGCGGATGGGGCACAACCGGGCAGGGGACCGAGGCGCCGGGGCCTGTACAGGGCATCCCGATTCGTATTTTACACGGCGCGGGCGCGACAGCGGCGTGTGGTCTTCCACCTGATCGCGTTTTGCTCGGCGCCTGTCTGACGCGGGGCTTGCCCCGCGCCGCCACAGGCGCTAAATCCGGGCGCGGCGGGTCGTTAGCTCAGTTGGTAGAGCGCTTCGTTTACACCGAAGATGTCGGGAGTTCGAGCCTCTCACGACCCACCATTCCTGCTTTCCCCGCGCGCATGACCCAGATCGAAAAATCGTGTCCGAAATCGCAACGGGGCTGCTTGACGGGGGGGCGGGAGATGCCTATTACGCATCCCACGCTCGGGCGGCGATCCGGGCGGGTGGACACGCGGTTGTAGCTCAGTCGGTTAGAGTACCGGCCTGTCACGCCGGGGGTCGCGGGTTCGAGCCCCGTCAACCGCGCCACCACCCGGATCGCCCGAGAGCGCCCCAATGCGCGGTTGTAGCTCAGTCGGTTAGAGTACCGGCCTGTCACGCCGGGGGTCGCGGGTTCGAGCCCCGTCAACCGCGCCATTTCGCCCCAGTGCGGGCCTTCGCCGTCAGGACAGTTCAACGTCGATCACGCCGGGGGAAACGTGAAAATCCTGGATCGCATCCCGATGTCCGTCGCCGTGCTTGCCGCATTGACGCTGGGACTCGCCCCCTTCGTTCCCGAGCCGCATCTTTGGGAGAAGCTGAAGATGCTTGCGGCGGGCACGCTCGTCCGGCCGGTCGATGTCTTCGATCTGGTGCTACATGGCGCCCCATGGGCGATTCTGATCGCCAAGCTGGCGCAAAAGGCGCGCGCGGGCTGACGCCAGCGGAAATCAGAGCTGGATCCGGTAGCGGATGTGACCGTCGCTTTGAACGAACCGGTCGTACAGGGACCGCGCCCTGGTATTGGCGGCGTCCGTCTGCCAGTAGAGCCGCCTCCATCCTCGTGCCTGGGCCAGCCCGATCAGGTCGTTGATCAACAGCGTCGCTACGCCCCGTTCACGCTCGGACTCAGCCACGAACAGGTCCTCCAGATAGCAGTCGTCGCCCATCACCCAGGTCGACGGGTGATGCTGGTGAATCGCGAATCCGGCGACGCGACCCCGGTTGATCGCGAGCCGGGCGGTCAGGGGGGAAGACGGATCGAGCAGCCGCGCCCAGGTGAAGTCCGTCACTTCGGGCGCCAGCTCCACACCGTAGCCGTCGAGATAGCGTTGCCAGAGCCCGCGCCATTCGGATTCGTCGCCGGGCGAAGCGTCACGGACCTCGTATGTCGTGCTGCGCATGGCGCCTCTCTTCAGGACAGAAGGCCGAGCAGTGCCTCGGCGGTCGCTTCGGGAGCGGTGTCTATGAAGAAATGGCCGCCGGGCAGGGCGCGGGCGTCCATCTCGCACAGCCTGCCGCGCCAGGTGGCCGGCACGTCATAGGCCCGCGCCATCGCGCCGTCGGCGCCGTAAAGGACATGGGCGGGAAGCGTGAGCGTCCGGCCCGCCTCGTCCCTGTCCATCGCGAAGTCATGCTTCAGGGTCGCCCGGTAGTCGTCGCACATCGCGCCAACGGTGTCTGGGTCGCGCCAGGCTTCTCGATAGGCGGCCAGTTGGTCAACGGCGAAGTCCGAGAGCCTGGCGCCGCCCCAGCCCAGAAGGCAGGATTCGAAGAAGTAATCCGGGTCGGCGAGGATCAGCGTCTCGGGAAAGGGCTTCGGCTGGGCGAGGAAGAACCAGTGGTAGTAGGCCGTGGCGACATTCCGGTGAAGCGGGTCGAGCAGATGGTCGGTGGAAACGATGTCCATCAGGGTCAGGCTCATGAGGCGCGCCTCGTCGTCAAGCGCCATGCGGTAGCCGGTGCGGGCGCCGCGATCATGACCGGCGAGGTGGAAGCGGTCGAAGCCGAGACCCGACATCAGGCCAAACATGTCGTTGCCCATCTCGCGAAACGTGTAGTGCTCGGCGCCTTCCGGCTTGGAAGAGCCGCCATAGCCGCGCAGGTCGGCCGTAACCACCGTGAAACGGTCGGCAAGCACGGGCGCCACGCGCCACCAGAGCGCGCGGGTTTGCGGAAAGCCGTGCAGTAAAAGCAGGGGCGGACCGGAGCCGCCGAGCGAGAAGGCGATTCTCTGCCCGTTCGCCTCGGCGAAGCCGTCGGTGAAGCCGCCCATCAGTCCAGCGCCGCGAGTATCCTGGCCCAGGAGCGGATGCCCTTGTGGAAGCTCTTCACGTCGTATTTCTCGTTCGGCGAGTGGATCGCGTCGTCGTCATTGGCGAAGCCCACGAGCATCGCATCCATGCCCAGCACCTCCTTGAAGAAGCCCGCGATCGGTATTGAGCCGCCCATGCCGACGAAGACCGCCTCGCGGTTCCATTCGTCCGAGAGCGCCCGGCGCGCGGCTTCGAATTCCGGCCGGGTGGTGTTCATCACCGCTGCAGGGGAGCCTTCGAGGTCATTGTCCCAGGTCACGCGCGCATCTGTTGAGAGCCGCGCCTCGACATGGGCGCGAACACGCTCGCGCAGCTTGTCGGGGTCCATGTCGCCGACGAGCCGGCAGGTCAGCTTGCAATGCGCCTCCGCCGGGATCACGGTTTTCGAACCGGCGCCCTGGTAGCCGCCCCACATGCCGTTGATCTCCAGCGTCGGACGCGCCCATTGCTGGACCAGCGTAGAATGGCCCTTTTCGCCGTGCGGCACGGTGTAACCGACGGAATTGAGGTACTCCTTCTCGTCGAAGCCGCAGTTCTCCCACTGTTTCAGGAGGTCCGCCGGCACCTCGTGCACACCCTCGTAGAACCCGTCGACGGCGACGCGTCCGGTCTCGGGGTCGTGGAACGAGGCGACGATGCGCGCCAATTCGCGCAGCGGATTGAGGCCGGGGCCGCCGTAATGGCCCGAATGCAGGTCGATGCGCGGCCCTTGGATCGTGAACTCGTCCTTGAGCATGCCGCGCAGCTGCGAGGCGATCGAGGGGATGCCGGGCGAGACCATCGAGGTATCGCAGATTAGCGCGAGGTCCGCGGTGAGCTCGGCGGCATTCTCCCGCATGAAGGGGATGAGCGAGGGCGAGCCCGATTCTTCCTCACCCTCGAGGAAGACCGTGAGCCGGCCGGGCAGGGTGCCGTGCACCGCTTTCCAGGCACGGCATGCCTCGATGAAGGTCATCAGCTGGCCCTTGTCGTCCGACGATCCGCGGCCGCGGATCACCTTGCCGTTCGGCGTGTCCTCGATGGCCGGGTCGAAGGGATCGCGGTGCCAGAGGCTCAGGGGATCCACCGGCTGGACGTCGTAATGGCCATAAAAGAGAAGGTGCCGGCCGCCGTCGCCGGCATGCCCGACAACCATCGGATGACCGGGCGTGGGCCGGGCGGCCGCGGCGAATCCCAGTCCGGCGAGGTCCTTTGCCAGCCAGTCCGCGGCCTTTGCGCAGTCCGCCCGGTAGGCAGGGTCGGTCGAGATCGAGGGGATGCGCAAGAGCTCGAACAGCCGCTCCATCGCCTCGGGCAGGGTTGCGTCGATCTTTTCCAGTACGGTCTCCAGGCTCATCGCGCGGTCTCCACCATTGTTCGGCGCGAAGCGTAGCAGCGGGAGGCCGCTTGTCCACAATCACGTCGGTAATGGCGAAAAAGAGGGTGGGGGGCGGCAAATTGTACCCTCGCCATCGCTGGTATTGACCTTTATCAAGGACCGGCGCGGACAGGGGCCCTAGGTCTTTTCTGTGACCGAAGAAGAGCCGGGGAGATGGATATGGACTACGAAGCTCAACTCGACGCGGCGCTTTCGCGGCTGCATGAGGAAGGCCGCTACCGGACCTTCATCGATATCGAGCGGCAGAAAGGCCAGTATCCAAAGGCCGTGTGGCGCCGTCCCGACGGAACGGAAAAGGATATCACGGTCTGGTGCGGCAACGACTACCTTGGCATGGGTCAGCATCCGGCGGTGCTGACTGCGATGCACGAGGCGCTGGAGGCGACCGGCGCCGGCTCGGGCGGGACGCGCAACATCTCCGGCACAACGATCTATCACAAGGCGCTCGAGGCAGAGCTTGCGGACCTGCACCGCAAGGAAGCGGCGCTCGTATTCACGTCGGCCTATATCGCCAACGACGCGACGCTTTCGACGCTGCCGAAGCTCTTTCCGGGCCTGATCACCTATTCCGACGAGCTGAACCACGCCTCGATGATCGAAGGCATCCGCCGCAATGGCGGCGCCAAGCGCGTGTTCCGCCACAACGACCTGGCGCATCTGCGTGAACTGCTCGCGGCCGACGACCCGGCCGCGCCGAAGCTCATCGCCTTCGAATCGGTCTATTCGATGGACGGCGACATTTGCCCGATGGAGGAGATCTGCGATCTCGCCCGCGATTTCGGCGCGCTGACCTATCTCGACGAGGTTCACGCGGTCGGCATGTACGGCCCCCGCGGCGGCGGCGTGGCCGAAAAGCTCGGGCTGATGGGCCGGATCGACATCATCAACGCAACGCTGGCAAAGGCCTACGGCGTGATGGGCGGCTACATAGCCGCGACCGCGAAGATGGTCGATGCGATCCGCTCCTACGCGCCGGGCTTCATCTTCACGACCTCGATTCCGCCGGCCGTGGCGGCGGGCGCGGCGGCAAGCGTGCGGCATCTCAAGACCGACCAGTCGCTGCGCGACAAGCAGCAGGAACACGCGCGGGTGCTGAAGATCCGTCTCAAGGCGCTCGGTCTGCCGATCATCGACCACGGCACCCATATCGTGCCGGTACATGTCGGCCATCCGGTGCACTGCAAGAAGATCTCGGACATGCTGCTTCAGGATTACGGGATCTACGTCCAGCCGATCAATTTCCCGACCGTGCCGCGCGGCACCGAGCGGCTGCGTTTCACGCCTTCCCCTGTGCATTCGATGGATGACATCGACAGGCTGGTCCGAGCGATGGATAAACTTTGGTCACACTGCGCGCTGAATCGTGCGGAGCTGACGGCCTGAGGGCATCCACAGTCGCAATCCTCCTTGCCCTGTGCTATGGAATCTTCAATAGGACAACGCGCGGACCGACGAATCGGTTCTCGGGCGGACACAAGAGACGGGGCAGCGGGTATGATCGGGCGGAGGACACCTCCTTCCACGCAGGACGAGGACAAACCCAAGGGGTTTGACGATTTCGAACTGCGGCTCGGCGACGTGATGCGAGGCGAGCGTGCAACGCTTTCGAAGTCACTTCTCGACGTGCAGCGCGAGCTCAAGATCAAGGCGAGCTATATCGCCGCGATCGAGAATGCCGATATTTCGGCCTTCGAGACGCCCGGTTTCGTCGCGGGCTATGTGCGCTCCTATGCGCGCTATCTCGGGATGGATTCCGAATGGGCCTTTAAGCGGTTCTGCCAGGAGGCGAATTTCACTGTCGCCCACGGCATGTCGATCGCGGCGTCGGGTCCGAAGCCCACGCGCAAGAAGATCGAATACAGCGAACCGCTCGCCAATCCCAATGCGCTGTTCGTGCCGCGCGGCGGTCCGGCGCTGTCGGGGGTGGAGCCCCGCGCAATCGGCTCGATCATGGTGCTCCTGACGCTGATCGGCGGCATCGGATACGGCGGCTGGACGGTTCTGCAGGAAGTGCAGAAGGTGCAGCTTTCACCAGTCGACCAGGCGCCCGGCGTGACGGCCGAGCTTGATCCTCTGGCGGGTGTCGGCGGCGCGGATCAGGACGAGGACGGCGAACTCGCGCTCGCGGCACTTCCGGGGCAGGAAGCGCTTCCGCCGGCGCCCGAGGCTTTTGACCGGCTCTACCGGCCAGAGGCGCTCGATGTGCCTGTGCTCGTGGCGCGCGATGGGCCGATCGCCTCGATTGACCCGCGCACCGTGGGCGCTCTTGCAGACGTGGCGCCTGCGCCCGAGATGGCTGTTGCGGCCGCCACTCCGGCGAATGCCTGGGCTCCGGTCGCCTCGCCCGCTTCCTCAATCGACGCCGCGGTGACGGCCGCACTCGGCGAAACGCCAGTTCAGGTCATCGCGGCCGATGCGCCTGCGGTCGAACTTCTGGCGGTCCGCCCGGCCTGGGTACGCGTCCAGGCCGCCGACGGCAGCGTGATCTTCGAGAAGATCCTCGATTCCGGCGAACGCTTCGCGCTGCCGAAGCTCGAAGAGGCCCCGATCCTTCGCGTCGGCGAGTCCGGGGCGCTTTATTTTGCGGTCAATGGCCAGACCTATGGCCCCGCCGGTCGCCAGGGCGTCGTCACCAAGAATGTCGAGCTGTCACCCGAGGCGCTGACCGCGAAATTCGCGCTCGCCGATCTCACGCAGGACGCCGATCTCGCGCAGTTCGTCGCCGTCGCCGATGCCGGTGCGGCGGTCACCGCGGAACCCGCCACGGAGTGACGCGGTTATTGCCGAGGGGCGCCGTGCGGTCTATCTAGAGCGCGACCCCCGCGAGCCAGAGCCGAGGCTGACATGTCCCACAATCCGATCCGCCCTTGGCGCGACATCGCCCGGCGCAAGGCACGCCGGATCATGGTCGGCGATGTCCCGGTCGGCGGCGACGCGCCGATTACGGTCCAGACCATGACCAACACGATCACATCGGACGTGAAGGCGACCGTGGAGCAGGTGCAACGCGCCGCCGCGGCGGGTGCCGACATTGTCCGCGTCTCGACGCCGGACGAGGCCTCCACGCGCGCGCTGCGCGAGATCGTCCGCGAAAGCCCGGTGCCGATCGTGGCCGACATCCATTTCCATTACCGCCGTGCCATCGAAGCGGCGGAAGCGGGCGCGGCCTGCCTCCGGATCAACCCCGGCAATATCGGTTCGGCCGAGCGGGTGCGCGAGGTAGTCAAAGCGGCGAAGGACCACGGCTGCTCGATCCGGATCGGGGTCAATGCCGGCAGCCTCGAAAAGCACCTTCTCGACAAGTATGGCGAGCCCTGCCCAGAGGCGATGGTGGAAAGCGGGCTCGACCATATCAAGCTCCTGCAGGACAACGACTTTCACGAGTTCAAGATCTCCTGCAAGGCCTCCGACGTCTTTCTTGCCGCCACCGCCTACCAGCAACTGGCCGAGGCGACTGACGCACCGATTCATCTCGGCATCACCGAGGCTGGCGGTCTGGTCTCAGGCACGGTCAAGTCGGCGATCGGGCTCGGCAATCTTCTCTGGATGGGGATCGGCGACACGATCCGGGTCTCGCTTTCGGCCGATCCGGTCGAGGAGGTCAAGGTGGGCTACGAGATCCTGAAGTCCCTCGGCCTAAGGACGCGCGGGGTGCAGATCATTTCCTGCCCGTCTTGCGCGCGGCAGGGATTCGACGTGATCAAGACGGTGGAGGCGCTGGAAAAGCGGCTTGAGCACATCAAGACGCCGATAAGCCTGTCGATCATCGGTTGTGTGGTGAACGGGCCGGGCGAGGCGCTGATGACCGATATCGGCTTCACCGGCGGCGGCGCCGGATCGGGTATGGTCTATCTTGCCGGCCGGCAGGACCACAAGATGACGAATGAGAAGATGATCGACCACATAGTCGACCTCGTGGAGGCGCGCGCGGCCGAGATCGAGGCCGCGAAGGCGGCGGCGGAGTAGGGGGGCGACGCCCCCCGCGTGGGTCGCCCCGGCGCAGCCGGGGCGAAACCTTTCAGGCCAGCGCCTTGTTCAGGTATTCGTCGACTTTCTCGAGATAACCCATCGTGGTCAGCCACTTCTGGTCCGGCCCGACGAGGAGCGCGAGATCCTTGGTCATGAACCCGTCCTCCACGGTCTGCACCGTCACCTTCTCCAGCGTCTCGGCGAATTTCTGCAGCGCCGCGTTGCCGTCGAGCTTGGCGCGGTGCTTGAGGCCGCCCGACCAGGCGTAGATCGAGGCGATCGAGTTCGTCGAGGTCTCCTTGCCGGCCTGGTGCTGGCGGTAGTGCCGCGTCACCGTGCCGTGCGCCGCCTCGGCCTCCACGGTCTTGCCGTCGGGCGTCATCAGCACCGAAGTCATCAGACCCAGGGAGCCGAAGCCCTGCGCGACCGTGTCCGACTGCACGTCGCCGTCGTAGTTCTTGCAGGCCCAGACATATCCGCCCGACCATTTCAGCGCCGAGGCGACCATGTCGTCGATCAGCCGGTGCTCGTAGGTGATGCCGGCGGCCTTGAACTTGTCGGCGAACTCCTCGTCGTAGACCTTCTGGAAGAGATCCTTGAAGCGCCCGTCATAGGCCTTGAGGATCGTGTTCTTGGTGGACAGATACACCGGCCAGCCCTTGACGAGGCCATAGTTCATCGAGGCCCGCGCGAAGTCGATGATCGACTGGTCGAGGTTGTACATCGCCATCGTGACGCCGGCTCCGGGGGCGTCGAAGACCTCCTTCTCGATCACCTCGCCGTCGTCGCCGACGAACCTGATCGTCAGCTTGCCCTTGCCGGGAAAGCGGAAGTCGGTGGCTCGGTACTGGTCGCCGAAGGCATGGCGGCCGACGACGATCGGCTGGGTCCAGCCCGGAACGAGCCGCGGCACGTTCCGGCAGATGATCGGTTCGCGGAAGATCACGCCGCCGAGGATATTGCGGATCGTTCCGTTCGGGCTCCGCCACATCTGCTTCAGCCCGAATTCCTCGACGCGCTGCTCGTCCGGCGTGATCGTCGCACATTTCACGCCGACGCCATGCTGCTTGATCGCATTCGCGGCATCGATGGTGATCTGGTCGTCGGTGCGGTCGCGCTCCTCGATACCGAGATCGTAGTACTTCAGATCGATGTCGAGATAGGGCAGGATCAGCTTCTTCTTGATGAAGTCCCAGATGATCCGGGTCATCTCGTCGCCGTCGAGTTCGACGACGGGGTTTTCAACCTTGATCTTCGACATTCTCTTCTCCGCTTGAGGGCTGACTCGTTGCCGGTGACATAGCGGAAATCACGGGGTCTGGAAAGATGGTATGCGGTGGTATACCGAAAATTGGAAAAAAATCGGATGGCCGGGCAGGGGCTGCCCGGCCTGGCGGGTCAGTGCCCCGCGTGCTCGGGGGCCGAAATCGTCAGCCCGACGGCCGGATGGTCGAGCTGCGCCTCGGGATTGGCGGGGTCCGGCAATTCCGACCACGAGACTTCACCTTCGGCACAGGTCTGGGTGACGACGAAATAGAGTGTCGTGCCGGGGTCCAGTTCGGGGTCGATCGTGCCGCGGAAGCTGAACTCGTCGAACCACTCGTCGGGCAGCATGCCCGTCCAGGTGATCTCGGTGACGCCCTCGCTGACCGGCTTGCCATGATTCATGTAGGTCTTGGCATGGCTCGCCTTGACGGTCTCCAGCCCCCAGCCGGCCTTGGGCATCGGCTTGACCGAGAAGACGCCCTCCGGAAGCCGGACATGGACCTTCTCGGTCGCCTGGCCCTCGCAGCCATGCGGGATGCGCAGCACGGCCTTGTAGGTGGTGCCGGCCGCGGCCTCGGGTGTCTCGAAGCTGGCATGAGCGAGCGCGGCGGAGCCGGGGATGAGGGCAGCGAGCGCGAGGGCCGCCGCGGTGATGCGGGTGACGTTCATGTCTGTACCTGATGTCTTGAGTTTTGGGTCGCGCCGTGGCGCGGGATGGATGCCGTCAGGTATGCCGTGGCGGTGCGTTCGACGGGGGACGGTGCCAGCGTCGAGGGCTGACGAGTCGCCGTGCGGCCGCGCGGCGGGTCGTGCTGATCCGGCGGCGCGCCTGCCGAAGGGGAATTGCGGGCGCCGTGAGCATGCCGGGCGCCGCGATCTGGCAATAGTCGCAATGCGCGTGGGTGCCGGTTCCCGAGGGACCGTCTCCACAGACCTCGCCGATGGCGGCAACCGGCGACGGCACGAGCGCCGTGCGCGCGAGATCCACCGCCATCCGCCCGGCCGCAAGCGGCCCGATGGCAAGTCCGAAAAGCAGAAGAATGCGGACAAGACGATGAAACAAGGAGGTTTTTCCGGGCTGCTCTATTGGATGCCAATCACGCAAAACGCCCGGGAATGTCCAGCGCCATTCTGTCGCAGGCAGCTACGACAGATCGGGGAAGAAGGCCTGAAGCCGCGCCCGGACATAGGTCCAGATCGACGGCGCGCCGCGCGCGACCTTCTGGCCGACACGGGCTTCAAGCTGATCGAAGGTCACCTCGTATTCGGTCCAGCTGCCGCCGCCCGAGGCGAGGTTGTGCAGGACCGGCTGCACCCGGTCGAGCGACTTGGCGAAGATCGCATCGGGCGTGACCGCCGCCTCGAACTCTTCCCAGAGCGCGCGGAGCTCGGTGCCGAGGTCGGCGGGCAGCAGGCCGAAGATCCGGTCGGCGGCGCGGGCCTCGGCCGCGGCCACTTCGGCCGAGCCATGCGCCTCGCCATTCGCGGAATGGATCGGCACGTCGCCCACGTCGATTTCCACCAGATCGTGCAGGAGCAGCATCTTCACCACCCGGTCGATGCTTACGCCGGGACCGGCATGATCGGCGAGCACCAGCGCGTAGAGCGCCAGATGCCAGCTGTGTTCGCCAGACTTCTCGCGTCGCGAGCCGTCGGCCAGCGTGGTGGCGCGGATCACCTGCTTGAGCTTGTCCGCCTCCATCAGGAAGGCGAACTGGGCATCGAGCCGGGCACTCATCCGTTTCTTGCGGCCCGCGCCTTTCGAAGCCGCGCTTCAAGGAACTGGCGCGCCTTGGCGTCGGCGCGCTGCGCCCGCACGGCGGCCATGTAGGCCTCCTGCAGCGCCGAGGAGGCGGCTTCGACGATCTTGTTGACGTCGCTCACCAACGCTTCGTCGCCGGTCTCCTCGACCGCCGCGAGCACGTCTGCGGCAAGCGCAATCCCGAGCTCTTCGGTCGTATGCATGGTCTCACCGGGTCTGCTCGCCGAGCCGGCGGCGCACATAGGCCTGCACGGTGGCGATCATCGGGTTCATCTGCTCTTCCTCGTTCTCGAAGAAATGCCCTGCGCCCTCGATCTGTTCGTGGGTGATGGTGATGCCCTTCTGCTCGCGCAGCTTGGCGACCAGTGTCGCGGTGTCCTTGGGCGGCGCCACCCGGTCGGCAGTGCCGTTGATTATCAGCCCCGAGGACGGGCAGGGCGCGAGGAACGAGAAGTCGTACATGTTGGCGGGCGGCGACACGCTGATGAAGCCGGTGATCTCGGGCCGGCGCATGAGAAGCTGCATGCCGATCCAGGCGCCGAAGGAAAAGCCCGCGACCCAGCAATGCTTGGAATTGGGGTTCATGGCCTGCAGGTAATCGAGCGCCGAGGCCGCGTCGGAAAGCTCGCCGATGCCCTGGTCGTATTCGCCCTGGCTGCGACCGACGCCGCGGAAGTTGAAACGCAGGACCGTGAAGCCAAGCTCGTGGAAAGCGTAGTGCAGCCGGTGCACGACGCGGTTGTTCATCGTGCCGCCGAACTGGGGATGCGGATGCAGGATGATCGCTATCGGCGCGTCGGGCTGCTTTTGCGGATGGTAGCGTCCTTCGAGGCGGCCTTCCGGGCCGGCGAAAATGACTTCTGGCATCGCCTGTCTTCTCTCTGCGGGAGCCCGTCGCGTCAATTCTGGGCAAGCCATTCTTGACGATTTTGCTCAGGCACCCTAGAACTGTTCTAAATACCGGCGGATGCCGGTGACCGGGTGGAATGGAGTTAAGCGGCCTTCCGCCTGTCGTCAATCTCTTTGCGGAGCGCGCGCGATGAAACTCTCGACCAAGGGACGCTATGCGATGGTGGCGCTCGCCGATCTTGCGACGGTTCGGGACGACCAGCTCACCTCGCTGGCAGAGATTTCGCACCGTCAGGATATCTCGCTCCCGTATCTCGAACAGCTCTTCGTAAAGCTGCGTCGGGCGGGGCTGGTCGAATCGGTGCGCGGCCCGGGCGGCGGCTACAAGCTGGCGCGCGATCCCTCCGACATCCGTGTCAGCGAGGTGCTCGAGGCGGTGGACGAGACGGTGAGCGCGCTTCATACCGGCGCGGGCGCCTCGGGCGGGGTCTCGGGCAGCCGCGCGCAGTCGATGACCAACCGGCTCTGGGAAGGGCTCTCGGCGCATGTCTATGTGTTTCTTCACCAGACCCGGCTCTCCGACGTGATCGGCAACACGCTGAAACCCTGCCCGGCGGTGCCGGCGCTGTTCCAGGTGGTGGACGAATGACCAGCCGCGTCTATCTCGACTGGAATGCGACCGCGCCGCTCAGGCCCGAGGCGCGCGCGGCCATGGACGCGGCGCTCGATCTCGTCGGCAACCCATCCTCGGTCCATGCCGAGGGGCGCGCGGCAAAGGCGGTCGTGGAGGCCGCGCGCGAAAGCGTGGCCGAGCTGGTCGGCTGCCGCCCGGCCGAAGTCATCTTCACATCGGGAGCGACCGAGGCGGCGGGCGTGCTTTCGCGTCTGCCGGAAGGCCACAACGTCTTCGTCGAGGATACCGCGCATGACTGCCTGATGGCGCATTGGCGGATGGACGGCGCCCGGGGCGATGGCCACACGCTCGCGATGGGTCTGGCCAACAGCGAGACCGGGGTGATCACGGAACCGCCCGCGAAGGGCGAAAATGGCTACGCCTATGGTGAGCGGCGGGCCGATTGGCTCCTGCTCGACATCGTGCAGGCCGCGGGCCGCGTGCCGTTCGCCTTCTCCTGGAGCGGTGCGGATTTCGCGATCGTCTCGGCGCACAAGCTCGGCGGACCGAAGGGTGTCGGCGCGCTGATCGTGCGCGAGGGCATCGAGATCGAGCCGCTGCTGCGCGGTGGCGGCCAGGAGATGGGGCGGCGCTCGGGCACCGAGAACGTCGCCGGGATCGCCGGCTTCGGCGCGGCCGCCAGGGCGGCGCTCGCGGATCTCGACGCCGGGCGCTGGCAGGGCGTCGCCGAGTTGCGGGACCGAATGGAGGCCCGCATTGCCGATGCGGCGCCGGAGACTATCTTTGTCGGACGGGACGGGGCGCGTCTGCCCAACACCGCGTGCTTCGTGACGCCCGGCTGGAAGGGCGAGACCCAGGTGATGCAGATGGACCTCGCCGGGTTCGCAGTCTCGGCCGGCTCGGCCTGTTCGAGCGGCAAGGTCAAGGCCAGCCGGGTGTTGAAGGCGATGGGATTTGACGACGTGGCGGCGGCCTCGGCGCTCCGCGTGTCGCTCGGGCCGCAGACGCGGCGCGAGGATGTGGACCGTTTCACCGCGGTCTGGGCTGCGGCATACGCGCGCTTCCGCGCAAGGGCTGCGTGAGGGGGCGCTGGCAAGTTATGGACAGGACGAAAGAAAAGGCGATGGCATTGGATCAGGATCGGGTTGAGGTCGAGTTGGAAGTGCGCGAAGGCGTCGACCGCGAGACGGTCGAGGCCGTCCAGAACATGGGCGCCTACAAGTACGGCTGGGAAACCGAGATCGAGATGGAGTTCGCGCCGATCGGCGTGAACGAGGACATCGTGCGGCTGATCTCGGCGAAGAACGAAGAGCCGGAGTGGATGACCGAGTGGCGCCTCGCCGCGTTCCGTCGGTGGCAGGAGATGGAGGAGCCCCGCTGGGCGATGCTCCACTATCCCAAGATCGACTACCAGTCCCAGTACTACTACGCCAAGCCAAAGAGCATGGCCGAGAAGCCGAAGTCGCTCGACGAGGTGGATCCGAAACTGCTCGCAACCTACGAGAAGCTCGGGATTCCGCTCAAGGAACAGATGATCCTCGCCGGGGTCGAGGGCGCCGATGAGGCGCCCGCCGAGGCGCGCAAGGTGGCCGTCGACGCGGTCTTCGACTCAGTGTCGGTCGGCACCACCTTCAAGGAGGAACTGAAGAAGGCGGGGGTCATCTTCTGCTCGATCTCGGAGGCGATCCGCGAGCATCCGGATCTGGTGAAGAAGTACCTCGGCAGCGTCGTGCCGCAGTCCGACAACTTCTTCGCGACGCTGAACTCCGCGGTCTTTTCGGACGGATCCTTCGTCTACATCCCGCCGAACACCCGCTGCCCGATGGAACTGTCGACCTATTTTCGCATCAACGCGGAGAATACCGGCCAGTTCGAGCGGACGCTGATCATCGCCGACAAGGGCAGCTATGTGAGTTACCTCGAAGGCTGCACGGCGCCGAAGCGCGACACGGCGCAGCTTCATGCTGCCGTCGTCGAGATCGTCATCCTCGAAGATGCCGAGGTGAAGTATTCCACGGTGCAGAACTGGTTCCCCGGCGACGAGGAAGGCCGCGGAGGCATCTACAACTTCGTCACCAAGCGCGCCGACTGCCGGGGCGACCGCGCCAAGGTGATGTGGACGCAAGTCGAGACCGGCAGCGCGATTACCTGGAAATACCCCTCCTGCATCCTGCGCGGCGATGACAGCCAGGGCGAGTTCTACTCGATCGCCATCGCCAACAACATGCAGCAGGCCGACACCGGCACCAAGATGGTGCACCTGGGCAAGAACAGCCGCTCTCGCATTGTTTCCAAGGGGATTTCCGCCGGCAAGGCGCAGAACACCTATCGCGGGCTGGTGTCGATGCACCCGAAGGCGAAGAACTCGCGCAACTACACCCAATGCGACAGTCTTCTCATCGGCGACAAGTGCGGGGCGCACACGGTTCCCTATATCGAGGTGAAGAACAACTCGTCCCGCGTCGAGCACGAGGCGACGACCTCGAAGGTCGACGACGACCAGCTCTTCTACTGCCGCTCGCGCGGCATGGACGAGGAGGAGGCGGTGGCGCTCGTCGTCAATGGCTTCTGCCGCGAGGTGCTGCAGGCGCTGCCGATGGAATTTGCGATGGAGGCGCAGAGCCTCGTCGCGATCTCGCTCGAAGGGAGCGTGGGGTGACGAGCGCGGCGGTCTTCATCGATGTCGGGTTGACGCCGTTGGCGGGTGGCGTCGGTGCTTGGCTCGGCGTCCGGGCCGTTGCCCGGAAGAAAGCCGCAGCCGGTGAAGTAACCGCCGCGCCGCCCGCGTTTGTCGGGGGCGTTGTTTGTGCCGCGTTGCTGGCAATGAAACGCATTCCCTTGCTTCAAGCCAGCTGAGTCAGGATTCCGGAGGCTTGCCATGATCGTAACAACCACACCCAACGTCGAAGGTCGGACAATCGCCCGCTACCACGGCATTGTCACGGGCGAGGCGATCCTTGGGGCCAACATCTTCCGCGATATCTTCGCGGGCATCCGCGACATCGTCGGCGGCCGTTCGGCGGCTTATGAGAAGGAACTCGGCCGGGCGCGGGAAACCGCGCTCGCCGAGATGGAGGAGCGGGCGGAGGCGATGGGCGCCAATGCGGTCGTCGGCGCCGATCTCGACTACGAAGTGATCAACAACATGCTGATGGTCTCGGCCTCAGGAACTGCGGTGGAACTGAAATGAAACCTGTCGTTCTTCTTGTCGGAAAACTGCCCGGTATCGTCGGTCACCTCGCCGATGAGCTCGAGGACATGCCGATCCGCTGGCTCGGCGCGCATGATCACGGCGAGGTCGTGCGCCAGCTCGAAACCGAGCCGGAGATCTCCTGCGTAATCATGGGGGCGGGGCTCGATGACGGGATTCGCGGCGATCTGATCGGAATCATCGCCGCCATACGGCCCGACATCTCGATCCACCTCAAGGACCGGGCTTCCGGGCCCGACGGCATGGCGGCCTTCGTGCGGCGCGTCGCCGCGGCGATGGTTCTGGGCGAAATCTAGGACCAAAACCGATGCAAACCGCGATCCGATCCGCAGGCGGCAGAAACGCCGCTCCAGCAATGGCCGACGCGCCCGAACAGCGCGCCGCCAGCGCATTGCGGCGGAAGGGTGGCGGCATTGCCGCGAAAAACCCTCTTTCTGAACCTGAATTCGGCCGCATCTCCTCTTCACGGTGGCTCCAAAAGGGTACCAACGGCGAGGCGAGCGATGAACGCGGTGATCGACCAGAAGGCGGCGTTCGCGGAGCGGCTGAACCGGATCAGCACCGGTTGCCAGTTCGAACATGCGGACGTGATCGGGCATCACACGCAGCGTCGCTACAACAAGGTTGCCGCGCGTCTCGCCAAGCGTCCGAAGCGCAGTTTCGCGGCCACAGCGATGATCGTGATCGCCTTCATGTGTGGCATGACAGCGGTTCTCGTAGGGCGGGTGTCCTACTTCCACCTTGCGAATATGGAGGGCTTCCCCCCGGCCTTCTACGATCTCGGCGGGCGTGGCATGGCGCTCTTTGCCTTCGTACTGTCGGCTGTATTCTTCCTAATCTTTCCGCTCTCCACCCGGCCCCGCGTCATCGCGCTGCTGACCGGGTGCATGGTTATGCACTATGGCGAGATCGCGGTCGCCGCGAATGCCCCGGAGGTTTGGTCGCAGATCTTCTCGCCCGACTACGCGTCCGCGCTGGCCGAGCAGGGCAAGGACTATCGCCTGACGCCCGCCGGCTGATCCGACATCCATCCGAAACCCCTGCGGCCCGGGCTTCGCGCCCGCGGGCCGCCTTTGCCGTTTGAAAGAGGAAAAGATGCTTAATATCAAGAACCTGCAGGTCAAGCTCGAGGAAGAGGACAAGCAGATCCTCAAGGGTGTCGATCTGACCGTCGAGGCCGGCAAGGTCCATGCGATCATGGGACCGAACGGGTCAGGCAAGTCGACGCTGTCCTATGTGCTCTCGGGCCGGGATGGCTACGAGGTGACCGGCGGCAGCGCGACGCTCGACGGCGAGGATCTCCTGGAGATGGAGCCGGAGGAGCGCGCCGCGGCCGGTCTCTTCCTCGCCTTCCAGTACCCGGTGGAGATTCCGGGCGTCGGCAACATGACCTTCCTCAGGACCGCGCTCAATTCCCAGCGCAAGGCGCGCGGGCAGGACGAGGTCAGCGCGGCGGAGTTCCTCAAGCTCGTGCGCGAGAAGGCCAAGACGCTGAAGATCGACGCCGACATGCTGAAGCGGCCCGTGAACGTCGGCTTCTCGGGCGGCGAGAAGAAGCGCAACGAGATCCTGCAGATGGCGGTCCTCGAGCCGCGCATGTGCATCCTCGACGAGACCGACTCCGGGCTCGACGTCGATGCGATGAAACTCGTCTCCGACGGGGTCAACGCGCTGCGCGACGAAGGCCGGGCCTTCCTCGTCATCACCCATTACCAGCGGCTTCTCGACCATATCCAGCCCGACATCGTCCATATCATGGCGGCCGGGCGGATCGTGAAGACCGGCGGCCCGGAGCTTGCGCTCGAGGTCGAGAAGAACGGCTATGCCGACATCCTGGCGGAGCTGGCCTGATGGCGTCCCCGATGCGAAAGGATGAGGCGCGCGTGGCCGCGACCGAAGCGCGGATCGCCGCGCTCGACCTGCCGAGGGGCGGATTCACCGCCTATGCCCGCGCCAACGCGCTGGCGCGGCTGAGAGAGATGGGCCTGCCGGGGCGGCGGGACGAGTACTGGAAATTCACCGACCCCTCCGCGTTCAACGCGGCCGAGGCGGCGAAGGCCGCGCTGTTCGATGCGAAGGAAGCGCCGCTGTTCGGCGGCGTCGACAGCGTGAAGATCGTGTTCGTCGACGGTGTCTTCGACGCGGGCGCGTCGGACGACCCCGCACTCGCGGGCGTCGAGATCGTGCGGCTGGCGGAGATTGGCGCCTCCGATATCCACTGGGCGCAGGAGCTTTACGGCACCCTCGAGGACAGGGGGCAGTCGCCGGTGGCCAGGCCGTTCGCCGCGCTCAACACGGCGGCCGCAACCGATGGTGTGCTGATCCGCGCGACGGGGCAGGCGGAAAAGCCTGTGCATCTGGTTTATCGCCACGAGTCAGAAGCTTCCGACGCGATTCTGCATCACTGTGTGAAGATCGAGCCGGGCGCGGAGCTGACGCTTCTGGAAACCGGGCCGGCCTCGGCGCGGTTCAATAAGGTGATGGAGGTCGACGTCGCCAAGGGTGGCCGCTTCCACCATGTCCGAGCCCAGGGCCGTGACCACGAGCGCCGGGCGATCACCCACATCTTCGCCCGCGTCGCGGAGGAAGCGTCGTTCAAGAGCTTCACGCTCACCGTCAACGGTCAGATGACGCGCAACGAATGCGTGATCGAGATCACCGGAGACGATGCCGTCGCCCATGTCGCGGGCGCGGCCCTCGGCGACGGCAGCTACGGCCGGTTCCATCACGACGACACGATCTTTGTCACCCATAACGCCGAACGCTGCGAAAGCCGGCAGGTGTTCAAGAAGGTGCTGAAGAACGGCGCGGTGGGCGTCTTCCAGGGCAAGATCCTCGTGAAGCCCGGCGCGCAGAAGACCGACGGCTACCAGATCAGCCAGTCGCTGCTGCTGGACGACGACAGCCAGTTCCTCGCAAAGCCCGAGCTGGAGATCTATGCCGACGACGTGAAGTGCTCGCACGGGTCCACGACCGGTGCGATCGACGAGACGGCCCTGTTCTACCTGCGCTCGCGCGGGGTCGGGAAGCAGGATGCGACGGCACTTCTGGTCCTGTCCTTCCTCGCCGACGCGATCGCGGAGATCGAGGACGAGGCGCTCGCCGCAGAGATCGTCGAGCGGCTCGAAGCCTGGCTCCAACGCCGGAAGAAGTGATGGCCGTTACCGACGATATCGTCGCCACCTACCGGGGGCCGCGCAGGGTGATGCGCCGTCTCCTCGCGGGCGAGCGCCACGAGGCGCGCGCGCTCACCTATCTGATCGCGGCGCTCGTCGTGATCTACATCGCGCAGTGGCCCGGGCTGAGCCGGGCTGCGCATTTTGAACCAGAGGTGCCGCTCGTCCAGCGGATGGTGGCGTCCTTCCTCGCGGTCATGGCGCTCTTGCCGGTCGTCTACCTGCTCGCGGCGCTCGGCCATCTCGTGGCGCGGGCGTTTGGCGGAAAGGGCGATTTCTTCGGGGCCCGAATCGCGCTTTTCTGGGCGCTTCTGGCGGTGTCGCCGCTGATGCTCCTGCAGGGCATGATCGCGGGCTTTATCGGGCCGGGGCTGCAGGCCGGCGTCGTGGGCGGTATCGTCTTTGTGGTCTTCCTGTGGTTCTGGTTGAGCGGGCTGGCCGTCTCGGAAAGCGGAGCGAAGTCATGACGGCGATCGGTCCCCTCATCGTAGATCTCGTGGCGCACACGCTGCGCCACCCGCGCGAGGCCGCGCGGCGGCTGATCGGATTCGACCTGCCGATGGAGGCGCGCTGGCTCGGGCTCTTGCTGGTCGCGGTGGTGGCGCTTCTGGAGACCCGGATCGCGCTTCTCTTCATGCCCGCCGACCAGCAGGCCGCCGTCTTCGCCATTCTTGCCGATCCCTGGCTCGGGGTGGCGTTCCAGATCCTGTCGCTGGTGATCATCGCCGGGGCGATGGCCTACGTCGGCCGCGTCTTCGGCGGGCAGGGCAGTTTCGCGGACGCGCTGCTTCTTGTCGCCTGGCTCGAGTTTCTGCTGACCCTGGCGCAGGCCGTGCAGATGCTGGTGATGTTCGTGGCGCCGCCGCTCGCCACGCTCATCGCCTTCGCGGCGCTGGGGATGTTCCTGTGGCTTCTCGCCCAGTTCACCGCGGCACTGCACGGCTTTCGCGACCTCGCCAAGGTCTTCGTCGGGATGGTGGCGAGCTTCTTCGTCATTGTCGTTGTCCTTGCCGTCCTGCTTTCGATGCTGGGCGTCCTCCCTCCGATCGAGAAGTTCTGACCATGTACGACGTCGCCAAGATCCGAACCGATTTCCCGATACTTTCGCGCGAGGTGCACGGCAAACCCCTAGTCTATCTCGACAACGGCGCCTCGGCGCAGAAGCCGCGCGCGGTGATCGAGGCGATCACGCAGGCCTACGAGATGGAATACGCCAACGTCCATCGTGGCCTGCACTACCTGTCGAACCTCGCAACCGAGAAATACGAAGGCGTCCGCGCCATCGTCGCCCGCTTCCTAGGCGCCCCCGATCCCGAGGAGATCGTCTTTGCCTCCGGCACCACGGAGGCGATCAACCTCGTCTCCTACGCCTGGGCCGCGCCCAGGATGCAGCCGGGCGACGAGATCGTGCTCTCGGTCCTTGAACACCATGCCAACATCGTGCCCTGGCACTTCCTGCGCGAGCGTCAGGGCGTGGTGCTGAAATGGGTGGAGCCGGAACCGGACGGCACGCTCGACCCCGAAAGGGTGATCGCCGCCATCGGCCCCCGGACGAAGCTCGTTGCCGTCACCCAGATGTCGAACGTGACAGGAACCCTCGTCGATGTCGCCGCGATCTGCCGCGGCGCGCGCGCGAAGGGTGTGCCGGTTCTCGTCGACGGCTCGCAGGGCGCCGTGCACCGGCCGGTGTCGGTGGCAGAGATCGGCTGCGACTTCTACGCGATCACCGGCCACAAGCTTTACGGGCCGACCGGGTCTGGCGCGATCTGGATCTCGAAGGAGCGGATGGCCGAGATGCGCCCGTTCCTAGGCGGCGGCGACATGATCCGCGACGTCTGCCGCGACGCCGTGACCTACAACGACCCGCCGATGAAGTTCGAGGCCGGCACACCCGGCATCGTCCAGCAGATCGGCATGGGCGTCGCGCTGGAATACCTCATGGGTCTCGGCATGGACAATGTCGCCGCGCACGAGGCGGATCTGCGCGATTACGCGCTGAGCCGGTTCAAGGGGCTGAACTGGCTCAACCTGCAAGGCACCGCGCCGGGCAAGGGGGCGATCTTCTCCTTCACGCTGGAAGGGGCGGCGCATGCCCACGACATCTCGACCGTGCTCGACAAGAAGGGCATCGCGGTGCGCGCGGGCACGCATTGCGCGATGCCGCTGCTGGAGTTCCTCGGCGTCACTGCGACCTGCCGTGCCTCCTTCGGGCTCTACAACACCCGCGCCGAGGTCGATGCGCTGATCGAGGCGCTGGAGCTTTGCCACGAGCTATTCGCCTGAGCCGCGGCTGCGGGGCAGGGGTGGCGCCCCTTCAGAACGAGAAGGTGATCGCCACTACGCCCGCCGTGTCCGTGACACCTGCGCGGTTGCCGAAGTTCTCGGCGCGGGCGAGTTCGGCGAGGAATTCCAGTCCCGGCGCCATCGGCCGCTGGTAACTGATCGCGAGATCGACCTGCCGCTCGGACGGCGCGAGGTCGAGCTTCACCGGCTCGAACGCGGTTCTTCCGGCGCTTCTGACGACCGGCAGCACTATCTCGGCGCGCCCCGAGGTCACCGCCATCGGCATCGACGCGCGCAAGCTCAGCCGGTCGCCGGAGGCGAGGACACCGCGCCGGCCGAGGTCGAAATCGAGGCTGGAGAAGCGCGCCGTCGACACACCCGACAGGTAGGCCGGCGCGCCGAGATCGGCGATTCCGGTCTCGCCCGATACCGGGATGAAGCTGCCGTTCGCGGCCTCGCCCTTCAGACCGAGTCGCAGGGCGACGAGGTCGCTCGCCGGAAGCCCGTCGTCGGCGGCGCCAAGCCCAAGCGCGCCACGGTCACGCGCGACCTTCACGCCGATGTGAGCCCGACCGGCCCGTAGATCATCGCGTGGCTGGCGCTGAACCCGTATCCGGCTTCCGCATCGCCGCTTGCCGGGACGAGGAGCGCGCCGGAAAGACCGCCATCGGGGCTCGCGAAATCGAGCGTCCGGCCGCTGAACGCGCGGAACGGATCCGCCAGCGTTTGCGCGATGGCGGCGCGGCGGGCAGCGAGATCGCTGGACGTCGCCCGCGCCAGAAGGGTTTCGGCCATCGGCCGCGGCGCGGCGCTCGCGGTCAGCGCCTCGGCCGGCATCCTGAACCCGCCGGCGAGGCGGTCGGTAACCTCGACCTCGATCACGCCGAGACTGCGCTCGACGGCGTCGCCGAGCGCCGCGCCGGCAACGATCACCGGCCCGGAGGTGTTGACCTCGCCCCCGCCGGGCAGGCTCATGCTGGTCGCGCCGATCGGCAGCAGGGCCGCCCTGAGGTCCAGAAAACCATGGCCGTAGACGTCGCTTTAGCCATGCGCGAAGCCGGGCGCGAGTTCGACCGCGCCGTCGGGCGCTAAGAACCCGTTGTCGGCCGATGCGAGCAGGCGAAGCCGCAGCTGATGCGGCGTCAGGTTCGGGAATGCCTCGGCCAGCAGCGCCAGCGCGCCGGCGACCTGGGGCGCGGCGAACGAGGAGCCGATCGTGAAACTGTACGAGCTGTTGGAGGCCGCGGTGGCCGCGTTCCAGCTTCCGTCGGCGACGAGGCACCATCTGGCGGTGTCGAGGCACGAGGCCGACTGCATGCGCGCCGATTGGATGCCGGCGCCGTCGAATGCGGGTGTCGCGTTGCCGACCGCGAGCCAGCCTGGCTCCAGGCTCGATCGCAGGGCGGGCAGACCCTCCATGAGCTCGGAGGCGGTCGTGGTCTTGTCGTTCGACAGTGCGAAGACGACGACGCCCCTGGCGGCGTAGGCGTCGAGTGCGGCGAGGTAGGCGGCTCCGTCCGTCGTGCCGAAGACGGTGTCGAAGCTTGCCGAGGTCGCGGGCACCGGGAAGCCCCAGGAATTGTTCTGGGCAACGGCGCCACGCTGCAGGGCCGTGTAGGCCGACGCCGTCAGAGCGGAAGCCGAGCCGGAACTGCCGAGAGCAAGGCTCGCGCCCGGCGCGACGCCGATCATTCTGGTCGAGGATCCGGCCGCGACCGAGGCCACGGCGGTTCCATGATCCGCAACCGGCAGCGCCCCCGATGTGGCGACGATCCTGCCGGCGATGGTGTCGTGCGTTTGCCGGAAGCCCTCGTCGACGATGGAGATCGTCTGCCCGGACCCCGTCAGGCCGACGGCGTGGGCGTATTCGGCGCGGCTCGATGCCAGGGGGTAGCTCGAATAGGTAGTGCCCGGAGCGGCGCTGAACCGCCATTCGGTCCTCTGGAACAGGTAGCGTGCCGTGGTGTCGCGGAGTGCCGTCGCGACAGCCTCGTAGGGGTCGAAGGACTGCACGAAGTAGGAGCCGAACGTTCCCGCGCCGCCCGGCACCGGGACCGGCAACGAAGCGACGGTGTCGCCGCCCTTGCAGGCCGCCAGCACGAGAATGGCGCCGGTACAGATAAGCAGGACGTGCCGTTTGGGCGGCCTTGCACGACCTCGACGGTTCTTTGGAACCACGATCGAGCGAATGGTGGGAGGGAGACGTTTGGCCATTGTCCTGATTCCACCTTCCGGGCTGCCGCCCCCGTGGTTTCTAACCGGGAAGATTGCTTTGGTTAGGGGCGGATTTCAGCTCAATTTCAGATGGAGTCGCAGTGCGGTCGTCAGGACGCAGGTTGCAGCGCGTGGACACTCCCGATCCCGGCACTTGCCGTGCAAAGCCCCATTGCGGGACGTGAAACTTGTCGCTATAGAGACTTCGACCGCGCACCCGTAGCTCAGCTGGATAGAGTGCTGCCCTCCGAAGGCAGAGGTCACAGGTTCGAATCCTGTCGGGTGCGCCAGAATATTCTTTTGATTGCAGTCATTTAATGTTCCGGCGGGGTTGCCGCTCCGGTTCGGCGGCGTAATACGGATGCTTTCGGGAAAGCGTGTGAAGGCGAGCCGTTGATCCGTCTTCACCATGGCCCTGACTGCCTTGCCAGCAGGATCGTGCGGGACGTGCTAGCCCGAGGGGATTCGCGACATGCCCTGAACCGCCGTAGCCGAGTGGTTTGCCAATGCGACCGCCAAGAGAACCACTTGGGTGCCTCGGTTCCCCGCCGCGCTGTCGTCCAACCGGGTATTTCGGGTGTCGGTACGGCCTGCGGTCGAAGGCCGACTCAAGGGTGCCGCTTTCGGCAAAGCTTCCGGCTTGCGCGCGGCAAAAAGTACGCGGGATTGCGGCGCCGCGCCGCGGCAGTAACAGGCGGATATCGTGGATCGAAAGCTTCTCCTCATCATCATCGACGGCGTTCCCTATGACAACTGGCGCGGCTTCTTCGGAAACCTCGAAGGCTGGGTCGCCTCCGGCGAGGCGCGGGTCTGGCGGATGCGGTCGGTCATGCCGTCCACCTCGGCGTCCTGCTATGCCTCGATCCATACCGGGGTCAGCCCCCAGGTGCATCGCGTGACATCGAACGAGTCGATCTTCCGGGTGGCCGAGCCCGATATCTTCTCCGAGGTGGCAAAGGCCGGTGGCCGCACCGGTGCCGTCGCCCACAGCTTCTGGTCGGAGTTCTTCAATCGCGCGCCCTTCGACCCGGTCCGCGACATCGAATACGACGAGCCGGGACAGGGTCCGATCAGCCACGGCCGCTTCCACACGATGACGGGCTATGGCCATGACAACCAGATGACGCCCTGCGACGCCGACCTCTTCGCGACGCTCTCCATGCTCGCCGAAAGGCACGGGATCGACTACGGCATGCTCCATACCTGCACCCTGGACAGCATGGGCCACCGTTTCGGCCACGACTGCATCCAGATGGATCTTGCCTGCTTCAAGCTCGACGGCCAACTCGCGCCCTATGTCGAGCGCTGGCGCAAGGCGGGTTACGAGGTCATCGTGACCGCCGATCACGGCCAGTCCAAACGCGGCCATCACGGCGGGGCCGAGGACATGCAGCGCGACTTCGCGCTCTATTATTTCGGCCCGGCCGAAGGGCCTGCGCCCGATACGCTGCTGAACCAGACCCAGCTCGCGCCGACAATCCTCGCGCGCCTCTGCGTGGAGATACCGGAGACGATGCGCGACGAGCCGTTCCTGGTGTAAGCCGGATCGCATTGCGAGCCCGACACGAGCTACGGATCGTCACCGCCCGTGATGGTGGGGGCTTGTCTTGGCGTCGCCCCCCAATCCTCGACCGGCGGACGCCGTCCCGTCGCCCCGGAAGCGCAGGCCGCCATTGACCTTTCCGGCGTGAAGGCGTTTTAACTGGGCCGCACAGTTTCGCGCGAAAGGAACAGAACCATGGCCTTCACCCTTCCCGATCTTCCCTATGCCCACGACGCGCTGGCGGCGCTCGGCATGTCGAAGGAAACGCTCGAGTATCACCACGACCTGCACCACAAGGCCTATGTCGACAACGGCAACAAGCTGATTGCCGGGACCGAGTGGGAGGGCAAGTCGCTCGAGGACATCATCACCGGCACCTATCAGGCCGGTGCGGTCGCGCAGAACGGCATCTTCAACAACGCCTCGCAGCATTGGAATCACAACCAGTTCTGGGAGATGATGGGGCCGGGCGGCAAGGCGATGCCGGGCGAGCTGGAAAAGGCGATCACCGAGGCGTTCGGCTCGGTCCAGAAGTTCAAGGACGACTTCGCCGCCGCCGGCGCGGGCCAGTTCGGCTCGGGCTGGTGCTGGCTCGTCAAGGACAAGGACGGCAGCCTCAAGGTCACCAAGACCGAGAACGGCGTGAACCCGCTCTGCTTCGGCCAGACCGCGCTTCTGGGCTGCGACGTGTGGGAGCACAGCTACTACATCGACTTCCGCAACAAGCGCCCCGCCTATCTCACGAACTTCCTCGACAAGCTCGTGAACTGGGAAAACGTCGCCTCGCGTCTCTGAGGTGAACTCGCGGCGCGGAGTATTGAGGGGCCTGCTGGGGGTATTCCTGGCGGGCCTCTTCGCCTCCGCCTATGCCTTCCTCATCGAGCCGGCGCTGCGGCTTAGGGTGCGGCGCTGGCAGGTGAGGTCCGAGGGCTGGCGCGGGGCGCCGCTGAGGATCGCCGTCGTGGCGGATCTCCACATGGGCGAGCCCTTCGTGCCGCTGCGCCGACTCAGGCGGATCGTCGCGCGGACCAATGCGCTTGGCGCCGATCTCGTCGTCGTGCTCGGCGACCTCGCGGCCGGGCACCGCTTCGTCACGAAGGAGGTCCCGGTGGCCGAGACGGCTGCGGCGCTCGGCCGGCTCGTCGCGCCGCTCGGCGTTTACGGGATCCTCGGCAATCACGACTGGTGGGATGACCGGAGTGCCCAGCGCCGCCGTGCCGGTCCGGTTCTCGCCGGTACTGCGCTCGAAGCGAACGGTGTTCCGATCCTGGAGAACCGCGCCCTGAAGATCGGTCGCCCGAACGGGGATTTCTGGCTCGCCGGGCTCGGCGACCAATTGGCGCTCGTCGACGGACAGGGCCGCTACACCGGCGTCGACGATCTCGAAGGCACGCTCGCCCAGATCGACGGCGACGAACCGGCGATCCTGCTCGCCCATGAGCCGGACATCTTTCCGCGCGTGCCGGGGCGGATCGCGCTCACGCTGTCGGGTCATACGCATGGCGGGCAGGTAAGGTGCTTTGGCTACTCGCCGCTCGTGCCCTCGGCCTACGGCAACCGCTTCGCCTACGGACATGTGCGGGAGCAGGACCGCGACCTCGTCGTCTCGGGCGGGATCGGCTGCTCGATCCTGCCGCTGCGCCTTGGCGTCGTGCCGGAGATCACGGTTGTGGAGATAGGCGCATGAGCGAGGCGGTCAAGGGTGTTCTGGCGATGGTCCTGGCCTGCACGGTCTGGGGCCTGTCGGGGATCTTCTACAAGGCGGTGGCCCATGTTCCTCCGCCCGAGGTCCTGGCCCATCGCACACTCTGGTCTCTGGTCTTCTTCCTCGTCGTCCTTGCCGTGCAGGGCAGGCTTCGGCTCCTGCCCGCGCTCGTTGCCGGGCGCTCGGTCCTCCTGGTCGCCGTCGCCGCGCTGATGATCTCCGCCAACTGGTTCGGCTTCATCTGGTCGATCCAGAACGGGCGCGCGATCGAGGCGTCGCTCGGCTACTACATCTTCCCGCTGGTCGCGGTGATGATCGGCCGCGTGATTTTCAGCGAGACACTCAGCCGGGGCCAGTGGGCGGCGGTGGCACTGGCCGCGCTGGCGGTCACGGTGCTGACCGGCGGGCTTGGTGCCGCCCCCTGGATCGCGCTTTTTCTCGCCGCGACGTTCGGTATCTACGGTCTGCTCAAGCGCCGGATCGAGGCGGGGCCGGTCGTGTCGGTCGCGGCCGAGGTGGCACTCCTCGCGCCCGTGGCCGCGCTCTGGCTCTGGGGCGTCCATTCCGGGCACTGGGGCAGGGGCGGCGGCGCCTTTGGCGCCAATTGGCACGACAGCGTGATCCTCGCGCTGTCGGGTATCCTGACCGGAGGCCCGCTGATGCTCTTTTCCTACGCCACCAAGCGGGTGCGGATGGCTACCGTGGGCCTCGTCCAGTA
This sequence comes from Defluviimonas sp. D31, assembly GCF_033436765.1. Taxonomy (NCBI): domain Bacteria; kingdom Pseudomonadati; phylum Pseudomonadota; class Alphaproteobacteria; order Rhodobacterales; family Paracoccaceae; genus Albidovulum; species Defluviimonas sp. D31. The sequence continues at coordinate 428,781 of NZ_JAWQFN010000002.1, forward strand.
CCTCAACCCGACGCTGCAGTTTGCCGTCGCCGCGTTGATTTTCGCCGAGCCGGTGACGCTCTGGCACATGATCGCCTTCCCGCTGATCTGGACCGCACTTGCCGTCTATTCGCTGAGCGCGCTGCGGCAGGAGCGCCGGCGCCGGCAGGTGCCGGTCGCGGTCTAGCCGCGCGTTGCGAAGCCGCGCCGAAGCACCGCCTCGAGCGCCTCGACCGTCGAAGCCACCTCGACGAAGTCCCGCAGCGAGGCGTCGGCAAACCCTTCGTCGACGATCCCGTCGATGAGCGCGACGAGCCGGTCCCAGTAGCCCCCGGTATTCAGGAGCACGATCGGCTTCGCGTGGAGCCCGAGCTGGCGCCAGGTGAGCACTTCGAAGAACTCGTCGAGCGAACCGCCGCCGCCGGGCAGCACCACGACGGCGTCTGCGTTCATGAACATGACCTTCTTGCGTTCGTGCATCGTCTCGGTGACGACGAAGGTCGAGAGGTCGCGCTTGCCGACTTCGAGCGACAGAAGATGCGTCGGGATGACGCCGAAGGTTTCGCCCCCGGCGCCTTGAGCGGCGCGGGCAACCTCGCCCATCAGGCCGACATCGCCGGCTCCGTAGACCAGCCGCCAGCCGTTCGAGGCCAGCATCACCCCGGTCGCACGCGCCGCCTCGCCATAGGCCGCTCGCGCGCCCATGCGCGAGCCGCAGTAGACACAGACGGACTGCCGGTTTCTGGACATGGGATCCTCGCGCAGGGTTGCTTTGACCCCTGATAACGGCGTTGCTATGGTCGCTCAAGCGCGACGGAAGGATGCGCATCCGAGGGGAAATGCATGGAAGACAAGTCGGTAGCCCGGAGCGACGGCGCCGCTACTTTTAAGTGGGTCGGCGGTGTGCTCGGCGGGCTCGCCTTGGCGGCAGTGATCGGCCATTTTCTGCTGCCACCGGTCGGGTTGCCGACCGGGTCGCCGGACGAAGAGACGGCGACGGTATCCCAGCCGGCTCCAGCCGTGCAGGCGCCAAACGCGCCGGAGCCGCCCGAACCGGCAGCGGAATCGCCGTCGGTACCGACTTTCGACACGGTGCGGGTCGATGCGGGGGGATCGCTGCTCGTGGCCGGGCGCGCCGAAGCCGGGGCGTCGGTTACGATCCGTATCGACGGCGCTGAAGCCCAGACCGCGGTCGCGGACTCGAAAGGGAGCTTCGCGGCCTTGCTTTCGTTGCCAGCGAGCGACGAGCCACGCGTGCTGACGCTGGAGACGGCCCTCAAGGACGGCAGCGTGCTGGCTTCCGAGGCGGCGGTAGTGGTCGAACCATTCGGCGAACCTGTCGGTGAACCCGACCAAGTCGTCGAAGCCGCACCGGAGGAGGAAGCGCCCGCCACGGCCGAAGCCGAGGCGGCTGAACCGCCCGCCACGGCCGAAGCCGAGGCGGCTGAACCGCCCGATGTCCTGATCGTCGATTCCGAGGGCGTGCGCCGGCAGTCGTCGCCGGCATCACTCACCGATATCGTGATCGACACGATCGGCTACGCGCCGTCCGGCGCCGTCCGCGTGGCCGGACATGGCGCTTCGGGCAGCTTTGCCCGAGTCTATCTCGACAACCGAGAGATCCTCACGGTTCCGGTCGAAACCGGTGGACGCTGGACGGCAGAACTCTCGGATCTGTCTCCGGGGCTCTATACGATGCGGATCGACCAAATCGACGGGGGCGGCAAGGTCACGGCGCGGTTCGAGACTCCGTTCCTGCGCGAGGCGGCCGAAACGGTCGCGGCGGCGCTTCGTTCCGGTGCCGTCCCCGAGCTTCCCGCCGCGACCGCGAACGGGAGTGCGACGGTCGACGGGTCCGTGACTGTTCCGGACGCTCGTGCCGCTCCGGCAGTAGGAACCGCCCCGACCGCCATGGCGACGGAGGGCGACGCGCCGCGTACACCGGCGACGCAAGCTTCGATCGTCACCGTGCAGCCGGGTTTCACGCTCTGGCGGATCGCGCGCGAGAACTATGGCAGCGGCATTCTCTATGTGAAGGTCTACGAGGCGAACAAGGAGCAGATCCGCGATCCGGACCTCATCTATCCCGGTCAGATATTCACCGTGCCGGCGACGGCCCAATAGCCTGCTCAGAGACCCGGCGGCAGGCTTCCTTGGGTCTCGGGCGTACAGCAGGCGCGGATCTCGGGATGCGCGCAGCAGCAGTCGTTGAGCAGATAGGCGATGACCTGTCCGATCACCGTGGCGTCCGCCATGTAGAAGACATGGCGCGATTCCCGGCGCGATGTGATCAGCCCGGCCTGTTCGAGCGTCGAGAGGTGGAACGAAAGCCGCGACGCGGAAACGTCGAGGCGGCGCGCGATATCGCCTGCCGCGAGCCCCTCGGCACCCGTTCCGATCAGGGCGCGCACGAGTTCCAGCCGGGTCCCGTTGGCCAGCGCCGACAGCGCGTTCAGGGCTTTACTCTGCTCCACGGTTCAACTACTCATGAAACGTTGAAATATGATCTTGATACCCGAGACCGCCGCTGCGATCAACCGGGTATGGGCGCGGCGTGAGAGGCGGTAACCGGATGGCGGGCAACCACGGAACAACAGCGGATGGCTGGCGGCGAAGCGCGCGCACGCTGAAGCGCGTGGCGCCCTATCTCTGGCCCGAGGATCAGGCCTGGGTCAAGCGGCGGGTCGTGCTGTCGCTGACGGCGCTGGTGGTGGCGAAGATCGTCTCGGTCCTGACGCCGTTCTTTTATAAGGCAGCCGTGGATTCGCTCTCGGGCGAAGCGCGGGGCGACGCCTGGCTTCTGGCTATGGGGGCGATCGGGCTGACCGTCGCCTACGGGATGGCGCGGATCGGCACGATCGGGTTCAACGAGCTCAGGGACGTGATCTTTGTTCGCGTGGGGCAACGTGCGCTGAGAAAACTCGCGCTCGAGACCTTCACCCATATCCACCGCCTGTCGATGCGCTACCACATCACCCGAAAGACCGGCGGCCTGAGCCGGGTGATCGAGCGCGGCGTGAAGGGGGTCGAGTTTCTTCTGCGCTTCATGCTCCTGTCGGTCGGTCCGCTGATCCTCGAACTCAGCATGGTGACGGTGATCTTCGCGCTGCTGTTCGACTGGCGCTATGCGGCCGTCGTGCTGGTCACGATCACGCTCTACGTCACCTACACGTTCAAGATCACCGAATGGCGGGTGAAGATCCGCCGCAAGATGAACGAGCAGGACACCGACGCGAACCAGAAGGCGATCGACAGCCTCCTGAACTTCGAGACGGTTAAGTATTTCGGCGCCGAGGCGCGCGAGGCGCACCGCTACGACGAGGCGATGCGCGGCTATGAAGGCGCCGCCATCAAGACCGGCCAGTCGCTGTCGCTCCTGAACTTCGGCCAGGCGCTGCTGATCACCGCCGGGCTCGTGATCGTGATGGTCATGGCCGCCTTCGGGGTCCAGGCTGGAACGCTGACGGTGGGCGATTTCGTGATGGTCAACGCCTACATGATCCAGATCACCATGCCGCTGAACTTCCTCGGCACCGTCTACCGCGAGATCCGCCAGGCGCTGGTCGACATGGGCGAGATGTTCGACCTGCTCGAACAGCCGGCCGAGGTCACCGACAAGCCGGGCGCCAAGCCGCTTGCCGTGGCCGGCGGCGAGGTCAAGCTCGACCGGGTGAAGTTCGGCTACGATGCCGCCCGGCCGATCCTCAAAGGTGTCAGCCTGACCGTAGGGGCCGGCGAGACGGTGGCGATCGTCGGGCCGTCGGGCTCGGGCAAGTCGACGATCGGGCGGCTTCTCTTCCGGTTCTATGACGTGACCGGCGGGGCGCTCCGGATCGACGGGCAGGACCTGCGCGACGTCACTCAGGATTCGCTCCATGCGCTGATCGGGGTGGTGCCGCAGGACACGGTGCTGTTCAACGACACGGTCCTTTACAACATCGCCTACGGTCGCCCCGAGGCCAGCCGCGGGGAATTGATCGCGGCGGCGAAGGCCGCGAAGATCCACGACTTCATCATGTCCCTGCCAGAGGGCTACGAGACGAAGGTCGGCGAACGCGGCCTCAAGCTTTCGGGCGGCGAGAAGCAGCGGGTCGGGATCGCTCGCACGCTCCTGAAGAATCCGCCGATCCTGCTTCTGGACGAGGCGACCTCGGCGCTGGACACCCAGACCGAACGCGACATCCAGGAAAGCCTGAAGGCGATGGGCAAGGGGCGTACTGTTATCACGATCGCGCACCGCCTTTCGACGATCGCCGACGCGGACCGGATCGTCGTGCTCGAAAAAGGCGAGATCGCCGAGATCGGGCGCCATGAGGAGCTTCTGGCCAAGGGTGGCCGCTACGCCGCGATGTGGGCGCGCCAGTCGGCCGAGGAGGACGATGCGGCGTCCCCGAGCGGACAGCTGGCCGTCGGCGCGGAAATGGATCTCGTCACCGACTTGCCGCCGGATCGGGAGTGGCACTACGCGCCGAAGAACTGACGTACCGGCGGATACCGGCGCGCGGCGCATCCGGCGCTCGCTGGCTCCGGGCTTGGCAAGGGCTCGGGCTTGCGTGTAAGACGGGCCGCAGATCGGGTCCGTCGCGGGCCTCGGCACGAGGGAGATCGGCGTGAGCGAAACCGACAGTTTCATCGACGAGGTGACCGAGGAGGTCCGTCGTGACAAGCTCTTCGCGCTGATGCGCAAGTACGGCTGGATCGGTATCGCGCTCGTCGTGCTGATCGTCGGCGGCGCGGGATATTCCGAATGGCAGAAGGCGCGCCACAAGACCGCCGCGCAAGGCTTCGGCGACAGTATCGTAGCCGCGCTCGAATCCGACGATGCCACGGCGCGGCTCGCGGCTTTGGAGGCGATCGGTGCGGACGGCGTCGGCGATGGCGCCGGGCAGCGCGCGATGGTGACCCTCCTCGCCGCGCACGAGGCGCTGCGGTCGGGCGATCGCGACGGGGCGCGAGACCGGTTCGAGGCGCTGGCCGCCGATCCCGCGGTTCCGGCCGGCTACCGTGATCTTGCCCGGCTCAAGGCGGTGGTCCTGGCCGGAACCGGGATGGATGCCGCCGAGCGCGACGCCGCGCTCGAGGAGCTGGCCCGGCCCGGCGCGCCGTTCCGGGTTCTCGCGATGGAGCAGCAGGCGCTGGTGCTGATGGCGGAGGCCAAGGATGACGAGGCGCTCGGGCTACTGCGCCGGATCCTCGAAGAGCCGGACGTGACCGCGGGCTTGCGCCGGCGCGTGACGCAGTTGATTGTAATTCTGGGCGGCGATCCCGAGGCGGCTTGACCGGCTGGAGGGGTGCCGTCGCGCACGTCCCCAGGGGATGCAACGAACGAAGAGGCAGGCAGGTGATGATTTCCCGAGCGATAGGTGCGGCAGGCATTCTCGTGCTGGTTTCGGCCTGCACGGATCCGGAAGTGATCCTCGAAGGCGAGCGCCAGGACGTGCGGGCGGCCGCGATCGGAACCGATGCCACGGCCATCGCGCCGGCACCGGTCACCGCGGCGCCGATCTCGCTGCCGGCGATGCAGCGGAACGCGGACTGGACCCATCGCGGCGGTTCGGCCACCCACCGGATCGGGCATGTCGCGCTCTCGGCGTCGCCGACGCCGGTCTGGAGCGCGCGGATCGGCGCCGGGGACGGCCGCAGGAACCGCATCACGTCCGATCCTGTCGTCGCGGCGGGGCGGGTCTTCACGCTCGATTCCAAGGCGATGGTGACGGCGACTGGCACCAACGGAGCGACGCTGTGGCAGGCCGACCTGACGCCGCCGTCCGAGCGGAGCGGCGACGCCTCCGGCGGTGGCCTCGCCTATGGCGAGGGCCGGGTCTTCGCGACCAGCGGCTATGGAGAACTCATTGCGCTCGATCCGGCGAGCGGTGCGACCATCTGGCGCCAGCGTTTCGATGCGGCCGTCGGCGGCGCGCCGGCGGTCTCGGACGGGCGCGTCTATGTCGTTGCGCGGGACGCTTCGGCCTGGGCCGTGCGCGCTTCGGACGGCAAGGTCGAGTGGGTGCTGCCAGGGGCGCCCTCGAATGCCGGGGTGATGGGGGCCGCCGCTCCGGCGGTCGACGCGCGGCAGGTGGTCTTCCCCTTCGCCTCGGGCCAGATGGTCGCGGCCGCGAAGGACAGCGGTGTCGGTCTGTGGAACGCCAGTGTCGCGGGTCAAAGACGCGGCCGCGCCTATGCGACGGTCTCTGACCTGACCGGAGATCCGGTGATCGCGGACGGTGTCGTCTATGCCGGAACCTCGGCAGGCCGCCTTTCTGCGGTCAATGCGGATACCGGCCTCACCCTGTGGTCGGCCCGTGACGGCGCGATGAGCCCCGTCGCGGTGGCCGGGGGGGCGGTGTTCTTCGTCAACGACGAGGATCAACTGATGCGGCTCGACGCGTCGAGCGGCGCCGAGGTCTGGCGCGTCGACATGCCCTATTTCACCAAGGACCGCGACAAGCGCCGCCGCGACATCGTCGCACACTACGGCCCGGTGCTGGCGGGCGGTCGGCTCGTCATTGCCTCCTCCGACGGATTGATCCGAAGCTTCAGTCCCGCCTCGGGGGCGCTCGTCGCGACGACGGAACTGCCGGGCGGCGCGGCCTCGGCGCCGGCCGTCGCGGGCGGTGTGCTCTATGTGGTGAGCAAATCGGGCACGCTTCAGGCTTTCCGCTAGGCGAAAGCTTGTGTAAGAGGGCGGCTTCGGCCCTCAAGGATACGCATATGAGCTTCACCCTCGCCATTGTCGGGCGCCCCAATGTCGGCAAGTCCACGCTGTTCAACCGGCTCGTGGGCAAGAAGCTTGCGCTCGTCGACGACCAGCCCGGCGTTACCCGCGACCTGCGCGAGGGCGAGGCGCGTCTTGGTGATCTGCGCTTCATCGCGATCGACAGCGCCGGGCTCGAGGACGTTGCCGACGACAGCCTTCAGGGCCGGATGCGGCGGCTGACCGAGCGCGCGGTCGAGATGGCCGATATCTGCCTCTTCGTGATCGACGCGCGGGCCGGGGTCACGCCGACCGACCAGGTCTTCGCCGAGATCCTGAGGAAGAAGAACGCCCATGTGATCCTCGCCGCCAACAAGGCCGAGGGCAAGGCGGCCGATGCCGGGGTGATCGAGGCCTATGCGCTCGGCCTCGGCGAGCCGCTGCGGCTCTCGGCCGAACATGGCGAGGGGATGGACGAGCTTTACCACATGCTGCGTCCGCTGGCCGAGGAGTTTGCCGCCCGCGCCGCGCTGGATGCGCCCGAGGTCGATGTCGACGTCAGCGACGACGAGGCCGACGAGGGCCCGCGCAAGCCGACCCGCGAGAAGCCCCTGCAGATCGCCGTGATCGGGCGGCCGAACGCCGGCAAGTCCACGCTGATCAACAAGATCATCGGCGAGGAGCGCCTGCTCACCGGCCCCGAGGCCGGGATCACCCGCGACGCGATCTCGGTGACCGCCGACTTCATGGGCACGCCGATGCGGATCTTCGATACCGCCGGCATGAGGAAGAAGGCGAAAGTTACTGAAAAGCTTGAAAAACTTTCCGTTGCCGATGGCCTGCGCGCAGTCCGCTTCGCCGAGGTCGTGGTCGTGCTTCTCGACGTCGGCATCCCGTTCGAGCAGCAGGACCTGCGGATCGCCGACTTCGCAGAGACCGAGGGCCGCGCGGTTGTGCTGGCCGCCAACAAGTGGGACCTCGAAGAGGACAAGACCGAGAAGCTGAAGGAACTGCGCGAGGCGTTCGAGCGGCTCCTGCCGCAGCTCAAGGGCGCGCCGATGGTGACCGTCTCGGCCAAGACCGGCAAGGGGCTCGACCGGCTCCATGCCGCGATCCTGAAGGCCTACGACGTCTGGAACCGGCGGGTGACGACGGCGAAGCTGAACCAGTGGCTCGGCGCCATGACCGAAGCGCATCCGCCTCCGGCGCCGGGTGGGCGTCGGATCAAGCTCAGATACATGACCCAGGTGAAGACGCGGCCGCCCGCATTCGTCGTCATGTGCAAAAATGCTGACCAGTTGCCCGACAGCTATTCGCGGTATCTTGTCAACGGGTTGCGTGCCGACTTTGATATGCCGGGAACGCCGGTCCGGCTGACCTTCCGCGATCAGGGCGACAAGAACCCCTTCAAGGACAAGAAGTTCCACACGCCGTCGCGGCTGAGAAAGCACGTCGGAAACCCGGTGAAGAAGTGATGGTGCGGGGGCCGAGCCCTCAGCGCGTCACGCCCCATTTCGCCTCGTTGGCCTCGATCGCGGCGATGCGGTCGGCGGATTTCGGATGGCTCATCAGCCAGGCCGGGGCGCTGCCGCCCATGCCGGTGAGGGTTTCGAGCTTCGAGAACAACGACTTCTGCGGGCCGGTGCCGATCCCCGCCTTGACGAGCAGCGCCGAGGCCCATTCGTCGGCCTCGTATTCGTCCTGACGGCTCAGCCGCGCGGCGAGCAGCGAGGTGAGAAACCCTGCGACATAGATGCCGATCCCGGGCAGGAACCGGCCGAGAACCGTCGCCAGCACCACCCGGATCGCGTTCTGGCCGGAAAAGTCGATCATCCGCCGTCGCGTGTGGCCAAGTGCTACATGGCCGAGTTCGTGGGCGATGACGCTCGCCATTTCCTCGGCCGTAACCGCGCCCTCGCGGAACTTCTGGTAAAAGCCCCGCGTGAGGAAGATGCGGCCGTCCGGTGCGGCGAGGCCGTTCACGGGAGCGATCTCGTAAAGATGGACCGGGACGCGCTGGATGCCGAGCGCGGTCGCGAGGCGGGCGGTCACGGCGAGAAGCTGCGGATCGGCGAGCGGCGTCGATTGCGCGTCGAGCGTCCGCGCCGTCCGCCAGGCGGAGAAGCGGTAGATCACGACGCCGTAAAGCAGCGCAAGGAGGATCGGGGTCAGCTTCAGCACGGGTTCAATATGGGGGCGGGACGGGGCGGTTGGAAAGGGCGGCCGAGTTTCCTCTTCTCAGGGACTCTCGAAAAAGGCCAGCACGTCGTCGAAAACGCGAGGGCCGGTCAGGAACATGAGATGCCCCTGCCGGGGATAGGCGTAGACCCCGCCGTCGCCGGCCTTCTGCGCCACGGCGAGGGTCTGGTCGAGCGAGAAGATCGGGTCCTCGCGGCCGAGATAGATGCGAACGCGCGGCTGGAGCCAGTCCGGCACCGGCTCTAGTCTCCATTGGCGCAGGTCGCGGGTGTGCGCGCGCGCCATTTCCCGGTCGGGGACGAGGATCTTTCCGCGCTGTTCCGCCGCGATCCTGCGCGAGAGTTCGGCAAGCTCGGGATCGGCAAGCCCTGCGCGGCCGAAGAGGAGAACGCGGTAGTATTCCTCCCAGACCGCGTCGCGGTCGAACGTTCCGGCGCGTCTCGCCGCGCCGATCAGGTCGAGCGTTCCGCGCAGCGTGGTCCGGATGCCGCCGGCGTGATCCGGCGACGGGGCCAGGGCGGCGGCGCGGATGTCGCGGCCTTCAAGGCGGCGGGCGGCCTCGATGACGATCGGCCCTCCGGCGGAATAGCCGAAGAGCCGGATCTTCTTGTCGGGGTGCTGTCGCGCGAACTCGGCGATCGTGTCGGCCGCCGTCTCGATCCGCAGCGCGTGATCGAGCGGCAGGCCGTCGAGACCGGGCAAGCGGTAGTATACCAGCGCATAGCCTGCGTCGCGCCAGGTCCCGGCGGGGGCGAAGATCGACCCGGAGGCGAAGGCGCCGGGGACGAGGATCGCGAGCTTGGGCGCCCGCGCGACGTCGGCGCGGTCGTAGGCCAGGGGGGACTCCGCCCCGCGCGGCGGGAGCGCGGGCGCCCCGCAGCCGGTGAGGGCGAGGACGATGAGGACGAGAAGGAAACGCGGGGTCATGGCGCCTGATCGGTAATGGAGGCCCAGACTCCGGCATCGTGCGATTCAGATCAAGCGGCACCGTCCCGCCCGGGTCAGGTCATCGCCTTCATCGCCCGCCCGATCCCCTCGAGCGTCAGCGGGAACATCCGGCCCTCGAAGATCTGGCGGACCATGCCGACCGATTGTGTGTATTGCCAGTGCCGCTCGGGCAGGGGGTTGAGCCAGACATTGGAGGGCCAGTGCTCGCGTGCGCGGGTCAGCCAGACCTGCCCGGCCTCGGCGTTCCAGTGCTCGTTCGCGCCGCCGGGATAGGCAATCTCGTAGGGTGACATCGAGGCGTCGCCGACGAAGATCGCCTTGTAGTCGCCGCCATAGGTCCGAAGCACCTCGCAGGTCGGGGTCTGCTGGTCCCAGCGGCGCCAGTTGTCACGCCAGACGCCCTCGTAGAGGCAATTGTGAAAGTAGTAGTATTCCAGATGCTTGAACTCGGCGCGGGCGGCCGAGAACAGCTCCTCGACAACGCGGATATGGGGATCCATCGAGCCGCCGACATCGAGAAAGAGCAGCACCTTCACCGCGTTGTGCCGTTCCGGCCGGGTCTTGACGTCAAGATAACCGTGCTCTGCGGTCGCGCGGATCGTGCCCGCGAGGTCCAGCTCCTCCGCCGCGCCGGTGCGTGCCCAGCGGCGGAGCCGTTTCAGCGCCACCTTGATGTTGCGGGTGCCAAGCTCGACCGTGTCGTCGAGGTTCCTGAAATCGCGCCGGTCCCAGACCTTCACCGCGCGCTGGTGGCGGCTTTCCTTCTGGCCGATCCGGACGCCCTCGGGGTTGTAGCCATAGGCGCCGAAGGGCGAGGTTCCGGCGGTCCCGATCCACTTGGAGCCGCCCTGATGGCGGCCCTTCTGCTCGGCGAGCCGCTGCCGCAGCGTCTCCATCAGCTTGTCGAACCCTCCGAGGGCTTCGATATGCGCCTTCTCCTCCGCGCTCAAAGTCTTCTCGGCGAGTTTTTTCAGCCACTCCGTCGGCAGGTCGATCGCCTCCAGAACCGCTTCGGCCGGGATCGCCTCAAGACCCTTGAAGGCTTCCGAAAAGGCGCGGTCGAAGCGGTCGAGATGGCGCTCGTCCTTCACCATCGCGGTGCGGGCGAGGTAGTAGAAGCCCTCGATGTCGTAGGTGACGAGGCCCGAGGCCATGCCTTCGAGAAAGCCGAGATACTCGCGCAAGGTGACCGGGATGCCGGTCTTGCGGAGTGTCTCGAAGAAGCGAAGGAACATCGGTCTCAGGACATGCGGTGGACGGCGATGGTGACGAAGAGCCCGGCGATGGCGAAGAGGATCGCGTGAACCGCGGCATATTGCAGCTTGTCGAGCCGGTCGCCGCCGCGGCGCGACGCGCGCAGCCAGCCGACGAGTGCGCCGATAAGGGTGGCGGCGAAGAAGATCATGGGTGTCTCGCTCTCTGGACCGGGGAGAGTGCGGCGATGTTCATCAGTCGCCCCCAGACCTCGGTATCGGAAGCGAAGCCATAGCGTGCCCAGCCGAGGCTGTCGAGCCTGACCTGCCGCGCCTCGGCGCTGCGACCGAGCATGTCGAGCGCCTCCGCCTTGACCATCAGGAAATGCGCGAGAAGGGCTGCGTTCTCGGCCGACGCGACCACGGGAATGGAGGCGTCGGCGAGCGCAATGGTCGCGTTCGCCCGGCCCTGCGAGAGGGCAAAGGCGGCGAGCTGCATGTCGGCATGGGCGGCGTGCAGCGCAAGGCCCGGCTGGCTGTGATAGATCGCCGCCGACTGTCGGAACGCGAACTCAGCGACTTCCGCGTCGTAACCGAGCGACAGCCGCCCGAGCGCGAGCCAGGTGAAGCCGGCGCGCGCGTCTTGCCAGCCATTCGCGCGGGCAATGTTCAGTGCCGTGACTGCGGCCGCGCGCCGGCGCGACTCGGAGGTGCCGGGGCCGAGCGCGGTCTCGATCGCTTCGACATAGGCGCGCGGGGTGATTTCGGGGTGCCGCGGCCGCACGCCTTCGCCGCGCGGGTTGAGCCGGACGAGGAGCGCGGGCAGCCGCGCGGCCACCTCCCCGGCGGTCATTCCGTTGCGCAGTTCGGGTGCATAGTAGGCGCGCAGCATGAGCATGTCGAAGCCGGTCAGCACGGTGTGGATATTGTCGTCGTTAAAGACGGAATCCGGCAGCCGGTAGAGGTCGTTCAGCGGACCGAGCGCCTGGGCGAGTTCCTCGTGCAGGCAGTCGCGAACCTCTTGCGGGGCGGTGTCGCTGGGGATGAAGATCGCCACGCGTTCGCGCGAAGTCAGGGTGTACCAGTCGATCGTGCCGCGCCGGGCACGGCGGTATTCACGCGACGAGCCGACACGGGGTGCCACGAAACATGCGGCCTGGGGAACCATGCGTTGCATCGTGCGCATCGGCAGGAACTCGATCGAGATTTCGCTGCCGGGATCGGCCGATGCGGCGATGTCGATCCCGGCCTCGTTCCGCAGCCGGTTGATGAGCCGGCGCAGGTCTTCCGGGGCGCTTGGCGGAACCGCGCCGATCATCCGCACGCGCACCGGGCCTTCGAAACGCGTGAATACGGATAGTTGGCGCCCGCTTTCGAGCCGGAAGGTCAGGTCCATGAAATCCTGCGCCATGTCCGCATTGGCACGGCGCGGCGGCGTCACGGCGGGACCGGCAAAGCGTTGCATCGGCGGCAGATCGGGCAGCACCATGCGAGCCGTCACCGGAGCCGGCGGGACAGGAGTGCAGGCGGCTGCGGCGAGAAGCATGGCGCAAAGCAGCAGGCGCAACGCTCAGGCCCGTCTGTCTGGAGCGAGCGGGTTCGGGCCGCGGCGCGCCGACACGTCGCCGGCCATGATCGGCCGGATCGTCAGGTTGTCGGGCATGGTCACTCGCTCCTTCCGCTTCTCACCCGAAGGTTAGCCGAGCAAACGGTGCAGCGCGAGAGGGCACGGCAACTTTTCGGATCGGGTCCCGCAGCGGAACGCGGGCAACGGTTCAGCTGCGGCTGCGTGCCATGAAGGCCAGGCGCTCGAAGAGCTGCACGTCCTGCTCGTTTTTCAGGAGCGCGCCGTGGAGCTTCGGCAGGAGACTCGCGGGATCGCGCTTCAGATCCTCGGGCGAGAGATCTTCGGCCAGGATCAGTTTCAGCCAGTCGAGCACCTCGGAGGTGGATGGCTTCTTCTTCAGCCCCGGCGTCTCGCGGATCTCGTAGAACTGCGTCAGCGCGGTCGCGAGCAGGCGCTCCTTGATGCCTGGATAGTGGACCTCGACGATCTGCTTCAGCGTGACGGCCTCGGGGAAGCGGATATAGTGGAAGAAGCAGCGCCGGAGGAACGCGTCGGGCAATTCCTTCTCGTTGTTCGAGGTGATGATGATGACCGGGCGGTGCTTCGCGCGGATCGTCTCGCCGGTCTCGTAGACATGGAACTCCATCCGGTCGAGTTCCTGCAGCAGATCGTTCGGAAACTCGATGTCCGCCTTGTCGATCTCGTCGATCAGGAGCACGACCTTGGTCTCGGCCTCGAAGGCCTGCCAGAGCTTGCCCTTGCGGATGTAGTTGCGCACGTCATGGACGCGTTCGTCGCCGAGCTGGCTGTCGCGGAGCCGGCTTACCGCGTCGTATTCGTAAAGTCCCTGGGCGGCCTTGGTCGTCGACTTGACGTGCCATTCGACGATCGGCAGCCCAAGCGATAGCGCGACCTGGCGGGCAAGCTCGGTCTTGCCGGTGCCGGGCTCTCCCTTCACGAGAAGCGGGCGCTCCAGCGTCACCGAGGCGTTGACGGCGATCGTCAGGTCGGCGGTTGCGACATATTGGTCTGTGCCGGCGAATTTCACTTGATTTCCGTCAGTTTGCAGCGGGACTGGCCCGAATTTTTTCGCCACTTCGCGGTAGGTGTGGCCTTGGAGTCTTAGCGGCGCCATCAATTTGCCGCAAGGCCGGGTTAGGGCTAGTGACAACCCCCGCCGGTTGCGCTATGGGAGCGCCCGAGGAGAGCCGGATGCACATGAACAAGCCGAATTCAGATTCCGGCCGGCAGAAGGGAACAGAGATGAAACCTGAGGTCTTTCTTCCCAACGATTACCGTCCGGCCGAAGACGAACCCTTTATGAACGAGCGCCAGCTCGAATATTTCCGCCGGAAACTGCAGACCTGGAAGGAAGAGCTTCTGGAGCAGTCGGCCGAGACGCTCGAAGGTCTTCAGGACAGCGCCCGTAACGTCCCGGACATCGCCGACCGCGCCAGCGAGGAGACCGACCGGGCGCTTGAACTCAGGACCCGCGACCGCCAGCGCAAGCTCGTCACCAAGATTGATTCGGCGCTGCGGCGCATCGACAACGGCGAGTATGGCTATTGCGAGATGAGCGGAGAGCCGATCTCATTAAGGCGCCTTGATGCGCGGCCGATCGCAACGATGACGCTCGAGGCGCAGGAGAAGCACGAGCGGCGCGAGCGTGTGCATCGCGACAACTGAGCCGCTGCGCGCAGGGGCAGGGATGTCCGGCACCGTGGTCGAAAGGCTCCGGTGCCGTTCTTTTTCGGGGGTACGGTCATGCTGAAGGGTCGGAAAGTCACGGTGCTCGGGGCCGGTGTGGCCGGCCTGTCCGTCGCTCGCGCCCTGGCGCTTCGCGGGGCGGAGGTGACGGTTCTCGAACAGGCGCCGGAAATCCGCGAGGTCGGGGCGGGTCTCCAGATTTCCCCGAATGGCGCGCGGGTCATGTCTGCGCTCGGCCTGGGTTCGGCGCTCGGGCGCGAGGGGCTGCGCGCGGAGGCTGTCGAGCTTCGCGATGGCGAGAGCGGCGCGGTCGTGCTGCGGATGGACCTTGCCCGCACCGGCGGCGACTTCCTGTTCCTGCACCGGGCCGACCTGATCGACGTCCTTCTCGAGGGCGCGCGGGAGGCGGGCGCGACGATCCGGCTCCTTAAGCAGGTCGATGAGGTCCGCCTGGGCGCGCATCCGCCGCGTCTCGTGACCGCGCTCGGCGAGGAGTTGGAGGCCGAGATCCTGATCGGCGCGGACGGGTTGCATTCGAAGGTGCGGACGGCGCTCAACGGAACGGTGGCACCCTTCTTCACCCATCAGGTGGCGTGGCGCGCGACCCTGCCTGCCGAGCCCGGCATCGCGCCGGTCGCGCAGGTCTTCATGGGCCCCGGCCGGCATCTCGTGACCTATCCGCTGCGGGGCGGGCGGCTCCGGAACATCGTCGCGGTCGAGGAGCGCCGCCGCTGGGCCGAGGAGAGCTGGTCGCTGACCGACGATCCGCTGGCGCTGCGCATCGCCTTCGAGGATTTCGTGCCCGAGGTCCGGCGCTGGCTCGACCGGATCGAGCGGCCCAATCTCTGGGGATTGTTCCGCCATCCGGTGGCGCCGCGCTGGCACGGGCACGGCGCGGCGATCCTCGGCGATGCCGCGCATCCGACGCTGCCGTTCCTCGCGCAGGGCGCGAACATGGCGCTGGAGGATGCGTGGGTTCTGGCCGAAGCGCTGGACGCTGGCGCCGAGGTCGACTCGGCATTCGCGGCCTATCAGCGGTCGCGCGAGGTACGATGCCGCCGCATCGTCGATGCGGCCAATTCCAATGCGCGCAACTATCACCTTTCGGGTCTGAGGCGCGATGTCGCGCATCTGGGATTGAGGGCGCTCGGCAAGTTCGCTCCGGACCGTGTTCTCGGCAGGTTCGAATGGCTCTACGGACACGACGTGGTCGGCGGCGCAGGGAAGTGAGCGCGCGCGGCGCGTGGTAAACCTCGGTCGCCGCGCATGAAAGCGTTCGGCAGCTATGAACCTCGAAAAGCTTCGGGACGGCGTCGCTTGGACACCAAGCGAAGGTGGATCTGCGGTGCGGACGTGAGGTGGCGGGCGGAAAACTGATGCGCTGATGCAACCGCGCTACAGGGCGTTCTGAACCTGCAGTTGAACTTGTCTGGCAAGACATTCTGCCTCAAACTGCCCCAGAGACGAGCAGTAAAAAAATATGTTATCGAAAGGATAGCAAATGGCAGGCAAGCCCATGCGGGACGCTTCTTGCGTTGCGTCGGTTGCAGTGGCGTATTTGTTGTTGGCGGGTTGTTCAGTCGAGACGCCCTATCAGGCTCCAAAGTTTTTCTTTGCGTCGAACTATTCCGGGCAGGCGGATTCAGCGCCTGTACTCCTGGACAATGTCGCATGGTGGGAGGGGCTAAAGGATCCGGTCCTCAACTCGCTCGTCCAGCGCGCCTTGTCCGATAACCTCAGCCTCGCCATTGCCACCGAAAGAGTCCGGGAGGCGCAGGCCGACCTGGCGGCCGTGCCGACCCAGGTCACCGCGAATAGCAGCGTCTCGGTGGGCCGGGAGAAGGAAGTCGCCAACACCCCGGAGACCCGGAGCGAAGGAACACTCGGCCTGAACTGGCTTCTCGATCCCTTTGGCGAGCAGCGGCTGCGCAAGGAAGCCAGCCGTGCCCGCGTCGAGGTCGCCGATGCCGAGGTGGATGCGGCGCGGCTTCTGCTGGTGTTCAATCTCGCCAATTCCTATCTTGATCTTCGGTTCAACCAGCGAGCGCTTGTCGTTCGGCAGCAGGAAGTCTCCTCGCGCCTTGAGACGCTCGAGCTGACGGAGTCCCTTCTCGACAAGGATGCCGCCACCAGGCTCGATCTGGTCCGGGCCCAGGCGCGCCTCGCCGAAGCGCGCGCAACGGTCCCGGGGATACGCGCCCGCGTCCAGGTGCAGAAGAACCAGATCGCGACCTTGCTCGGTACGACGCCCGGCAGGCTCGGCATCGATCTTGAGTCCGGCGCCCGCCAGCCGATGCCGCGGATGTCGACCGGGGTCGGCATTCCGGCTGATCTGGTGCGCAACCGCCCCGATATCCGGATCGCCGAGCGTCTCTACTACGCGGCGGTGGCCGAAACCGGCGTCGCGCGCGCCGATCTCTATCCCAAGCTGTCGCTCGGCGGGGCGATCAGCCTTGCGCGGGTCGGCAGCAACACTGGGCCGGAGTACTTCTTTGGCCCCGCTATCGCGCTTCCGACCCTACCGGTGAAGACCGGGCGCGCCCGGGTCGCAGCGCAGGAATCGCGGGCACGGCAGGCGCATACCAACTGGACCTCGACGGTGATCAATGCGATCCGAGAAGTCGAGGATGCGTTGTCAGAATACGCCCAGAGCCGTTCCGCGACCGAACAGGCGCGGAGCGCCGTCGAGCTCTATGGCGAGTCCGTGGACCTCACGCGCGACATGATCGCGCTCAACGGAGCGACGCTCAATGAACTGCTCGACGCCGAGGAGAACCTTACCGACGCGGAGCTCGCGCTTGCGGCGAACCTGCGCGCGCAGGCCATAGCCTTCGTCGCGCTCAATTCCAGCCTGGGGGCAACCGTCAAGGGCAGCTCGTCAACCGTCGTCGCCGACGCGCAGTAGGTGCCTGTCTGGAAGCCCGGCGCCAACCGGAATCCGGCAGCAGGGTCGGCCAACATGCTCAGGTGCCCGGCCGGCCCGGCCGGCCTGGGAGGTCGGGACCGGATTGGTGAGGCCTATTGCTCGCGGAACGCGCGGCTCATCGAGTCGACGATGGGTTTCACGAGGTATTGGAAGAAGGTCCGCTCGGCGGTCTCGATCATGATCTCTGCGGGCATACCCGGAGTCGGCGTGAAACCGTGGACGCGCTCCAGCTCCGAGGCGGGCAGGTTCACCCGCGCCAGATAGACTTCGCGCAGGTTGTTGCTGGCGTCGACCGGCAGCGAGTCCGCAGAGACATAGTAGACCTCGCCCTTGAGGACGGGCGTCGTGCGCTGGTTCAGCGAGACGAGCCGCACGGTTGCCGTCTGGCCAAGGCGCACGTCGTCGATATCGTTGCGCGGCACCTGCGCCTCGATGATGAGCGGGGCATTCTTGGGCAGGATCTCGGCGATCGCCTTGCCGCCCTCGATGACGCCGCCGGACGTGAAATAATGCATCCGCACGACGGTTCCCGAGACCGGCGCGCTGATCACCGATCGGCGCAGCACGTCCACGGCGTTGTAGGACTGCTCGCGGACGCTGTCGAGCTCGGCCTGGATCGCCTGCATCTCGTCCAGCGCGGCCTGGCGATATTCGTTGTAGGTCACGTCGATCTGCTGCTGGTACTTCTCTTTCAGGGACAGGGTTTCGGCCAGATCGGCCGAGAGCCGGCCGAGCTGGCCCTCGGCATCGATCATCGCGCGCTCGATCGAGTTGACTTCTGTCTTTCGGATCAGCCCCTGCTCCAGAAGGCCGGATTTCGCGAGGAAGTCCTCTTCGAGGAGAACGTGTTGCCGCCGGAGCGCGTCCTCGTGCGTCGCGTAGCCGATGACTCGGCTGTCCAGCGCCGAGATGTTGGTCTTGAGCAGTATGACGTCGCTTTCAAGCTTGGTGCGCGATGTCTCGAAATTGAGGCGCTGGTTGTCCATGATCTCGATGATCTCGGGATCCTGACCCTTGTCCACCAGGAAGGAGGGGAAGGTGATCCGCTCGGCGCCGTTGAATTCGGACATCAACCGCGCATTGACCGCCTCGAGCCGGGCGCGGCGCAGCATCAGCTCGCGCTGGTTGGCAAGCGCGGCGGTCTGTTCGAGATGTATCAGGGGCTGCCCCTTGACCACGGTGTCGCCTTCGGCGACGAGGATTTCCTCGATGATCCCGCCTTCTAGATGCTGGATGATCTTGTTGTGTCCCGTCGCCACGAAACTTCCCTGCGCGATCACCGCAGCCGCGAGTGGCGCGGTGAGCGCCCAGATGCCGAAGCCGCCGATCGCGACGACCATCAGGACAATTCCGATGATCGTGTGTCGGGAGACCGAGCGCGGGACGTCGGAGTACCATTCCTCGGCGTGATAATTGGGGTTTTGCGGAACAACGAGCTGGGTGCCCATGGCCGTTGGGACTCCTTATTGGCGTTTCTGCGCGATCGTGGGGGTCGCGGGCTTGGCGTTCCGGCGCGCGGAGATCGCCTGCATGACTTCCTCGCGCGTGCCGAAGAGGTTCACGCGCCCTTCGGTCAGAAGCATCACCTTGTCCACGGACTGCAGAAGCGCGGGTTTCTGCGTCACGACCACCACGGTGATGTTGTTGCGCCGCGCATGGTCCATCGCCCGCGCCAGCGCCTTGTCGCCGGCGTTGTCGAGGTTGGAGTTGGGCTCGTCGAGAACGACGAGGCGCGGGTTGCCGAAGAACGCGCGGGCAAGCGCGATCCGCTGCTTCTGGCCGCCCGAGAGCGGAGAGCCGTCGGATGCGACGACTGTCTCGTAGCCCTGCGGGAAGGTGGCGATCATGTCATGCACATCGGCGAGCACGGCGGCCTCGTAAATCTGTTCGTCCGTCGCGTCCGAGCGCATCCGCGCGATGTTGTTCTTGATCGTGCCGGGGAAGAGCTGCACATCCTGCGGCAGGTAGCCGATGCTCTCGCCGAACTGGCGCTGGTCCCAGTTTCGCAGATCCATCAGGTCGAGCCGGACGCTGCCGGAGGTGGGCAGGATCGACCCCACCAGCATCTTGCCGAGCGTGGTCTTGCCGGCGCCCGAATTGCCTATGATCGCGAGCGAGGCGCCGGGATCGAGCGAGAAGCTGATCGAGTTCAGCACGACCCGCTTGGTGCCGCCGGGAACGTAGAGCAGCCGCTCGACATCGAGCCGGCCCTCGGGATTCGGCAGAAGCAGCCGGTCGACGTTCAGCGGCGAGGACTTGAGCAGGGCGGTGATCCGGTCGAATGCGGCGCGCGAGAGGAGGAAGCTGTTCCAGCCCTCGATCGCGCCCTCGATCGGCGCCAGAGCCCGGCCGGCGATGATCGAGGCGGCGATCACCATGCCGCCGGTGATGTGGCCCTGGATCGCGAGATAGGCGCCCCAGCCGAGCATTCCGACCTGGGTCAGCAACCGCACCGCCCGCGACATCGAGGCGGTGATGACGTTGCGGTCCTGGGCACGGACCTGCGCGGAGAGCGAGGCGGCGGTGTCCTTGCCCCAGATTTCGACCGCCTCGGGGATCATGGCAAGCGCGTTGATGATCTGCGAGTTCCGCGACATCGAGTCGAGATGCTGGTTCGCCTTGCTCTGCGCGACATTCGCCTCGGCGAAGGGGCGCGAGGTCAGGCGCTGGTTGATCAGGGCGATCACCAAGAGCACCAGCGCGGTTGTCACCACGATCGCGCCGAGATGCGGATGCACGAGAAAGATTGCAAGAATGAAGAGCGGCGCGAAGGGAATGTCGAGAAACGACAGGAGCGTGCCGGACACCAGGAAGCCGCGCAATTGCTGGAGATCGCCCAGCGTCTGGTACTCGCGCCCGGTCCCGTGCAGCGAGGCGCGGGCCGCAGCCGCCAAGATCGGCGAGCCGAGCCGCACCGCGACCTCGACGGCGGTGCGCATCAGGATGAAGCGGCGAACGGCGTCGAACACGGCCTGAAGGACGACGGCGCCGACAATGACCGCCGTCAGCATGATCAGCGTGTCGACCGAGCGGCTGGTGAGCACCCTGTCGGAGATCTGGAACAGGTAGACCGGGATCGCGAGGATCAGGAGATTGGTCATGCAGGTGAACAGCATCACCGCCGCGAGATTCCGGCGGACGGCCCATTTTCCGGCCGCGAGGCTCTTGGAGAAATCGGTCGGGCCGAGGCGCTTGTGGAACCTGTTTCCGTTCTTCCCGCCACCGCCACCGGCGTAGGTCGCCGGCTGCCCGGTGCCGTTGACCGCGCTTCCCGAACGGTCGCCACCCGCCTTGCCTTCGATTGTAGCGCCGAGACCTGACCGGCGGCTCTGGAAGTTCGGGACGTGGCCCGTGCTCTCGTCGTCCTCGCCGGGACCGTTTGGAATGTCTTTCACAATCAGATCCTTCGAAAATGACGTCAGGCTAGCATCGTCTGCATGACGTCGGCCGAGCCGGAGTCATGACCCAGGCCGTGGGAGTCGGACTTATGCAAGTCGCCGTCGTCTTGCTTGTTGTCTTCGATCATGCCATCGGCCAGGAATACGACAGCCTCGCTCGCAAGTTCGGAGTCGCCCGACATCGGGTCATCGAGCGAGATCAGTTCCGCCTGATAGAGCAGGGCGTCGGAGTAATGCTCGCCCCCGACATGGACGGTTGAATCGGTTCCGTAATCCTCTATCGACGCGAGGTTGAGCAGCGCGTTCGATCCGGTTGTCACCGTCACGCCATCTTCCCCGGCCGCGGCGAGCAAGTCGCCGGCGAGCATTTCGACCTGGTCGGCGTCGCCGAGCACGTTGGTCTGCTCGATGCTCTGGGAGTTGATCAGGTTGCCGTCGATGTAGAGCACGCTGAGCATCGAGTCGCCATTGAAGGCCTCGTTCTTCAACAGCCAGCCCGGGACACCGTTGCTTCCCTCGTCGAGCATCTTGATGAAGTGCTTCTGTTTCGGGTCCAGCGGTTCGATGGTGTCGGTACCAAGTTCGTAGATCGCCGCCTCGTTCCACAGCAGGTTGCCGCCGCTTCCGACGATGCCCCCGTGGTTGTCGAGCGTGACGGCGTCGGCGTCGAGCAGAACGTTTATCTGGTTGATCATCGCCAGGTTGATCAGATGGCCGCCGACCACGATCAGGTCATACTGGAAGCCGAGTTCCTGGAGCGACACGCTGTTGGTCGCCTGGTTGCCGCCAAATATGAAGTTCGACTCCGACCCCGCGAAGGTCATCGCGGTCACGTCGTTGTCGACGACGAAGTTGAACTGCTTGATCCAGTTCACGTTGATCACGTCGCCCTCGATCCGGGTGATCGCCCAGTGCTCCGGGAACTTCGATTCGATCGGATCGACGCTTTTCTCGCTGGGCGCGGACTCGCGCAAGATGCTGGCGACGTTCCACGCGGTCGTGAGCGCGCTGTCGCCGGCCTCGTCGGCGTTCGCCGAGAAAGAGACGTGATCATCGTTCCAAACGTTGATCTGGCTGATCATGTGAAGCGAGATGCTGTCGCCGCCGACCAGCATCACCGGCGCGTAGAGCCAGCTCGCAGACAGTGCGACCTCGTTGACGAGCAGGTTGCCGCCATGCACCGCGACATGCGTCGGGCCTTCGTCCTCGTCTTCGGCCGGGCCCGTTACCGGCGTGGTTCCTTCCGCGCTCACCGCCGGGTTGTCGTCGAGGCCCTCCTCGGCGCTCGCCTCCATGCTTTCGTCGGTGCGCTCCGCTTTCGGCGGGGCGAGATAGGCGGGCATGTAATCCTGCCAGTTGGGAAGCTCGCTCACTTCCTCGCCGTTCACATGCAGTCCGGCGGCGCTTTCGCCCTTCAGGAGCGTGATC
The DNA here is from genome assembly GCF_033436765.1 of Defluviimonas sp. D31. NCBI lineage: Bacteria > Pseudomonadati > Pseudomonadota > Alphaproteobacteria > Rhodobacterales > Paracoccaceae > Albidovulum > Defluviimonas sp. D31. Next base: position 450,820 of record NZ_JAWQFN010000002.1, read on the forward strand.
TTTGCGCCATCAACCTTGGGCGCCTCGACCTCGTCGATGAACTTGACCAGCGAATGGGCCATGTCGGAATAGCTCACCTCGCCGTCGGGCACCACGGCCGGGCCGAGGATCGACAAAGACTTGCCTGCCGCGACCAGGGTCTCCAGCGCTGCCTCAAGGACCTCCTGGCTGACGATCGGCCCCTGGAAGGAGTCCATGTTCCACTGGTCGCTGTCGTGAAGGACGTTCGACTGTTGGACCACGACAGCGACCGAACTCGGCGCCGGAATCTTGAAGATGACCTCCAGGCTGCCGGATCCGCCGCCGCCGCCGCGACCGCCGCCGCCGCTGATGCTGACGGTTTGGCTTGATCCCGCGGGCATCGGGGGCTCGTAACCCGAGGCCGGAGGCGAGAGCCGGCCCGGCTCGAAGAACCCGGGTTCGAGGTCGGCATGGGGCATCGAGGCCCCGGTTTCCGGCGCATCCTCGCCTTTGGGCTTGTAGCGGATTCTGCCGCTGAACTCGTCAGGTTCGAAGTCGTCGACGATCTTGGGATTGATGACAGGGAGGTCTCCGGGGCCGTCATGCAGGCTCTTCAGGGCCCGGAAATCGTCGTACTCGGCCCGGAGCCGGGCTTCCTCAACGCTCAAATGAAACAAACCAATGAAATGAGAAATGATTTCGGTCGCATTGTCTGAATAGCGCATCGTCCTGGACCTCGTCTGGCGTGGTTTCCGGTCGTCGCGTTGACCTAATGTCGTGGGGCGGGCCTGCGCGGCGTAATCCGCGCAGGCCCAGGTCTGTCACACGGACGGGTCAGCCGACGTCGTCGTCGCCGATGAACGTCGAGGACAGGTTGCCACCGACCACGGTCATGTCGATCGAGTTACCCATGATGTTGGCGCCCTGGACGATGTCCATGTTGAACGCCGCGGTGTCGATGGTGGCATCGGCCGAGGCGGCCGAGGTTCCGTTGACGTAACCGTCGTCACCGTTGTTGGAACCCCACATGCCGGCATTCGCGGCGCCGCCATTGCCATTCGTGGCATAGCCGCCCATGCCGCCGTCGCCGCCATTGGCCACGGAATTGCCGACCGTCGCGGTGCCGCCACCGCCGCCGCCGCCGCCGGAGCCTTCTGCCTCTCCGTAAGCCGCCCCGAGGCCGCCTGCGAAGCCGCCCATGCCACCGTCGGCATCCGCTGCGCTCCAAGCCTCGGCCAGACCATCGGCGATCCCGCCGTCTCCGCCTTCGCCTTCGCCGTTACCGGCGCCGAGGCCAGCGCCCGAGCCGTCGCCCGCGTTGCCGCCGTCGCCGTCGGCAAACCCGAGACCGAGACCGGCGCCATCGGAGCTACCACCGTCGCCGGCTTCGCCGCTGCCCGCGCCAAGGCCCATGCCGAGCCCGTTCGCATCGCCGGTATCGCCGGACGCGCCGTCGCCGCTGCCGAGGCCCATGCCGAGCCCGTTAGCATCACCGGAATCGCCGGACGCGCCGTCGCCGCTGCCAAGGCCCATGCCGAGCCCGTTTGCATCACCGGAATCGCCGCCCGTGCCCGTTCCGGTACCCATTCCGGCGCCAAGGCCCGCGCCGTCACCGGCATCGCCGCCTTCACCGACACCCTCGGCTTCGGCGTCTTCGACCTCGCCTTCGCCGCCGGAGGCTTCGATCTCGCCTTCGCCGTCGCCGGCACCGCCGTCACCGCCGGTTCCGGTGCCCTGACCGGCACCGAGGCCCAGTCCGGCCGCGTCGCCACCCTCGGTGTTGCCGCCGAGACCGCCGCCGAGCCCGGCACCAAGGCCGGCCGCATTGCTGTCACCGGTATCGCCGCCTTCGCCGCCGCCAAGGCCGACACCAAGACCAGCTGCATTGCTGTCGCCGGTATCGCCGCCTTCGCCGCCGCCAAGGCCGAGACCCAGGCCGGTCGCATCGCCGCCGCTCGCATCGCCGCCTTCACCTTCGGCCACGACGGAGTTGTCGGCATCGCCGGTACCACCGTCACCACCGAGACCCGCGCCGAAGCCAAGACCAACGCCGAGGCCGGTACCGGCCGCGCCGTTCGCGTCACCGCCTTCGGCTTCGGCTTCGACGTCGTTGTTGGCATTCGCGTTGCCGCCGTCAGCCTGGCCGCCAGCGCCTGCAGCGAAGGAGGCGTTGCTGCCTTCGCCTTCACCGCCGTTGCCACCATTGGACTCGGCTTCACCGCCGGCCGAGAAGGCGTGGCCGCCTCCAGCGCCGTCGGCCTGCGCATTGCCGCCGCCCGCGCCGCCTTGCGGTTCGGTGCTGATGCCGTCACCAGACGAGGCGTAGCCGCCAAGCGCCATGCCGCCGGCATAGAACTCGCCTTCGTTCGAGACCTCGGCGTTGTCGAGTTCGTCGTTGTCGGTCATGTTATTCGACTGAACGAAGACGTTGGCAGAGTCATTGCCCGGGCCGCCGAGCGCACCGTTGAGGAAATGGTGGAGGGAGATGTCGCCATTGAAGGCGGCGACATCGTCGATCTCGACGGTCCCACCTTCGTTCGAGTCGGCGGAGATGTCGATCACGTCGTCATCGCTCTGTTCCCAGTCGATGGCGATATCGACGTTGTTGTCGATATCGGTCATGACGTCGGTGTCGTTCGTTGCGGCGTTGCTGGCGTAGTTGTCGCTTTTGGCTTCAGCCTCGGCGCTGTTCTGCGCGCCGGCTTCCGCAGCGGATTCTGCCTCGGCCTGGCCTTCGTTCGAAGCCTCGGCCTCGCCTTCGCCTTCTTCCTCGCCGCCTTCGGCGACGGCTTCGACCTCACCTTCGACCTCACCCTCGGCCGAGGTTTCGGCCTGCGCGTCGGCCATGTTCTCGTTTTCCGCGTCGGCCCTGGAGTCGAGATAGGATTCGTTCTCGGACTCGGAATCGACCGAGTTGTCGACGTTGTTTTCAAGCTCGAAGCCGAAAGGCCACCAGTTTCTGTTGCTCATGGCTGTATCTCCGGTTGGTGTCCGGATCACCGCCGTTCATCTATCAAGCGGTATGGTCCGGCACGGGTTCTGCTTTGGATTTTGCTCACAGGGGAACGCCACGACCGATGGTCTCGAGTTCTCCTTTCCACAATGGTCGGCTCAAATAACGTTCCTGCGAAAGATCGACCCCGGTAAGACGTTTGCCTTCCCGGGACCGGCATGCATCGGCGAAAAGTGCCGAATAATGCCCGATAATGGTCACGCGAAAACCACTTTTGGGGTAGCTGGCAAATCGGTCTAGCGGTGCCGGGATTGACGGAATGGGCGCGTTTCTAACGACTTGCGGAGCCGAGTGCGGTACCCGTCATGCAACCGGAGGTATCGAATCACCGCGCGGCCTAATGCTTGTGACGCCTGACGGTCAGGGGGGCGGTGCTGCGCAGCCCTATTGTACTATCCGGCCGAAGAGCAAAGATCGCGGCAGCCGGCAGGTACGGCCTGTAATGCGTTGAGATAAAAGGAGACGCCCAGCAGTGTGGACATATATCCTTGGAGCCAGACACATATAACGATGGTTAAGGTTTAATTCTGACCGCCAAGCGCGTATAGTCGAAACCGTTGTCAAAGATTTCCTGTGTATTTTTTGTCTGCGGATAATGTTTGCAGTATCGAGGGTATTGGTAACGTTGGGTATTTGCCCTACCGGTTGTCGTTCGTAGGGGGACAAATATGTTGATTGATCGATTTGATGCAGTCGTTTCCGGAAACGTGGAACGGGACCTTCCTAAGTCGGGCAGTGAAGCAATAACCGAACTTGCTTTTATCGGTAGCAGGCACAGCTTTTCGGAGTGTCTGGTCCGGGCGACATCGGCGGAGATTGGCGATATCGGGCTGGAGCGTTTCGAGACGCTGGCCGATTTTCTTGCGCTGCCTGCGTCTCGCAAGGCAGCGGTTTGCCTGGTCATCCTGGACGAGGCCACGATCTCCCAAGCTATCGAGGCACCTCTCAGGGAACGCGGCGCTTTTGGCGCGGCGGTCGTTGCGGTGGCCTATCGTTCCGAGGAGAACGCGCGGCACATGATCGAAACGGCGTCCAGCTTCGACTGGATCGAAAGCTATCTGCCGGTCGACATCCGGTTCGACCTCTGGATATCGGTGCTCCGGCTCCTTTTGAGCGGTGGCCGCTACATCCCCGCCGAGTTGCTGCGCTCCGAGGAGACGGCGGAACCGGTGGCGAATGGCCGGCCCGGCGCCGCGTCCGAAGCCGGTCTGACGCCGCGCGAGAAACAGGTGCTCACGCTTCTGGCCAAGGGGCTTCCCAACAAGCTGATCGCCTCCAGGCTCGATCTGTCGCAGCATACGATCAAGCTGCACATTCACCATGTGATCACCAAACTCGGGGTGCAGAACCGAACGGAGGCGGTCGCCAGGTATTTCGGTCAGCGCTGATGGCGGGGCCGCGCCAGACCGGTGCGCCGGGGCGGGAATCCGGCGCGCTCCACCTCGACGAGATCCTGCTCAGGGTCGGCAAGCTCAACTATACCTGGTCAAACACCGAGAGCCTTCTCATCCACCTCATCGCGGGGCTCGCGCGGGTCGACAAGGATACGGCGCTGATCATCTTCCTCACGCTCAACACGACGCGCGCGCGGCTTGATCTCGTCGGGCGGCTGGCCAAGATGGAGCGTACTCCGGTGGCTGAACGCAACGACGTGCTCGACGTGACCGAGCGGTTTTCCCGGATCTCGGCACTGCGCAACAAGTACAATCACTGCATCTATTCCTTCGATGCGAACGGCGGTTCGCCCAAGACCATCCTGATGCGGATTTCGGATCGCAAGGATGCGATCCGGTACGGCAAGACCGATCCGATCAACAGCGCGGAGCTGGAGACGATCGATGCCGCGATCGAGACGATCGCTGATCTCAACCGCGAGATATGGCGCCTTGCGCAGCGGCATGGCTATCCGATCTGACCCGGCTTCGGCGCGGCGGCACTTCCATCGAAACCCCGGAGCCCCGGCCGGTAACCCGGCGGTCGTACGGCCACAGCCCGTGCGGTATCGATAGCCTCTCAAGGGTGTTCAGGGCACGTGCAGAGTCCTTGCCGCCGGTTGCCGGAACGTCGCCATCGCGGCGCCCGGCGGTGACGCGTGGCGTCTGCGGAGCGCCGGAGTGGACAAACCAAGGCGCTTGATATTTATTCCTTTTCAGGCAGCTGCGCCTCGTGTGCCGCGGTCGCGCGAACAACTTCCGGAGGAGTGATGGGCCCCGACCTTCACGAACTTGCGCCGCACCACCTTCCCCCATTCATCACGCCGCCGGGGAGTTCGGATTTCCTCTTCAACGTCATCGTGATCTCCTTGGTGGTGATCGTGCTTTTCGTCGGCAACTTTTACTTCAAGCTGCACTCGTTGCCCGAAAAAATGGCTGAACACGCCAACAGCACGCAGCTTCAGCTGATCGGGGTCATGGCTCTCTTGGCGCTCTTCACGCACAACCACATCTTCTGGGTCGGAGCCCTGCTGCTGGCGGCCGTCCAGTTGCCGAACTTCTCAGAACCGCTCAATTCGATCGCGGAGTCCTTGCGCGAACTCTCGAAGGGTACGGCCAGAGGCGGCACGGAGGCCGCGGCGCCTGCCGGGCGGCCCGCGCCCGACATGCCGGACACCGGCACCGCTGCGACCGAACAGGCCTGAGGAGAGATCGGTATGCTCGAGTTTCTGCTCTGTTCGCTCGTCACGATCGTTCCCGACTACCTCTATCGCAGCCGCGTTCAGGGCAAGAGGTGGGGCAGGGAACTTACGCTCTTCTCGGTCTGGTACGAGCTGCGCCTGGGGATCACGGCCTGTGCATTTCTGACCGTGTCCCTCCTGACGATGATCTTCTACTACCACCCGACGACGACGAAAGCCGTGTCCTTCTTCCGCACGGTGACGATCCTGCCCGAGACCGCCGGCAGGGTTGCCGAAGTCTATGTCGAGAACCTGCAGGACGTCGAGGCGGGCGAACCCCTGTTCCGCCTGGACGATGAACTCGCGCGCGCATCCTACGAAACAGCGAAGGCGCAGGTGGCCGAGATCGACGCGGAGATGGTAATGGCCGAGTCCGAGCTTGCCGCCGCCGAGGGATCGGTTGCGCAAGCGCAGAGCGCGCTCACGCAAGCCACGGACGAACTGAGTCGCAATCTGGAGTTGCAGGCGCGCAACTCCTCGGTCGTGAGCGAACGCGAGATCGAGCGCCAGCAGAACGTCGTGTCCGGCCGAGAGGCGGCCCTGTCGGTCGCGCAGTCCAGCCGTGCGTCGGTTGAGACCAAGATTTCGACGCTACTGCCGGCGAAGAAGGCAACCGCGCAATCGTCGCTGGAGCAGGCGCAGGTGACGCTCGACAAGCTGGTGGTGACTGCGGGTGTGGCCGGGACCGTGGAGCAGTTCAACCTTCACGCGGGCGACTATGTCAGTGCCGTTCTGCGGCCGGCCGGGATCCTCGTGCCGAAGGATTCGGGTACGGGCCGGTTCCAGGCAGGCTTCGATCAAGTCGCGGCGCAGGTGATCAAGCCGGGTATGGTCGGTGAGATCCTGTGCTTTTCCAAGCCCTTCACGATCATCCCGGCCGTCGTGACCTCGGTGCAGGATGTCATCGCGGCGGGCCAGTTCCGGCCATCGGACCGGCTCGTGGACGCTTCGGATGTCGCGCAGCCCGGAAACCTGACGGTCGCCCTGGAGCCGCTCTATCCGGGAAGCGCCGACGACGTGCCGCCGGGCAGCAAGTGCATCGTCAATGCCTACACGAGCTTCCAGGACCGGCTGGACGAGGGCGGTCTCGGTTTCGGGACATGGGTTTTCTACCACGCGGTCGACGCGACGGCGGTTGTGCACGCAGCGGTTCTCCGGATTCAGGCGCTGATCCTGCCGGTACAGACACTGGTGTTCTCCGGTCACTGACAAGGCCGCGCCGGTCGCGCGAAGGGATCGGCAAGGCCTTGTGAGGGCCGGCACCATGATTGGCGCAAGAGGGCTGGCTGGTTGGCCGGTTTCAGGACGTGGCCGAATTCAGACCGACAAAGGCGCTGAGGAACCGTCATCCTGAGGAGGATCTGAGGCTGCGCCGGTCTTCCGCCAATCGTGCCGATGCCGTCGGCTGCCGGTCGTGTCCTTTACTGGCCGCCCTTGGCTGTTCGGGCCTCTGGCAGTGCAATCCGCGCGACCTGCTCGGCAATCGGATCGACCGCGAGGGGATGGGTCTCACCGGTATGGGCAGCCGGGTCGCCGATATCCTGCCAGCGCCCGTTCTTGTAGATCTCGAGTGCGCTGAAGCCGGCCTTGTAGCCCATCTTGCGGCTGCCGGGGACCCAGTAGCCGAGATAGACGTAAGGCAGCGCCGAGCGCCGGGCGAGTTCGACATGGTCGAGAATGATATAGGTGCCGAGGCTGTCGCCCGCCCGGTCCGGGTCGTAGAAGCTGTAGACCATGGACAGGCCGTCATCGAGCACGTCCGTCAGGCAAACCGCGGTGAGCTTGCGCCGGCCGCCCGGTTCGTCGGGCATTGCGGAATACTCCACGACACGGCTGCGGACCGGGGTTTCCTCGATCATCGCGGCGAATTCGAAGATGTCCATGTCGGCCATGCCGCCGTCGGCGTGGCGGCTGTCGAGATAGCGGCGGAAGAGGGCGTACTGATCCTCGGATGCCCAGGGGCTGGTCGCGTCGCGTTTTAGATGCGCGTTGCGGCGCAGCGTCCGGCGCTGGCTCTTGCTGGGCTGGAAATCCGCGACCCGGATCCGCGCCGAGAGGCAGGCCGTGCATTCGGCGCAGGATGGCCGATAGAGTACGTTCTGCGACCGCCGGAAGCCCTGTTTCGAAAGTGCGTCGTTCAGTCTCTCGGCATTGTCGCCTTGCAGCGCGGTGAACAGTTTCCGCTCGGACCGTCCCCCGAGGTAGGGGCAGGGTTGGGGTGCCGTCACGTAGAATTGGGGCGCGATGGGCAGCGTATGGCGCATTATCGACCCCCGCCGACGCGGGTTTGCAAGATTGCTTGACGTCAGGAAAGTAACAAGGACCGGCTTTTCCGCCAAGCCCCGAGTTCCACCTTGCCGCATGTATTCACAAGGAAGGGCGGCCCGGATTGCTCCGGGCCGCCCTCCACTTGACGCCATTGGGCTCAGTAGCGCCCGGTTTTCGGACCTTCTGCGCCGCTGCCGGACTCGCCGGCCTGGTCGCCGCCAACATCGTCGCGGGCGGTGCGGGCGCGCTCGTCGAGATACTGGTCGAACTCGGCCTTGTCCTTGCTCTCGCGCAGGCGCTTGAGGAAGGTCTCGAATTCCTCCTGCTCGCGTTCGAGCCGGTCGAGCGTATCGGCCTTGTAGGCGTCGAAGGCGGTATTGCCGGAGGAGCGGAAACCGTGCCGGCGGCACAGGCTGCGGGCCATGTGGGAATGGGCGTCGTCGCGGCTCCTGCCGCAGGCCTTGGAAAACATGCGCTTGCTCCAGATCATGTAAGCGAGAAGGGCGAGGCCGATTGGCCAGAAGAAGATGAAGCCGAGCACCATGGCGGCGATCCAGGCGCCCTTGCCGCGCTCGTCGAGCCAGGCTTCGGCCCGTCCGGGCCAGGCGGCGATGGTGGTCATAGGGTCCTCCGTCGGGTTATGTGAATTCGCTTCACATTTATCTAGATCGGAACCCGGCGGGTTCGCGTCAAGAGGTCATGTAAAAGAAATTCACATTGCTCCAGCCCGAGGCGCCGCCGGGAACCATGCGGACAGCGGTGACGGTACGGACGATCCCCGCGACATTGGAGCGCAGCCCATTGGCCCCGCCCGCGAGAGCCGGTATGCTCCGCGCCATGATCGTCGAGCTTGGCCATTTCACCCTTATACTCGCACTGATGCTGGCGGCCGTTCAGTCAGTGATTCCGCTCGTCGGGGCGCATAAGGACTGGCGCGGCTGGATGGCGCTCGCGGGGCCGGCCGCTACGGCGCAGTTCCTCTGCATCGCGATCTCGTTCGCGGCGCTGACCTGGGCTTTCGTGAGCTCGGATTTCTCGCTGAAGCTCGTCGTCGAGAACTCGCACACGCTGAAGCCGATGATCTACAAGGTGTCGGGCGTCTGGGGCAACCACGAGGGCTCCATGCTGCTCTGGGTGCTGATCCTGTCTGGCTTCGGCGCCACGGCCGCCTGGTTCGGCGGCGCGCTACCCGAGCGTCTGAAAGCACGGGTCCTGAGTGTCCAGGCGATGATCGGCGTGGCCTTCCTCGCCTTCATCATCTTCACCTCTAACCCGTTCCTGAGGTTGGCCGAGCCGCCGTTCGACGGGCAGGATCTCAACCCGCTCCTGCAGGATCCGGGTTTGGCCTTCCATCCGCCGTTCCTCTACCTCGGCTACGTCGGGCTCTCGATGGCCTTCTCCTTCGCCGTCGCGGCGCTGATCGAGGGCCGGGTCGATGCCGCCTGGGCGCGCTGGGTCCGGCCCTGGACGCTCGCGGCCTGGATGTTCCTGACCATCGGCATCGCGCTCGGCTCCTGGTGGGCTTATTACGAACTCGGCTGGGGCGGGTTCTGGTTCTGGGATCCGGTCGAGAACGCGTCCTTCATGCCCTGGCTCATCGCCGCGGCGCTCCTGCATTCCGCGATCGTGGTCGAGAAGCGCGAGGCGTTGAAGGCCTGGACTATTCTCCTCGCGATCCTCGCCTTCGGCTTCTCCCTCATCGGCACGTTCATCGTCCGCTCGGGCATCATCACGAGCGTGCATGCCTTCGCCAACGACCCCGAGCGCGGGATCTTCATCCTCGCGATCCTCGCCGTCTTCATCGGCGGTGCGCTCACGCTCTATGCTGCTCGGGCGGGCGCGATGGAGGCCAAGGGCGTCTTCGCGATGGTCAGCCGGGAATCGGCGCTGGTGATCAACAACGTGCTTCTCGCCGTCGCGGCCTTCGTGGTCTTCGTCGGCACGCTCTGGCCGCTGATCGCGGAGCTTGCCTTCGACCGCAAGCTGTCGGTCGGCGCGCCGTTCTTCAATCAGGCCTTCACGCCGTTCATGGTTGTGCTCGCGATCCTCTTGCCCATCGGGGCGATCATGCCGTGGAAGCGGGCCCGGCTCGGCCGGTCGATGCGGCCGCTCTACCCGGCGCTCGCGCTGGCCGTAGCCGTTGGCGCACTTGCCTTCGCGGTCCAGACCGAGCGCACGGCGCTTGCGCCGGTGGGGGCGGCACTCGGTGTCTGGCTGGTCGCCGGGGCGGCGGTGGAGCTCTGGCAGCGGGCGGGTCACCGGGCGGCGCGGCTTGGCCGGCTGCCGCGCGCCGACTGGGGCAAGGCCGCGGCGCATTCCGGGCTCGGCATCGTCTTCATCGGTATCGCCTGCCTGATGGCCTGGGATGTCGAGGACATCCGCGTGGCCAAGGTCGGGGAGAGCTTCGCCGTCGGCGGCTTCGACATCGTTCTCGACGGCGTCGAAAAGGTCGAGGGGCCGAACTACCTTTCGACCATGGCGACGATGGTCGTGACGCGGGAGGGGCGGCCGGTCACGGTGCTCCACCCCGAGAAGCGGGTCTATCCGGTCGCGGCGATGCCGACCACCGAAGCGGCGATTTCCAACGGCGTCTGGCGCGACATCTACCTCGTGATCGGCGACGAGCAGGCAGACGGGGGCTGGGCCGTGCGGACTTATATCAAGCCCTTCGCGAACTGGATCTGGGGCGGGGCGATCCTGATGGCGTTTGGCGGCATCCTGAGCCTCAGCGACCGCCGCTACCGGGTCGCCGCCGGCGCCCGCAGGATGCGCGGCGGCGCCGCCGCGCCGGCGGAGTAAGGCAATGCGCCGGTTCCTGCTGCTCCTCGCTCTGCTTGCCACGCCGGTCTACGCGGTCCAGCCCGACGAGATCCTCGACGACCCCGCGCTCGAAGCGCGGGCGCGCGACCTCAGCCAGGGCCTGCGCTGCCTCGTCTGTCGCAACGAGAACATCGACGAGTCGAATGCGGGGCTCGCGCGCGACCTCCGGCTTCTGGTGCGCGAGCGTCTTGCCGCCGGAGACAGCGACGACGAGGTCATCGCCTATCTGGTCGACCGTTACGGCGAATATGTGCTCCTGAAGCCCACCGCGTCGGGCGAGAACCTGATCCTCTGGATCGCCGGGCCGGCGATGCTGCTCGTCGCGCTCGGCACCGCCGTGGTCTATCTGCGCCGCCGCAAGCCCGTGGCAGAGGCGGCGGCGGATCCGCTCAGCGAGGCCGAGCAGAAGCGACTCAAGGAAATCCTCGACAAGTGACGCACCGTCGCGCTTTGCGCGGCGCGGCGGTCGGTTATGCTGCGGGCTGTTGCGGCGGCAGGAGCAGGGCGATGGGCTATCAGACGATCCGGTACACCGAGGTGGACTGCATCGCCGTTGTCACGCTCGACCGGCCTGCGGTGATGAACGCGCTCAACACGACGATGCGGGCCGAGATCACCGATGCGGTTGGCCGTGCGGCGCAGAGCGCGCGGGTGATCGTGCTGACCGGCGCGGGCCGGGCCTTCTGTTCGGGCCAGGATCTGGGCGACCGGGCATCGGGCAGTGACTTAGACCTCGAGCGGACGCTGGCCCAGGAATACGAGCCGATGCTGCGCGCGATCCTCGCCGCGCGGGTGCCGGTGATCGCGGCGGTGAACGGCGCCGCGGCGGGGGCGGGGGCCAATCTCGCGCTCGCGGCCGACGTGGTGATCGCCGCGGAAAGCGCGAGCTTCATCCAGGCCTTCACCCGGATCGGGCTCATTCCCGATGCGGGTGGCACCTTCGCGCTGCCGCGCTGCGTCGGGATGGCGCGGGCGATGGGGGCGGCGCTCTTCGCGGAAAAGGTGACGGCTCGGCAGGCGGCCGACTGGGGCATGATCTGGGAGGCGGTCCCCGACGATGCGTTCGAGGCGCGTTGGAAGGCCCGGGCCGCGGCGCTGGCGGCCGGGCCGACCGCGGCCTACGTGCGGGTGAAGCAGGCGCTCAGGGCAAGCCTCGGCAACGATCTCGACGCCCAGCTCGCGCTCGAGGCGCGGCTTCAGGGCGAATGCGGACGGACGGCGGATTTCGCCGAGGGTGTCGCGGCCTTCCTCGAAAAGCGCCCGGCGCGGTTTCAAGGGCGCTGATCCCCGGCGCCCGATTTTCGGTGTGGCGCGGGTGCGGAGCGCGTGCCGGCCGCCGGCGGGGATATTTTCGGCAAGGCGAATGGGCGGGCGCGATCCGACCTTGACCCGGCGCGTTCGGGGGCCGAGAGTTGATCCATCAGGGCGCATGGCCCGAGGGCACGGGGGCCAGTCACGGATTGCGCCCGCCTGCGTGCCGAAAGGGGATCATCATGCGCTGCATCACGGTACTTGGGCCGTCTCAATCGGGGAAAACCGAGCTTGTCCGGGCGCTTGCGGCGCTTGAGGACGGCCATCCCCGGTCCGAGGCGGCCGGTCATCTCAACCTCACTCGGTTCGCTTTCATGGGCGAGGACTGGTGCGCGCTCGACGTCGCGGGCGGGCCGGAATTCGCGCGGATGGGCGGGGCCGCGCTTCTTGCCGCCGATGCCGCGGTGCTCTGCGTCGCGCCCGATCCCGACGAGGCGGTGCTTGCCGCGCCCTGGCTCCGCGCCGTCGAGGCCGCCAATCTGCCCTGCTTTCTCTTCATCAACCGCATGGACACGCCCAAAGGCCGTGTCCGCGACATCGTCGCGGCCTTGCAGACCTATTCCGGCCATCCGATCGTGCTGCGCCAGATCCCGATCCGCGAGGGCGGCGAGATCGTCGGCGCGGTCGACCTCATCTCCGAGCGGGCATGGCGCTACCGCGAAGGGCAGAGCTCGCAGCTCGTCGAGATGCCGAAATCCGAGGCCGAGCGCGAGCATGAGGCGCGGGCCGAGCTTCTGGAGCAGATGTCGGATTACGACGACGCGCTTCTGGAGGAGCTGATCGAGGACCGTGAGCCGGCGACCGGCGCGCTGTTCGAGATCGCGCGGCGCGAGACCCAGGACCGGGCGGTGGTGCCGGCCTTCCTTGGCTCTGCGAGCCACAGGAACGGCATCCACCGGCTGATGAAGGCCCTGCGCCACGAGGTGCCGGACGTCTCGGCGCTGAAGGCCCGGCTGGGCGCGGACAAGGCGCTCGCGGTCGGCTTCCATGCGCAGATCCGCAAGCATCTTGGCAAATGCGTGATTCTGCGCGCGCTTGACGGGGGAGTCGCCGCAGGAAAGCAGCTTGGCGGCGATGGTCTCGGCGGTCTCGCCGGTCTTGGCGGCAAGGCCGGCCTCGACCATCTGGAACCCGGCGAGGTCGGTGTCTCGGTCAAGTCCGACCAGCTCGATTCCGGGCGCATCTTCACCGCCGCGGCGGCAGAGCCGGTGCCGGACTGGGCCAGGGGCTGCCCGCCGCCTCTGGCGCGGATCGTGACCCCCGCGCATGAACGCGACGAGGTGCGACTTTCGGCGGCGCTCTCGCGACTCGCCGAGGCCGATCCGATGCTCAGGCTCGCGCAGGATCCGTTGAGCGGGCATGCCCTTTTGAACCTGCAGGGCGTGATGCACGAGCGCCAGACTCTCGCCACGCTCGCGGAGGATTTCGGGATCGAGGTCGCGACCGAAGTGCCGGACCCGCAATACCTGGAAACAATATCGTCGGGTGCGGAGGAGCATTACCGCCACAGGAAACAATCAGGCGGCGCGGGCCAGTTCGCCGACGTGGCGATCACGGTACGGCCGGCGGGGCGCGGCGAGGGGTTCCAGTTCGAGGAGGTGGTGAAGGGCGGCGCGGTGCCCCGGAACTACATTCCCGCGGTCGAGGAGGGTGCCCGGGAGGCGCTCGACAAGGGGCCGCTCGGGTTCCCGGTCACAGATCTCGCGGTGACGCTGACTGATGGCAAGCATCATTCGGTCGACAGTTCGGACTTCGCCTTCCGCACAGCGGGCCGGATGGCGCTCCGCGAGGCGTTGACGAAGGCGGGGCCGGTCCTTTTGCAGCCGATCGAGCGGGTGGCGATCCATGTGCCATCGGTCTATTCCGGGGCGATGGTGTCGATGATCTCCTCGCTCAAGGGCCAGGTACTCGGCTTCGACGGCGATCCCGATTTCCGCGGCTGGGACATCTTCCGCGCGCTGCTGCCGGCCTCGGCCGAGGAGGATCTGGTGATGGCGCTCGGCTCGGCCACCCAGGGCACCGCCTGGCACGAAACCGAGTTCGACCACTACGAGGAGATCTACGGCAAGGAGGCCGAGCGGATCAGCCGCGAACACGCCACGGCCGCGGCCTGAGCGCGGGGCGGCGCCAAAATGCGCCGCCCGCACCCCGCGTCGCATTTTGACGCGATTGCTTCGAATAAGTGACTGCCGGTCCGGGCCGGTCCGGGTCTTTCTGTGGCCGGGATATTGACCACGGGGGCAAGCATGGCTGAGACCAACGATCGTAAGGCACGCGCGGGCGGACGCGGCGCGCGCAAGGCGCTGCGCTCGGCCCCGGATCTCGGGATGCTGCCGGCGCTGAAACGCGGTCTGCCGCTCTGCGAGCCGATGGACCAGGACCAGATCGAGCGGATCGACGAGGCGTCGATGGCGATCCTCGAAGAGGTCGGCGTCATCTTCCGCGACGGCATCGCACTGGAGGACTGGAAGCGCGCCGGCGCCGATGTGCGCGGCGAACGGGTGCATCTCGACCGTGGGCTGGTGCGGGAACTGATTTCCTCGATCCCCGCGGACTGGACCTACCGGGCGCGGAACCCCGAGCGCAGCCTGCCGTTCGGCGGCAAGCACTCGATCTTCGTGCCGATGACCGGGGCGCCGTTCCTGCGCGACCTCGACGATGTGCGGCGCTGGCCGACGATGGCCGACCTCAACATGTTCCACAAGCTCGCGCATATGTCGCCCGCCTTGCATTCGACCGCGCATCACATCGTCGAGCCGATGGACATGAAGGTGAGCCACCGCCACCTCCACATCACCTATTCGTCGATGAAGCATTCCGACAAGACCTTCATGGGCATGACGACCTCGGGCAAGAACGCCGAGGACGTGATGGACATGTGCGAGATCCTCTTCGGCCGCGACGTGATGGAGGAGACCGCGGTCGTCACCGGCAACTGCAACGGCAACTCGCCGCTCGTGTGGGACGAGACGATGCTCTCGGCCATGCGCGCCTTCGTGAAGCGGCGCCAGCCGGTCCTCTGCTCGCCCTTCGTCCTTGGCGGGGCGAACACGCCCGCCTCGGTCGCGCCGGCCGTCGCCCAGCTCAATGCCGAGGCGCTTTCGGCGCTCGCCTATACGCAGGTGATCCGCAAGGGCGCGCCGGCGATCTACGGGCACTACCTCTCGACGGTGTCGATGAAGTCGGGCGCCCCGATGGCCGGGACGCCGGAGATCAGCCTCATGAACTTCATGATCGGCCAGATGGCGCGGTTCTACGGTGTGCCGTGGCGGAGTTCGAACAACCTCGGTGGGGCCAAGACCTTCGACGCCCAGGCGGGCTATGAAAGTGCGATGACGATGAACGCGGTCCTTCACGCTGGCTGCAACTACATCTGGCATTCGGCGGGCTGGAACGAGGCCGGGATGCACTGCTCGGTCGCCAAGTTCGTGGTCGACGCCGAGATGTGCGCGATGGGCTACCGCATGGCCGAAGGGCCACGCTGGGACGATTTCGACGAGGCCTTGCAGGCGGTGCGCGACGTCGGTCCCGGCGGCCATTACCTCGGCCATCCGCATACGCTCGAGAACTTCGAACGCGCCTTCTTCATGCCGAAGCTCTTCGACAACAACTCGATCGAGCAGTGGCAGGCCGAGGGGTCCGTCGAGATCACCGCCCGGGCCCTCGACTACGCAAAGATGCTGCTGCGCGAATACGAGGAGCCGAACCTCGACGCCGGGATCGACGAGGCCCTGCGCGACTACATCGCCCGGCGGGAGCGCGAGATCCCGGCGGAAGATGCGCTCAACACCGAACATTGAGGCTCCCCGAATGGCCGCTGCATATGCGGCGGTCTGTTTTCGTCTGAGGTGTCGAACATGAAAACGCCCATGGAAGCTGTGCTGCTCACCGGACACGGAGGCTACGAGGCGCTGGAATATCGCACCGATGTCCCGCTGCCGCAGCCAAAGGCCGGAGAGGTGCTGATCCGCGTCGCCGCGGCCGGGGTCAACAACACCGATATCAACACAAGAACCGCCTGGTATTCCAAGGCCGTGAAGGAGGGGTCGAACGCCGGAGGAACCGCAGGCTTCGTCTCGGCCGAGGACAGTGACGGCAGCTGGTCCGGCGTACCGCTGACCTTCCCGCGCATTCAGGGCGCAGATGTTTGCGGCAGGATCGCGCAAGTGGGCGAAGGCGTAGCCGCCGACCGGATCGGCGAGCGGGTGATCGTCCGGAACATGCTGCGGACCTATGTCGATAATCGCCCCTTCGAATGCTGGACACTAGGTTCGGAATGCGACGGCGGCTTTGCACAATACACCGTCGCCCCGTCGCGCGAGACCTTCGCGGTGGATTGCGACTGGAGCGATGCCGAACTGGCCTCGATCCCCTGCGCCTTTTCCACTGCCGAAAACATGGTGCACCGGGCTGCCGTGGGCGCGGAAACGGTTCTGGTGACCGGTGCCTCGGGCGGGGTTGGATCGGCTGCGGTGCAGCTGGCCCGCCGGCGCGGCGCGACCGTCATCGCCATCGCGGCCCGGTCGAAAGCCTCCGAGGTTCTTGCCCTCGGTGCCGATCGCGTCATTGATCGCAACGCGGATCTCGTGGCCGAACTGGGTCGCGACAGTGTTGACGTTGTACTTGACCTCGTGGGCGGCCCGTCCTGGCCCGCGTTGCCGGAGCTCTTGCGCCGTGGCGGGCGTTACGCCACGTCGGGGGCCATCGCAGGACCAATCGCCGAGATCGACCTCCGGACGCTCTACCTCAAGGACCTGACATTCTACGGCTGCACGTTTCAGGACGACATCGTGTTTGAAAATCTCGTGTCTTACATCGAAGCCGGATCCATTCGCCCCGTCGTCGCCGGAACATACCCATTGAAAGACATCGTCAAGGCGCAGGAGGATTTTCTTGCGAAGAAGCACACGGGCAAGCTTGTGCTGATCCCAAGCGAGGAACACGTTGAATGAAGATCGCGGCTATTGAGGTCTATCAGGTCGATCTCCCTTACTCCGGGGGTGTTTACCTCTTGTCGGGGGGGCGCGAATACCACGGGTTCGATGCGACCATCGTGCGGGTCATTGCCGATGACGGAACCGACGGCTGGGGCGAAAGTACGCCCTTTGGCGCCACCTACATCGCGGCCCATGCCCGTGGCGTACGCGCCGGTATCGCTGAAATCGCTCCGCATCTCATCGGCCGCGATCCGCGCCAGTTTGAGCGCATTGGCGATGCCATGGATCAGGTCCTGGCTGGCCACAACCATGCCAAGACCGCAATCGACATTGCCTGCTGGGATCTTTTCGGCAAGTCCGTCAACCGTCCGGTCTGTGAACTTCTGGGCGGCGCCACCGGCCAGCGGATGCCGACCATCTCCTCGATCTATGCCGGTCCGCCCGAGGAAATGCGCGCCCGTGTCGCCGATCATCGAACACGTGGCTACCGTGGCCATTCGATCAAGATCGGTGCCGTCGAACGCGAGGGCGGCCCGTCGCTCGATGCCGAGCGCATCCGTGCCAGCCTCGCCGACCGGCAACCGGGCGAATATTTTATTGTCGATGCCAACGGCGGACTGACACCCGAAACCGCGCTGAGAATGTTGCGGCTTCTGCCCGAGGGGCTCGATTTCGTGCTTGAGGCCCCCTGTGCCACCTGGCGCGAAACATTGTCGCTTCGCCGCCGGTGCCCCGTGCCGATCATTCTCGATGAGCTTGCGCAAAGCGATGAGGATATCGCACGACTGATCGCGCTGGATGCCGCCGATGGTATCGGGCTCAAGATTTCCAAGGCCGGAGGACTGACCCCAGGCCGGCGCCATCGTGACCTCTGCCGCGCCGCGGGCCTGACTATGAGCGTGCAGGATACCGTGGGATCGACCATCGCATTCGCCGGGATTGCGCATCTGGGCGCGACTGTGCCGCCCGGATTGCTGCGCTGCATCCTCGATTGCCGGGACATGGTCACGCTTGAAACCGCCGCTTTCGAAGCCCCGGTCCGGGACGGCGGGGTTCTCGTGCCCGATGCGCCGGGCCTTGGCATTACGGTCAACCGCGACGTTCTGGGCGAGCCGGTCGCCTGCTGGAGAAACTGAATGAAGATCACCGAAATCCACGTCTACCAGCATGACCTGCCGGTCAGGAACGGCCCCTACACGATGGCCAATGCCGAGGTCTGGGCGCTCGACACGACGCTCGTGAAGCTCGTCACCGATACCGGGCTCGTCGGCTGGGGCGAGACCTGCCCGGTCGGCCCGACCTACCAGCCGCACCACGCGCTCGGCGCCCGCGCCGCGCTTGCCGAGATGGCGCCGGGCCTGATCGGGGCCGATCCCTTGACGCCCATCGCGCTCCGCCGCCGGATGGACGGGCTCTTGAACGGTCACCGCTATGCCAAGGCGGCGATCGACATCGCGGCCTACGACCTCATGGGCAAGCATTACGGCGCCCGCGTCGCCGACCTGCTCGGCGGTGCGGTGACCGAGCGGGTGCCCTCCTACTACGCGACCGGCGTCGGCGCACCCGAAGAAATCGCCCGCATCGCCGCCGAGAAGGTCGCCGAGGGCTATCCCCGGCTTCAGGTCAAGATCGGCGGCCGCCCGGTCGAGGTGGACATCGAGACCGTGCGCAAGGTCTGGGAGCGCGTCGGCGGCAAGGTCCGGCTCGCGGTCGATGGCAACCGGGGGCTGACGACGCGGGATGCGCTGAGGCTCAGCCGGGAATGCCCCGACATTCCCTTCATCATGGAACAGCCCTGCAACACGATCGAGGAGATCGCGGCGATCCGCGGCCAGCTTCACCACTCCGTCTATATCGACGAGAACGGCGAGGATCTGGCGACGGTGCTGCGCGTCGTGGGGCAGGGGCTTTGCGACGGGTTCGGGATGAAGGTGACGCGGATCGGCGGGCTGTCCGCGATGGCCACCTTCCGCGACATCTGCGAGGCGCGGTCGATGCCGCATACCTGCGACGACGCCTGGGGCGGCGACATCATCGCCGCCGCCTGCACCCACATCGGGGCGACCGTCCTGCCGCGGCTCTGCGAGGGCGTCTGGCTCGCGGCACCCTATATCGAGGGGCATTACGACCCCGAAAACGGCATCCGGATCGAGGGCGGCCATATCCGCCTGCCCGAGGCTCCGGGGCTTGGCATCACCCCCGACGAAAGCCGCTTCGGCGCGCCCGTCGCCAGCTATTCGTGAGGATGAGACATGAGATTTCACGGAAAACGCGCGCTCGTGACCGGCGCGGCCGGAGGCATCGGCGCTGCCATCGTGCGGGCGCTCCGCGCCGAGGGCGCAAAGGTCGCCGTCGCCGACCGCGACGTGTCGGCGGTCGAGGCCGAGGCGCATCTGCCGGGCGACCTCCTTGACCCGGCCTATGCCGACGCGCTGCCCGAGGCCGCGCGGGTCGCGCTCGGCGGGCTCGACATCGTGGTGAACAACGCGGGCGTCATCACCCGCGGCAGGGTGACCGAGACCACGGACGCCGACTGGACACTCTCGCTCGGCGTCAATGTGGAGGCGCCGTTCCGCATCGCCCGCGCCGCGATCCCGATCATGTCGGAAGCGGGCGGCGGCGCGATCGTCAACACCGCCTCCTGCTGGGGCTTGCGTCCGGGGCCGAACCACGCGGTCTACTGCATGACCAAGGCGGCGATCGCGTCCTTGACGCAATGCATGGGGATGGACCACGCCCACCAGGGCATCCGCATCAACGCGGTCTGCCCGAACGAGGTTAACACGCCGATGCTGCGCACCGGCTTCGCCAAGCGCGGCTTCGACCCCGACACGGCGGTCGCCGAGCTCGGCAAGACCGTGCCCCTGGGCCGCATCGCCGAGCCCGAGGACATTGCCGATGTGGTGCTGTTCCTCGCCTCGGACGCGGCGCGCTACATGTGCGGCGCGCTGGTCGAGGTCAACGGCGGGAAGGCGGTCGCATGAGGTTTCGGGGCAAGGTCGCGCTCGTCACCGGGGGGCGCAGCGGGATCGGGCAGGCCATTGCCCGGCGGTTGGCGGCCGAGGGCGCGCGGGTCTTCACCGCGCAGCGCGGGCGGGATGCGGAGTTCGACTGGACACCAGCGGACTTCGCCGATCCCGACTGCCCTGAGAGGGTCGTGACCGAGGTCGTGGACAAGGCCGGGCGGCTCGACGTTCTGGTGAACAATGCCGGCGTGATGCAGGAGGCCCGCGTCGAGGAGATGTCGCTCGCCGACTGGCAGCGAACGCTTGCCGTGAACCTGACAGCCCCCTTCCTCATGATCAAGGCGGCGCTGCCGCATCTGAGGGCGGCCGGGGGCGCCATCGTCAATATCGGCTCGATCGAGGGGCTCGGGTCGAACCCGACCCACGCCGCCTATTGCGCGTCAAAGGCGGGGCTGCACGGCCTGACCCGCGCGGTCGCGGTGGATCACGGGGCCGAGGGCATCCGCTGCAACGCTGTGGCGCCGGGCTGGATCGACACCGATCTCAACGTCGATTTCATCGAGGGTATGCCAGATCCCGCCGCCTTACGCCGCGAGATCGGCCGCATCCACCCGGTCGGCCGCACCGGGCGGCCCGAGGAGGTCGCGGCCCTCGTCGCCTGGCTCGCTTCCGCCGAGGCGGGTTTCGTCACCGGGCAGGTCTGGACCGTCGATGGCGGCCGGATGGCGAAGCTGAGCCTTCCCTGAGCGCCGCTGGCGCCAGCCCGCCAGCCGGTGTCGCTTGGAGGCGACCGCCGGCGGGTGGCGCGGTATAGAACGGGGCGGACCGGAAAACCACGCGCCGGAGCCCCCCACCCCCATCCCCTCCCCACGAGGGGGAGGGGAGGCGCTTGGACCCGGCGTGGATTCTTCCGGTCATGCCTCGGCATCCCGGTCAACCCCTTCCGCATGGAGCCATGATGGACCCGCTTCTCGAACCCTACCGGCTCCGGCATCTCACGATCCGCAACCGGATCATCTCGACGGCGCACGCGCCGAACTTCGTGGAGGGCGGCCATCCGCGCGACCGCTACCGGCTCTATCACGAGGAGAAGGCGAGGGGCGGCATCGGCATGACGATGATCGGCGGCTCGACCAATATCGCGCCCGACAGCCCCTCGGTCTTCGGTCAGCTCTATGCCGGCGACGACAGCATCGTGCCGTGGTTCCGGAGGCTGACCTCGGGCGTCAAGGCACATGGCGCCGCCGTGATGTGCCAGATCACCCATATGGGCCGGCGCACCGCCTGGGACGACGGAAACTGGCTGCCGGTCATCGGCCCCTCGGGGCGGCGCGAACGGGCGCACCGGGCCTTCCCGAAGGTGATGGAGGCCGAGGATATCGCCCGCGTCACCGGCGATTTCGCCGCCGCCGCGCGGCGCTGCAAGGACGGCGGTTTCGACGGGATCGAGATCCTGTCGCATTCGCACCTTCTCGGCCAGTTCCTCTCGCCTTTGGTCAACGACCGCGAGGACGGCTACGGCGGCCCCCTGGAAAACCGGCTACGGCTGACGCGGGAGGTGCTGGCGGCGGTCCGGGCCGAGGTCGGCCCGGAAATGATCCTCGGCCTGCGCCTGACCGGAGACGAGCTTGCCGAGGGCGGGCTATCGGCCGACGACTGCGTCGCCGTCGCGCGGATGCTGGCCGAGGCGGGTGCCGTCGATTTCATCAACGTCCTCGCGGGCGCGCCCTATGACGATCTCGGTCTCGCCGGATGGGTGCCGCCGATGGGGATGCCGTCCGCGCCGCATCTGCCGATCGCCGGGCGCATCCGCCAGGCGACCGGCCTGCCGGTCTTCCACGCGGGCGGCATCGCCGATCTTGCCACCGCCCGCCATGCCGTGGCCGAGGGTCATGTCGATCTCGTCGGTATGACGCGGGCGCACATGGCCGATCCGCATCTGGTGGCGAAGCTCGCCCGCGGCGAGGAGGAGCGGGTCCGGCCCTGCGTCGGGCTCGGATACTGCGTCGACCGAGTCAACCAGGGCAAACCCGCGGTCTGCGGCCACAATGCCGCGACCGGGCGCGAGGCGGTGATGCCGCATGTGATCGCCAGGGCCGGTGCGGAGCGCAAGGTCGTCGTGGTCGGCGGCGGCCCGAGCGGCATGGAGGCCGCCCGCGTCGCGGCCGCGCGCGGCCACGAGGTGGTGCTCTTCGAGGCTGCCGACCGGCTCGGTGGTCAGCTCGCGCTCGCCGCGAAGGGGCGCGTCAGGCGGCAGGTCTGGGGCATCGCCGACTGGCTCATCGCTGAAGTCACGCGGCTCGGCGTCGATCTGAGGTTGAACGCCTATGTCGAGGTTGCGGATGTTCTGGCCGAGGCGCCCGACGCCGTCATCGTCGCCACCGGCGGCTGGCCGGAGCCGCCGGCGATCCCCGGCGGCGACCTTACCGTGTCGAGCTGGGACGTGCTCTCGGGCGCTGTCCGCCCCACGGGCGAGGTGCTGATGACCGACGAGGCCGGCGACCATCCCGCCGCCGTCACCGCCGACCACCTCGCCGAGGCGGGTTGCAAGGTCGAATGGGTGACGCCCGACCGGACGCCGCTCCACGACCTCGGGCCGACGACCTCGGCGGTGGCGCTCCGCCAGCTTGCGCGAGATGGCGTGCGCTTCACCTGCCTCACCGAGCTTGTCGCCGTCGAGGCCGAGGGGGCGCGGCGGCGGGCGACCCTGCGCCATTTGCTGACCGGCGCCACCGAAACCCGGATCGTCGATCATGTGGTGGTGGAACAGGGCCTCGTCCCGATGGACGCGCTCTACCACGCGCTGAAGCCGGGCTCGGCCAATCTCGGCCAGCTCGATCCCGAGGCGCTGATCGCCGGAACCGACCCGTTCCGGCGCTTCAATGCCGAGGGCCGCTATCTGCTCGCGCGGATCGGCGACGCGGTGGCCGGGCGCAACATCCATGCCGCCGTCTTGGACGCGCTCCGGGTCTGCAAGGAGCTTTGAGCCTCACTCCTTCGCGGCGCGCCATTCCTTCCAGCGCAGGACCGCGTTGGCGCCGATCTCCTGGAACGGCCGGGGCGGCAGGCGTTTGGGCCTTGCCTCGGCAGTAAAGTGATCGGTGATCGCGCTCTGGTGCTCGCAGGCGAGTTCCGCCGCGCCGATGCCGGTCAGCGTGCCGCGCGCGGTGCCGAGGCCGTTCTGGACGCAGCCGGAATAGACGCCGTTGTCAATCTCTCGCATAACCGCGACCCCGTTCAGCGTCAGGCAGAGATGGCCCGCCCAGGCGTGTTCCATCCGCAGGCCGGCGAGCTGCGGGAAACGTTCGTCGAACTTCCGCCGCATGACCTTCGCCGCGCGGCTCAGGTCGGATTGGCGCGGCACCGTGTTCGGCCTGAGCGTCGCGCAGGTGCGGGTGACGATACGGTTGCCGCCCTGGCCGGTGTCGATCCGCCGCACGGTCGTGCCCATCGGGTCCGACGGCGTGACGCCCCAGCGAGGACGCCCGCCGAGCCGGTCGAGCGCCGCGCGGTCCAGTTCCGGCGTCATCACTGCGTAAAGGAAAAGCTGCATCAACCGTCCGCGCTCGACACCGAAGCTTTCGAGATGGCCGTTGACGGTCAGGATCACGCGGGCCGTGCTGATGCCGCCCTTCGCGGTCCTGACGCGCCAGCCGTCGCCCTCGGGCGTGAAGCCTGTGACCGGGCTTTCCTCGAAGACATCGACGCCCCGCGCCGAGAGCCCCGCCGCGAGGCCGCGGATATAGCCCGCCGGTTGCAGCATCACAGTGCCCGGCGTGTAGAGGCCCGAAAGGTAGTGCCGCGAGCCGGTCAGCTCGTGCATCTGGGCCGGGTCGAGCATCTCGCTCGTCTCGCCGAGCGAGGCGAGGTGGCCGGCATAGCTGCGGTTATGCGCCTCGGCGGCAGGGCTCGCTGCGCCGTTCACCTTGCCGGCGGGGTCGAAATAGTTGGGGTCGATCCCGTAATCCTCGACCGCCGCGCGGGCGAAGGCGATGGCCTGGCGGTTGAGGCCGATCATCGCCCGGTCGTCGCCCGACCCGGCATAATCGTCCGAGGCGAGGTCATGCGGCAGGTCGATCATGAAGCCGGAATTGCGCCCCGCCGCGCCTTCGGCGACCCGGCCCGCCTCGAGGATCGCGATCCGCGCGCCGGGTTGCAGCTCGGTCAGCCGTCGGGCCGCCGACAGGCCGGCAAAGCCCGCGCCGACGACCACGAAATCGGCGGTCCGGTCGCCGTCGAGCGGCCGAGGCGCGCCTTGCTGGCCGAGGATCGCGTTCCAGGCGGCCGGGCCGAGCTGGACCGGCAGCCGTTGCGCGCGGTACTGGGTCATGCCTCGCCCCTGTCGAGGCCGAGCCGGGCGCGGAAGCCGTCGAGGCCCTTGCTGAGGTCGGCATTCGCGGGTGCCATCGCCGTACGGAGCGTGGCGTTGAGCCCGCCCTCGGTCGAGAGGTTCCGCAGAGCTTCCGCGAGCATCCCGCTCTCGGGCCGCTCCGGCAGGTAGCCCCGGATCACGGAGCTTACATATTTCTCTGCCTGATCGGCATCGCCGGTGAACCCGGCAAGCCAGGTCGCGGTGGTCAACATCTGTTCGAGCAGCGGCGAGCAGAGCGCGGTCGCGCCGAAATGGGCGTTGAGCGCGGTTTCGTCACGGACCGGGAAGACCATGTTGCGCGACCCGAACAGCGCCTGAAGTGCGGGCGATGCGGGGTAGACCGGCAGCGGGCAGCCGCCGGTGGCGATCGGGGGCAGGGGGATGGTGATCGCGATCTCGGTCGCGGGCGCGCAGAGCGCCTTCAGCCGGGCGAGCGGCACGTCGACCATGACCGAGATCACCGCCTGGTCCTCGCGGAAGGGCAGGCCGGGCAGCACCGTCTCCGCGACCCGCGCGAGGAGGCACAGGAAGACGGTGTCCGATCCGGCCACGACCGCTTCGTTGGAGGCGACGCTGACGCCCGCGACCTCGACCGCGAGCCGCGCCGCCATCTCGGCATTGCGTTCGGAGACGAGGATCTCGTGCCCCTGACCGGCGAGGCCGCGCACCATCGCGGCCGCGATCTCACCGGTGCCGATAAAGCCGATGCGCGCCATCAGTCGACCGCCTCGTCCCGGTCATCGGAGAGGTCGATCCAGATCGTCTTGATCTGGGTGTACTGGTCATGCGCCTGGATGCCGTTGTCGCGCCCGCCGAAGCCGGAAGCCTTGAAGCCGCCGAAGGGGGTGGAGATATCGCCCTCGCCGAACGAGTTGACCGTGACGGTGCCCGCTCGGATCGCCCGCGCGCCCCGGAGCGCCCGCTTGATGTTCGAGGTGAAGATCGAGGCGGCGAGCCCGTATTCGGTGTCGTTCGCAAGCGCGATCGCCTCGTCGGCGCTGTCGACGGTAAGGACCGAGAGGACCGGCCCGAAGATCTCCTCGCGCACCTGGACCGCCCTGCGGTCGTCGATGTCGAGGATCGTCGGCTCGACGAAGCCGTCCTTGGCCTTGCCGCCCATCAGCACCTTCGGCCCCTTGCCGAGATAAGAGCAGACCTTGTCGAAATGCGCGGGCGAGACCAGCGCGCCGACCCGGTTCACGGGATCGAGGGGATCACCCATCGGCCATTCGCGGGCATGGGCGAGGATGCGCTTCAGAAGCGCGTCCTTCACCCCCTTCTGCACGATCAGCCGCGAGGAGGCCGAGCAGTTCTCGCCCATGTTCCAGAAGGCGCCGTTGACGACATGCGCGGCGATCCGGTCGAGGTTCTCGGCGTCGTCGAGCACCACGGCGGGGTTCTTGCCGCCCATCTCCAGCGTGACTTCCTTGAGGTTCGATTCCGCCGCGTAGCGCAGGAAGCGACGCCCGGTCTCGGTCGAGCCCGTGAAGGAGAGCGCGTCCACGTCCATGTGCCGGCCTAGCGGTTCGCCGACCTCCGGCCCGGTGCCGGTTACGACGTTGAGAACGCCCGCCGGAACGCCCGCCTCCATCGCGAGTTCCGCGATGCGGAGCGCGGTCAGCGAGGTCTCCTCGGCCGGTTTCACGATCACCGAGCAGCCTGAGGCGAGCGCGGGGCCGATCTTCCACGCGAGCATGAGAAGCGGGAAGTTCCACGGCAGGACGAGGCCGACGACGCCGACGGGCTCGCGCATCACCATCGCGATGTGGTTGTCCGAGGCGGGCGAGACCTGGTCATAGATCTTGTCGATGAGCTCGGCATGCCAGGTCAGGCAGTGGATCGTCTCGGGCACGTCCACCGTCTCGCAGTCGTAGATGGTCTTGCCGCTGTCGAGGCTTTCCATCACGGCGAGCTCGCGCGCGTTGCGCTTGATGAGCTTCGCAAGCCGGATCAGCACCGCCTTGCGCTCACCCGGATGAAGGCGCGACCAGCGCCCATCCTCGAAGGCATCGCGGGCTTTCTCGACGGCGAAATCCACATCCGCCGCATCGCAGGCGGCGATCTTGGCGAGCACAGCGCCGGTCGCGGGGTCCACGGTGTCGAAGGTCTTGCCGGATTTCGCCGGGCGGAAGCTGCCGTCGATGAAGGCCTGCGTGGGCAGGGTGAGGCCGGCGGCGATGGCCTTGTATTCCTCGGTGGTCAGAAGGTCGCTCATCGCTATTACTCCGCTTCGATCTCGGCCACGGTGCGCTTCAGGACGCGCACCACCTGTTCCAACTGCCGCTTGTCGTCCTTGTTGAGCGCCTTCAGCGGCGGGCGCGGCGGACCGGCATAGCGGCCTTCCATCTCGACCCCGTGCTTGATGCACTGGATGAATTTTCCGCCCTGCTCAAGGACGCGCATCAGCGGCATCATCGCCGACATGATCCGGCGGCCCTTGTCGAAATTGCCCTCGACCGCGCAGGCCTGCCAGAGCGCGACATGTTCGGCCGGCAGGAAGTTCGAGCCGCCGCAGACCCAGCTCCTGGCACCCCAGGCGAAGAATTCCAGCGCCTGGTCGTCCATGCCGCAGGACATCTGGATATGCGGATAGTCGCGGGCCAGAAGGTGGACCCGGTTGATGTCGCCCGAGCTTTCCTTGATCGCCACAATGTTGCGGCTGCGGCAGACGCGGTCGAGAAACTCCTCGCCCATGTTGATGCCCATGCGGCCGGGGTAGTTGTAGAGCATCACCGGCAGGTCGGCGGCGCGGTCGATGGCGAGCGTGTTCAGCGCGTTCTCGCGCTCGGTCGGCACCGAGTAGGGCGGCGAGCCCACGAGCAGCGCATCGGCACCGATCTTGGCGGCCGCCTCGGCCATGATGATCGAGTCCTCGAGCCGGATCGCCACGGTGCCGACGATCAGGGGCACCCGCTTGCCGATGACCTCCTTCGCAAAGCCCGCAAGTTCGACCCGCTCCGCCATCGACTGGGCGTAGTATTCGCCCGTGGAACCACCGTTGATCAGGCCATGAACGCCGGCGGCGATAAGGTGCTCAATCTGCGCCGCAAACGCGTCGCGGTCGATCGATCCGTCGTCACGATGCGGCGTGATGACGGGCGTATAGATGCCCTCGAACTTCATGAAGCTCCTCTTTCTGGCTCGGCGCTCGGCGCGCGGCCGAGCGGTATCTGCATCCCTGCGGGGGTGACGAAGCTTTCGATCTCCGCCCGCGACAATTCCCAATGCGCGATCGCCAGATCGGCGGAGGCATCGGCGTCGCCTGCCTCGATCAGCGCGATGAACTGGTCATGCTGGTCGGCCGCGACCGCGCGCTGCTCGGCCAGTGCCCGGTTGCGCGGGCTGTAGAAGGTCATGCCGATCCGTGTGTGGTCGATCAGCAGGCGGCGGAGGCTTGGGCTCAGGTATTCGTTGTCGGCCATCTCGCCGATGATCGCGTGGAAGCGTTCGTTCATCAGCGCGCGCGTCGCGGCGTCGCCGTCGCGAATTGCGGCGCGGAAGAGAAGCTGGGCATCCTTCAGCCGCATGATCTGCGCCGGCGTCGCGTGTTGGGCGGCAAGACGGCTCACGGCGGCATAGATCATCGGGGCGGCGACAAAGAAGTTGCGCATCGTCTTGTGGGTCATCGGCGCGACCTGGGCGCCGCGATTCTCGTGCAGCACCACATAGCCTTCGCCCGCAAGCTGGCGCAGGATCTCCCGCAGGGGCGGGCGCGAGATCTGGTAAGCCTCGGAGATCTCGGTTTCATCGAGATAGAAGCCCGGCTCCAGCGCCTGGGTCAGAATCCGCCGCCGGAGATCCTCCGCGCACATCGCCTTCTTGCTTCTCGTCTCGTCGCTCACCGTTGCCTCCTGCCTGTCCGACTCTCGATTGGCTTCGGACAGTAACCGCGTGCATCTTGTAGTCTCAAAAAATACATGTTGTCTACAATTAAAATCTGTGCTTTTTCTCCGGCCAGGGAGGAACCGCATGACCGAGACAACACGAGAAGCCGTTATCCGCTGCGACGGGATCTGGAAGATTTTCGGCGAGAAGTCGCGCCAGGCGATGGACGCTGTCCTGAAGCAGGGCCTGTCGAAGGAGGAGATTCGCGACCGCTTCGACTGCGTCGTCGGTGTGCGCGACGCTTCCTTCAGCGTCGGGCGCGGCGAGATCTTCTGCATCATGGGGCTCTCGGGCTCCGGGAAGTCGACGCTGATCCGCCATATCAACCGGCTGATCGAGCCGACCGCCGGGTCGGTCTTCATCGAGGGGCAGAACGTCAACGCGATGTCGGCCAAGGATCTGCGTGCGCTCCGTGCGCAGAAGATCGGCATGGTGTTCCAGAACATGGCGCTGATGCCGCACCGCACGGTGCGCGACAATGTCGTCTTCTCGCTCGAAGTGCGCGGCATCGACGAGGCGGAGCGCGTCAGGGTCGCCAAGCGCGCGATCGACGCTGTGGACCTCAAGGGCTGGGATCAGAAATACCCCGACGAACTCTCGGGCGGCATGCAGCAGCGCGTGGGCCTTGCCCGGGCCATCGCCGCCGACCCGACGATCCTTCTGATGGACGAGCCCTTCTCGGCGCTCGATCCGCTCATCCGCCGCCAGCTCCAGACGACCTTCATGGAGCTCTCCGCGGAACTGCACAAGACCACGGTCTTCATCACCCACGACCTCGACGAGGCGATCCGCATCGGCGACCGCATCGCGATCATGAAGGACGGGGTGCTCGTGCAGATCGGCACGCCGGAGGAGATCGTGACCGAACCCGCCGACGACTACGTCGCCGATTTCGTCGCCGGCATCTCCAAGCTCGACCTGGTGACAGCGGCGCGCGTCATGCAGCCCTTCGCCCAGTACCGGCAGGCGAACGGCGACGGTGATCCGGCGCATTGGCCGGTGGCGCGGCCCGACGACAAGCTCAACGCGCTCGTCGATCTGGCGATCGGCACCGACCATCCGATCCTCGTCAAGGCGGACGGCGCCAATGTCGGCGTCGTGACCAAGAAGGCGCTTCTGCGCGGGATTCAAGGGCGTGAAGACGCCGCGATGGAGGTGGCGTGATGGCCGAGGAAAAGACCTTCAACTGGCTCGATCCGTTCTCCTCCGTCGATCTCGATGTCGATGGCCGCACCGACGGCATCAAGCAATGGGCGATCGCGAACCGCGAGGCGATCCAGCCGATCAAGGGCTTCTTCGACGGCATGATCATCCGGATCGAGGCCGCGCTTCAGGCGGTGCCGCCGGTGATCATGCTGATCCTGCTGGTCCTGATCGCTTGGCAGGCCGCCGGGCGGCGCGTGGCGATCCTCGTCGCGGCCTGCCTCGTGGCGCTCGGCTTCCTCGATCCGGCGGCCTGGTCGCTCGCCATGACGACGCTCGCCATCGTCATCTCGTCGGTGATCCTTTGCGTCATCATCGGCCTGCCCCTCGGCATCCTCGCGGGAAAGTCCGACCGGTTCGAGGCGGCGATCCGCCCGGTGCTCGACACGATGCAGACGATCCCGGCCTTCGTCTATCTCGTGCCGGTCGTCATGCTCATCGGCATCGGCAACGTCTCGGGCGTGATCGTGACGATCATCTTCGCGCTGCCGCCCCTCGTGCGCCTCACCTCGCTTGGCATCCGGGGGGTGAACCCGAGCGTCGTGGAGGCGGCCCGCGCCTTTGGTGCCACGCCGAACCAGATCATGTTCAAGGTCGAACTGCCTCTCGCAACGCCGACGATCCTCGCCGGGCTCAACCAGACGATCATGCTGTCGCTGTCGATGGTCGTCATCGCCTCGATGATCTCGGTCAAGGGTCTTGGCAACGAGGTGCTTCGCGCCATGGGCCGGCTCGATGCCGGCAAGGCGATCGTCGGCGGCCTCGGCATCGTCATCCTCGCCATCGTGCTCGACCGCATCACGCAAGGCCTCGGCCGGTCCGGGCGCGCGCGCGGGCATCGCCACTGGTGGCAGGCCGGCCCGGTCGGGCTGGTGGTCGGCCTCGTCAAGGGGCGCGGCTGACGCGCCCGAAATCACACGTTCAACCCGGAGGAGACACATGAAACACTTCACCATCTCGACCGCCCTCGCGCTGTCGCTGCTCGCGACGCCGCTGATGGCCCAGGACAAGCCCGGCGAGGGCGTCACCGTGCGCCCGATCATGGCGCCTGCGCTGGAGGAGATCTTCCAGCACCGCATCGTCTTCCACGCGCTTCAGGACCTCGGCTACACCGTCGCCGAGCCGCAGGAGGTCGAGTACCAGACCATCCACCTCGCGCTCGGCGCCGGTGACGGCGACTTCACGGGCGTGAGCTGGAACACGCTGCACGACCCGTTCTACCAGGAAGCCGGCGGCGACGCGGTCCTCAGCAAGGTCGGCACGCTCATCGACGGCGCGCTGCAGGGCTATCTCGTGGACAAGGCCAGCTATGACGCCGGCATCACCGACATCTCGATGCTGAAGGACCCGGCGGTCGCCGCGAAGTTCGACGCCGATGGTGACGGCAAGGCCGACCTCGCCGGCTGCGTGCCGGGCTGGGGCTGCGAGCGCGTGATCGAGCACCAGCTCACCGAATACGGCCTGCGCGACACCGTCACCCACAACCAGGGCGCCTACAACGCGATCATCGCCGACACGATCGCACGGCAGGCCAATGGCGACCCGGTGCTCTACTACACCTGGACGCCCTACTGGGTCTCGGGCGCGCTGGTGCCGGGCACGGACGTCGAATGGCTCGCGGTGCCCTATACCTCGCTGCCGGACGGCGCGACAGGTGAGACCGAGTTCGAGGGAAAGAACCTCGGCTTCGCGGTCGACAGCATCCGTGTCGTGGCGCGCAACGACTTCCTTGCGGCCAACCCGGCGGCGGCGAAGCTTTTCGAACTGGCGAAGATCGGCATCAACGACATCTCGGCCCAGAACAAGCTGATCGCCGATGGCGAGGACAGCTCGGACGCGATCGACGGCCATGTCGCCGCCTGGATCGAGGCGCATCAGGCCGACTATGACGCGTGGCTCGAAGCCGCCCGCGCCGCCGCCAACTGACCTGATCTCCGGGGGGCGCCCTGCCGGGCGCCCCCCTCCTTCTCAAGGAACACGGTGATGACCCAGACCGCGCATTTCGTCTTCCTGCTCCTCGAGAACTTCTCGCATCTCGCGTTCTCCTGCGCGCTGGAACCGCTGCGCATCGCCAACCTGGTCTCCGGCAAGCCGCTCTTTCGCTGGTCGCTCGCTTCCGAGAACGGCACGTCGGCCGCCTGCTCTAACCGGGCGGTGACGCTTGTGGACCGCGGGCTGGAGCCGATGGGGCGCGACGACCGGCTGTTCCTGATCGCCGGCATCCATGTCCAAGACCACACCACGCCCGCGGTGCTGAACTATCTCCGCCGTGAGCGGGCGAGCGGATCCCAGATCGGCGCGATCTGCTCGGGCGCCTACGTGCTCGCCAAGGCCGGCTTCCTCGACGGCGTCGAAACCGCGATTCACTGGGAGTTCCACGACCTCTTCGCCGAGAAGTTCCCGGCTGTGCCGCTGGTGCGCAATGTCTTCGTCGCCAACCAGAAATTCGTCACCGCCTCGGGCGGCACCGCGGCGGCGGACCTGATGCTGCACCTCATCGCCCGCGACCACGGCACCGGGCTCGCCACTGCGGTCGCCGACCAGATGGTCTACAACGCGGTCCGCGAGGGCTCGGCCGCGCAACGCGTCTCGCTGCAGTCGCGCCACGGGATGCGCAACACGCACCTGACCCGCGCGATCCAGCTCATGGAGGACAATATCGAGGATCCGCTCGCGCCGTGCGAGATCGCCGAGGAACTCGGCATCTCGACCCGCCAGCTCGAACGTCTCTTCGGCAAGTACCTCAACACCTCGCCGAAACGCTACGTCGTGGAGATGCGGCTTCACCGGGCGCGCAACCTGATCGTGCAGACCGAGGAATCCATCGCCCAGATCGCGATGGCCTGCGGCTTCAATTCAACCTCGCATTTCTCCAAGGTGTTTCGCAGCCATTTCGGCATCTCGCCGCTTCTCCATCGCACGACGCTGGCCTGATCGGGCACCGTAGGTCGGGCGTTCTGTTGCTACCTGCGGCGGACAACGCTATGCCCGGTGTCCCGAGCGGATGAAGACGGGCATGGACTTCACCTCAGACTACAAGGACCGGACCGACGAGATCATCGCCCTCTTTGCGGCGACTTTCTCGGCGTCGGAAGGACCCGACGAAGGCCGGCTGATCGGCGAACTGGTGGCGAAGCTCATCGCGAAGACGCCCGACGACGATCTCTTCGTGTTCTCGGCGCTGGACGACGGGGCGCTTGCCGGGTGCATCCTCTTCACCCGCCTGACCTACGCTGAGGATGGCCGCACGGTCTTTCTCCTCGCGCCGGTTGCGGTCGAGACCGGCCGGCAGGGAAGGGGAATCGGGCAAAGCCTCCTGAGCTACGGTCTGGACGCGCTCAGGCGCCGCGGCGTCGACGTCGCCGTGACCTACGGCGATCCGCGATACTACGCCAGGGTCGGGTTCCTGCCGATCACGGAGGACCAGGCGCGGGCGCCGTTGAGGCTCAGCCAGCCCGAGGGCTGGCTCGCGCAATCGTTGACCGCGCGGCCGCTCGATCCGTTGAAGGGGCCGTCACGCTGCGTCGCCGCCTTTGACAACCCGGCCTATTGGTAGACGCAGACGTCGGACGACTACGGCGCGATGCGTTGCGACGCAGGACCGGGCCGGTGGGTTCGGCCGAGGGGTAGGTACTGAAACGAAAGAACCTGCCCGCTTCGCGCGGGCAGGTTCCGGTGCTCGGCTATCCCAATCGGGAACCGCCTCAGAACTCAGCGATCGTTGACCGCGACATAGTCACGTGCGGTCTGGCCGATATAAAGCTGGCGCGGCCGGCCGATCTTCTGGGTCGGATCGGCGATCATTTCCTTCCACTGCGAGATCCAGCCGACGGTGCGGCTGACCGCGAAGATCGGCGTGAACATCGAGGTCGGGAAGCCCATCGCCTCGAGGATGATGCCCGAGTAGAAGTCGACATTCGGATAGAGCTTCTTCTCGACGAAGTAGTCGTCCTCGAGCGCGATACGTTCGAGTTCCTTCGCCACCTTCAGCGTCTCGTTGTCGTGGATGCCAAGGAGGTCGAGGACCTCGTCGGCCGATTCCTTCATCACCTTCGCGCGCGGGTCGAAGTTCTTGTAGACCCGGTGGCCGAAGCCCATGAGACGGAACGGATCATTCTTGTCCTTGGCGCGGCGGATCGCCTCGGGGATGTTCTCGACCGTGCCGATCTCGCGCAGCATCTCGAGGCAGGCCTGGTTGGCGCCGCCATGCGCCGGCCCCCAGAGGCAGGCGATGCCGGCGGCGATGCAGGCGAACGGATTGGCGCCCGAGGAGCCGGCGAGCCGCACCGTCGAGGTCGAAGCGTTCTGCTCGTGATCGGCGTGCAGCATCATGATCCGGTCCATCGCCTTCGACAGGATCGGGTCGACGACGTAGTCCGCGCAGGGCACGGCGAAGCACATGTGCAGGAAGTTCGAGGCGTAATCGAGCGAGTTCTTCGGATACACGAAGGGCTGGCCCATCGAGTACTTGTAGGCCATCGCCGCGATCGTCGGGACCTTGGCGATCATCCGGATCGCCGCGACCTCGCGCTGCCAGGGATCGGAGATGTCGGTCGAGTCGTGGTAGAAGGCCGACATCGCGCCGACGACGCCGACCATGGTCGCCATCGGATGGCTGTCCCGCCGGAACCCGCGGAAGAAATAGTGCATCTGCTCATGCACCATCGTGTGGTTCGTGACCCGGTGTTCGAAGTCCTGCATCTGCAACGCGTTCGGCAGTTCCCCGTAGAGCAGCAGGTAACAGACCTCGAGGAAATGCGACTGCTCGGCGAGCTGCTCGATCGGGTAGCCGCGATACTGCAGCTCGCCCTTGTCGCCGTCGATATAGGTGATCGCGCTGTCGCAGGCCGCCGTCGAGGTAAAGCCCGGATCGTAGGTGAAGACGTCGCCCTCGGCGTAGAGCTTGCGG
Organism: Defluviimonas sp. D31; assembly: GCF_033436765.1. Classification (NCBI taxonomy): domain Bacteria; kingdom Pseudomonadati; phylum Pseudomonadota; class Alphaproteobacteria; order Rhodobacterales; family Paracoccaceae; genus Albidovulum; species Defluviimonas sp. D31. The sequence continues at coordinate 485,139 of NZ_JAWQFN010000002.1, forward strand.
ATGTCGATGACCTCCGGCCCGACGGTGGGCTGCAGCATCGGCAGTTCGATGCTCTTGCCGTTGAAGCTCAGCGTCGCGGTCTTGATCATCTTGTCCATCACAGCTCCCTTGCCATCATCCGCCCGGAAACGCCGGGCGGGGTCTCCCTCGCGACCGTGGCGCCAGAGGCGCGGTCAGGCCGCTGCATCCTTCAACCGGGCAATCGTCTCCTCGCGCCCGATTACAAGCATCATGTCGAAAACGCTGGGACTGACCGAGCGCCCCGACAGAGCCGCCCGTAGAGGTCCGGCGATCTTGCCGAGTCCCATGCCGTGAGCCTCGGCGACGCCGGCCACCGTGGCCTCCAGCATGTCGCGCTCCCAGCTAGCATTTTGCAGGTGCGGCGTCAATTCTTTCAGTATACCACGGGATACCGTATCCAGCGCCTTGGCCGCCTTCTCGTCCGGGGAAAACGGCCGCTCCCCCAACACAAAATACGCCTTTTCAATGAGTTCCGGGAAAGTCTTGGCGCGCTCCTTGACACAGTAGAGCGCCCGCGACAAACCGTCTTTCTGCGCCTGCGAAAGGCTCGGGGCGCCCGCGGCCTCCAGATATGCCTCAATTTCAGGCAGAAGTGCTGCGTCCGGAGTCGCGGCGATGTGCTGGCCCGAGAGATTCTCCAGTTTCTTGAAGTCGAGCCGTGCCGGTGCCCGCCCGATTCCCTTCAGGTCGAACCACTCGCGGGCCTCGGCATCGGTGAAGAACTCCGCATCCCCATGCGCCCAGCCAAGCCGGGTGAGGTAGTTGCGCATCCCCGCCGCCGGGTAGCCCATCGCCTGGTATTCCTCGAGGCCCACGGCCCCGTGGCGCTTCGACAGCTTCTTGCCGTCCGGCCCGTGGATCAGCGGGATATGCGCCCAGACCGGCTCGGCCCAGCCCATGGCGCGGTAGATCTGCACCTGCCGCGCGGCATTGTTGAGGTGGTCGTCGCCCCGGATCACATGCGTCACCCCCATGTCGTGATCGTCGACGACGACCGCCAGCATGTAGGTGGGCGTACCATCGGAGCGTAAACAAACCATGTCGTCGAGCTGGTCGTTGCCGAACGTGACGGTGCCCTGCACCGCGTCCTCGATCACCGTCTGGCCCTCGCGTGGCGCCTTGAGGCGGATGACGTAGGGCGCATCGGGATGGGTCGCCGGATCGGCGTCGCGCCAGGGGCTCTGGAACAGCGTCGAGCGGCCCTCGGCGCGGGCGGCCTCGCGGTAGGCCTCGATCTCGTCCTGGCTGCAGAAGCACTTGTAGGCCGCGCCGCGCGCCAGCATCTCGCGCGCCACCTCGGCATGGCGGTCGCGGCGCTCGAACTGACTGACCACGTCGCCATCCCAGTCGAGCCCGAGCCATGTCAGCCCTTTGAGGATCGCTGCCGTCGCCTCCGGCGTCGACCGCTCGCGGTCGGTGTCCTCGATGCGCAGAAGGAACCTGCCGCCGCGGCCGCGGGCATAGAGCCAGTTGAAGAGCGCGGTGCGGGCGCCGCCGATATGGAGGTAACCCGTGGGCGAGGGGGCGAAGCGGGTGACGATCTCGGACATGGGCGGATTAACCTTTCGGAAACCATAAGCGTTCAGTCTGGTCCGCGTTCATTAGGCAAAGCCGGAAAGGGAAACAAGGTGCGGCTGGTGGCGGCGGTCCGAGACGGGTTCGGCGTGGCGCGGGGCGGGTTGATGCCCTGGGCGCCGGTGCTGCTCTGCTGCGGCATAGGTTTCTACTTCACGCTTCCGACCGAGCCCGGCATGGTGCTCCTGGCGGCGGCGGCGGCCGTTGCGGCGGTGTTCTTGGTTGCCGGGCTGCGCGGGCCGGAATCCTGGCGGGCGCCTGCGCTGGCGCTCGCGCTGCTCGCGGCTGGTCTGGTTCTTGCCGCGGCCCGGTCGCATCTGGTTGCCGCGCCGGTGCTGTCCTTCCGCTACTACGGCCCGGTCGAGGGCCGCATCGTCGACATCGACCGCTCGTTCTCCGACCGGCCGCGGCTGACGCTCGACCGGGTGGTGCTCGAGGATGTCCCGCCCGAGCGCACGCCCGCGCGGGTCCGGGTCGCGCTTCATGGTGCGCAGGGGCAACTCGATCCGCAGCCCGGTCTCGTGGTGATCCTGACCGCGCATCTCTCGCCACCCGAGCGTCCGGCCGAGCCCGGCGGTTTCGATTTCCAGCGGCTGGCCTGGTTCTCGCAACTCGGCGCGGTCGGCTACACCCGCGCGCCGGTTCTGGCGCTGGAGGCGCCCGAGGGCGGGGTGGCCCTTCTCGCGTTCCGGATCAGGATGGCGCTTTCAGGCGCGATGCAGGCGCGGATGGAGGGGCAGGCGGGAGCCTTCGCCGCGGCGCTGCTGACCGGCGACAGGTCGGGGGTCTCGGCGGCGACGAACGATGCGCTTCGGGCGTCGAACCTGTCGCATCTTATCTCGATCTCGGGACTGCACATGGGGCTCCTGACCGGGTTCGTCTTCGCCGTCTGCCGCTACGGGCTCGCGCTGGCGCCGCCCCTGGCGTTGCGCCTGCCTTCGAAGAAGATCGCCGCGCTGGTCGCGCTCTTGGCCGCGATGTTCTACCTCATGCTTGCCGGTCCGAGTGTCGCTACCCGGCGCTCTTTCATCATGGCGGCGGTGATGCTCGTGGCCGTCCTGGCAGACCGCCGGGCGCTCTCGCTCCGCACGGTCGCGGTGGCGGCGCTGATCGTTCTGGTTCTCGAGCCCGAGAGCCTTGTCGAGCCCGGTTTCCAGATGTCCTTCGGCGCGACCGTCGCTCTGATCGTCGCCTTCCAGCCCTGGACGCGGCATCAGGGCAGGGTGCCGCAATTCCTGCGGCCGGTGGCCATGATGGTCCTGTCCTCGGCCGCGGCGGGCTTCGCAACCGCGCCAATCGCGGCGGTGCATTTCAACCGGGTCGCCGAATACGGCCTTCTCGCCAACATGCTCGCTGTGCCGCTCATGGGAATGGTGGTGATGCCCGCGGGCGTCATCGCGGCGCTGCTCGCGCCCCTTGGCCTCGCGCAGCCGGCGCTCTGGGCGATGGAGCAGGGCTGCGCGTTCATTCTTGCGGTCGCTGACTGGGTTGCCGGGCTCGATGGCGCGGTCGTGGCGGTGCCGACGCCGCCCGCCGCGACGCTGCCGCTCATCGCACTCGGTGGAATAGCGGCGCTGATCGGCCGGGCTCCTTGGCTGCGCGGAATTGGCGCGGCGCTGGTCGCGGTGGCGCTTGGGCTCTGGACTGGTGCGGAGCGGCCGGCGCTGCTCGTCTCCGGCGATGGCACCATCATCGGGTTGATGGGCGAGGCCGGTCGGGCGCTCTCGAAACCCAGGGGCGCGGGGTTTGTCGCGAAAAGCTGGCTCGAGGATGATGGCGACTTGGCGCCGCAGGAGGCGGCCTTTGCGAGGCCCGGGTTCTCGGGCGCCAAGGGCGCGCTTTCGGCGCAACTCGGCGACGTGGCTGCGCTGTACTTCACCGGCAAGGGCGCTGCAGAGCGCGCGGCCGGAGCCTGCGGGGGCGGGGCGCTCGTGATCCTGTCGGAGGACTGGACCGACGCACCCGCGACCGGCTGCCGGATCTACGACGCCGCCAGATTGCGCGAGACCGGGGCGCTCGCGATCCATGCCGGGCCGGGCGGGCTCCGCATCCTGAGTGTGCGCGAGGCGTCTGGCGACCGGCTCTGGAACCGCCGACCGGAACGGCGCATCCGCGCCGCCCGGGCTCAGTAGCTGCGGATCAATCCGACCAGCCGGCCCTGTACCTTGACGTGGTCTTCGGGCAGGACGCGGGTCTCGTAGGCCGGGTTCGCGGCTTCGAGCGCGATCATTCCGCCGCGGCGGCGGTAGCGCTTCAGCGTCGCCTCGTAGCCCTCGACCAGCGCCACGATGATGTCGCCGTTCTCGGCTGTCGACTGCTCGCGGATCACCACGATGTCGCCGTCGTTGATCCCGGCCTCGATCATCGAATCGCCCTTCACCTCGAGCGCGTAGTGCTGGCCCTTTCCCGAAAGCATCGCCCCCGGCACCGTAACGTGGTGCGAGACTTCCGAGATCGCCTCGATCGGCACACCGGCCGCGATGCGGCCCATCACCGGCAGTTCCAGCGCATGGATCTCGCTGACCGCCATTGCGCCCCTCGGCGGCTCCTTGCGGTCGCCCTCGATCACCCGGGGCGAGAAGCCAGGCTTTTCCATCGCTTCGGGCAGCTTCACGATCTCGATCGCGCGGGCACGGTGGGCGAGGCGGCGAATGAAGCCCCGTTCCTCGAGCGCGGTGATCAGGCGGTGGATGCCGGATTTCGACCGCAGGTCGAGCGCGTCCTTCATTTCGTCGAACGAGGGCGGTACGCCGTCGCGCGCCATGCGCTTCTGGATGAAGTCGAGTAGTTCCAGCTGCTTGCGGGTCAGCATGTTGCGATCATCCCCTTGTCGATGTCGGTGCTGTTCAAGGGATGTTCTACGCGCGTTCTCCTTTTGTGTCAATCCGCCCGTGGCTGGCCGCGCCAATCAGATCGCGATGAATTCCGCAGCCGCGCCAGCCGGTTGCGGCCCATCCCCGATCGGCCGGATCAGGAGCGCATTGGCCGCGGCGAGGACCGAGAGCAGCGCGCTGTCCTGCTGATCGAACGGGTGGATCAGGGCTGCGCCCTCGTGCTGCTCGATCCGTGCGCGCATGTAATGTGCCCGCGGTCCGTTGGCCTCGACGGGTGCTGCGAGCACGCCGCGCTTGATCGGTGCGGGCGCAGCCGGCAGGCCCTGCATCGCGCGCAGCATCGGCAACATAAAGATATGGCCGCAAACCACGGAAGAAACTGGGTTCCCCGGCAATCCAAGCAGCACGGAACCGGCCAGGCGCCCGGCCATCAGCGGCTTTCCGGGCCGCATCGCGATCTTGTAGAACGACCGCTCCATCCCGAGATCTGCAGTGACCTTGCCGACGAGGTCGTGATCGCCGACCGAGGCGCCGCCGATGGTCACGATCAGGTCCGCGCCCTCGGCCAGCCCCAGCGTATGGCGCAGGGACGACTCGCTGTCGCGCGCGATCGGCAGCATCCGAACCTCGGCGCCTTCCGCCTCGGCCATCGCGGCGAGCGCGTAGCCGTTCGAAGCGATGATCTGGTCTGGTCCCGGCTCCTCGCCCGGCATCACCAACTCGTTGCCGGTCGCCATGATCGCCACGACGGGCCGTCGCGCCACCCGTATCCCGGCCACGTTCATGGCCGCGATCAGTGCGAGATCGGTCGCCGACAACCGGCGCGGCGCCTCGATCCGATCGCCCTTTCTGAAATCCTGCCCAGCGGCGCGGATATTGGCGCCGTGCTCGAGCGGCCCGGAGAGGATGATCCGATCGCCCTCGCGGGTCACGTCTTCCTGCAGCACGACCCGGTCCGTGCCATCGGGAACCGGCGCGCCGGTGAAGATCCTCACCGCTTCCCCATTGGCCACCGCTCCGGAAAATCCAAGACCAGCAGCAGCTTCTCCGATGATGTTAAGTTCGACTCCGGGGCAGTGGTCGGCTTCCCGGATCGCGTAGCCATCCATCGCCGAGGCGGCGAAGGGCGGCTGATCAAGCCGCGCCACGACCGGTTCCACAAGCACCCGTCCCGCGCCGGTGCGAAGCGGCACGGTTTCCGCGCCAAGCGGCGCCGAGAGCGCGAAGAGCCGCGCGAGAGCCTCGTCGACGGAAATCATGCGCAGCCTCCGATCTTCCTCAGGACGCCTCGTAACGCCCCGATTTTCCGCCATCTTTCAGGATCACCCTGAGCCCGTCGACGACCATCGACTTCTCGGCGGCCTTGAGCATGTCATAGACCGTGAGTGCGGCGACGGAGGCCGCCGTCAGCGCTTCCATCTCGACCCCGGTCTGGCCGGTCGTCTTGACGGTCGCTTCGATCCGCACGCCCGGCAGCGCCGGGTCGGGGCTGAGCTCGATCGCCACCTTCGTGATCGGTAAGGGATGACAGAGCGGGATCAGATCGGCGGTGCGTTTGGCTGCCATGATCCCCGCGAGCCGCGCAACGCCGAGCACGTCACCCTTCTTCGCCCGCCCCTCGGTAACGAGCGCCAGCGTCTCCGGCTTCATCAGGACGCGCGCCTCGGCCACCGCCACGCGGTCGGTCACCTCCTTGTCCGAGACGTCGACCATATGCGCGCGGCCCTCGCTGTCGAAATGCGTCAGCGCCATGGTCAGAGCTCCGCCTGCGCCGGATCGGCGAGGATCGCGCGCGTCGCCGCGGCGACGTCCTCCTGCCGCATCAGGCTTTCGCCGATGAGGAAGCTCCGGGCGCCGCAGGCAGCCATTTCGGCAAGATCGGCGGGTGTGAATAGCCCGCTTTCGCAGACCAGGTGCCGGTCGGTCGGGAGCCGCGGCGCGAGCCTCCGCGTCGTCTCAAGAGTGACCTCGAAAGTCTTGAGATTGCGGTTGTTCACGCCGACGAGTGGCGACTTCAGCGCAAGCGCACGGTCGAGCTCGGCCTCGTCGTGGACTTCGAGAAGCACGTCCATGCCCCAGCCAAAGGCCGCGTCTTCGAGCTCTGCCGCCTGCGCGTCGGAGACCGAGGCGAGGATTATCAGGATGCAGTCAGCGCCGAGCGCGCGGGCCTCCGCGACCTGGTATGTGTCATACATGAAGTCCTTGCGCAGGGCCGGAAGCGTCACCGCGGCCCGCGCGGCGGTGAGAAAACCGGGCGCGCCCTGAAACGAGGGCCGGTCGGTCAGCACGGAAAGACAGGTGGCGCCGCCCGCCTCGTAGGCCCGAGCGAGCGCCGGGGGATCGAAGTCGGGCCGGATCAGCCCCTTCGACGGGCTCGCCTTCTTTATTTCCGCGATGAGCCCGTAGCCCCTTCTTGCGGCGGAGGTGAGTGCGGCGGCGAAACCACGCGGCGCGCTCGCGGCATGGGCTTCGGCCTCGATCTCGGCGAGGGAACGCGCCGCCTTGGCGGCGGCGATCTCTTCGAGCTTGTAGGCCTTGATCTTGTCGAGAATGTCCATGCTTTCTCTTACCCTCCGCTTGCAGGCCGGAAAAGCCCTCGAACCCGCGCCGCGCCGAAATAACATGCTCGAGGCCGTCGGTGCGACTCTCCGCCACGATGTCCTAGCCGGCCCAGTCGATCGGGGGCGCCCCCCGCGTGGCAAGCCAGTCGTTGACCCGGCTGAAGGGATGCGAGCCGAAAAAGCCGCGCCTGGCAGAGAGCGGCGAGGGGTGGGCGCTTTCGAGGATCAGGTGGTCTCCGGGGCGGATCTGCGGCTTCAGCTTCTGTGCATGCGCGCCCCAGAGCAGGAAGGCGCGCGGTGTGCCGGAGATTTCGGCGAGGACCTCCTCGGCGAGGCCATGCCAGCCGAGCCTAGCATGGCCTCCGGCGGTGCCGGCGGGAACGCTGAGGCTGGTGTTCAGCAGGAGCACGCCCTGCCGTGCCCAGTGGTGCAGGTCGCCGGTCGCTGGGCAGACATCAAGGTCGTCGCGCAACTCCTTGAAGATGTTTGTTAAGGATCGGGGCAGGGGAGTCACCTCCGGTGCCACTGAAAACGCGAGCCCGTGGGCATGGCCTGGCGTCGGATAGGGATCCTGGCCGAGTATCACCACACGCACGGCCTCGGGGCGGACAAGGTCGAGCGCAGCGAACCGTTGCGTGGCGGGGGGCAGGATCTCGCGCGGATCGGCGGCGAGGGCGGCCTCGATCGCGGGCCAGTCGCGCGTGAAGAAGGGCAGATGCGCCCAGGCGGTTGGGATCATGCCGCCTGGGTGGCCGCTGCCAGCGCCTCGATCTTCGCCTTCGCGCGGCCGCTGTCGATGCTTTCGGCGGCGATCGCGACGCCCTCCTTCAGCTCCGCCGCCTTGCCCGCAACCACGAGCGCGGCGGCCGCGTTCAAGAGCACGGCGTCGCGGTAGGCGCTTCTTTCGCCTGCGAGCAGCGCGCGGAAGGCCGCGGCGTTGTCCTCGGGACTGCCGCCCGTGATCGCCTCGAACGGATGCACCGGCAGGCCGGCCTCCTCGGGGTGCAGTTCGAATTCGTGGACGTTACCGTCTTCAAGCGCGGCCACCCAGCTTTTCCCGGCGATCGACAACTCGTCGGTCCCGTCCGATCCGTGCACCAGCCAGGCGCGCTCGGAACCGAGTGCCGCCAGCGTCTCGGCCATCGGCCGGATCCAAGCGCGCGAGAAGGCGCCGGTGAGCTGGCGTTTCACGCCGGCGGGGTTGGTCAGTGGTCCGAGCAGGTTGAACACGGTGCGGGTGCCAAGCTCGGCGCGGGTCGGCATCACATGGCGGATTGCCGGGTGGTGCATCGGCGCCATCATGAAGGCGATACCGCACCTTTCCAGAACCGATTCAACGGCTTCCGCGCCGATCATCACGTTGACGCCCATCTGGGTCAGCGCATCCGCCGCCCCGGACTTCGAGCTCAGGTTGCGGTTGCCGTGCTTCGCGACCACCACACCCGCGCCCGCCACCACGAAGGCCGTCGCGGTCGAGATGTTGAGCGTTCCCTTGCCGTCGCCGCCGGTGCCGACGATGTCGATCGCGCCCTCGGGCGCGCGAACCTTGTGGCATTTCGCCCGCATTACCCGCGCCGCCGCGGCGATCTCCTCGACGGTCTCGCCGCGGGTGCGGAGCGCCATCAGGAGGCCGCCCATCTGGCTCGGGGTCGCGGCCCCCTCAAAGAGCGCCTCGAAGGCTGCCTCGGCCTCGGCGCGCGTCAGCGGACGGTCGGCGGCAAGGCCGATCAGCGGGCGGATATCCTCGGTCATGCCGGCTCCTTCAGCGGCACGCCCGCGTTGTCGAGGAAGGTCTTCAGCATCTGGTGGCCGTGTTCGGAGGCAATCGATTCGGGGTGGAACTGCACGCCCTCGATCGGCAACTCGCGGTGGCGCAGCCCCATGATCGTGCCGTCCTCGAGCCAGGCGGTGACTTCCAGACAATCCGGCAGGCTCGCCCGCTCGACCACGAGCGAGTGGTAGCGCGTCGCCTGGAAGGGCGATGGCAGGCCCGCGAATACGCCCTTTCCGGCATGGTGCATCGCGCCCATCTTGCCGTGCACGATCTCGTGGCAGCGCACGACCTTGCCACCGAAGGCCTGGCCGATGGTCTGATGCCCGAGGCAGACGCCGAGCAGCGGCGTCCGGGTTTCGGCCGCGGCCGCGGTCAGCGCGAGGCAGATGCCGGCCTGATCGGGATCGCAGGGACCGGGCGACAGCACGATCGCCTGCGGCTTCAGTGCCATAGCTTCCTGAACGTTCAGCGCATCGTTGCGGTGGACCGACACCTCCGCGCCAAGCTCGCCGAAATAGTGGACGAGATTGTAGGTGAAGCTGTCGTAGTTATCGATCAGGAGCAACATCGGCGGACCTTCGTGCGTGCCGGGCGCGATCAGGGGGTGAACGTGCCCTCGGGACGGGCTATACATGGGCCGAGCCGCAATGCCTGGTCAAGGCAAGAAGCGGTCAAAGACGGCATACATGCGTCGGAGGCAGGCGTGGGCAGAGGATATCTTTTCGGTTTGCTTTACGGGGCGGTCGCTTCGGTCGCAAGTCTCGCGGTGATTTCGCTTATGGCGCCGCCCGCCAAGGCGCCGGCACCCGACATTGCCGCCCTTGAACCGGCGTCCGAGCCGGAGCCCGCCCCGGCCGAGCTGGCCAAGCCCGAAGCTGCGGCGGAGCCGGCGCCTGCGGTTGAGCCCGCGCCAGAATCGGATGCGGTCGCGGCGATGCCCGACGCGGCGCCGGAGCCGATGGCCCAGCCCGAGCCGCAGACCGATCCGATGCAGGCCGAGCCCGCGAGCGAGCCTGCGCCCGTCGAGGTCGCCGTCGCGGAGGAGGAAAACGCCGTCCCGGAAACACCGGTGGTCGAAGTTCCCGCCGGGTCCGAATTCGCGCGGCCGAAGCCGGAAGAGGACCCGGTCCTGCCCGGCACGGAACCCGCGCCGGCCGAGGCGGACACGCCGGTCGTGACGGCTCCCGAATCCGAACCCGTCCTCGCGCTGGCCGATCGCAGCTCGGCCGGTGTTCCGGAAGGCCAGTCGGCGGCACCGACCGCGCTGGGGATTCCCGAACCGATACTCGTGGCGACCGAGGCCGAGGCGCCCGCGCCGGAAACCGCGATTCCGGTCCCACCGCCTGGCGAGACCGAGGCGCCGCACCTCGCAATCGCCGTGGCAGGGGAAGCGCCGGTGGTGCTGCCGCCGCCAGGCGCCAGCCTCGCCGTCGAGGAAGATTCCGCTGCCGAGGCCGAGCCGGCCGGTGCCCCGGAGGGCGACGCCGCAGGGACTGAGCTGGCGCAAGCCGAATCCGGCAGCGAATCCGGCACAGGCGCCTTCAAACCGGCGCCCTCCTTCGGCGGCGCCGCCGCGCGTCAGCCCGCGACCGGCGAGGAAGCCTCCGGCGTGACGGTCAATCGCCCGGCGACAAGCGAAGACCCGGCGAGCGAAGCGCTGCCGGAAGAGGCCGTCGCGGCCCCCGCGGAGACCGAGATCACGCTAGCCGCGTTCGCGGCACCGTTTTTCAACCCCGAAAAAAAGCCACTCATGGCGGTGGTTCTGCTCGACCGCGGCGAGGCTGCGGGCGGGCTCGATGCCGCGGCGCTTGCAACAATTGGCATGAAGGTCACGATCGCCATCGACCCAACGCTGCCCGATGCCCCGCGGCGGGCCGAACTCTACCGTCTCGCCGGTCACGAGATCGCGATCCTCTCGCCCGAACTTCCCGCGGGCGCGACGGCCAGCGACCTCGAGGTCAGCTATCAGAGCGAGGTCCAGGCGTTGCCGGAGGCCGTCGCGCTGATCGGTGATGGCGATGCGGTCTTTCAGCACGACCGCGGGGTCGCCGAACACCTGGCGGCGCTGCTCGGGGAAGAGGGGCGAGGTCTGATCACCTATGATCGCGGGCTCAATCCGGCGCGCCAGGCCGCGATCACTGCGAACGTCCCGCATGTCGAGGTCTTTCGCGCGCTCGATGCCCAGGGCGAGAGCGGCTCGATGATCGAACGCAGCCTCGACCGGGCCGGGTTCGAGGCGTCCCGGACCGGAGCCGTTACCGTTGTCGCGAGCACCGCGCCGGAAACGCTGGAGGCGCTCAGGACATGGATCGACGCGGGCGCGAAGGGCACCGCCATCGCTCCGGTCTCGGCGATCATGCTGGCCAAGAAGTAGGCGCCGCAACGCGGCGCCCCGCACCTGGACGCGGTATCAGGAGTTTCCGCGCCTGACGAACAGCCCGGCATCCTCGGCCGCGCGCCGCAGCGCCTTGGACTTGTTCACGGTTTCCTGGAACTCGGCCTCGGGGTCACTGTCGTAGACGACGCCGCCGCCGGCCTGGATGTAGAGCTTCTCGTCCTTGACCACGGCGGTCCTCAGCGCGATGCACATGTCCATCTCGCCATTGGCGGCGAAATAGCCCACACCGCCGCCATAGATGCCGCGCTTTTCGGGCTCCAGCTCGTCGATGATCTCCATCGCCCGCACCTTGGGCGCGCCGGACACCGTGCCGGCCGGCAGGCCCGCGAGTAGTGCCGAGAGCGCGTCCTCGCCCTCGCGGATCTCGCCCACCACGTTCGAGACGATGTGCATGACGTGCGAATAGCGTTCGATGATGAACTTCTCGGTCGGGCGCACGGTCCCAATCCGCGCCACCCGGCCGACATCGTTGCGTCCGAGGTCGAGCAGCATCAGGTGCTCGGCGAGTTCCTTCTTGTCGGCCAGGAGATCGGATTCGAGCGCGCGATCCTCCTCGGGCGTGGCGCCGCGCGGGCGGGTGCCGGCGATCGGGCGCACGGTGACTTCACCGCCGCGGAGCCGCACGAGGATCTCCGGCGAGGCGCCGACGATGTGAAAGCCGCCGAAATTGAAAAAGGTCAGGAAAGGAGAGGGGTTGGTGCGACGCAAGGAGCGGTAGAGCGCGAAGGGCGGCAGCCGGAAATCGGCGGTCCAGCGCTGCGAGGGCACGACCTGGAAGATGTCCCCGGCGCGGATGTAGTCCTTGGCCTTCTCGACCGCGGCCCGGTAGCCCTCGGGGGTGAAGTTGGAGGTGAGCGGGCCGAGATGCGCCGTGGTGCCGAGCGAGCGCGTCTCGCCGGAAGGCGCGCGTTCGAGGTCGCGCACGGCGTCCATCACCCGTTCGGCCGCCTGCGCATAGGCCGCACGCGCCGAAAGACCCGAGCCGACCCAGGCCGGCGAGCAAACCGTCACCTCGCCTTTCACCCCGTCAAGTACGGCGACGATGGTCGGGCGCATCAGCGTGGCGTCGGGCACCCCGATCGGATCGGGTTTGACGTTCGGCAGGTGCTCCACGAGCCGGATCATGTCGTAGCCGAGATAGCCGAAGAGCCCCGCCGCGATCGCCGGCAGGCCCTCGGGCATCTCGATCCGGCTTTCCGCGATCAGCGCCCGGAGCGTCTCGAGCGGGTGGCCGTCGAGCGGCTCGAAGGCTTCGGCGTCGAACCGCGCCTGCCGGTTGATCCGGCTCCGCTCGCCGCGGCACTCCCAGATCACGTCCGGTTTCAGCCCGACGACCGAATAGCGCCCGCGCACCTCGCCGCCGGTGACGCTTTCGAGCATGAAGCTCATCGCCTGCGCGTCGGCAAGCTTCAGCATCAGCGAGACCGGCGTGTCGAGATCGGCCGCGAGGCGGGCGAAGACGAGCTGGTTCTCGCCGCGGGTCCAGCCGGCCTCGAAGGCCTCGAAAGTCGGGATCAGAGCCACGGACGCTTCCTTCAGTTCAGCTGGGCATGGACGGCATTGACTGCCGCCTGGTCGATGCGGATGCCGGCTTCGGCCTGCAGGGCTTCGGTGAAGAGCTCGAACATGTCTTGCGCCAGCGACTGGCCGAACTGCACCTCGAGCGCGTCACGCGCCCGGGTCAGCTCGGGGCCGTCGGCGGCGGCGGCCGTGATCCCGGTCAGAGCCACGACATGCACGGTTTCGGGCGTCTCGACGACGGCCGCCTCGCCCTCGGCGAGCGTGAACGCCTGCTCGGCGACATCGGCCGGCGCGCCGGAGAGGAAGCCGCCGCGGGCGAAATCCTCGTAGCGCGTCGTCACGAGCCCGGTCGCTTCCAGTGCCTTGCCGGCCTCAAGCTCGGCCTTGACCTCATCGGCGCGCGCCACGAGGCGCTTGTGGGTCTCGTCGCGGGTCCAGGCCTCGGCCGCGGCGTCCCTGACCTCGTCGAGCGGCCGCAGCGCCGGAGCGTCGATCCCGTCGAGCCGGAGCGCGAACACACCGCCATCGTCGAGCGCGGTAAGGGTGGGGAAGTCCGCGTCGGTCGCAGCTTGGGCGGCATCTCTAAAGGCGCTGTAGGCGGCGATCCCGTCTTCGGTCGTGGCATCGAACGCGACCTCTCCAAGCTCCATCTCGGTTTCGTCGGCGACCTCCTCGAGCGTCGCACCGCTCGCCAGCAGGTCTTCGATCGCGTCGGTCCGGTCCGCGATCATCCGCCGCGCCCGGTCGGCGGATGCCTCAGTGGCGAGGTCCGGGCGGGCCTCTTCGAAGGTCACTTCCTGCGCCTCGAGGATGCCGTTCATCGCGTAGAGCGCCGGTCCGAGGTCCGACGGCAGCGGCCCGACCACGCCCGGTTCCTCCAGCGCGAAGACCGGCGCGCCGGCCGCGCCGAGTGCCGCCTCGGACATCTCGCCGAGATCGGTATCCGGGAGGGTCAGCCCGCGCTCCCGCGCGAGATCCTCGAACGTCACCTCGCCCGCCTCGAACCGCGCCTTGGCGGCTTCGGCCGCCTCTTCGTTCGGATAGACCAGGCGTTCGACCAGCCGCCGCTCGGGCGTGACGAATTCGTCGATCCGTTCCTGATAGCTGGCGCGCAAGGCGTCCTCGTCGAGTTCGACCTTGCCTTCCAGCATCTCGGGCGACAGCCAGACGTAGCTGATGCGCCGCGTCTCGGGCCGGGTGAAGGCCTCGGGATGGGCGTCGTAATAGGCCTTGATCTCGGCTTCGGTCGGCGCCGGGACCGGTTCGGCGAGGTCCGACGCTGCAAGTTCGGCAAGCGTGAAGTTGCGGGTTTCGGTCAGCCAGGCGGCGGTGCGGTTTACTGCCGCCTCGGGTGCGGCGGTGCCGCCAAGAATCGCGCCCTGAAGCAGCGTCCGCGCGGTCTCGTCGCGTAGCTTGGACTCGAACTCGGCCTCGCCAAGTCCCTCCTGCTTCAACACCAGCGTATAGGCGTCGCGGTCGAACGTGCCATCAATCCCTTGGAATGCCTCGATCCCGAGGATGTGCTTGCGGACCTCGCCGTCGCCCACCGACAGGCCTATCCGGTCGGCCTCGTTGTCAAGCGCGGCCGAGGCAATCACCCGCGCCATCACCGACCGGTCGATGCCGAGCGACTGCGCCTGGGCGAAATTCACCGGCTGGCCGAGCTGGGCTGAGACCGCCGCGATCTCGCGGTTCAGCATGCGCGCGTAGTCACGCAAGTCGACCTCGCGCTCGCCGACGGTGCCGATGGTTCGGACCGAGCCGCCGAAATTTCGTGCGCCGAAGCCACCAAGGCCGAGGATCAGCATCGCCATGAGGATCCAGATGATGGTGTTTCCGCGCTTCTTGCTGCGCAGCGGGTTCGACATGGCGGCGGTTCTCCCGAAAGACCAGTTCCCACGGTGTTTAGGCCAGCGGGCAGGGCGGGGCAAGGCTCGTCGCGGACAGGGTCCGCCTTGACAGGATATCGGGGAACAAATACCCGATTAAAATAATCAAGAATCATCGGACCCCCCATGGAAACCCTTCGCGTCCTTCTGATCCTCGGCCACCTGATGGGCTTCGCCACAGCCCTCTACCTCGTGATGAGCGAGGATATGCGCTTCCTGCGCGCGCAGCGTCTCGACCTCGATGCGCTGGCCAAGAACGCGCGAAGCGTCGCATGGGCGCTCGCCGCGCTCTTCGTCACCGGGGCCGCGGTGATCTGGCTCGACACCGGCTACTCGCCCGCAGAGATCGGGGCGCGGCCGAAACTCGTGGCCAAGATCGTTGTCGTCACCGTCCTCGCGCTGAACGGGGCGGCATTGCACTGGATCCTGTTTCCGATGCTGAAGGGGCCGCGCGGCGGCAACTGGTCCTGCGCCCTACTGGCGAGCCTTCTCGGCGCGGTGTCCTCGGTGTCCTGGCTCTACGCGAGCTTCCTCGGCGTTGCGAAACCGCTCGCCGGCGCGCTCGGCCTTTCGGGGTTCCTCGGGCTCTACGCGCTTGCGCTCGGCCTCGGGATGGCGGGCGCGCTCCTCGTGGTCGCGCCGCGCCTCAGGCGTCTGATGGGGTCGGCGCCGGCCGCCGCCGACCTCTCCCCGGCCCTCTGAGGACTCAGGCCCGGAACGCGGCCAGCCGGTCGATCAGCGCGCCGATGCCTGCGATCCCGATATTGGCGAAGGCGATGCGCAGCTGGCGCGCGCCGGCCGGGTCGTCCTCGGGCATGAACATCGTGCCGGGCAGGAGGAGCACGCCCGCCTCGCGCACGAGCCGCTGCGCAAGCTCGGGCGCGGCGACGGGGCAGGGGTGTTCGACATAGGCGAAGAACGCCCCGCAGCCGTGGAGCCGCCAGCCCTCGAGCCGCGCGATCCCCGCGGTCATCGTGGCGCGGCGGGCGAGGATCTCGGCGCGCTCTCCCGCGACCCACTGGCCGAGGTTGCGCATCCCCCAGAGCGCGCCGATCTGGCCAAGCTGGCTCGGGCAGATCGCCACCGTGTCGAGGAACTTCTCGACCTCGGCGAGCCGCGCCCGGTCGGCGACGATCGCACCGACCCGGTGGCCGGTCAGCCGGTAGGCCTTGGAGAAGGAATAGAGATGGACGAGTGTGCCCCGCCAGTCGGGATCGGCGAAGAGGTCGTGCGGCGCGCCCGAGCGCGAGTCGAAGTCGCGGTAGGTCTCGTCGAGGATCAGCGCGATGCCCCGCGCCTGTGCGAGCTCATAGAAGGCGCGCAGGGTTTCGGCCGGGTACTCGACCCCGCCGGGATTGTTCGGAGTGACAAGGACAATGGCGCGGGTCCGGTCGGTGATCAGACGCGCCGCCGCCTCGGCCTCGGGGATCAGCCCGGGCCCGGTCGCAAGCGGGACCGCGCCGATCCCCTGCATGTCGAGCCACATCTTGTGATTGAAATACCATGGGGTTGGAAGGATAACTTCATCTCCGGTCCGGGCGATCGTCGCCATAACCGCGCAGAAGGCCTGGTTGCAGCCCTGGGTGATCGCGACTTCCGCCGCCGCGATCTCGCCGCCATAGGCCGCCGACCACTGCGCCGCAACCTCGGCCCGGAGCGCCGGCAGGCCGAGCACAGGCCCGTAGAGATGCGCCGCCGGATCGTTGAGCGCGGCCTCGGCGAGCGCCTGCCGGAGCCCCTCCGGCGGCGGCTCCATCGGCGCGGCCTGGCTGACATTGATCAAGGGCCGGTCGGGCGGGAAGGTGACGCCGTCGAGCCAGCGCCGCGCCTCCATCACCGGGGGCGGGAAGGTCCGGGCCATGTCGGGATTGAGAGGCAGGGGCATCGGTCCTCCGGCTTAAGAGCGCCCCGAAGTTAAATACGCCCGGCGTCCCGGCGGCAAGCACCGCCGCGCCCATTGCGGAGCCAATGGCACGCCTGCGGCCATGAATTGGCAGGTGGCGTCCAGGCCCTCCGTGGAGCCTTTCTTCGGCAGAGGGTCTTCAAGGCGCTCGGGGCACAGCACATCTTCAACGCCTCCCGGAAATTAGAGTTCGGTGAAGGTAGACCAGGCGCGCCACCCGGTCAGGCCACGGGCCTTGATGAGTTCCACGAGCCTTTGCGAGACAAAGAGGTCGCCTGGGCCTCTCTTGTCTTGCCAGAGGCCCATCCCTCCGATCCGGTCGGCGTGGACGGCAAAGGGCGACCTGTGGGTCAGAAAAATGGTCCTCTCGGTCACTGGCTCGTTCTTCAGGTTGCCGCCGGCCCGCTGCAGTTGCGGGCTTTCCTCCAGATTGATCGTGTCCAAGAGCCGGGTGACGCGAAGGATGTAAAACGGCCGCCTGTCATGCAGCCCGCCATCCTTGCGGCGGATCTCGACCGGGACGAACTGATGCACATCCTTGTCGAGGCTCTCGACCGCGTCCCTGAAGGCCTGGCTTACGATCGGGCCGGTATAGCCGATCCCGCCCTCATAATCGTGGAAGGTCACATTGCTGCTGGCAATCAGAAGGGGAGGGATCATATCCTCCGGCACCTGCGCGCGGATGTCGGCGGTCATGTCGATGGCTGGCTTAGGTTGCCCCGCCAGATGCGCATCGCGAATCGCAAAATTCTGGCGGTCGTCGGGTCGCTCCTTATCTTTTCAAGATAGTCGCCAATCCGTTTGGTCAGCCGGTTCGCGGCGCCCGCCGGCGTATCCAGCGACCGGTCCGGCTTGTTGATATCGACGCCAATGATGATCCCCATTTGTCCGCTCCTTTGGTTCTGCTTGCGCCGGTCAGAAGATGGTCGGCCGACCCTGCGGTTGCCCCCGCCGATCCGGGGAAGGGCAGCCGCGCTGCTTTCTACGCGGGCCTTGCGCCCGCAGACGACGCAGCCTGCCCCTCACGCATCTTCTCCAGCATCTCCTTCTCCACAAGCCCGCCGATCTGCGGATGCATGCGCAGTTCGCCCTCTTTCACCACCTGACGGAAGTTGGCGATCACCCGGCCCGTAGTGGCGCGATCCGGCGAGTTCCCCCACGCCTCGGGCTCGAGGCGCACGGTTAAGGTGCCCGGCATGGTCTGGTCGCGGATTGGAGGTTCGGGCAGGATCTGCGGCGTGGCGGTTTGCCACCGTCATCGGCAGGGCGCCCGCTTGAAACTCTGTGGCTGCACCCGCCATTCTTCATTGCCGAAATACCCCCGCCGGAGGCATCCGCAGGTCCGGCCGGGCGCAGGCGTCAGTCCGAACCGCGGTAGGGCTGGACGTATTGCAAAGCCATGTCCCAGGGGAAGAAAATCCAGGTGTCCTGGCTCACCTCGGTGATGTAGGTGTCGACCATCGCCCGGCCCGCGGGCTTGGCGTAGACGGTCGCGAAATGCGCCTTGGGATAGAGCTTGCGCACCAGTTCCAGCGTCTTGCCGGTATCGACGAGGTCGTCGACGACGAGCACGCCTTCGCCATCGGTGCCCATGATCTCGGCCTGCGGCGCCTTGATCACGCGCGGCTGGCTCTGGTCCTGGTGGTTGTAGGATTTTACCGAGATTGTGTCGACGACGCGGATGTCGAGCTCGCGGCTGACGATCATCGCCGGCGCCATGCCGCCCCGCGTGATCGCCACCACCGAGCGCCACGCGCCGCCGTCCGGACCCTTGCCGTCGAGCCGCCAGGCCAGCGCCCGCGCGTCGCGGTGGATCTGGTCCCAGGAGACGTGGAAGCCCTTCTCATGCGGCAGCCGATCGCTCATTGTGCCGCCTCCTTGCCTCCGCGCCCCGTCACCACGTCGATGTCGGGCGCGTCCACCGCCTTCATGCCGACGACGTGATAGCCGCAATCGACGTGGTGGGTCTCGCCGGTGACGCCCGAGCCGAGATCGGACAAGAGGTAGAGCGCCGACTTGCCGACATCCTCCTGGCTGACGTTGCGACGCATCGGCGAGTTGAGCTCGTTCCACTTCAGGATGTAGCGGAAATCGCCGATGCCGGAGGCGGCGAGCGTCTTGATCGGGCCGGCCGAGATCGCGTTGCAGCGGATGCCGTCCTTGCCGAGATCCTCGGCGATGTAGCGCACCGAGGCCTCGAGCGCGGCCTTGGCGACGCCCATGACGTTGTAATGCGGCATCACCCGTTCCGCGCCGTAATAGGTCAGCGTCAGGAGCGAGCCACCGTCCGGCATCATCGCCGCAGCGCGCTTGCAGACGGCGGTGAAGGAATAGACCGAGATGTCCATCGTCATGCGGAAGTTCTCGGCGCCGGTGTCGACGTAGCGGCCGCGCAGCTCGCTCTTGTCGGAGAAGCCGATCGCATGGACGACGAAGTCGAGCTTGCCCCAGACCTTTTCCAGCCGCGCGAAGAGCGCGTCAAGCGAGGCGGCGTCGGAGACGTCGCACTCGACCAGTTCGGTGACGCCGAGCCCGGCGGCGAGCGGCTCCACCCGCTTCTTCAGCGCATCACCCTGGTAGGAGAAGGCGAGCTCGGCCCCATGCTCGGCACAGGCCTTGGCAATGCCCCAGGCGATCGACTTGTCGTTCGCAAGCCCCATGATGAGGCCGCGCTTTCCCGCCATCAGTTTGGTCGCCATTTTATCCCCGGCTACTTTTGTATCGAGTTCGGAAGCATTAGGCTAACTTCCAACCTGCTTCAAGTGCGGGCCGGAATGACCAACAACGGAGCCGCCGACAGACCGGTGAACCGGCGGGCGAGCGAAGAGGGAGAGGCAGTCAATGACCGACCGCAGCGGCATCTTCGCCGGCGATGACCCGTTCGCCATCGCGCGCGCCTGGCTTTCCGACGCCGAGGCGACGGAACCGAACGATCCCAACGCGATCGCCCTGGCCACGGTCGACGGCGGGGGGTTGCCGAATGCCCGCATGGTGCTCCTGAAAGAGATTGAGGCGGACGGCTTTCTCTTCTACACGAACTATGGTTCGGCCAAGGCGCGCGAAATTGATGTTGCCGGGAAGGCGGCTTTCGTGATGCACTGGAAATCACTTCGCAGGCAGATCCGTGTACGGGGTCTGACCAGTCGCGAGGAGGGGCGAATGGCGGACGAGTATTTCGCCTCACGGTCGTTGCAGAGCCGGCTTGGCGCCTGGGCGTCGCGGCAGTCGCAACCGCTTGCCTCACGGGGCAGGTTGATGGCCGAAGTGGCACGAGTGACGGCGGTGCATGGTGTCGCACCCGAGCGGCCGCCCTTCTGGGGCGGAATCAGGCTCAAGCCGTTGGAGATAGAGTTCTGGGCCGATGGGGCCTTTCGGCTGCACGACCGCTTCCAGTGGCGCCGTGCGGCAGTTGAGGAGGAGTGGACCGTAACACGGTTGAGCCCCTGATCGTCGTTTGGTGCTTTGCCAGTGAGTTGACCTTATGTGCGTGAACTTGAAACCGACCTTCTGAACGCCATTGGCGAGATGCGGGCCGGAATGGGAAATAACAGACTATGACGCAAGAAGAACAGAGCCAGCACGAGGTCATCGGCCGCGTGAAATGGTTCGACCCAGCCAAGGGATTTGGATTCATCATCGCCGACGGCAGCGGCGGTGACATCCTGCTTCACGCCAATGTTCTGAGGAACTTCGGCCAGAGTTCGGTGGCCGACAATGCGCGAATCACGGTGATCGTCCAGCAGACCGCGCGCGGCGCGCAGGCCGTCGAGGTGCGCGAGATCCTGCCGCCGGAAAACGAGCATATGGTGCCGATCGAGGATCTTGGCGACAGCGATGCCGACGAGATTGCAGCGCTTCCGCTCGAACCGGCGCGCGTCAAGTGGTTCGACAAGGCCAAGGGTTTCGGTTTTGCCAATGTCTATGGCCGCCCCGAGGACGTCTTCATCCATATCGAGATCCTCCGCCGTTCGGGATTCGCCGACCTCCAGCCCGGCGAGGCGGTCTGCCTCAGGGTGATCGAAGGCAAGCGCGGACGCATGGCTGCGCAGGTTGCTTCGTGGGAAGCCGCGCAGCGCGAGAAGAAATGACGCCCAGGGCCGTCGCCGCCACGTTCCTTGCCACCGCATGCCTCGCAGGGCCGGCAACGGCAGGCTGCGGCGATGATGTCGCGGCGTTCCGTTGGCCGGACGGTTCCACCGAATTCAAGATCGAGATCGCCGACGATGCAGAGGAACGCGCCCGGGGCCTGATGTTCCGAGAGTCGCTCGCGCCCGATGCCGGTATGCTTTTCATCTACGAGCGGCCGCAGGGGGTCGCGTTCTGGATGAAGAACACCCTGATTCCGCTCGACATGATCTTCATCGGCGCCGACGGCCGGGTGAACGGCATCCATTCCATGGCGGTGCCGGGTGACGAGACGCCGATTCCCGGTCCGTCCCGCACGCTCATGGTGCTAGAGATCGCTGGAGGGCGCGCGGCCGAACTCGGCCTCGTGCCGGGCGCCGAGTTGCGCCATCCCCGGCTCGACCAGGCGGCAGCGCTTTGGCCTTGCGGGCAACCTTAGCTCTTTCCCTTGGCGAGCCAAGCCGCTAGAGACGAGGCGTCGGGGCGTAGCGCAGCCTGGTAGCGCGACGGTTTTGGGTACCGTAGGTCGGAAGTTCGAATCTTCTCGCCCCGACCATCCTGAATGAAAAAGCCCGGACCAGCTCCAGACGGTCGACCGTCGTCAATTTGTCACGGAATGCAGACGAGACTGCCGCGAGTCGACTTGGCTTGCCCGCTGTGGATGGTTTCGCGCGCGTGACGTAACGGGCGGCGCCAACGCCCTTGCAAACAAGCGATTTCCCGCCGGCCGATCGGCGTTTTGCCGCTGTGGGTGAATCGGGTGCCGGAGCGGGCAGGGCGGGCGGCTTGGCCGGTCAACCAAAATCTGTCCGAAAAAACCTCAAAATTCTGTTGACCCGCACCCGCTCCATACGCCAGTTTGTATGAGCCGACGGGGTTGCCACAAGATTTAGTGGTCGACGCGACGGGGACAGAACATCAGCGATCACGGCCGCAAGATCATACGGCCCATCTGCAGTGGAGCGATCCGCGGCTGAGGATGTCTTGTACCTGCGCTCATCCTTGGGCAGCGGTTACGGCCAAGCTCCTCAGAGAGTGTGCCGTGCAAGTGATAACGTGACGGAAGACGGGGCAGACATGAAGATTGAACGCAAATTCACGAAGGCAGGGGCCGACGCCTATTCCGAAATCGGGTTCACCACCACGGTTTCGGAGATCCGAAACCCCGATGGCAAGGTCGTCTTCCGCAACGACAGCGTCGAGGTGCCCGAGGGTTGGAGCCAGGTCGCGTCTGACGTGCTCGCGCAGAAGTATTTCCGGAAGGCGGGCGTTCCGGCCCGGCTGAAGAAGGTCAAGGAAAAGGGCGTTCCGGAGTTCCTGTGGCGGTCGGTTCCCGACACCGACGCGCTGGCCAAGCTGCCCAAAGACGACCGCTTCGCCGGCGAGACCTCCGGCAAGCAGGTCTTCGACCGGCTCGCCGGCGCCTGGGCCTACTGGGGCTGGAAGGGCGGCTATTTCTCGACCGAGGCCGATGCGCGCGCCTATTACGACGAGATGCGCTTCATGCTGGCCGAGCAGATGGCCGCGCCGAACTCGCCCCAGTGGTTCAATACCGGTCTCCATTGGGCCTACGGCATCGACGGGCCGAGCCAGGGCCATTTCTATGTCGATTTCCAGTCGGGCGAACTGGTCAAGTCGAACTCGGCCTATGAGCATCCGCAGCCCCATGCCTGCTTCATCCAGTCGGTCTCGGACGACCTCGTGAACGACGGCGGCATCATGGACCTCTGGGTCCGCGAGGCGCGGCTCTTCAAATACGGCTCGGGCACCGGCACCAACTTCTCGTCGCTCCGCGGCGAGGGCGAGAAGCTCTCGGGCGGTGGCAAGTCCTCGGGCCTGATGGGTTTCCTCAAGATCGGCGACCGCGCGGCGGGCTCGATCAAGTCGGGCGGCACCACGCGGCGCGCGGCCAAGATGGTGATCTGCGACATGGATCACCCCGATATCGAGCAGTTCATCAACTGGAAGGTCATCGAGGAGCAGAAGGTCGCCGCGCTGGTCGCCGGCTCCAAGATGCATGAGCGCCAGCTCAACGAGATCTTTGCGGCGATCCGCCAGTGGGACGGCT
This sequence comes from Defluviimonas sp. D31, assembly GCF_033436765.1. Lineage (NCBI taxonomy): Bacteria > Pseudomonadati > Pseudomonadota > Alphaproteobacteria > Rhodobacterales > Paracoccaceae > Albidovulum > Defluviimonas sp. D31. Next base: position 507,808 of record NZ_JAWQFN010000002.1, read on the forward strand.
CGACCGAGGATGCCGTCGATCCGGCCAAGAACGAGGCGCTGAAGGCGGCGATCAAGTCGGCCAAGAAGGTCGCGATTCCGGAAACCTACGTCAAGCGCGTGCTCGACTACGCCAAGCAGGGCTATGCCTCGATCGAGTTCCCGACCTACGATACCGACTGGGATTCGGAAGCCTATGCCTCGGTCTCCGGCCAGAACTCCAACAACTCGGTGCGGGTGACCGACGCCTTCCTCAAGGCCGTGAAGGACGATGCCAACTGGGAGCTGATCCGCCGCACCGACGGCAAGGTCGCCAAGACCGTGAAGGCGCGCGACCTCTGGGAACAGATCGGGCATGCCGCCTGGGCCTGCGCCGATCCCGGGATCCAGTTCCATGACACCGTCAACGCGTGGCATACCTGCCCGGCCGACGGGCAGATCCGGGGCTCCAACCCGTGCTCGGAGTACATGTTCCTCGACGACACGGCCTGCAACCTCGCGTCGATGAACCTCCTGACCTTCTACAAGGAGGGCCGCTTCGACGCCGAGGCCTATGTCCACGCCACCCGGCTCTGGACCGTGACGCTGGAAATCTCGGTGCTGATGGCGCAGTTCCCCTCGAAGGAGATCGCCCAGCGCAGCTACGACTTCCGCACGCTCGGCCTCGGCTACGCCAATATCGGCGGGCTCCTGATGAACATGGGGCTCGGCTATGACAGCGACGAGGGCAGGGCGCTCTGCGGCGCGCTGACCGCGCTGATGACCGGCATCTCCTACGCCACCTCGGCCGAGATGGCGGGCGAGCTTGGCGCCTTCCCGTCCTACGCCAAGAACGCCGCGCACATGCTGCGGGTGATCCGCAACCACCGCAACGCGGCCCACGGACGCGCCGGCGGCTACGAGGATCTCGCGGTCAAGCCTGTGCCGCTCGATCACGCGAACTGCCCCGACGAAACCCTTGTGGAGCTTGCGAAATCCGCCTGGGACGAGGCGCTGGCTCTGGGCAAAAAGAACGGCTTCCGCAACGCTCAGGCGACGGTGATCGCGCCGACCGGCACGATCGGCCTCGTGATGGACTGCGACACGACCGGGATTGAGCCGGACTTCGCGCTGGTGAAGTTCAAGAAGCTCGCGGGGGGCGGCTACTTCAAGATCATCAACCGCTCGGTGCCGGCGGCGCTGGAGACGCTCGGCTACGGCTCGGCCGAGATCGAGGAGATCATCGCCTATGCCGTCGGCCACGCGTCCCTGGGCAACTGCGCCGGCATCAACCACACCTCGCTGATCGGCCACGGCTTCGGTCAGGCGGAGCTCGACAAGATCGAGGCCGCGCTACCCTCGGCCTTCGACATCCGCTTCGTCTTCAACCAGTGGACGCTCGGTGAGAAGTTCTGCCAGGAAACCCTTGGAATTCCGGCGGAAAAGCTGAACGATCCGACCTTCGACCTGCTGCGCCACCTCGGCTATACCCGCAAGCAGATCGAGGCCGCGAACGACCATGTCTGCGGGACCATGACGCTCGAAGGCGCGCCGCATCTGAAGGCGGAGCACTACAACGTCTTCGACTGCGCGAATGCCTGCGGCAAGAAGGGCAAGCGCTTCCTCAGCGTCGACAGCCACATCCGCATGATGGCCGCTGCGCAGTCGTTCATCTCCGGCGCGATCTCCAAGACGATCAACATGCCGAACAACGCCACGATCGAGGACACGCTCTCGGCCTACGACCTCTCGTGGTCCTTGGGCATCAAGGCCAACGCGCTCTATCGCGACGGCTCGAAGCTCAGCCAGCCGCTGGCGTCGGCGCTCGTCGAGGACGACGAGGAGGCCGAGGAGATCCTTGCCACCGGGTCGGCTCAGGAAAAGGCCGCGGTTCTGGCCGAGAAAATCGTCGAGAAGATCCTGGTCAAGGAGATCGTCCGCTCGCATCGCGAGAAGCTGCCGGAGCGCCGCAAGGGCTACACCCAGAAGGCCATCGTCGGCGGCCACAAGGTCTATCTGCGCACCGGCGAGTACAAGGACGGCTCGCTCGGCGAGATCTTCATCGACATGCACAAGGAAGGTGCGGGCTTCCGGGCGATGATGAACAACTTCGCCATCGCCGTTAGCGTCGGCCTGCAATACGGTGTTCCGCTTGAGGAATTCGTCGACGCCTTCACCTTCACCAAGTTCGAGCCGGCCGGCATGGTCCAGGGCAATGACTCGATCAAGAACGCGACCTCGATCCTCGACTACATCTTCCGCGAACTGGCGGTGAGCTATCTCGACCGCACCGACCTCGCCCATGTGAAGCCGCAGGGCGCCAGCTTCGACGATCTCGGCGGTGGCAAGGACGAGGGCCAGTCGAACGTCGCGGAAGTGAGCGAGAAGACCGCGTCGAAATCGCTCGAGGTGCTGAAGCAGATCTCGTCGACCGGGTATCTCCGGAAGCGCCTACCGCAGGAACTGATCGTGCTGCAGGGCGGCATGGGGGCGACGGCGCTCGCCGGCGATCCGGTCGCGGCGCTCAACACGCTGGTGCCGGGCGGGCAGGCGGTGCTGGCCACCTCCACCACGGCGATCGCCACGGGCACGGTGTCGATGGACGCCCGCACCAAAGCCAAGATGCAGGGCTACGAGGGTGATCCCTGCGGCGAATGCGGGAACTACACGCTGGTGCGCAACGGCACCTGCATGAAGTGCAACACCTGCGGCGGAACCTCCGGGTGCAGCTGACGCGGGGCAGCGATTACCGGTCACTCCGGTGACCCTATCCGGGGCGGGTGCGCTCGCCCCTCACCGACGTTCAGGACACAGGCAAAAAACCGAGCGGTATCAATCACGAGCCTGGACGGCGAAACTGGGGGCCAGCTGGCCCCCTTTTCCTTTGCACGGTCCGAATGGCGGGGTAGTTCGTCGGCTAGCCGGGTTCCCCGAACGCCGCCGCGAGGCTCTCCCACTGGCGCTTGCTGATGGCGCTCTTGCTGGCGGTCATCCAGTAGCTTTCCCGCGGCGCGAGCGTCCGCTCGCTCAACCGCACGATCCGCCCGGCCGCGAGCGCCTCGGCAGCGAGCGGCAGCGAGGCCAGCAGCACGCCGAGGCCGCAGCCGGCAGCCGCCAGCGCCGCCGCGTGGCTGTCGAACCGGAGCGTCGGCACCGGTGTCGCCGGATCGCCGGTCTGGCGCGCCCATTCCTGCCAGCCGGAGCGCGGGCCTGAGAGGGCGATCTTCGGCAGGTCATGCCACGATTCCCCGGTCGCGAGCGCGGGCGCGGCGACCGGGCTCAGGCTCTCTGCGAAGAGCCGGACCCGGTAGCGGTCGGGCCAGTTGCCGTCGCCGTAGCGGACCTGGACCGTCGCGTCCTGCTCGTCGAAGTCGGATTGCAGGATCATGGTCGAGAACGAGATATCGAGCCGTACGCCGGGATCGAGCGCCGCGAGGTGGGGGGCGAGCCAGAGCTGGATCACCGAGGCGCTGGCGAGGATCACGATCTTGCGATGGCGCACGCCGAAGAGATCGTCGGAGCTCTGCCGGAGCATGGTCAGGGCGTTGGTGACATAGGGCAGCCAGGCCTCGCCCTCGACGGTCAGCGCCACGCCGCGCGGCTTGCGGGTGAAGAGCCTCGTGCCGATCCGCTCCTCGAGATGGCCGATACGCTGGCTGATCGCGGCCTGGGTGAGGCCGGTTTCCTGCGCGGCGGCGGTGAAGCTGCCGGTGCGGCCGGCGACCTCGAAGGCGCGGATCCATTCCAGCGGCAGGTTGTCGAGTGCGGCAGAAGGCATAACGAAAACGTTCCCTTGGTGCGGAAACAGCTTAATTGTGTTTATGCATGAAACCGGGGACAGTGCCAGCGGAAACACTCCCCGCGAACACGAGAGAGCTTCGCCATGTATGACGCCACCCTTGCCGCCGACGCGCGCTCCGTCGCGCTGTCCACCGGGGGTTCCGCGCCCGTCCGCTTCCATGCGATCTGGCTCCGGGACAATGCCTGGGATCCCGAGACCCGCTCGCCGGGCAATGGCCAGCGGCTGATCGCGCTCCGCGACATTCCCGCCGAGACGGCGATCGCATCGGCCGAGATCGCGGGCGACAAGCTGCGCGTGACCTTCACGCCCGAGGGCAAGACGGTCGACTACGACATCGCCTGGCTTCTTGCTCATGCCTATGACCGCGCCCATGCGCAGGGCAGGGGCCGGACCGCGCCGGGGATCGAGACCTGGGACAACGGCCTCATGTGCGCCGTTCCGGTAGCAGACTTCGCCGTCGTGAAATCCGACCCCGCAGCCCTGCGCGGTTGGCTCGCGAAAGTCGCGCGCTATGGCTTCGGCAAGCTCACGAACGGCCCGGTTCGTGACGGCGCGCTCTTCGACGTGGTGGGTCTCTTCGGCTATGTGCGCGAGACCAATTACGGCCGCCATTTCGAGGTCCGGACCGAAGTCAACCCGACCAATCTCGCCTATACCGGGCTCGGGCTGCAGGCCCATACCGACAACCCCTACCGCGATCCGGTGCCCTCGGTGCAGGTGCTCTACTGCCTCGAGAGCTCGGCCGCGGGCGGCGAGAACATGGTCGTCGACGGTTTCCGCGCGGCCGAGAGGCTGAAGGCGGAGAACCCCGACTGGTTCGACGTCCTCTCGCGCCATTGCGCCCGGTTCGAATATGCCGGTTCGGAGGGCGTGGTGCTGCGCTCGCGCCGGCCGATGATCGAGCTTTCGCCGGATGGCGAGCTGGTTGCGGTGCGGTTCAACAACCGCTCCACGGCGGCGATCACCGACGTGCCTTTCGACGAGATGGAGACCTATTACGCCGCCTATCGCCGCTTCGGCGAGATCATCGACGACCCGGCGATGGAGGTGACCTTCCGGCTCAATCCCGGTGAGAGCTTCGTGGTCGACAACACCCGCGTCCTCCATTCCCGCAAGGGCTATTCGGGCACGGGAACCCGCTGGCTCCAGGGCTGCTACGCCGACAAGGACGGGCTCCTGTCGAAGCTCGCGGCACTCAGCGGCACGTTCGCGGAGGCCGCCGAATGACCCGGCCGGATTTCTCCACGCTCACCCCTGCGAACATCGTCGCCTTCCTCGAGGACATCTTCGAGCGCCGGGGCGGCGAGGAATATCTCGGCGAGCCGGTGACAATGGCCGAACACATGCTGCAGGGCGCGACGATCGCCGAGGAGAACGGCCAGGACGAGATCATCGTCGTCGCAGCACTTCTTCACGACATCGGCCATTTCACCAGCGAATTCGGCACCTTTACGATGGAGGACACCGAGGACCGCTACCACGAGGAGGCCGGCGCGAAGGTGCTGGAGCAGTTCTTCCCGACCGTCGTGACCGATTGCGTCCGCTACCACGTCGCCGCCAAGCGCTATCTCTGCGCAACGAAGCCGGAGTATTTCAAGCGCCTGTCGGAGGCCTCGATCCACTCGCTAAACCTTCAGGGCGGCCCGATGAGCCCCGAAGAGGTCGCCGAGTTCGAGAAGAACCCGAACCTGAAGCAGATCATCCAGGTCCGCTATCTCGACGAGGCGGGCAAGCGGGCGGACATGGAGACGCCGCCCTTCCGCCACTTCGCGCCGATGGTGCAGCGCATCGTGGATGCCCATAGCGGGACCACGGCATGAGCAAGCCGGAATACATCTTCGAAGCGTCGAGCAAGCCCTCGCTGCCGTGGCACGAGGTGCCGCTCATAAGGGCAGCCGACGCCTCGCTGAGGGGCTACGGCTGCCTCGTCGACGATCCCGACAGGTTCGAGATCGAGATCACGCGCTGGCCGCAGCAGGGCTGGCGGCCGATCGACGAGGGCACGGGCGACGAGGGCGGCCATGTTGAGGGCACGTTCCGATGCAACTGGCAAGGTGACGTGCTCTACGGCGAGAACGAGGCCGTGAACGGGCACTACGTTCTCGGCTGGTCGGCTGATCCGCAACAGGCGCGGACCGATCGGCGGACGGCCGCGCGGGACCAGGTGCTGCTGTGGCACATGAACTACCATCCCGATGGCGGGCAGCTCTTCTATCCCCTGGACCGAAAGCCGTTCATCGTGCCCGCCGCCTTGCCCGGCGACAACCTCTCGCCCGAGAAGGTCGTCGCCTTCTGGAGCGATGGCTCCAATGGCATCTACATCCATGCGGGCATCTGGCACGAAGGCGTCTTTCCGGTGGAGGATGAGCAACGCTTCCTCGACCGGCAGGGTCGCGTCCATGCCCGCGTGAGTGCGGATATCGGCCGGGAGTTCGGCGTCTATCTTTGCTGCCCGCTTCGGGCCGACAGGGTCCGCGATCTCTAACACCATGCCGCGGAACTGTCTGGTCCTCCTGGACGGTCTGCGTTTCGAGACCGCCGACGATCTTGGCCAAGAGGCAGCAGACGATCCGCGCCAGCGTCCGGGCGCCGCAGAGGCGGCACCGGCTTCCCTCCGGCCGAGCACCGCGATAGGTTGCGCCCGCGCCGATGCGGCGCGACGGCCCGCGCCTGTGGTCGTGGCATTTTCCAGGGGACACCGTTAGAGCAGCGGTCCCACAGCGAAGCGGATGGACGGCGATGACCCCTGCGGCCCGGATCGGCGCGGCGATAGAGATCCTCGACCGCATCATTGGTGGTACGGCGGCGGAACAGGCGCTGACGAGCTGGGCGCGGGCGCACCGCTTTGCCGGTTCCGGGGACCGCGCCGCCATCCGCGATCACGTTTTCGACGCGCTGCGTTGCCGGCGGTCTTTCGTGGCCCTGTCCGGGGGTGCCGCAAGCGGCCGGGCGCTGATGATCGGTGCGCTCAGGGTCGAGGGGCGACCGGTCGGTGAAGTGTTCTCCGGCGAGGGCTACGCGCCAGCTCCGCTCAGTGCGGAGGAAGCGGCCAACCTCGCCTCGGCACCATCCTATGAAGCACTGGCGGAGCTCTTGGCACTCGACTGTCCGGACTGGCTCGCGCCCGCGCTCCGCGACGCTCTCGGCGAGGATTTCGCGCAAGTGATGCAGGCGATGCGCCACCGCGCGCCGGTGATCCTCCGCGCCAACGCCGCCCGCGGCAGCCGCGCCGACATTCGCGAGGCTCTGGCACGCGAAGGGATCGAGAGCATCCCGCATCCGCTTGCGAACCATGCGCTGAAAGTAACTGGAAACGCACAGAAAATCCGCAATTCCCGTGCCTATTCCGACGGTCTGGTGGAATTGCAGGACGCTGCCCCCCAAGCGGCCGTCGAGGCGCTTCCGCTCAAGCCGGGGATGCGCGTTCTCGACTTCTGTGCCGGCGGCGGCGGCAAGTCGCTCGCGATGGCCGCGCAAAATCCCGGGCGCTACGTCGCCCATGACGCCGCCCCCGCCCGGATGCGGGATCTGCCGCTGCGCGCCCGCCGCGCCGGTGCAAGGATCGAGATCCGTGACAGCGCGCAGCTCGCGACCGGCGCGTTCGACCTCGTGCTGATCGACGTGCCTTGCAGCGGCAGTGGAACCTGGCGCCGGGCGCCCGAGGCGAAGTGGACTCTTGGGCCGGGACGGCTTGCGGAGCTTGTCGGCCTTCAGGCCCGGATATTCGACACCGCAGCCCGCCATGTAGCGCCCGGTGGATCGCTTGCCTACATGACCTGCTCGTTGCTGGGTGCAGAGAACCGGGCGCAGGTCGCCGCATTCCTCGCCCGCACGCCCGGATGGCGGCTGGTCGAGAAACGTCTCTATTCGCCACTCGACGACAGCGACGGGTTTTTCAGCGCCTTGCTGATGCGCGATTGAGGAGAGCAAAGAACACTTAATGGTTGTGTTTTTTGTCGATTAATTGCGACTTAAGCAATTCGGACCCCAATTGCGGGGACCGAATCTGAAAGGAGCCACGCTTGTGTCGCACCCGGCGCTCTCTCCGCATCCGCTGACCCGCGCGGCGCTGCTGCTGGCGCCGCGCAACGCCTATCTCGTCGCCGCGGCGGCTTTGTCCTCGGTCGCGGCCTGGCTCGCTGCCGACCACATCGCGGGCATCGCCGTCCTTTCCGCCGCGGGCGCCTTCGCCGCGCTCTCAGCGTTGATCGGTGGCCTCGCGTTGCGTCACGGTCACGCTCGGTCCGACCTGCACCAGCAGATCGCCGACTTCATCGCCAACGACGCCTCGCCGAGCTTCACGACCGATGGCGACGGAGAGATCGGCACGCAGAACCGCGCCGCGCTGGAAAGGTTCGGAAGCCGCGGCGGCCTGACCTTGACCCGCACCCTCAGCGAAGTTTTCGCAAATCCCGCCGCGCTTCTGCACCGGATGCAGAACCGGGCCGAAGCTCTCGGTTCGGCGCGGGAGGATCTGGTGACCCGGCGCGGGCATGTGCGGCTCGCGGTGCATCGGATCGGTGAGGGGGCGTTCCTGTGGCGGCTCGAGGACATGGCCGAGCGATCGGTTGGCGGACGGGGCGCAGAGACGATCAGTCTGCCGATGATGACGGTATCGAAGACCGGAACGGTTCTCTTCATGAACGAGGCGTTGCGGCGGTTGCTGGGTGACAGGGTCAAGACCATCGACCGCATCTTCAACGATCTGCCCGTTCGCCCTGGTCAGGAGCATGTGATCACCAGCGCCGAAGGTCCTATCCGCGCGGTCGCTGCGCAGATCGAGAGCGCCGGCGGTCGGCGTGAAATCTACCTGCTTCCAGCGTCTGACGGCACCACGCCGTTTACCAGCGACCCGACAGCCTTCGAGACCGTTCCGGTCGCGCTCCTGCGCTTGAGCGCAGCGGGAGAATTGCGCGAGGCCAACCGGGAAGCCCGCGATCTCCTGGGCGAAATCGCGCCGGGAACCGGATTTGCCGCTCTGCTTGAAGGACTGGGACGCCCCGTCGACGACTGGCTCGCCGACGCTCTGGCGGGGCGCGCCGACCGGCGTCCGGAGGTCTTGCGCGTCAGAAATGCCGAAGCGGATGTCTATCTGCAGGTAACGCTCATGCGGACGGTCGAGGAGGGGCATCCGGCGCTGGTGGCGGTGCTGTCGGATGCCACCCAGTTGAAGACGCTTGAGGCGCAATTCGTCCAGAGCCAGAAGATGCAGGCGATCGGTCAGCTCGCCGGCGGCGTGGCGCATGATTTCAACAACCTCCTGACGGCGATATCGGGTCATTGCGACCTTCTGCTTCTTCGCCACGATCGGAGCGACCCGGACTATGCTGACCTTGTCCAGATCAATCAGAACGCGAACCGTGCGGCGAGCCTTGTCGGTCAGCTCCTCGCGTTTTCGCGCAAGCAGACGCTGAAGCCGCAAGTTATAGACCTGCGCGACGCGCTGTCGGACCTGGCGCATCTGCTCAACCGCCTCGTCGGCGAGCGGATCTGCCTGACCCTTATCCATGACCCGTCGTTGAGTACGATCCGAGCAGACAAGCGTCAGCTTGAGCAAGTGATCATGAACCTTGTCGTGAACGCCCGAGACGCGATGCCGGATGGGGGCGAGATTCGGATCGAAACCGAGATGCAGACGATCTTCGATGAGTTCCAGCGAGATCGCGCCACAATTCCTCCTGGCGACTACGTCGCAGTGCGGGTGACCGACGCCGGCGTCGGGATCGCACCAGACAAACTGCAGAAGATATTCGAGCCTTTTTACACGACAAAACGTCAGGGCGAGGGAACCGGCCTGGGTCTCTCGACAGCCTACGGAATCGTCAAGCAGACCGGCGGCTACATATTCTGTGACAGCATTCTTGGGCAGGGCTCGACCTTCACACTGTATTTCCCTGTTCACGAGGCCGACGAAGTGGAATCTGTGGTGAAGGAGTCGTCTCCGCCTCCGCGCGGTCGTTCGCGGTCGGGGGAAGGGGTTGTTCTGTTGGTGGAGGACGAAGCGCCCGTGCGTGCCTTTGCAAGCCGAGCGCTTCGAATGCGTGGCTATTCGGTGCTTGAAGCAGAGAGCGGTGAAGAGGCTTTGAAAACTCTCGAGGATGATGCGCTCGCGATCGACGTTTTTGTTACGGACGTGATCATGCCGGGTATGGACGGTCCCAGCTGGGTGCAGGAGGCCTTGAAGACGCGACCGAATACGCGTGTCGTGTTCGTTTCCGGCTACTCGGAGGAGAGCCTGACCGAAACAAGGGAACAAATTCCGAACTCTGTTTTCCTGCCTAAGCCGTTTTCATTAAGTGAGTTGACGGCGATTGTTCAGGATCAGGTTCAGTGATCCGCAGGTGCTGGTACGCACCAGATCTAACGTAATCGAACGAATGCGGTGACGGTGCGTAAGCGCTTCGGTAACAGGGCTTCCCGGTCAAGTGATTTTGAGCACGCGGTCTCGATCGTGGAGGGGCGGTTTGAGTGGACTTTGGAAGTCGGAACTCGATCGGACAGACGATGAAGCGAAGCTGAGGTGGAAGCCGAATCTGGACCGGTTGGGGTGGTGAGGCCATTGCTCAGGCCTCCCGTATAACCTCAAAAAAAGGAAAATTCCGACGCAGCCGGATAGGTAAAACGCTCTCGGGGGGTATCATAACCGCAAGGCGGATGATCTCGGTGCTGGTCTTGAACCACTTGAACGGGCTGGGTTTGGTCATGTGAGGACGCTACCGAGCCCCCTGTCCCGCCTCAAGCGGGGTTTGCCTGATAGTGCCGTCGTGCTTGACAGACTCAACCCATCCGGTAACTATACGACAGTTCAACAGTGGTGTCTCCAATGGCCCGGTCTGATCGCTTCGGTTTGCTGCTCGACGCTGTACGGATCGGTCCGAAAACCGCGAAGAACCGGTTCTTCCAGGTGCCACATGCCTCCGGCATGACCAACGCGAACCCCCATGTCCGCGCGGCCTTTCGCGGCATGAAGGCCGAGGGTGGCTGGGCCGTCGTCTCGACCGGTGCCTGTTCGGTCCATCCCTCGTCCGACGACAGCCCGTTCCCCTTCGCCTCACTCTGGGACGAGGCCGACATCCGGGCACACCGGGTGATGACGGATGCGGTCCACGCCTACGACGCGCTCGCGGCGGTGGAGCTTTGGCACGGTGGCGCGGCCGCGGTGAACCGGACATCGCGGCACGCTCCGCTGTCGCCATCGGGCGTACCCTGGATGGCCACGCATGTGGGATTCATGTCATCCGCCCGCCCCCGGGTCATGGACGCGGGCGATATCCGTAACCTGATCCGCTGGCATGCCGAGGCGGCAAAACGGGCTGAACGAGCCGGGTTCGACATCCTCTACGTCTATGCCGGGATGGGCTATCTGCCCTACCAATTCCTGCTTTCGGACTACAATCACCGCTCCGACGCCTACGGCGGCTCGGTCAGTAACCGCGTCCGCCTGACCGAGGAGTTGATCGACGCGGTGCGCGAGGCGACCGGCGGGCGTTGCGCGGTCGCCTTGCGGATTTCGCTCCAGGAACTCCGGTCGCGTCCGTCCGAAGTCGCGCCATCCGAAGCGCACGAGGTGATTGCGCATCTCAAAGACGCCCCCGACCTCTTTGACGTCAAGATGGACTATTCCGCCACGGATTGCTCGCCTTCGCGCTTCTCGCCCGAGGGCAGTCACGAACCCACAGTCGACTTCGTCAAGACCCTCACCGACAAGCCTGTCGTCGGCGTTGGGCGTTTCACCTCGCCCGATACCATGGTCTCGATGATCCGGCGCGGAGTCCTCGACTTCATCGGCGCCGCACGACCGTCGATCGCCGATCCGTTCCTGCCTCGTAAGATCGAGGAAGGGCGCGAGGACGACATCCGTGAATGTATCGGTTGCAACATCTGCATCTCGTCCTGGCATGACGGGGTATGGGTCCGCTGCACCCAGAACCCGACGGCGGGAGAGGAATGGCGGCGCGGCTGGCATCCGGAGATCGTCCGTCGGGACGCCGAGGGGTCGGTCTTGATCGTCGGCGGTGGCCCCGCCGGGCTCGAGGCTGCACTTACGCTCGGCCGCCGTGGCTTTCGCGTGACGGTCGCCGAGGCGCAGCGCGAGTTTGGCGGCAGGCTGCTGTGGGAAAGCCGGCTGCCGGGTTTGCGGCAATGGTTCAGGGTCGTCGATTACCGGCTTGGCCAGCTTCGAAAGCTGCCGGGCGTGGCGCTTCACCCCGAAAGCCGGATTAAGGCCGCGGACGTGCTCGACTTCGGCGCCGATCATGTGGTCATCGCCACCGGCGCCCGCTGGGCCACGAACCTTTGCGGTGCGAACGAGATTCCGGCGAGGTGCCTTTCTGCCCCCCGTGTCTACACCCCGGACGACATCGCGGCCGGCGCGGAGATCGAAGGTCCGGTTGCGGTTTTCGACTTCGACAACTACTACATGGGGTCGGCCGTCGCCGAGCATCTGGCAGCGCGGGGCCTCGGTACGACCTATGTCACAAGCGCCGGAAGCGCCCAGTCCTGGGGCGTCATGACGAACGAACAGCCGCTTGTGCACCAGGCATTTCTAAAGGCCGGGATCGCGTACCGGACCCTTGAGATCGTCGAGGCTTTCGACGGAGAGATCCTGTCGCTCGCGCAGATCTTCACGGGCGAACGGCGGCAGATCGCCGCGCGCTCACTCGTCATCGTCGGCCAGCGCGCGGGGGGCTCGGCTCTTTACGACGCGCTGGCTGGGGCCGGGGGGCCAAAGTCGCTGATCCTCACGGGCGACGCCAATGCGCCAGGCGCCATCGCGCATGCGGTCTATCAGGCCCACCGCGCGGCGCGTGAGCTTGCCGCGGCGACGCCGCGGATCCGCCGCGATGCGCCATTCGCGATGCGCGAGCTTGACGACTGTGGGGAGGCCGCGCAGTGACCAACCGCACCCGCCGCAGAAGCCGGAATGGTGCGGCGAACATGCCGCAGTCGGGATTTGGCCAGCGGCCGCGTCCCTATGCGCCCATCGAGGTATTGAGCGCCGATCAGGTCGCGGCGATCCATCAGGCCGGGCTCGACATTCTTGCCCGCTTCGGCATGCGCGTGCTCGACGGCACCGCACGGGCAATCTACGCCAGGGCCGGAGCCGATGTCTCGGGCGAGCTCGTGCGGCTCGATCCGGAACTAGTCACCGAACACCTGTCCACGGTGCCGAAACACTTCACGCTCCATGCCCGCAATCCCGCGCATGACGTAACCGTTGGCGGCGAGGTCTGCGTCTACACCTCGGTCGGCGGGCCGGCCTATGTGATGGACAACGACCGGGGGCGCCGCGACGGGACTTTCGCCGAGATGTGCGACTACATGCGGCTCGTCCAGGTCCTGAACGTGATCCATCAGGAGGGCGGCGGGCCGTTCGAGCCGATGGACCTGCCCGCGCATACCCGGCACCTGGACATCTACCGCGCGCAGATCGGGCTTCTTGACAAGACCTGGCAGAGCCAGACGCTCGGCCGCGCGCGCACCATGGACGGGATCGAGATGGCGGCGATCGCCCTCGGCACGACAACGGAGAGGCTTGCGGAACGTCCAGCCCTCGTCGGGGTCATCAACACCAATTCGCCCCTGCAGCTCGACGTGCCCATGGCCGAGGGGCTGATCGCGATGGCCGAACACGGGCAAGCGTTGGCGATCACGCCCTTTACCCTGGCCGGAGCGATGGCGCCCGTGACGCTCGCGGGCGCGCTGTCCCAGCAGCATGCCGAGGCGCTGGCGGGGATCGTCCTGACCCAGCTCGTCCGCCCCGGCACGCCGGTCCTTTACGGAGGCTTCACGTCGAACGTCGACATGCGCTCCGGCAGCCCCGCCTTCGGCACGCCGGAATACGTCAAGGCCGCACAGGCCTCGGGACAGCTCGCCCGCCATATCGGCGTGCCGTTCCGCTCATCGAACGTGACGGCGGCGAACGAGGTCGACGCGCAGGCGGCTTATGAGAGTCAGATGGCGCTCTGGGGCGCGCTCATGGGCGGAGCGCATCTTCTGGAGCACGGCGCAGGCTGGCTGCATGGCGGACTAACGGCCAGTTTCGAGAAGCTCATCCTCGACGCCGAACTCCTGATGATGATGGACGCCTACTTCTCGCCCATCGACACCTCGCCCGATGCACTCGCTCTGGACGCGATCCGCGAGGCAGGGCCAGGCGGGCATTTCTTTGGCACGGCGCACACGATGGAGCGCTACGAGACCGCGTTTCATGCCCCCCTGCTGTCCAACTGGGACAACTACCCGACCTGGCTTGAACGCGGCGGTTGCGACGCACGAACCCGCGCGAACGCGGTCTGGAAGTCGCTTCTGGCCGAATACGAGGAACCCGCGCTCGACCCAGCCGTGGCCGACGCGCTCGACGACTATGTCGCCCGCCGCAAGGAAGCCGGCGGCGCACCAATGAACTGAGGGAGCCATGACGACGATCCGAGACACATTCCCCCATGAGGTCGAGATCGTCGAGAACATCTTCGTGCCGATGCCCGATGGTACGCGCCTCGCCGCGAAGCTCTGGCGGCCGAAGGGCAATGGCGCGGTGCCCGCGATCCTTGAATACCTGCCTTACCGCAAGCGCGAGGGAACGCGCGTCCGCGACCAGAAGATGCATGCCTGGCTTGCCGGTCACGGTTATGCCTGCCTGAGGCTGGACATCCGAGGCACCGGGGACAGCGAGGGGCTGATCGAGGACGAGTACACCGAACGCGAAATTTTGGACGGCTGCGACGCCATCGGCTGGATTGCCGGGCAGGATTGGTGCGACGGCCAGGTCGCGATGTACGGCATCTCCTGGGGCGGCTTCAACGGCCTCCAGATCGCGGCGCGGCGCCCGCCCGCCCTGAAGACAATCATCACCGTGGGCTCGACCGACGACCGTTACGCGACGGACGTCCACTATGTCGGCGGCTGCCTCAGCAAGGACAATTTCGACTGGTCCGCGACGATGCTGGCCCATAACGACCTGCCGCCGGACCCAGAGATCGTGGGCCCCGCCTGGCGCGACATGTGGCAAGCACGGATGAGGGCCAACTCGCCGTGGATCCTGCACTGGCTGTCGCATCAGCGCCGCGACGCCTACTGGCAGCACGGCTCGGTCTGCGAGGATTTCTCGGCGATCACCATCCCGGTTCTTGCCGTCTCGGGCTGGGCCGACAACTACTCCGAAAGCGTGCCCCGGCTGCTCGCCGGTCTGTCCGGACCCCGGCGCGGGCTGATCGGCCCCTGGGCGCATTCCTTCCCGCATGATGTCACGGTCGAGCCCGCCATCGGCTGGCTGCAGGAAGTCCGGCGCTGGTGCGATCACTGGATGAAGGGCGCGCCGGGCGGGATGGTGGACGACCCCATGTACCGGGTCTGGATGCAGGAGAGCGTGCCGCCCTCGACCTGCTATCTCGAACGCCCCGGCCGCTGGGTCGCCGAGGCGGAATGGCCCTCGCTGCGTATCAGGCACCAGACGCTGCACCTCAACCCGGACGGTCGGCTCACGGCCACCGCCGAGGGGGTGAGCGACCTGCCGATCTGTTCGCCGCTCTGGGTCGGGCTCGCTGCCGGAGAGGTCGGACGATACGGCGAGGACGCCGAGTGGCCGACCGACCAGCGCGAGGACGATGGCGGCTCGCTCGTCTTCGCGACCGAGCCGCTGCCCGAGCGCATAGAGATCCTCGGCGCGCCACAGCTTCACCTGCGGTTTTCCTGCGACAAGCCGATGGCTCTCGTCGCGGTGCGGTTGAACGACGTCTGGCCTGACGGTCGGTCCACCCGTGTGACGCTCGGTTGCCTCAACCTGACCCATCGCGACAGCCACGAACATGCAAAGGCTTTGGAGCCCGGTCGGGTCTACGACGCGGTCATCGACCTTGACGACATCGCCCATGCCTTCCCGGCCGGCCACCGGATCGCGGTTTCGCTCTCGACAACCTACTGGCCTATCTGCTGGCCGTCGCCCGAACTGGCCACGCTGACCGTTCGGACCGGCGAGAGCCGGCTCGCCCTCCCGGTCCGCCCACCCGACACCGCCGACGCGGCCCTCCGCCCCTTCGACCCGCCCGAGATGGCCGCCCCGACGCCCTCGGTCGAACATCCGGCCGCGCCGAAACTGCGCCGCTCCGTCAGCCGCGGCCTCCTGAGCGGCGAGTTGGTCGTGGATTTCCCGCGGTGGACCTACGCCCACGAGATGCCTGATATCGGTCAGACCGTCACCTCCGACGCCTTCGCCCGCTACCGCATCATCGACGGCGACCCGCTTTCGGCCGCCTGTGAGGCCGGGGCCAATGTTGTCATCCAGCGCAAGGACGGCGCGTTCGGCCATCATTCGACAGGTCGGCTAACCTGCGATGCCACGCATTTCAGGGTCGAGACGTCCCTGCGGATCACCGAAGACGGAACGACGCTCTTCGAGCGCAAATGGGACGAGAGGATCCCGCGCGACCATGTGTGAGAGGGGGCAGCGGGCGGGAACATGCTGAGATATGCCGTCAAACGCATCGCCCTGGCCGTCGTCATCCTGATCACGGTGATGGTGGCGATGTACGCGATGGTGTTCCTCGTGCCGGGCGACCCTGCCTCGCTTGCGCTCGGTCCAAGGGCGACGCCAGAGCTGAAGGAGCTGCTGCGCGAACGGATGGGGCTCGACGAGCCGGTGCTGATGCAGGTCTGGCACTTCTTCCACAACGCAGCCACCGGCGACCTGGGCTATGACGTCTGGTCCAAGCGCCCTGTGCTCGACCAGATCCTCGAATTCTTCCCGAACACGCTCGTTCTCGGCGTCACCGCGCTCGGCTGGGCGGTGGTGCTCGGCGTCGCGCTTGGCTGCGCCGCGGTCGTCTGGCGCGGCACTGTGACCGACCGGATTCTCGGCATCCTGTCTGTCGGGCTGATCTCGGTCCCCGCCTTCGTCGTCGCGATCTACGCGATCCTGATCTTCGCCGTCTGGCTGCGCTGGCTGCCCGCCATCGGCGCGGGCACGCCGGGCGATTTCGGCAGCCAGGCCCGCGCGCTCATTCTGCCTGCCTTCGCGCTCGGCATCGGCTGGGTCGGCTATCTTGCGCGGCTGGTACGCGCCTCGCTCTTGGAGGTGATGGGCGAGAACTACATCCGAACTGCCCGCGCCTTCGGCCTGCCCGAACGTAAGGTCGTCTTCCGCTACGCGCTCCGGGTCGCGATCATCCCCACGATTGCGTTGCTCGCCGTCGGCCTCGGCTCGATCCTGTCGAGCGCGGTCTTCGTCGAGACGGTCTTCGGCCGCCCCGGCATCGGGACGCTCATCACCGGCGCGGTGCAGAAGCGGAACTATCCGGTTGTGATGGGCACCGTCCTGTTCATGACTGCCTTCTATCTATTTGTCGTCACCGCCGCCGATCTCCTGATCGCAAGGCTCGATCCGAGGGTGCGCGATGTCTTCCGGCGGTAGGTTCAGGGCTCTGCGCGCGCTTCTCGCCGACCCCATGGGAACGCTCGGTCTGGGTCTCGTGCTGCTCTTCGTCGCGATGGCGCTTTTCGCGCCGTGGGTCGCCCCGGCCGATCCGATCAAGCTTAATGTCGTCGAGAAGTTCCAGCCGCCATCGCTCGCGCATTTCGCCGGCACGGACCATCTGGGCCGGGACCTCCTGTCGCGGATCGTCTTCGGGGCGCGGACCGCCCTGTCGATCGCGCTGACCTCGGTCGGGCTCGCGGGACTTGGCGGGCTGATCCTAGGCATGATCGCCGGTATCGGGCCTCGTTGGCTCGACGCGGTGCTGGTCCTGATGTTCGACTCGATGTCCTCGCTGCCGATGATCATGTTCGCGCTGGCCGTCATCACCATCGTCGGCCCCGGCACCGGGACGCTGATCCTCGTCGTCGTCCTCGTCTCAATCCCCGCCTATGCGCGGCTGATCCGGGCGCAGACGCTGGGCCTCGCGGGCGCGGACTTCATCGTCGCGGAAAGGGCGATGGGGGCGTCTTCGGCCCGCATCCTCTTCCGCCATCTGCTGCCCAACGTGGTCGGCCCCCTGGTCATCCTCCTGTCGATGGACGTGCCCGTGGTCATCATGCTCGAGGCGGGACTGTCCTATCTCAATCTCGGCGTCCGGCCGCCGACGCCGTCCTGGGGCAACATCCTCTACGATGGCTACACCTCGATCCGATCCGCGCCCTACATGGTACTTGTCGCGGGCCTGCCGCTGGTGCTTTCCACGCTCGGCTTCACTTTCCTCGGCGAAGGCCTGCGCGACGCGCTCGACCCCAAGCTCAGACGGGGGGAGCCATGATGAGCGAACCGGTCCTCTCGGTCGAGAACCTGTCGCTCCGCTACCGGGTGCCGGGCGGCACCGTTGCGGCCCTGAGGAGTGTCAGCATCGCCGTCCGGCAAGGCGAGGTTCTGGGGATAGCCGGCGAAAGCGGCTGCGGCAAGTCGACGCTCGCGGCGGCGATGATCGACCTGACGGGGGCGAATGCCGAAATCACTTCTGGCACGGTTCGCCTGCGGGGTCAGGATATCCTCTCCCTCTCGCGCGACAGCCGGCGGAGGCTCCGCGGGCGCGAGATCGCGATGGTCTTCCAAGACCCGATGACCGCGTTCAGCCCGGTCCTGACAGTGGGCGAACAGCTCGTCGATTTCCAGTTCAACATCAACGACGTGCCCCGACGCGAGAAGTGGATCCGCGCGCAGCACATGCTGGCCAGGGTCGGCCTTACCGATCCGGACCTGGCCATGAGCCGGTTTCCGCACGAACTTTCAGGCGGTATGCGCCAGCGCGCGGCCATCGCCGCAGCCTTGCTGATGCGGCCCGCCGTCCTCATCGCGGACGAGCCGACGACGGCCCTCGACGTCACGATGGAGGCGCAGATCGTCCACCTCCTGCGCGAGTTGCAGGCCGACTACCGCTGCGCCATCGTCATCGTGACGCACCATCTGGGCGTCATCGCCGAGTTGTGCGATCGCGTGGCGGTCATGTATGCCGGCGAGGTTGTGGAGGAAGCGCCGGTCGATGTGCTCTATCACGACCCCCGCCATCCCTATACCCGCGCGCTTCTGGCCTGCGATCCCGCGCTTATAGAGGAAGCAACGGGGCGGCTTCCCGCCATCGGGGGGCGGTTGCCGGACCTTGCGCACCCGCCACCCGGTTGCGCCTTCGCCGAGCGCTGTCGCCTTTCCACCGAACGTTGCCGGATCGTGCCACCTCCCCGCGTGGCGCTCGGACCGGACCGCAGCGCGCTCTGCCACGAGGTCGCGCCATGACCGCGCTCCTGACGATCGACGATCTCGGCGTCGATCTCGCGCTTGGCGGATGGTTCGGTGCCGCACGGCGGTCGCTCAACATTCTCGCCGGTGTGACTCTGGATCTGAAGCCGGGTGAGACCCTCGGACTCGTGGGAGAAAGCGGGTCAGGCAAGACAACGCTCGCCCGCGCCGTGCTGGGTCTGCAGCAGATCACCGGCGGCAGCGTCCGGTTCGAAGGCTCCGACCTGGCCCGGCCCGCCGACTTCCGAGCCATCCGTCGTCGGACGGCATTGATGTTCCAGGACGCGACGGCGTCGCTCTCGCCCCGCATGACGGTGGGCGAGGCTGTGACGGAACCTTTCGCGATCCACAGGATTGCGATCCGAAACCACCACGAAAAGGCGGCCGAGCTTTTGGCCGAGGTCGGCCTGCCGCCTGAGATGGCCGCACGCTATCCGCACGAACTTTCCGGCGGCCAGGCGAGGCGAGTGGGCGTGGCCCGAGCTCTCGCGCTCAAGCCTGTTCTGGTGATTGCCGATGAGCCGACGGCGGGGCTCGATGTGTCGGTTCAGGCGGAAATCCTCAACCTGATGAGCGACCTCAAGGCTCGCCACGGCCTGAGCTATATGATCATCACCCACAACCTCGCGCTCGTCCGCCATGTCGCCGACCGCATTGCGGTCCTCTATCTCGGGCGGTTGGTCGAGACCGGGCCGACTCGTGCCATCTTCGCCGCCCCCCGCCACCCCTACACGCAAAGCTTGATCGCGGCGGAACCGAAGCCCGATCCCCGCAAGCGCCGTACCGATTTGGCGATACGGGGCGAGATCCCGAGCATCCTGCGTCGTCCGGTAGGGTGCGAGTTCAACACACGCTGCCCACTGGCCCAGGACATCTGCCGCGCAGAACCGCCCGCGCTGAACGATCTCGGCCAGGGCCGCGCTGTGCGCTGCCATTTCGCCAAAGACATAACAGAGGGAGGAAGACATGAACTGGAGCACTGACAGACGACAATTCCTGAAGCTTGCCGGTACCGGGCTGGCCCTTGCGGCCGCCTCACCGCATTTTGCCTGGGCCGCCGAAGGCGATACCCTGCGTATCCGCGTGACCTCGGATTTCCAGGTGCTCGACCCGTGGGGCATAATCGGCGAACTGGACGAGATCATCCCGCGCTGCACGCAGGTGTCGCTGGTGCGGATGGGCGACATGAGGGCAGGCAACCAGTGGGAGCTCTACGCCGCCGAAAAGCTCGAATGGCTCGACGGCACCCGGCTCGCCTTCACGCTGCGCGAGGGGCTGGTCTGGACCGGCGACTACGGGCCCGTCACCGCCCATGACGTCAAGTTCTCCTATGAACGGATTGCCGGGTCCGACAGCGCCTGGGCCTATCAGTTCGAGAAGCTGAAGGAGGTCGAGGTCATTGATGACCGGAGCGGCATCATCCATCTGACCGAAGCCTTCGCGCCCTTCATCGTCATTGCGATGCCCTATTACGGCGGCCACATTGTCTGCAAGGCGGCGGTCGAGGCGGTGGGCGGCAAGTACACGACCGAGATCCCCGCACAGTGCGGACCATACCTTTTCGAAAGCTGGGAACAGCAACAGAAGGTGACGCTGGTCTCGAACCCGGCCTGGGCCGGCGAAAAGCCGGGCTTCGCGACCGTCGAAATCTATATCGTCACCGACGACCAGGCCGCGCAGCTTGCCTATGAGGCCGACGCCTTCGATTACACACGGCTCTCGCCCGCCGCGGTCAAACAGCTGAAGAACGCGATGCCCGAAGGCGCGGCGCTGATCGAGGCGGAATCCACGCGCTATGTCTGGTTGACCGTCAACCAGAACGCGGAGCCCCTGAAGGATATCCGCGTGAGGCAGGCGATCCAATACGCCTATGACAGCGATGCGGTGCTTCAGGGCGCCTATGATGGGCTTGTCGGGCGTTCCGCCGGTGTCGTTCAGCCAGGCACCGCCTTCGCGCGCGAGAAGAACATCATCGACACGCGCGACGTTGAGAAGGCCAAGGCGCTTCTCGCCGAGGCGGGTGCAGAGGGGT
The DNA here is from genome assembly GCF_033436765.1 of Defluviimonas sp. D31. Taxonomy (NCBI): domain Bacteria; kingdom Pseudomonadati; phylum Pseudomonadota; class Alphaproteobacteria; order Rhodobacterales; family Paracoccaceae; genus Albidovulum; species Defluviimonas sp. D31. The sequence goes on from NZ_JAWQFN010000002.1 coordinate 528,819, forward strand.
TGACGCTGAACCTCGTGTCGCAGACCGATTCAACCTCCCAGGCGATCGCTCAGATCATTCAGGCAAGCCTTACCGAAGCCGGGATGAACATCGTCATCCAGCCGACCGAGGATGCTGCTTACTGGGCGCTCGGCGATAAGACGGCTGGGGACGACTATCTCTCGCTGGAGCTCGTGCTGCAGAGCTTCGCCGGGGGTGTGGATCCTACCGAGAACCTCGTCTGGTTCCGCCCCGACCAGATCGGCGTTTACAACTGGAGCTTCTTCGACAGCGCTGAATACGAGGAGCTGTACCAGAAGTCGCTGGTCGAGCAGGACACGGCAAAGCGCAAGGCTATGTTCAATCGGATGGAGGATCTGATGGAGGAATCCGGCGATTTCGTTTTCATATGCTTTGAGCCGCTGGTGGCAATCCACGACGCGAACCTCAGCCCGTTCATACTTTCGGACGGGCATCCCGATCCGGTAAGGTTCACGAAAGTCTGACCTCCGGGGTGGCGCCCGACTTTGGGCGCCACCTCTGTCAAGGAACCTCGATGAAGCAGAAGCCGACAGCGCCGAGATATGTCCGCATGACCAGCGAGGAGCGACGCTCGACGCTGATCGAGGCGGGGCTCGCCTGCATGGCGCGGGGCGGCATCCAGGAGTTCACGGTCGACAAGATCTGTGCCGAGGCGGGCGTGTCCCGAGGCCTGATCAGCCATCACTTCGGCTCGATGAACGCGCTNGCTGATCGAGGCGGGGCTCGCCTGCATGGCGCGGGGCGGCATCCAGGAGTTCACGGTCGACAAGATCTGTGCCGAGGCGGGCGTGTCCCGAGGCCTGATCAGCCATCACTTCGGCTCGATGAACGCGCTGCTGGCGGCGGTCTACGCGACCATGTATGACGGCTCTACCAGGCTGGCCCGAGACGTGGCACCGGGCGAGACGCGGCTTTCAGCGCTGCTCGATGCCTTTTTCGCGCCCGAGGTCTTCAACCGGGAAGCGTTCAACATCTGGCTGACGCTCTGGGGCCAGATCTCGATCAATCCGGACCTCGGAGCCGAGCACCGGGTGCAATACGCCCGTTATGTCGGAGATGTCGCCGAGGCGATCCGCGAAGTCTCCAGGGCGAAGGGGCGCGACACGGACGCCGACGCACTCGCCCGGTCGTTCGTCTGCCTTGTCGATGGGCTTGGCATCCAGCACTGCATCGAACCCGCCTCCATGACCGCAAAAGAAGCGCAGGCCGCCTGCAGGTTGTTCCTCGAGCCACATCTCGGCGAGTTTTGAATACGGCAGTGCCCGGTCACCTCCGGTCGCCGGGAGGCATGTGAACGGTATTGTCAGAGGAATAGAATTAGGCCGTTCCTTTCTGCCCTCTCGCATGGAAAGAAGGCACCAAGAAATGATCTGAAAGGCAAAGTGCATTGCGGAGCGCTGACGAGACCAACAACCGCGCCGCGGCCTTTTCTAGGGTCAGGACTCATAGCCAGAACATTACGGTTGCGGCGAGGGCGACGGCCGAGAGGAAGACCTTGGGGCATCTGTCGTAGCGGGTTGCCACCCGCCGCCAATCCTTGAGCCTGCCGAACATGATCTCGATGCGGTTGCGGCGTCTGTAGCGGCGCTTGTCGTATCTGACGGGCTTGCCTCGGGACTTCCTGCCCGGGATGCAGGGCTTGATCCCCTTGTCTTTCAGGGCTTGGCGGAACCAATCCGCATCATAGCCCCGGTCGGCGAGCAGCCAGTCGGCCTTTGGCAGATTGCTCAGGAGCGCCGCCGCGCCGGCGTAGTCACTGACCTGCCCGGCGGTCATGAAGAAGCGTATGGGTCGTCCGTTGGTATCGGTGACGGCGTGCAGCTTGGTGTTCATGCCGCCCTTGGTCCGCCCGATCAGCCGCCCGCATCCCCCATTTTCGACCGCAGGCTCGATGCCGTGCGATGGGCTTTCAGATAAGTCGCGTCGATCATGATCGTCGTCTCGTCGGTCGCTTCCGAGGCCAGCCCCTCGAAGATCCTGGCGAACACGCCCATCTCGCTCCAGCGCTTCCATCGGTTGTAGAGCGTCTTCGGCGGGCCATATGCGGACAGCGCATCGCGCCACCGCAAACCATTGCGATTGATAAAGATTATCCCGCTCAACACGCGCCGGTCATCGACCCTCGGCTTACCATGGCTCTTGGGAAAGAACGGCTGGAGCCGCGCCATCTGCTCATCGGTCAGCCAGAAAAGATTGCTCATCATGCCCCCATCAGTTCGGGAGCGTGAATCACGCCGGCAGGTCACCCGCAAGTCAATTAATGGGTCCTGACCCTAAGTGTTCAGTCCCGGCATCTGGTGGATCGGATCGACGATGAATCTGTCCGGCTCTGAAGTCCAGACTTTGCAGATATATTCGTAGGGCGTGAGGCCGCTGAGGGTCTTGAGCCTGCGAGCAAAGTTGTAAGCGGCCATGAAGTCTTCGAGGTGGCTGCGGAGCTGATTATGGCTCTCGTAATGGAAGCGTTTCACTGTCGCGTCCTTGATCGTGCGGTTCATCCGCTCGACCTGGCCATTGGTCCAAGGGTGGTTGGGTTTCGTCAGCCTGTGCTCGATCCCGTTTGCCTCGCAGATCATGTCGAAGCGCATTTGCCTGGAATATGCGGTGTTCCGGTTCCTTGGCTGGTCGGCGAACTGGATCCCATTGTCAGTGAGGATCGTGTGGATCTGATAGGGAACTACCTCGAGCAGGTGTTCCAGGAACTCCCATGCGGTGCGCCTGTCAGCCTTTTCAATGAGCTGGGCGACCGCGAACTTGCTGGTGCGGTCGATGGCCACGAAGAGGTAGAGCTTTCCCTCGGCGGTCTGTACCTCGGCAATATCGACGTGAAAGAAGCCGATGGGGTAGCGTTTGAAACGCTGCCGCTTGGGTTTGTCGCCCTCGACGTCCGGTAGCCGCGAGATGCCATGACGCTGAAGACACCGATGAAGTGCCGATCGTGTCAGATGCGGGATCGAGGGTTGAAGGGCATAGAGACAATCGTCCAGCGGCAGAAGCGTATGCCTTCGGAATGCGACGACCATCGCCTCCTCCGCTTCGCTGAGAACGGACGAGCGCGGTTCCTTCGGACCGGTCTTGCAATCCTCGACCGTCTCGCGCTTCCGCCACTTGGCGACCGTCTTCGGGTTGATACCGAGCTCCCGGCTCAGCGCCGCGGTCGAAGCTTGCGATCGCTGTATTGCAGCTCTGACGGCGTGCGTGGTCGTGGCGCTGCCGTGACGAACTTGTCCCATAGTGCTTCCTTCCATTCCGACGAATGGATCGCACCATCAAACCCTGGGATCAAACACCTAAGGATATGGGGGAAATTTAGGGGGAAGTACCAGGGTCGTGACGTTAAACGTTCAACGATATGAATAGATTAAATGGTGTATGTGGCGGAGGGAACGGGACTGGCGTCGAACCTTCTCCACATCAAGCCATTGATTTTAAATTAATATTTTTCGCGCAATGCACCCCACGAGCGCTTCCAGCACTGCAAGCGTCTCACGTGGTGATGCCGTCTGGTGAGAGCGGCATCCTCCTCACCTCCAGCAAGTAGGTGGCTACTGTTACCGCTGGACCGTGCAAACATTGACGATTCCACGCTGCGCAAATCTGATGCGCCGTGAAAAGGCGTCCGATCAGCCGAGCCCAAAGTCATCCCGGAAGCGGTCGATCTGATGCATGCGCTCATGCAGGATGGTCACGATCCCGATGTCGCCATTCGATAGATGACGCCAGTAGACGAAATGACGCTCGTATCGAAAGAAGAACCCTTCAACACCAAACTCGGCTGGGATCGGTTTCGACGCGACACCGTGTGCTGCGATCTTGTCGAAGGCGGCGAACAGGCCGGTGATGTATTTCTCGGCCTGATCATCTCCCCACCTGTCACGGGTGTAGCGGTAGATGCCATCGAGGCGGTGCGACGCCCCTTCCTGAATACGAATGGCGGGCACTGGATCAGGCCCGGTTCCGCGCGATCACCTCGGCCGCCGTCAATGACTGGTATGTCTCCTCCGGGGCTGCGAAGGCAAGGGTAAGCTCGCCCTTCAGCCGGTTGAAGGCTTCCTGCTCCGCCCTCTCCTTGTCACGCCGGATCAGGTCACGGATGTACTCGCTGACGTTCTCATAGGACCCGTCATCGCCTACGTTGGCCGACACGAAGTCACTCAGTGCCCCACCAAGACGGACGGTCATCGTGGTCGTTCGGGACATGGCACGGCACCTCTCATCTCGCCTGTATTCAATATAACCAAAAACGCACACAAAACAAGAGTGAGCTGCACCCTGCTCCCGCCGATCATCGTTCGTCCCTCAATCGTCTGCCTCCTCGACAATGTGGCGGCCCGCAAGTGCAAGAACAACATAGAGCACAGCATCCGAATGCCGCGCGAGGGCGATCAGATGGTCGCCGCTCGGCCCCCGCTCGCCCGAGAACCAGTACCTCACGGTGCGTTCGCTGGCACCCGTCCAGCGCATGGCCATTTTGATTGCCCTGTGTGTGTCGTCCAACTCTTCGTGCAGAGCCATCGCTATGGCGGTTCGATAATCTGTTGGCTCGTCGACCAGGTGCACAAATGTGCCCATTTTCGGCACAACTGTGCCCATCTTCACGCGCATTTTCACGTCCTTCTTCGTTAAACAATTGAAGAACCATGAAAACGGCGGGAGTCGATTTTGTCCGTTGCGGGTCATTGGACCGCGCTTGACGGACACTACTGATTTTGGGAGCGCAGTAATGAATTGGAGTTTGAAAAATGACCGCCGGGAAAACGGAAAGACCTTGCCCGTTTCAGGAAACGAATTTCCAGACGAGTTTGTGCCAGATGGAAAATTTGAACCCAAAAAAGGCTGAAAAGGAAAACCCGATTTGAATAACGGTCGATACAACAGCGAGGACAAAGGTGACGAGGCCGGACAGGATATCCCAGCCGTCGCCTATGTGCGGATGTCGACCGATCACCAGAAGTACTCGACTGAGAACCAACTCGACATCATTCGGGATTACGCCACCGCCCGGGGCCTGCAGATCCTGCGCGTCTTCGAGGCCTCCGGTCGGTCCGGGTTGCGGCTGGACGGTCGCGAGGCGCTGCAGAACCTGATGGCAGAGGTAAGAACCGGCCAAGCGAATTAAAGGCCATTCTGGTCTATGATGTCAGCCGCTGGGGCCGGTTTCATGATGCGGACCAAGGCGCCTTGGCAACCGTCAGCTATATGGGGAGCACGTTTGCCAAGGCGCCGGTCACGCCCAGACTGGCCGACTTTTGCTCCGCCCCGTAACCGGATTTTGCTCCGCCGTTGACAGTCACTGCTAACTGGTTAATTTTGCGATAGTAAAGTGAGCCGCGAACAGGAGGTTGCAGAGCACGACGCCAAGCACCCCTGCGGGACTTGAGTGGCAAGAACTCACCAAACCAAAGAGCGGGAGCCATCGGAATCATGAAACTTAGAAAATTCATAACACCAATCGGCGCGGTCTTTGCTGCTCTCCTAATCGTCTCAGCAGGCGCCCATGCCCAGCTGGAGACCGATAAGGTGAATGGGATCACCATCAAGCGCGGATATCCTCTCCCGCAGGATGTCGAAACACTCACTAGCAACCTTCTGCTCAGTCGTGGCGTTGAGCTTTACTTGTGGGCTCTGCCGATTAATCAGTCCTACGCTGGTCGCGATGCCCTCATCGAGGCTTCGGGTGGCGACATGCTGGATGTTACTTATTTCGGCGGATATTCCGGTCACGATGTCAAGCTTTCGACCTTCAACAATGAGACGGTGTACGCCGCGGTTCACATGGAGTTGTACGATGGTCCCGTCGTCTACGAGCAGCCCGCAATGGACGATAAAGGGTACCTGTTCGGATCGATTATTGATGTATGGCAGGTTGCTTTGACGGATCTTGGCATTCCTGAAGTTACGCCGGATCAGGGTAAGGGCGGCAAGTACCTGATTCTCCCTCCGGATTATTCGGGGGAAGTGCCCGAGGGCTATCTACCCATTCAATCCAATTCGTTCCAGGTACGCCTGGGGTTGCGTTCAGTGATGCTGGGCGAAGGGACTATCGACGATGCAATTGCCCGGGTTAAACGGGTCAGGGTTTATCCACTATCCGATCCCCAGCGGAAGCAGAATTACTTTGATTTGCTGAAGAAGTCAGTGGGAGGCGAAGTCGATAAGGGCGTTGGCGCATTCCGGCTGATGCATGACTACATCAGCAAAGAACCCATTCAGGAAAAAGACAAGTATCCGATCGGCATGCTTCGATCGCTGGGGATAGAGAAAGGACAGCCTTTCCCTACGGACCGGAAAACACTGGAGCTGTTGCAGCAAGCTGCAGATATCGGTTGGATGACCGCCAAGTACAACATGACACAGTCATGGCCGCCCAGCGTTCTTGAAGGCTGGAAAGCGCTAGGACTGGCTGAGACATGGGACCCGGACTTCACGACGGACGACTACATTCAGGTCGATGAGCGGGCCGCTTACTTCGGCCTGGCTATCTGGCCGCCTCGGAATATGGGAAGCTCCACCTACTACGCCATCACATTTTCCGATACCGAGGACCGGCCGTTGGAGCCCGGGAAGACCTACAAACTGCACCTTCCGCCCAATGTGCCCGCCACCAGCTTTTGGTCGGTGATTCTCTACGACGCTGAGACCGCATCCATGATCGAAAATCCCCACAAGAAATACGCGATCAGTTCTCTGAATAAGAATTTGCAGCAAAATGAAGACGGGTCTGTCGACGTGTTCTTTGGGCCGGAAGCACCGGAGGGCCACGAAAATAACTGGATTCCAACAACCAAGAATGATTTCTTCGTGGGTTTCAGAATCTACGGGCCAGATCTCGAACGATTGGGGAAAGCCTGGACAGCAGAACGACCGGTGAGACTTCCCAGCGAGTAGAGCTCTAGCCAATACAGACAAGCCAGGAGAACGCTACCATGAAAAAGACCGTACTTGTTACTGCTATCACTTCGCTTTTTCTGCTGTCCGGTTTGCAGGCAGACAAAGCATTGTCCGAAACCGTCGAAGGTGATGTGGCCGTCGATTCATTCACCCTGAGCGGGCTTGAAATGAAGAGTGGCGTGCCAACGCCCGAGTCGAGCAAAAAACTTTTCGACGCCATGGACTACTATGGCGCCGTCATGACCTATCTCTGGTCTCTTCCCGCGACAGGGTTGAAGGGTTGGGAAAACGCGAATGTCGATATGGGTGCCAGCCCTGACCTGGATGGCCAGATTTCGCTCTACACAGGGTATGTCGGCGCCGGTGGCGTCCTGACGCCCAACACGGCCGTCACTTATGTGATCTCATTCGTGAACCTGGAAACTCAGGGCCCCGCTGTGTGGATTATTCCTCCTGGCGCAACCGCCGGGTACGTTGGCGATTACTGGCAACGGCCCGTTCTCGACGTCGGCGTTGCTGGCAAAGAGCAGGGCAGAGGGATCAAATTGCTTGTCGTCGGTCCCGATCAGGACGTGCCGGAGAACGATGGCAGCTATACAGTCGTCCACAGCCCGACCAATGTTGTCTGGCTGGGGACGCGCAACATGGAGCCATTCGGACCCGAACATGACAAGGTAACCGAAGGGTTCGATTCCTACCCCTATCTCAAGCCAGAACTTGCGGGACGCGAAAAGTTGCGCAAGGAGACGGATGTTTTCATGCAGTATCAGCCACATGGCATGGAATTCTGGGAAAACCTGAACGACATCGTTCAGAGAGAGAAAATGCTCGACCGGGACCAGTTTTTTTACGCGATACTGAAGAACCTGGGCATCGAGAAGGGCAAGGAATTCAATCCCGACCCAGAGCTCCAGAAACTGCTGATCGAAGCCGAACACGTCGGCTATTTGATGTCGATAAACAATACCTTCCAGAAGCGGTTTGAAGGCGCACGGTACTACGATGACAAGCGGTGGTTCACCACGCTTGTCCAGCGACCAGATCAAGTCGACGAGACACACGGGCAGATGTTCGAACGAGCCTCGTATTTTCATGAGGCCATCGGCTCCACCTGGGCAATGAAAATGACCGAACCGGGACCCGGAAGCGCCTATTTGAGCCAGTATGAATCCGCAGAAGGCGGAGGCTTTGACGGTGGAAAAAACTACACGCTGCTCGTTCCGGCAGACCCACCTGTCGATCAGTTCTGGGCGTTGACCATCTACGACAATCATTCACGTTCCATGCTTCGGAACGAATTGAAACGGGCGGAGATCAACTCACTGGACGGGTTGATGCAGAATTCGGATGGTAGCACGTCCGTGTACATTGGGCCGACGGCTCCCGAAGGGTTTGAAAAGAACTGGGTGCAAACTGCGGAAGGGCAGAACTGGTTCACCTATTTCAGGTTTTACGGTCCGCGCATGCCTTTCTTTGACAAGAGTTGGCAATTGAATGACATAGAGCTGGCTGAATAGCTGCGTGTCACGTCCCGGAAGGTCGTATGGCTGTCAATCGGCATTGAACTTTGACCCCCTATCGGCATCCAATATTGACCCCTCTGGTGCTGAGCAGGCCCGGCGCTGCGTAGTCCTCATGTAACGCAGCTGCGGCGGGCCTGCGGGGTTTCGGATTGGTGCTATGCACGGTTTTTGAAGCGCCAGCTTTCGTTGCGGGTTTCGACGATCTCGCAGTGATGCGTGAGCCGGTCGAGCAGCGCGGTTGTCATCTTGGCATCACCGAACACGCTGGGCCATTCACCGAAGGCCAGGTTGGTGGTGACGATGATCGATGTTCGTTCGTAGAGCTTGCTGATGAGATGGAACAGAAGCTGTCCGCCGGTTTGCGCGAAGGGCGGATACCCGAAGAAGACCAAGACTGGCAAGAGAAGGTGCGCCTTCGCATCGTTCCACACCCAAATCTCACAGATCATCAGAAGAGCGTGGTGATGATGGACTATGGGATGACGGACGGCGTTCTGGACCTGGAGGTGCGCCGTGCCGTCGCCTATTATGCGAAGCGGCGCCTTGGGCTCGTCGAAGGCCACGAAGGACGACCAGCTCATGAACAAAATATTGTCCTCGCTCCACTACTCCAGAAATCAGACTGAGGCGCCCCGGAACGCTCGCGAAGCTTGCTCCCAGGACGTATTCGCCCTGCCCTATGCACCGCACTGCCTTTCACTTATGCAGAAAATAGTCCCGTCCAGGCCGTCTTGTCGTGGCGTCTCCACGGGCAACAAGGCTCCGATGCCCTGTCTGTCGCGCGTCATGGCTCACGATAGTGTCCCACGGCGTGGTGTAGGAGCGCCGACCCTCGGAGAGGTCAGGGCTTGATCAGACGGCCACTGCGGGCAGCCTGACGGTTGGATTGTCGGTCACGCGGGCGAGGGTTTCAAGCGACATGTATCGCCTTGCGACTGCCCATTCGTCGTTTGTCTCCAGCATCAGCGCGCCGACCAGGCGGACGATGGCTCCGTCGTTGGGGAAGATCCCGACGACGTCGGCGCGGCGCTTGATCTCGCGGTTGACGCGTTCGAGCGGATTCGTGCTCGGGCATGCGGACGAAGCCGTCCTCGGGTCGTTGTGGGGCCATGGCGTGCCTCCCTCAGCCGATCTTCGCGCCCCAGAAGGACGTCTGGTCGGCGGCGAAATAGCCGTCCGCGACCCGGAAATACCCCTGCAGCTCGACGGTATCGCCCGCGGTGAGCGGCACCATGGTCTGCAGCCAGATCGCGGTGGCGAGCGAGACGTGGGTGGCGGAGATTTCGCCGAGGGAGCCGCGGATTTCGGTCGTGCCGTTCAGCACGAGCCGCCCGCGCATGCGCGCCGTCGTGCTGGAGTTCACCTTGTAGAGCAGCGTCGCGCCGAAGAGGTAGGTGCCGTCCACGGGGGCCACGAAGTGGTTGTTCGCGGCGTCAAAGGCTCCCTGATCGTTGGTGTCGGTGTTGTTGAGGCCGATCTTGGTCCAGGTCCCGACGCCCACGTAGTTGTCGTAGTTCGTCCAGGCCTTGAACCGCGGCAGCCGGGGCTGATCGACGATGCCGGTGGCGTTGTCGACGCTGAGCCCGTCGAAGAAGGTGCTGCCGTCGGCCGAGACCGCGAGGCGGAAACGGTCGGAGCCGAAGAGCCCGACCAGCGCCTTGGTGACGAAGCCGGTCTGCAGCGTGAGCCCGAGATCGTCGCCGGCCGCCTCCTTGTTCATGGTGTAGAAGAGATCGCCGGTGCCGCCCTCGGCCACGGTCCTGGCGGTCCAGAGCGCGGCGTTCAGTTTGGCCGAGAACGGGTTCGACGTATCCGCCGTCGTCCCCAGCCCCAGCAGCGAGAGGTTCTGCAGCGCGCCCGGCGTTGTCCCGGTCCAGTCCGCGCCGTCGTAGACCAGCAGCAGCCCCTCGTCCTCGACCCATGCCCGCCAGCCGATGCGCGGCGGCAGGCGGAGCCAGGCCCCATCCGTCCAGAGCGCCACGTTCAGGTCCCAGCCCGCCCAGTCGCCAGTCGCGCCCGAGCCGACGATGTAGCGGTCGCCGTCGTCAGGGCTTCCGGGCGGTGCGGTCAGATCCCGGTCTAGGACGGAGAGCTGGACGAGCCCGTCGAGGATCCTCAGCGCCTCGTTGTGGGTGACGTGCTTCTGGGCCTGCGCCGCGAGGATGTAGGGCAGCAGAAGATGGGTCGTGGCGTCGGACATGGGATGGCCTTCAGAACAAAAGCGTGACGGTCTTGGGCGCTCCTCGCCCGATAAGGGCGGAGAGCTGGAACATGCGGATCGTGAGGCTGTCGCCGAGGGCGAGCGGTGCGCCCCAATCTGCGGTCTGCTGGGCGGCGGTGTAGATGGCGCTGGCGTTGGAAGCGGTCAGCACCCGCTTCACGGCAGTGCCGTCGAGGATCTCGACCTCGTAGACTTCCAGTTCCTCGGCCAGCGGCACCTCCAGTCCTCCCCAGCTGTCGGCGGCGAGCGCGCGCGACCGGCGCGTCCAGCGGATGGTGAGATCGCCGGGCGAGCGCGGCGTGCGCCATGGCTGCTCGACATGGGCGACCGAGAACGGCCGAAGCCCGGCGCCCGTGGGCGTGAAGGCCTGCGCCACGTAGGTCTCGTCGCTGACCGGGCGGCTGGCTGGACCGATGCGCCAGTTCCACGGGATGCCGAGATCAGCCTCGGCGATGGGCAGCGATGCGAGGCTGTCGTCGATCACTGCGACGCGGGCGCCAGCGGGGGCCGGGTTGCCCATCGCGCCTTCCGTACCGCGCTGGCCGCGCAGGAGCCGTGTCAGCCGATACCTGCCGGGGGCGAGCAGCTCCGCCGCGCCCGCCTGCACGATCTCCCAGGTGCCGGGCGCGCTCTCGATCGCGAGCGCGTTCGCCCCGCCGAACAGCGTCAGGTCGGTGACGCTTTCCAGCGTGCCGGTCAACAGGTCGACGACCAGCGCATTGCCGAGGTCGAAGCGCGAGGTGGGCCCCGCGTAGAGATCAGAGACCAGCGTGCCAATCCGGGCGCGGCTGCCGAACGTGGCCAGCAGCTCGAAGCCATCGGTCGAGGGGCTGCGGAACACCGCCATCTCGCCCGGCCAGGGAACCGCGTGGGCGGCGACGAACGGCCGATGCGCGGGCTGATCCTCGGTCAGCTGCGGCAGGTCCATCAGCACCGCGTCCGGCGCGCCGAACACGACGGCGCGCGTCAGCGATGCCGCGCGCGGATCGCCGGGCGGCAGATCGTAGGTCGCCCGGTCCTGGCGGACCGCCTCTATGCCGCGCGCCTCGGCGTCGGCGATGGAGACGAGCCGCAGATCCACCAGCCGCCCGTCATGGGCGAGCCGGATCGCATCGGCCGGATCCAGCGCGAGCCGCGAGGGCGGCAGACGGAAGGCCGCGGTCTCGCGCCCCACCCACGCTTCCATCAGCGCGCGGCGGCAGCGGCGCTCGGCCTCCTCGGGCGGCACGGCCATCGGGAAGGACTCGGACGCGATCCGGGTCGTGTCCACAGTGATGCGCCGCGCCTCGACGAGGGCCGCGTGTCAATCCCGGCGCAAAGTTGGTCGGCGTAGCGGCGGAATAGTCCCCAACGGTTGGGACTATCGCGCGTCTTGACGCGTGTGCTCCCCACAAAGCTGACGCGCGG